>NZ_JASXSH010000021.1 GCF_030315745.1 Gordonia heveisoli | reverse complement strand
ACCACCAGAAAGCAGGCAGCCATACCGCCACCCACTCCGGCACGCCTCACAGAACACCTGAACGCACCCCGAATCAGGGAGAGCCCGATTAGCAATCCTTCAATAGCAATATCTCATTACTAATCTCTTCTACGTCTTCGCCACACATTTTCTCGACGCAAGATTCCAGCTAACATCACCCCGTAGCCAGAAGACCAGGGGAGTGAAACGGATGGCAAGCAACGCTCGAACTATCGCCTTCTTCAATAACAAGGGTGGCGTCAGTAAGACCACAACATGCTTCCATGTGGGATGGAAGCTTTCTCAGCTAGGAAAGCGCGTCGTACTCGTCGATGCCGATCCGCAATGCAATCTGACCGGCCTATCACTCGAAATCGCCGATGGCGGGGTCCTACCCGATTCGTATCAACAGTTCGAAAAGGTAAATCTCCATAATTCGTTGCTACCTGTCATGAAGAGCATGGGCAAGAAGATCGAGTCGCCGGATTGCAATCCGATCGCCGGAAATGACAATCTTCGCCTGCTGCCCGGCAGTGTCAAAATGGCAGAGGTGGAGACCCAGTTGGCCACGGCTATGAATATGGGCTCAATGATGCCTGCCATGCAGAACGTTCCAGGAAGCTTCTCCGAACTCTATAGGCTAGCCGCAGAAAGATACTCGGCAGACTACGTACTCGTAGACATGAGCCCAAGCCTTGGCGCTATCAATCAGATCAATTTCCTCAATGCCGACTACTTCATCGTCCCAATGATGCCCGATGTGTTCTCTGTTATGGCCGTAGACAGTTTATCCCAAGCCATCCCGCGATGGATTGACTGGACGAAACGCGTTAGGCAACTGGGAATGTTTGACGATGAAGATATCCTCTATACCTTCAAACCAAAGGATCCAAAATTCCTCGGGACGGTAGTACAGAAATATCGTCTTCGAAACGGGATGCCCTCCAAGTCATTCGAAGTCTATTTCAATCATCTCGACGAGGCCGTACACAACGTATTCATCCCCGCACTCGAGAAGGTCGGTCTCTCCATGGATCCAGACCTCTACTGGAATCACACCGAATCCTACAAACTCGCCCAGATCCCCGATTTCAATTCGCTGATCGCCACGTCGCAGGAGAAGCACAAGCCAGTGTTCGAGCTCCAGCACGACGACCTGTTCACCGGTGGGGCCGCGGCCGTAGGACAACTGGATAAAGTCAGAGATTTTGACAGAATCTTCACTGACTTCGCACAACGTATCATCTCCCTGACGGCGGAATAGAATGGCTGACTACTTGTTTCGTTTGCGTCAGCGCGAACGCGTATTCAGATGCAATATACAGCGTGCGAAATCTCTCGCTACGACCGCAAGATCAATGCGCAGTTCGGACACCGAGTGCGGCGACGAAGATTCTTCGGGCGCCGATATCAGCCGAGACCTGGCATCATTTTCGGTCGTTGCTGCCGTAGCGTCGATCGATGAACTCGTCAAATCTATCTACTGCGATACTCTATGCGCATACCTCAAAGGAGAATATGAACCGCTGGCGGTGATCAAGGCTACCATTCCCGTAGCTGCCGCCCGGGCAATGATGGATGCGCAAGCCCGTGGCGATGCAGTGAATATCGGACTACTTTCAACTTTGGCGCAAACTGCAATCTTTAAAGAGAACGATCGGACGAACTTTCAGAATTCAGCCAGCATAAGTAAGGCTTTGCGATCCCTTGGTGCTCCACGACTCTCCGAATGTGTCAAGAATTATGTCGGATCTCATGACGTAGCCAAAGACACGTGTACCGGTTTCGACAAAATAGCGCATTGCCGACATATAGTCGTCCACCGACTTTCGGTCGAGACGCTCAGTGTCGAAGGCGACACTGCAGCAAGTAACTCGCGCGCGCCGCTAAGTGCAGACGAAGCCGAAATAGTGGAAAATCTCGGCCTCGCAATAGTGCACTCCCTTGCGGACCAAGCCACTAGCTAGCAGCTGTTCAGAGCGGCACCAGATCGTCGGCGTGGATCACCGGGCGGGCGAGGTCCGCGGGCAGTTCCTCGGAATGGGCACCCATCATCGAGGAGATGTCGTCAGAGTCGAAGGCGACCACGCCGCGCGCATGAATCCGGCCGGTGGTGTCCACGAGTTCGACGACGTCGCCGTCGGAGAAGCGCCCCTCGACACCCACTACGCCCGCCGCCAGCAAGGACCGGCGGCGCCGCGACACCGCCGCCACCGCACCGTCGTCGAGCACGATCTGTCCGCGCGCGTCCGCGGCGTGCCGGACCCAGAATTTCCGTGCGGACAACCGCTCCGGGCGGGCGGCGAACACCGTTCCGACCGAGGCGTCGGCCAGCGCCTGCCCGGCCTGTTCGGCGGAGGCGAGCAGAACCGGCACCCCGGCGTCGGCGGAGAGCCGCGCGGCAGCGAGTTTGGATGCCATGCCCCCGGTACCCAGCGCACCACCGGACCCGGCTATCACGCCGTCGAGGTCTTCGGGTCCGGACACCTCGGGGATGAACCGGGCCCGCTCCCCCGTCTCGGACACCTTGCGCGGATCACCGTCGTAGAGTCCGTCCACATCCGAGAGCAGGACCAGCGCGTCGGCACCGGCGAGATGCGCGACGAGCGCGGCCAGCCGATCGTTGTCGCCGAACCGGATCTCGTTGGTGGCCACCGTGTCGTTCTCGTTGACCACCGCGACGGCACCCAGCGACCGCAACCGGTCGAGAGTGCGCTGCGCGTTGGCGTGATGGGCACGATTGGAGATGTCGTCCGCGGTGAGCAGCACCTGCCCGACCGTGCGGTCGTAGCGCGCGAAAGAGGTCCCCCACGCATGTGCCAGCGCGAGCTGGCCGACGCTGGCCGCGGCCTGTTTGGTCGCCAGATCGGTCGGCCGCTTCTTCAGCCCGAGCGGGGCGATCCCCGCACCGATCGCACCCGAGGACACCACGATCACATCCGACCCGGCGCGCATTCGAGCCTCGATGGCGTCGGCGAGACGGTCGAGCCGGGCCTTGTCCAGGCCGTCGGCGAGATCGGTCAGCGCCGATGACCCGATCTTGATGACCACACTGCGCGCGTGGGCGATGTACTCGCGCACCTCACTCATGCGCACGCCTGCCGCGACGCCGAGCCCAGTTGGTCACCGCACACGATCACCGATCACCGTTCTCGTCGTCCTCATGCAGGCCGCGACGCACCCGACGCGCCTGCTTACGTTCAGCAGCACCCACACGTTCAGACCGGTCGAGCCGAATGTCGGTGCCACGTCCGGTGATCGGCACGTCGTCACCCATCGGCGTCGACGGCTCCCAGTCGAAGGTGACGGCACCGATGGTGACCGACGCACCGGGCTCCGCGCCCAGGCGGACGAGTTCGTCTTCGACGCCCAACCGGTTGAGCCGATCAGCGAGGTAGCCGACGGCCTCGTCGTTGTCGAACTGCGTCTGCACGATCCACCGCTCCGGACGGGCACCACGCACGATGAAACCGCCCGCGATATCAGGATCGGCGACCACTGTGAAGCCGGTCTCGTCGACCGCTTTCGGCCGGATGATCGCCCGGCGCGCAACCTGTTTCGGCTGCGCCGCACGGTAGTCCCGCACCATGTCCGCCAGCGCGAAGGTCAGTTCGCGCAACCCGACGTGGGACACCGCCGAGATCCGGAACACCGGCCAACCACGTTCAGCCAGTTCAGGTTCCACCAGATCCGCCAACTCCGCGGCGTCGGGGACGTCGACCTTGTTGAGGATGACCACCCGCGGACGGTCGGCGAGATCGCCCAGACCGTGGTCGGCGTCCAGGGCCGGCCGGTAGGCGGCCAGCTCGGCCTCCAGCGCGTCGATGTCAGAGACCGGGTCGCGACCGGGTTCGAGTGTCGCGCAATCGACCACATGCGCCAGCACCGCGCAGCGTTCCAGATGGCGCAGGAACTCCAGTCCGAGTCCGCGACCGGTCGAGGCCCCAGGGATGAGCCCGGGAACATCGGCGATGGTGAAGACGTCACCGGCGGTCTGCACGACACCGAGGTTCGGCACCAGCGTCGTGAACGGATAGTCGGCGATCTTCGGCTTCGCCGCCGAGAGGACCGACACCAGCGACGATTTACCTGCCGACGGGAAGCCGACGAGGCCGACATCGGCGACCGACTTCAGCTCGAGGACCAGGTCACGTTGCTGACCTTCCTCACCGAGCAGCGCGAATCCGGGTGCCTTGCGGGCCCGCGACGCCAACGCCGCGTTGCCGAGGCCGCCACGACCGCCCTGTGCCGCTTCGAAGACAGTGCCGGCCCCTACCAGATCCGCGACGATCGACCCGTCGGCGTCGAGCACCACCGTGCCGTCGGGAACCTTGAGGATCAGATCCTCACCCATCGCGCCGTCGCGATTGTCACCCATACCGGGCTTGCCGTTGCCTGCCTTGGCATGCGGCCGGAAGTGGAAGTCGAGCAGCGTGTGCACCTGCGGGTCGACGACGAGTTGCACCGAGCCGCCGTTGCCGCCGTTGCCGCCGTCGGGGCCACCGAGTGGCTTGAACTTCTCCCGATGCACCGACGAGCAGCCGTGCCCGCCGTTGCCCGCCGCGACATGGATGGTCACCCGATCGACGAACCGTGACATCGGAGGAGTCCTTTCCCTACAGACCGCGGGTGCGCGGAATCGCGCGGTTGCCCGCGAAAACACTTAAGGGCGAGCCGGGTACTCGTGACCCTGCCCGCCCTTAAGGTGTCGAACGTTGTTGTCGCCGTGCGCTCGGGTCAGACCGAAGCGGTTTCCGGGACGATGTTGACCGTCTTGCGGCCACGCTTGGTGCCGAACTGCACCGCACCCGCTTCGAGAGCGAACAGGGTGTCGTCGCCACCGCGGCCGACATTCACTCCCGGGTGGAACTTGGTGCCGCGCTGGCGGACCAGGATCTCGCCGGCAAGCACCTGCTGGCCGCCGAAACGCTTCACACCAAGCCGCTGGGCATTGGAATCACGACCGTTGCGCGAGCTGGACGCGCCCTTCTTATGTGCCATCTGTCAGTCCTCCTGAGGTCTACGAGACGAGTCGAGTCGACGAACTACTTGATACCGGTGACCTTGATGACCGTCAGCTTCTGACGGTGGCCCTGGCGCTTGTGGTAGCCGGTCTTGTTCTTGAACTTGTGGATCCGGATCTTCGGGCCCTTGGTGTGCTCGACGACCTCACCGGTGACCGAGATCTTGGCGAGCTTGTCGGCGTCAGTGGTCAGGGTCGATCCGTCGACGACCAACGCGACCGGCAGGCTGACAGTGCTGCCCGGCTCGCCGTCGATCTTCTCGACCTTCACAATGTCGCCCTCAGCGACCTTGTACTGCTTACCGCCGGTCTTGACGATCGCGTACGTTGCCATCGAAGTTCTTCCTCTTACTCATCTGTCGGGCCGCGGTGCCGCTGGTGCACCGGGCTTGGTGTGGTGAACGTGCTGTGTCCGTGCTGGCGCGGGCCGCAGAACACCCAGCCGCATGACCGGGGATTCAGGTGGTTCACACCAGAATGCCTGCCGCGAGTCTCGCCGCTGCGCCGGAATTGTGTCTGGGACACACCCGCACAGCGCGAATACACCGCGGAAGGCGACCTTGCAAGATTACGGGACCGCCGGTAGTCGGGTCAAACTCGACCCGCCGCGTGTCGGCCCCGCTCACACTACTGCTCGGCAGGCGGCGGACCGGCTGGTCGTCCGGCGGTCCGTCGTCGGGGTCGGCGCTTCACCGCGACCGGCGCCTCGGTCGTCTGGTTACCGGCGGCCGGGCCCGACGTCGTCAGCGGTTTGGCCGGCGTATCGACGGCGACAGTGATCGGTTCCGGCGCGGGCGCGGTCGGCGCCGCCGCCCGGCGCACGGCACGTCGCCGACGCTTGGCCGCCGGGGCCGGTGACCCTGAGCCGACATCTGCGGCATCCACAACCGGACTCTCGACAACCGGGGCGGCGTCGACCGCCGGGGTGGCATCCGCAGCGACCTCGGCCCCTGAATCGACGGCCTCGACCTCGGCGACCTGCTGCTCACCTGTGGACCCCGCGTGCGCGTCGGCGTGCTCGTGGTCCGCCGCGTGGCCGTGGTCCTCACCGTGGCCGTGGTCCTCACCGTGGCCGTGTTCCCCGTCGTGGCCGTGTTCCCCGTCGTGGCTGTGCGCCGCCATCGCCCGGAACATCGGATGCTCCGACGGATTGTGATGCGCGGCCTTCGG
Source organism: Gordonia heveisoli (assembly GCF_030315745.1). Classification (GTDB taxonomy): domain Bacteria; phylum Actinomycetota; class Actinomycetes; order Mycobacteriales; family Mycobacteriaceae; genus Gordonia. Next base: position 74,399 of record NZ_JASXSH010000021.1, on the reverse strand, counting down.
CTCCGGCGCGGGCGCCGCCTCCGCCTTACGCTTACCCCGGCGCGACCGCTTCGACGAACCCTCCGAGGACTTGCTCTCCTCGGTCTTCACCTCGACCGGATTGGCATGCACGATGATGCCCCGACCACCACAGTTGGTGCACGGCGTCGAGAATGCCTCCAGCAGCCCGGTACCGAGCCGCTTGCGGGTCATCTGGACCAGGCCGAGCGAGGTCACCTCGGAGACCTGATGACGGGTACGGTCCCGGGCCAGCGACTCGGTGAGACGGCGGAGCACCAGGTCGCGGTTCGATTCGAGGACCATGTCGATGAAGTCGACGATGATCATTCCGCCGATGTCGCGCAGGCGCATCTGCCGCACGATCTCCTCGGCCGCCTCCAGGTTGTTGCGGGTGACCGTCTCCTCGAGGTTGCCGCCCGATCCGGTGAACTTGCCGGTGTTGACGTCGACGACGGTCATCGCCTCGGTGTGCTCGATGATCAGCGTGCCACCCGAGGGCAGCCACACCTTGCGGTCGAGCGCCTTGGCCAACTGCTCATCGATGCGATGCACGGTGAACGAGTCGGGGGCGTCGGCGTGTGCGCGCGAGAACTTCTCCACACGCTCCATCAGATCCGGGGCAACCGAACTGACGTAGCGCTCGACCAGATCCCAGGCCTTGTCACCTTCGACGACGAGCTTCTTGAAGTCCTCGTTGAACAGGTCGCGCACGACCCGCACCAGCAGGTCCGGCTCCTCGTAGAGAGCCTTGGGGCCGACCGCGCCGGATCCCTTCTTGGCGTCGGCGACCGACTCGTCGATCTTCTTCCACTTGGTCTCGAGGCGTTCGATGTCGGCGGCGAGTTCGTCGGCGCTGACCCCCTCCGACGCGGTGCGGATGATGACACCGGCATCCTCGGGCACCAGCTTGGACAGGATCTGCTTGAGACGTTTGCGTTCGACGTCGGGCAGCTTGCGGCTGATACCGGTCGACGAGCCACCTGGCACGTAGACCAGGTAGCGGCCGGCCAGCGAGATCTGGGTGGTGAGTCGGGCACCCTTGTGTCCGACCGGGTCCTTGCTGACCTGCACCAGCACGTTGTCGCCGGGCTTGAGGGCCTGTTCGATCTTGCGCGAACCACCGTCGAGGCCGGCGGCGTCCCAGTTCACCTCGCCCGCGTACAGCACGCCGTTACGGCCGCGACCGATGTCGACGAAAGCGGCTTCCATGCCGGGCAGCACATTCTGCACGCGGCCCAGGTAGATGTTGCCGACCATCGACGACGACGTCGCGGTGGTGACGAAGTGTTCGACCAGAACACCGTCCTCCAGGACCGCCACCTGCGTGTAGTCCTCGATCGGCGCGTGGTCGTGACCATTGGTGGCGTTCGCCACCGAGATCTTGCTGTTGGCGCTGCGTTCGCGGACCACCATCACGCGGTCCACGGCCTCGCGACGCGCGAGGAACTCCGACTCGGTCAGGATCGGCGGACGTCGACGTCCCGCGTCCCGACCGTCGCGGCGTCGCTGACGCTTGGCTTCCAGGCGCGTCGATCCCGAGATGCCCTGCACCTCATCGCGGGCACGCTTGCTGCGCGGCTCGCGTTCGTGGACGACTGTGTTCGGCGGATCGTCGGGTGAGCCTTCGTCTCCGTCGCCGCCGCCCTTGCGACGACGCCGGCGGCGGCGACGGCGCGATGTCGACGACTCGTCGCCGTCCGCGTCCTCGCCACTTTCGCTGTCGGCATCCGACGAGTCGTCCGAGCTGTCGGCATCCTTCGCGGACTCACCACCGTCGGCAGATGCGCCTTCGGCGTCGGCCGCCCCGGCCTTGGCCGCGCCACGCGACCGGCTGCGACGACGCTTACCGGCGGGCTTGCCGTCTTTGGACTCGCTGTCCTTGGAATCGCCGTCCGTGGACTCAGCGTCCGTGGAATCACCGTCGGTATCGGCCGTCGCGGCATCCGTGCTTCCGGCGTCGTTGGCGTCGGCTTCTGCTGCGTCGGCTTCGACTCCGTCGGCGTCAGAGCTGCCCGACTCTGCCCTGCCCGACTCTGCGCCGTCGGACTCAGCGTTGTCGCCGTCCTCCGACTGGTCACCGCGGCCGCGGCCACGGCCACGGCGGCCACGACGACGTCGGCGCTGGCGACCCGAACCCTCGTCGCCGGACTCGGCGTCGGTGGCGTCGGATCCCGCGTCGTCCGCGCTGCTGTCATCGGCGCCGGTTTCGGCATCGGTGGCGGTGCTGTCGGTGGCGGTGGCGTCGCCGGTGATCTCGGCGTCCCGGCGGGTCTCGCTGCGGCGCTTACGCGTCGGTTGGGCCGTCTCGTCGTCAGCCTGCGGCTGCAGGAACAACGGACCGGCCGCCGCCGCGGACGGCTCGGTGAAGATCGGTTGGTGCGACTGTTCGGATGCCGCCGAGAACAGCGTCGGCGCTTCCTCGGTCGCCGGGGCCGCTTCGGCATCCGGCGCAGCCTCAGCCTCGGGGGCCGCTTCGGTAGCGGATTCCTCGGCGGGAGTCGCCTCGGCGGGCGCGGAGTCGGTCGGTGCGGCTTCGACGACCTCGCCGGCGGGCGTCTCGGCCTGCGGTGCGGGTGCGGCGGTCGGCTCGGTCACCTGCGTCTCGTCGACCTCGACATGCTCGCGCACGCGGTCGGCGACGGCGCGCGCCACCTCGGGGTCGACGCTGGATTGCGCGCTCCGTGCCGCGATGCCGAGGTCGGCGAGGTGTGCCAGCACCTGACGGCTGGTCTGCCCCAGCGCCCTGGCCAGGGCGTGCACACGAAGTCTGCTGGAAAATTGTTCCGCCGGTTCGGACGCTGCGTTCGCGTCAGCCGGCGACCCGTTGTCGGTCACTCAGTCTCCTCGAACCCCCGGGCGCGTCGGGCTGACGCGGCCACGCGAGGGTCTGCTCTGTGTCCCGGCCACTCGGACCGGTGTTGTGTGGTCTCTGCGTCGACGGCGGGTTCATGAACTGAACCGACCTGCGACGCGCTTGCGGTGATGACCGCGCTACACCGTCCACGACACCGATTCGCCGATGATCGCCCGAAACGGACGAGAGTCGGCGGACGAGTGCGACAGACGGTGATTGACCATCGGCCGAACTCCGGTGGGGACGACCACGGATTCGGGGTGTTCGTCGCATATGTGCTGCGACGACTCACGCCGACACCGGGCGCGTCATCCGGCTGTCAGGAACAAAGTGTGTTCCCGGCAACTGTGCAAGTATCCCACATCAGGGTTCGATACCCGCAAAGCATGGCCGATATGGCCCTCGCGTCGGGGTTCGAGGGGACTGATTCCGATTCGGATTGTGGAGAGCGTCAGGCTTTGAGCTCGGGGAACCAGAGCGCGATCTCTCGCTCGGCGGACTCCGGCGAGTCCGAGCCGTGGACGAGATTGTTCTGGGTGCTCAGCGCGAAGTCGCCACGGATGGTGCCCGGCACAGCCTTCTCGACCGGGTCGGTGCCGCCGGCGATCTGCCGGAACGCGGCGACCGCACGCGGGCCTTCGAGCACGGCCGCGACGAGCGGTCCGGAGGTGATGAATTCCAGCAACGACGGGTAGAAGGGCTTGCCTTCATGCTCGGCGTAGTGGCCCGCAGCCACGTCGTCGGCGGCCGTTCTCAGTTCCAGCGCGACGATCGAGAGACCCTTGCGCTCGATACGGTTGATGATGTCGCCGATGAGGTTGCGAGCAACGCCGTCGGGCTTGATGAGGACGAGAGTACGTTCGGTCACGCACACACAATAGCGATCGGCTACCGGGTGCGGACCGGCCCCCGACGGGTGCGGGTGACCGGCCCGATGGCGGCCCAGGACCGGCAGGTCAGGAGCAGTACTCCCCGGCCACCGCGAAGAAGCCGTAGTTGAACAGGCCACCGTCACGCGCCTGCGGGTCGACGACCACCTGGACGCATCCACCGGGGGTCGCCAGCGCCGCGGTGACGGCATTGCGGAACTGTTGGGCCAGCGCGAGGTTCGCGGGACGGTACTGGACGGGCACCGGAAGCGTCGCGATGCCGTCGGCGACATTCATCGCGGCCGCGCGCTTGGTCACCGCATGGGTGGCGATGAAGCTGTACTGACCGGCGGCCACCGGCATCGGGCTGCCCGCACTCGGCAACTGATCGATCTGCGACTCCGGTGCGGCTTCAGCGGTGCCCGCGACCGAGATGCCGACGGCGGCGAGAGCCATCATCAGGGCGGCGACCAGAGAGAGGACGCGGCTCCTGCGCATGTTGGTGGACGGGTGGACGGCGACCGACTTGAGCACAGGTTCCCTAACGATTGTCGAGATGATGATTCGCGGCCGTGGAATCACGACCGGCCGACGGCACCCGACACCCCGACGTGCGCAGACCTGCCCCCGGCTTTCGCCATTGTCACAGCAGATCCCCTCCCGTGGGGTCGATCACTCATAACGTTCCGGCAACAGAGGTTGCGACAACCGAATCACGATCATCGGATAGTGGATCCGACCTGCGATTCCTCGGAACGGCTACCCCGCGGCGCGCTCAGGGCAGCGGTTCCTGCCCGGGAAGGAGCCCCTGCTCGATCCGCTTCTCGACGTCGATCTTGATGTAGCGGATATACAGCCACACGCAGAGGAACAGCAGCCCGACGACCGCGATCGACCAGTGGAACACACCACCGGCGATCACCAGCACCTGCAGCCCCAGGTCGATGTTGATCGCCTGTTTCCGTCCCTGGACGCCGGCCGCGAGGATCAGTGCGAGCGTCACCACCCCCAGATAGGTCCCGGAGACCACGGTCAGTCCACTATCGGTGGCCTTGGCCACGATCGGGAAGGTCAGCACCATCACGATGACCTCGAGGATCAGCGTGCCGGCCATGACGCCGCGCAGCCCCTTCCACGGGTCGTTGGCGGGCGGGGTGAACCGCGGTTGTGCCGGTCCGTCGTGACCGGGCCGATCACCTTCGGGTCGTGCAGTCATCACCGCGGATCCTTTCCGAAGAGGGTGCGGGCCGCACCGGCCGTGACCACCGACCCGGTGATCACCACCCCGGCCCCCGACACCCGGTCGCCGTCGTTCTCCTCGGCCAGCTCGACCGCCGCCTCCACCGCGTCGGGTAGGAACGGTTTGACCACCACCCGCTCCTCGCCGAAGATCTCGGCCGCATAGTCGGCGAGGGTCTCGGCGTCGAGGGCACGCGGTGACCCGTTGTTGGTCACCACCACCACGTCGAAGATCGGTTCCAAGGCTTCCAGCAGCCCGCGCGCATCCTTGTCGCCGAGCACACCGACGACGCCGACGAGCCGACGGAAGTCGAACTCCTCGGCCAGCGCCTGCGCCAGTGCGTTGGCTCCGTGCGGATTGTGTGCCGCGTCGACGAACACCGTCGGCGCGCTGCGTAGCCGCTCCAGCCGCCCGGGACTGGAGACCGACGCGAAACCCGAACGCACCGCGTCGATGTCGAGTTGCCGATCGGCCCCGGCACCGAAGAACGCCTCAACCGCGGCCAGCGCGAGCGCGGCGTTGTCTGCCTGATGTGCACCGTGCAGCGGCAGGTACACCTCGTCGTAGACACCGCCGAGACCTTGCAGCCGTAGCATCTGTCCGCCCACCGCGGTGATCGATTCGAGCACCGCGAACTCGCTGCCCGCGCGCGCCACGATGGTGCCTGCCGCGACGGTCTCGCGCAGCAGCACCTCCATCACTTCCGGCTCCTGCTCGGCGATGATCGTCACCGGATCGACCGGTACCAGCGCTTCGGGGTTGCCCGCCTTGATGATTCCGGCCTTCTCACCGGCGATCGCGGCGAGCGTGTCGCCGAGATAGTCGGCGTGATCCATTGCGATCGGCGTGATGACCGAGACCGCACCGTCGATGACGTTGGTCGCATCCCATCGGCCGCCCATGCCGGTCTCGATGACCGCGACATCGACCGGGGATTCGGCGAACGCCGCATACGCCATCGCGGTGAGCACCTCGAACTTACTCATCCGCGGACCGTCGACCGCGGTCGACGAGTCGTCGACCATGGTGATGTACGGCTCCAGCTCACGGTAGGTGTCGACGTAGCGCCGGGCGCTGATCGGCTTGCCGTCCAACGAGATCCGCTCGGTCACCCGCTGGAGGTGCGGGCTGGTGACGCGGCCGGTCCGCCGGTGCAGCGCGACGAACAGCGCGTCCACCATCCGGGCCACCGAGGTCTTGCCGTTGGTGCCTGCGATGTGTACCGCCGGATAGCCGTGCTGCGGCGAGCCGAGGAGATCCATCAGCGTGCTGATGCGAGTCAGCGACGGCTCGATCTTCGTCTCCGGCCAGCGGGTGTCGAGTTCGGCCTCGACCTCGGCGAGTTCGGCCAGGTCCTCGGCCGAGTCGGCGGGTCCGGCGGGGCCGGACGGTTGCTGATCGTCGCCGTCGGGGTCCAGACCGTCACTGTCGAATTCCTGGCCGTAGCCCTCGCGGTCGTGCTCCTCCGGGTCACCCGCGGTCGGGCCATCACCGCCGTCACCGCCGTCACCGAGTAGCGCATCGAGTCCCAGCGGATCGCCGGTGACCGCGGGATCCTCGTGTGCCCAACCGTCGTCTTCGCTCACGCGCCACCCATACCCGCGAGCTTCGCGCCGATGCGCTCTACCTCTTCGGTCGCGATCCGCTGACGGTTCCGGATCTTGGCGACAACTGCGTCCGGAGCCTTGGACAGGAACTGCTCGTTGCCGAGTTTGGCTGTGGTGGTGGCCAATTCCTTCTCGGCGACGGCGAGATCCTTGGCCAGCCGCTTACGTTCGGCCGCCACGTCGACCGTCCCGGAGGTGTCGATCTCGACGACGACCGTCGCCTGGCTCAGCCGCACCTCGATACTCGCGGTGGCGGCGAAGTCGGCGTCGTCGGCGTCGAGCCGCGCCAGCGAATGAATGTAGGGCAACGACGGTGTCAGCGCGGCCTCGTCGAGGCTGGCGAAGCGTGCGGCCACCCGCTGACCCGGGCGCAGGCCCTGATCGCTGCGGAAGCGGCGCACCTCGGTGATCAACCGCTGCAGATCGTCGACGGTGGTCGCGGACGCGGCATCGACACCGTGTCCGCTCGCGGTCGGCCACTCTGCCACGACGACGGATTCGCCGCCGGTCAGCGCCTGCCAGAGGACCTCGGTGACAAAGGGCATCACCGGCGACAGCGCGCGCAATAGCGGGTCGAGCACCGCACCGAGCACGAGTGCCGTTGTCTGCGAACGCTTCTCGTCGTTCTCGGCGAACTGAACCTTGGCCAGTTCGAGATACCAGTCGCAGACCTCGTCCCAGGCGAAGTGGTACAGCGCCTCGCATGCCTTGGAGAACTCGTAGGACTCGAATCCGGCGTCGACGTCGGCGAGGACCTGCTCCAACCGGCCCAGGATCCACCGGTCCACGACCGTCAGATCCTCCGCCGGGGGCAGTTCACCGACGCGGGCGCCGTTCATCATGGCGAACTTCGTCGCGTTGTACAGCTTGGTCGCGAAGTTGCGCGAGGACTGTGCGTGATCCTCACCGACGGAGATGTCACTGCCCGGATTCGCGCCACGGGCCAGCGTGAACCGCAGAGCGTCGGCGCCGAAGCGCTCCACCCAGTCCAGCGGGTCGATGCCGTTGCCCTTGGACTTCGACATCTTGCGGCCGTGTTCGTCGCGAACCAGGCCGTGCAGGAACAGATTCCCGAACGGCACCTTGTTCTCCGGCCCGAGGCCCTTGCCGACGTAGGTGCCGAACATCATCATCCGGGCAACCCAGAAGAAGAGGATGTCGTATCCGGTGACGAGTACCGAGGTGGGATAGAACTTCGCCAGATCGGCGGTCTTCTCCGGCCAGCCCATGGTGGAGAAGGGCCACAGACCCGAGGAGAACCAGGTGTCGAGGACGTCGGTCTCCTGGACGTAACCCGCAGGCGGCTGCTCGTCGGGTCCGACGCAGACGACCTCGCCGTCCGGCCCGTACCAGATCGGGATGCGGTGGCCCCACCACAGCTGCCGCGAGATACACCAGTCGTGCATGTCGTCGACCCAGGCGAACCAGCGCGGTTCCATCGATTTCGGGTGGATGACGGTGTCGCCGCCCCGCACCGCGTCGCCCGCCGCCTGTGCCAGCGACTCGACGTTGACCCACCACTGCATCGACAGCCGGGGTTCGATCGGTTCACCGGTCCGCTCGGAATGTCCGACGCTGTGCAGGTACGGGCGCACCTCCTTGACGATGCGACCCTGCGCCGCGAGCGCCTCCCGGATCTTGACCCGCGCCTCGAAGCGGTCCATACCGTCGAATTCGGTTCCGGTGTCGGCGATCCGGGCCTCTTCGTCCATGATCGTCGGCATCGGCAGATCGTGCCGCTGGCCGAGCGCGAAGTCGTTGGGATCGTGGGCCGGGGTTATCTTGACCGCGCCGCTGCCGAATTCCGGGTCGACGTAGTCGTCGGCGACGACCGGGATCAGGCGGTCGACGAACGGATGTGCGAGTTCGGTGCCGACCAGATGCGCGTAGCGCTCGTCGTCGGGGTGCACCGCGATGGCGGTGTCACCGAGCATCGTCTCCAGCCGCGTGGTGGCGACGACGATATGCGGCTGCGCATCGTCGAGGGACCCGTAGCGGAAGCTGACCAGTTCACCTTCGACGTCGGCGTAGCTGACCTCGATGTCGCTGACCGCGGTCTTGAGTACCGGCGACCAGTTGACCAGCCGCTCGGCCTGGTAGATCAGCCCGTCGTCGAACATCTGCTTGAACACCGTGTGCACGGCGCGCGAGAGACCCTCGTCCATGGTGAAGCGCTCACGGCTCCAGTCGACGCTGTCGCCGAGCCGGCGCATCTGCTCACCGATGTTGCCGCTGATCTCGGCCTTCTCCGCCCAGACACGCTCGATGAACTTCTCCCGGCCGAGGTCGTCGCGGGTCAGCCCCTCGGTGGCGAGTTTGCGCTCGACCATCGTCTGCATGGCGATCGCGGCGTGGTCCATGCCGGGCAGCCACAGCACCTCGTAACCCTGCATCCGGCGACGCCGCGACAGCGCATCCATCAGCACATGTTCATAGGCGTGGCCCATGTGCAGGGAGCCGTTGACGTTCGGCGGCGGGATGACGATCGAGAAGGGCGGCTTGTCGCTGGTCGCGTCGGCGGTGAAGTAGCCGGCATCGAGCCAGCCCTGGTAGAGCCTGCCCTCATGCTCGGCGGGGTCCCAGGACTTCGGCAGCGCGGATGTCGGGTCGGGTTGGGTCACGCCGACCATTCTATTTGTCGACGCACAGGTCCCTGAGGGGTGGGTGAGCACGCGGCCCACCCGGCCTACACGCGCAATCGATGCAGGTCCTCCGGCGCGTTCACATTCGTCAGCCAGGCACCCTCGGACACCGTCACCCAATGTGTGTTGAGCACGTCGAGGGCCGCCAGCATCCGCCGTTCGTCGGCGGCGACGAGGTCGGCGATGGCCCCGGCCGCCGAGGTGCGATAGACACCCGCCATCGGGTGCACCCGCAGGTTGTCCTGCGCGATCACCGCCTCGGCCGACGTGGTGACCCCGCGCAGCAGCTCATCGACGAGGCCCACCTCGATCAGCGGCATGTCGGTGGCACAGACGAAAGCCCACTCCGCGCCGCTCTCCGCCGCCGCGGCCAGGCCGGCCGCCAGTCCGCCCAGCGGACCGGTCCCCGGCGTCTCATCGGTGATCCAGCGCGCCTCCGGGCCGCCGGTCCCGAACAGCCCCTGGTACGCCGACGACGATTCCGGCGCGACGACGAGCACCGGATCGCAGCGCTGCCCGATGGTGCGGACCACCCGCGCCAACATCGGCTCCCCCTGCCAGTTCATCGCCGCCTTGTCCTGCCCCATCCGACGTGACCGGCCACCGGCGAGCACGATCCCCGCCAATCTCCCGTCCGCCGCCTGGAGGCCGGGACCGGCCTGCTCGTCTGCATCGCGACCCTCACCGAACTGTGTGTTATCTCCCATACGGACCAGTGTGTGCGACGCATCGCTCTCGGGTGCAAGATTGAGGTCATGAGTGCGACGAAAGACCCCGATTCCGTTCACGTCGGTCATGTCAAGGGCTATGCCGCGGGCGTTCCCGCAGTCGCCGTTGCCCTGCGTCGCGGCGTCGAACAGATGGGAGCCCTGCGAACGGCGCAGACACTCATCAAGCTGAATCAGCGGGACGGCTTCGACTGCCCGGGATGTGCCTGGCCCGAGACCCCCGGTCACCGCAAACATGCCGAGTTCTGTGAGAACGGCGCGAAAGCCGTCGCCGAGGAAGCCACCCGCCGGACGGTCACACCGGAGTTCTTCGCCACTCATTCGGTCGACGACCTGCGTGAGCGCTCCGGCTACTGGCTCTCCCAACAGGGCCGTCTGACGCATCCGATGTACCTCGCCCCCGGCGATGACCACTACCGGCCGGTCGAGTGGGAGAACGCTTTCGAGCTGATCGCCGCCGAGGTCGGTGCGATGGATACGCCCCATCAATCGGTCTTCTACACCTCCGGCCGCACCAGCAACGAGGCCGCCTTCGTCTACCAGTTGCTGGCCCGCAGCATCGGCACCAACAACCTGCCCGACTGCTCGAACATGTGTCACGAATCCTCCGGCACCGCACTCGGCGAGTCGATCGGGATCGGCAAGGGGTCGGTGACCGTCGGCGACCTGGAGGCCGCCGACCTGATCATCATCGCCGGCCAGAACCCGGGCACGAATCATCCTCGCATGCTGTCGGTGCTGGAGAAGGCCAAGCACAACGGCGCCCGCATCGTCGCCGTCAATCCGCTGCCCGAAGCCGGACTCATGCGGTTCAAGGACCCGCAGAAGATCGGTGGGGTGGTCGGGTCGGGCACCAAACTCGCCGACGACTTCCTGCAGATCCGCCTCGGCGGCGACATGGCCCTGTTCCGCGGCGTCGCTCGCCTGCTCCTCGACGCCGAACGTGCACAACCGGGTTCGGTGTTCGACCACGCGTTCCTGACGGCGCACTGTGCGGGCACCGACGACTACCTGGCACTACTCGAGGACGTCGACCTGGACGAGGTGGTGACGGCCACCGGCCTCAGTCGCGCTCAGATCGCCGACTTCGCCGAGGCGGTGGCAACGTCACAACGCATCGTCCTGTGTTGGGCCATGGGGTGGACGCAGCACCGGCATTCGGTGGCGACCATCGCCGAGGGCACCAACGTGCTGCTGCTACGCGGCATGCTGGGCAAACCCGGCGCCGGCCTCTGCCCGGTGCGCGGGCACTCCAACGTGCAGGGCGACCGGACGATGGGCATCTACGAGAAGATGCCGGAATCCTTCCTCACCGCCCTCGACAAAGAGTTCGGCATCACCAGCCCCCGCGAGCACGGCTACGACACGGTCGCCGCCATCGACGCGATGGCGCGCGGCGAGGTTCGGTTGTTCATGGCGATGGGCGGCAATTTCGTCTCCGCCTCCCCCGACACCGAGGCGACCGCGGCCGCGTTGTCCCGATGCAACCTCACCGTCCATGTGAGCACCAAACTCAACGAGTCACATGTGGTCACCGGCCATGCCGCCCTCATCCTGCCCACTCTCGGCCGCACCGACAAAGATGTCATCGACGGTGTCCCGCAGCGTGTTTCGGTGGAGGACTCGATGTCGGTGGTCCACCTGTCACGCGGCTCTCTGCCGCCGGCCTCCCCACAGTTGCGCAGTGAGGTGGCGATCGTCTGCGGTCTGGCCCGCACCATCTTCGGATCCGGACATCCGGTCGACTGGGAGCACCTCGGCACCGACTACGACACGATCCGCGACCATATCGAGCGGGTGATCCCGGGATTCGCCGACTTCAACACCCGGGTGCGACGCAGCGACGGATTCGTCCTCCCCCATCCGCCCCGCGACGACCGGGAGTTCGACACCAGCACGGGCAAGGCAAACTTCGGACTGCATCCGCTGGAGTGGCTCCCCGTCCCCGACGGCAGGCTCATCCTGCAAACCCTGCGCAGCCACGACCAGTACAACACCACCGTCTACGGCCACGACGACCGCTACCGCGGGATCAAGGGCAACCGACATGTGGTGATGATCAACCCCGACGACATCAGCGCCTTCGGCCTGCACGCCGGCGATCGGGTGGACATCGTCTCCGAGTTCGACGGCCCCGACGGGCGGGAGGAGCGTCGGGTCACCGGTTTCGAGGTGGTCTCGTACGACACCCCGCGCGGCAACGCCGCCGCCTACTACCCGGAGACCAACCCGCTGGTGCCGTTGCGGTCAGTGGCCCGCTACTCCAACACCCCGGTATCCAAGGCGGTGGTCATCCGGCTGGAGCCCGCCACGAGCTGACCACCGTCCGGCGCCCGCACGAGAAACGCCTGCCCCCGAAGACTTTTTCGGGGGCAGGCGTTTTCACATTCGTGTCGGACCGGTCAGGCGGTCTTGTCGCGACGTTCGTCGCGGGCGTCCTTGCGCGGCACGATCGTCGGCAACACATTGTCGCGGACGGTCTCGCCGGTGACGACGACCTTCTCGACGTCGTCGCGGCTCGGGATGTCGTACATGACCGGGAGCAGGACCTCTTCCATGATCGCGCGCAGACCACGGGCACCGGTGCCGCGGTGGATGGCCTGATCGGCGATCGCCTCCAGCGCATCCTTGGTGAATTCGAGCTCGACGTTGTCCATGTCGAACAGTCGGGTGTACTGCTTGACCAGCGCGTTCTTCGGCTCGGACAGGATCGAGACCAAGGATTCCTTGTCCAGGTTGGTCACCGAGGCGACGACCGGCAGACGGCCGATGAACTCGGGGATCAGACCGAACTTGATGAGGTCCTCGGGCATGACCTCGGCGAAGTGGTCGGTGGTGTCGACGTCGTCCTTGCTGGCGACCTCGTTGCCGAATCCGATGCCGCGCTTGCCGATTCGCTCGGCGACGACCTTCTCCAGGCCCGCGAAGGCACCGGCGACGATGAACAGGACGTTCGTCGTGTCGATCTGGATGAACTCCTGATGCGGATGCTTGCGACCGCCCTGCGGAGGCACCGATGCCTGTGTGCCCTCCAGGATCTTCAGCAGCGCCTGCTGCACACCCTCACCGGAGACGTCGCGGGTGATCGAGGGGTTCTCACTCTTGCGGGCGATCTTGTCGACCTCGTCGATGTAGATGATGCCGGTCTCGGCGCGCTTCACGTCGTAGTCGGCGGCCTGGATGAGCTTGAGGAGAATGTTCTCGACGTCCTCACCGACGTATCCGGCCTCGGTCAGCGCGGTGGCATCGGCGATCGCGAAGGGCACATTGAGCATCTTCGCCAGCGTTTGCGCGAGGTAGGTCTTGCCGCACCCGGTCGGGCCGAGCATCAGGATGTTCGACTTCGCGAGTTCGACGGTCTCACCGGTACGGGAGTCCTTCTTCTCGCCTGCCTGGATGCGCTTGTAGTGGTTGTAGACAGCAACCGCGAGTGTCCGCTTGGCGGTGTCCTGGCCGATGACGTAGTTCTCCAGGAAGTCACGGATCTCAGCAGGCTTGGGCAGTTCGTCGAGCTTCACATCACCGTTCTCGGCGAGCTCTTCCTCGATGATCTCGTTGCACAGATCGATGCATTCATCGCAGATGTACACGCCAGGGCCGGCGATGAGCTTCTTCACCTGCTTCTGGCTCTTGCCGCAGAACGAGCACTTCAGCAGATCCCCACCGTCTCCGATTCGTGCCATCGCGTGCTGTACCTCTTCCTCGTTGCCGGACTGCCGCCTGGCGACACCCCACTCCGGTGGCGACCGAGTCGCCATGTGCGATTGTGCAGCGCCAGCTCAGGGCCGGTTCCGCCAGTTCGCCCAGTAACCCGACGGTACTCGCGTACCGCCTGAACTTCGACCGATAAGGCCAAATGTCGGAACTCGTCTCGGCGAGGTCCGACGGCTTCGGCCACCTACATGATTCACGTTGCGCCGGGTGGATGCCGCAGCTTTCAAGGATGACCGCTGCCCGGCGATTTCGTCGTCACCCGGGCATCGGCGTGTCGGTCGGCGACACCGACACCCAGGTGACGACGTGGGGTCAGGACCCCGACTTCTTCAGGGACTTCTTGCGGTACTCGAAGACCTCGTCGATGATTCCGTATTCCTTGGCCGCCTCGGCGGTCAGGATGTTGTCGCGGTCGGTGTCGCGGCGGATCTTGTCCGCTGGCTGACCGGTGTGCGCACCGAGGATCTCGTCGAGCCGGTTGCGGATGCGCTCGATCTCGGCGGCCTGGATCTCCAGATCCGAGACCTGCCCCTGATAGGCCCCACCGGTACGCGGCTGATGGATCAGGATGGTCGCGTTCGGCAGCGCCGCACGCTTACCCGGGGTTCCACCGGCCAGCAGGATCGCGGCAGCCGACGCGGCCTCACCGAGGCACACGGTCACGATGTCGCAGTGCACGTACTGCATGGTGTCGTAGATCGCCAGCATGTCCGGCACGCTGCCGCCCGGCGAGTTGATGTACATGGTGATATCCCGATCGGGGTCCTGCGACTCCAGCACCAGCAACTGGGCCATCACGTCGTTGGCGACGGTCTGGTCGATCGGCGTGCCGACGAAGACGATGCGCTCCTCGAACAGCTTGGCGTACGGGTCGTACTGCCGCTGACCGTTCGGGGTGTGCTCGATGAACTGCGGCAGGATGTAGCGAGCCTGGATGTTGCGCAGGGCCAGCGCCGACGCCGGGATGCCCGCGGCGACCTCGGGTGCCATTGATTCGGGGTGAAGGGATTGGGTCATCTGCTGCTCCAATGAGTGAAAAGTGGCCGGATGCGGTGTGATCGGGGCCGTCGGACCCGATCTCCGCCGATCAGGACTTGACGGTCGGGCGGGCGATCACGTGATCGACGAGGCCGTAGTCCTTGGCCTCTGCCGCGGTGAACCACTTGTCACGATCCGAGTCGGCCTCGATCTTCTCCAGCGTCTGCCCGGTGAACTCGGCGTTGAGCCGGTTCATCTCCTTCTTGGTCGCCGCGAACTGTTCGGCCTGGATCGCGATGTCGGCGGCGGTACCACCGATACCCGCCGACGGCTGATGCATCATGATCCGGGCGTGCGGCAGGGCGTGACGCTTACCGGGAGCACCGGCCGCGAGCAAGAACTGGCCCATCGACGCGGCCATACCCATCGCATAGGTGGCGACATCGCATTCGGCGAGCTGCATGGTGTCGAAGATGGCCATACCAGCGGTGACCGAGCCGCCCGGCGAGTTGATGTAGAGGTTGATGTCCTTGGTCGGGTCCTCGGCGGCGAGCAGCAGGATCTGCGCGCACAGTCGGTTCGCGATGTCGTCGTCGACCTGGGTGCCGAGGAAGATGATGCGCTCACGCAGCAGTCGCTCGAACACCGAATCGGTCAGGTTCAGCCCGGCGACACCCGAACTCATCGTGGGTGTGTGGATGGTCGGCTTACTCACGGTCCCTACCTTTGCGTCTTGTCGTTGATGCCCACGCGGCCCACCGGTATCGATATCCCGGCGGCGCGTATTCGACGGTCGTGATGCGTCTTCGACGTCTTCACCGACACTAGTCAATGCGAACCGTCCGACACGCGCCCGGACACCACTCTTCGCTGAGAGCAGAACAGCCGGCCCGGGTTGAGCCCGGACCGGCTGCGTGCGGATCGGGAAGCCCGATCCTGATGATCAAACGACGATCAGGCCTCGTCGGTGGCCTCGGCGTCGTCGGCGTCGTCGCCACCGAAGAACTCGGCGGTGTCGACGGTCGCACCGGCGGTGTCGGTCACCGTCACGTCGTCGACGATGCCCGCCAGCGCCTTGCCGCGACGCACATCGGCGTACACGGCGCCGACCTGGTTGGCCTGGGTCAGCTGCGAGATGAACTCCTGCGGCTGCATTCCGTAGCGCTGGGCCTGGAACAGGATCTGCTGGGTCAGCTCGTCCTGGCTGACCTCGGTCTCCTGCTGCTCGGCGATCGCATCCAGCAGAAGCTGGGTCTTGACCGAGGTCTCGGCCTCCTCGCGAGCCTTGGCGTCCCACTCCTCGCGGGTGGTGCCCTGCGCCTCGAGGAACTTGTTCAGCTGCTCGTCGTCGTGACCGAGAGCGTGGATGATCTGGTGCTGCTGGCCCTCGATCTCGGCGTCGACGACGCTCTCGGGCAGCGGGATCTCGACCTGCTCCAGCAGCGCGGCGAGCACCTTGTCGCGAATAGCGTTGGCCTGCTCGATCTTCGCCGACTGGGCGACCCGCTCACGCAGGCTGTCCTTCAGCTCGGCGACGGTGTCGAACTCGCTGGCCATCTGCGCGAACTCGTCGTCGACCTCGGGCAGCTCGCGCTCCTTGACGGAGTTCACGGTAACGGTGACGTCAGCTTCGGTGCCGGCATGCTCACCGGCGACGAGTGTGCTGGTGAAGACCTTGCTCTCACCGGCGGCCAGGCCGACGATCGCCTCGTCCAGACCGTCGATCAGCTGACCCGATCCGACCTCATGCGACAGCCCCTCGGTGGAGGCCTCGTCGACAGCCTCGCCGTCGACGGTAGCCGCCAGATCGATGGACACGAAGTCACCGTCGGCAGCGGCGCGCTCGACGCCCTTGAGGGTGCCGAAACGGGCGCGCAGCCCTTCGAGCTGCTCGTCGACCGCGGAATCCTCGATCTCGATCGCATCGACCTCGACGGCCAGCGACGAGTAGTCGGGCAGCTCGATCTCGGGGCGGACGTCGACCTCGGCGGTGAAGGTGATGGACTCGCCGTACTTCAGCTCGGCAAGATCGATCTCGGGCTGGCCGATGGCCTTGGTCTCGGTCTCGGCGACGGCCTCGGAGTACTTGCCCGGGATCGCGTCGTTGACGACCTGCGCGAGGATCGAGTCACGACCGACCCGCGCCTCGATCAGCTTCGCCGGGGCCTTGCCCGGACGGAAACCGGGGATCCGGATCTGGGAAGCCAGAGTCTTGTACGTCCGGTCGAAGTCTGCCGACAGCTCTTCGAACGGAACCTCGACATTGAGCTTCACCCGGGTCGGGCTGATCTGCTCGACGGTGCTCTTCACGCCTGCTGCTCCTTATATCTGCGGTTCGGTGAAAGTCTGCGGCGTCCGTTGTGGCCGTACGACCGTCGCGGGCCAGTCGGGATGACAGGATTTGAACCTGCGACCCTCCGCTCCCAAAGCGGATGCGCTACCAAGCTGCGCCACATCCCGTGGTCCATGTCGCACACGCGAGATCCCGGACTACCGCGATCCCCCGACCATGCTCCAGGGCCAACAGCAGATAGTACGTGCTCCTACGCGAACCGAGAAAACCGGTGCCCCACCACACTCGCCGAGCGGGCGATTTTCGATCTGACGCGATGACCGGGTACAGTTCCAACCTGCATGCGGCGCCACCGATCGGGTCACCGATCGACCGACATCGCAGCACGCGGGTGTAGCTCAATGGTAGAGCCCTAGTCTTCCAAACTAGCTACGCGGGTTCGATTCCCGTCACCCGCTCCAGGTCGGCAGAGATGCGGACCCAACGACATACCGAGATGCGGACCGATCAGGTCCGGTCAGCAACGATCCCCGCCACCGCCAGGTCGCGGGGATCGTTCGCATCGTGGCGCCTGCCGCCGACTGAAAGTCGGGGACGAACGTTCTTCCCCGACGTTCGGCCTCGTCCCCTATGTACATCTCGGGAATGAACCCAAAAGTCGGGGAAGAACGGCGCACGCGAACCCCTCGCCGGCGAACACCCGGCCGGCTTGTTCGTCCCCGAGTTTCGCGTTCGTCGTCGGGGTGCAACTGGGGGACGAACTCAAACGTCGGGGAAGAACAGTCGTCCCCTATTTTCGGCCGACGACCACAGGCGCCAGCCGATGTCGGGCACAGCGATAGGCCGAGCGCAGCGAGAGCACCCCCGGGAGTCCGCCGCGTACTACACCCACTGTGATGCACACCACATCCAGCGTAGGCTGAGCCCATGTCATCGAGCCACACGAAAACCCAACGCAAATGCCCGCGCTGCGGCGTCAATCTGCACCTCCGGCGCGATGTCGTCGCCACCTCCGACGACGGTGCCGAGCGGATCGACGTGATGCTCGTCTGTCCGGACGAAGGCTGCACGCAGCCCGCCCAGCACCTTCGCACCGAACATCACCAGCCTGCCTGAGCGCACACCCGATCCCCGCCCACCTGCACAGATGGGCGGCTTATCCCCCCTGTCGACCGGGCCGCCCAATACGGCAGTCATAGGCCGCCGCCGACGTAGATGTGCCCGTTGCCGATGACACCGGGTCACGATATTCGGAAAACCCTTGACAGCCCAGGTAGGCACCGGCGTTAATACCTCAGGTCGGGGGTCTTGCATCCGCAAAGTTCCTGGGGGGATTTCATGCTGGGCCTTTCGTCATTCCTGCCTGCCCAACGCGGCCATAGCCACGCCGTACGGCAGCCATTCCGGCGCACCGTCACGGCCGGCGTGACCGTCGCTATCGCGCTCGGCGCCTTGGTCGCCAACGCCGATCACGCCAGCGCCGAGAACGTCGCGCTGCCGACGCCGTTGCCCGACAACTTCTACAGCCAACCGGCCGACATCGCGAAGTACACCAACGGCCAGATCATCCGCGCGCGCACCCGCCCGAATCCACCGGCGTTCTTCGACATCCGGACAGTGCAACTCAAGTTCCGATCGACCGACAGCCAGGGCAAGCCGATCGCGGCCGTGACCACCGTGCTGATCCCGAATCACAAGCGTCCGAACGGCCCACTGCTCTCCTTCGAACACATCGTCAATGCCGTCGGTTTGCAGTGCGCGCCGTCGCAGGCCCTGTGGACACAGGACCCCAACCTCACCATCAGGGAGGCGCCCGCGCTGAATACGGTCCTGCAACAGGGCTGGACGATCGCCATCCCGGACCACCTCGGCCCGCGCAGCGCCTACGGCGCCGCCCGACTCGGAGGCCAGATCACCCTCGACGGAATCCGGGCCGCGCGGAACTTCGCGCCTGCCGACGTTCGCGCGAGCAGGGTCGCCCTGGCCGGATACTCCGGCGGCGGGATGGCCGCGGCATGGGCCGCCGCACTCGCGCCGCGGTACGCACCCGAACTCCACCTGGTCGGCGCGGCCTATGGCGGCGCCCCGATGAACCTCATCAAGATGGCCGAAGGCCTCGGCTACAACAACCCACACCCGGCCTTCGGGCTGGCCTTCGCCGCCGCGATCGGCCTGTCGCGCGAGTACCCCGACCAAATCCCGATGCGCAAGTTCCTGTCCCCGCTGGGCAGTTCGATGTACATGCAGATGCGCAACGCATGCACCAACGACATCCTCCGCCTGGGCGCAGGCCACAGCGCCAAGCAGGTGGCGATCGGCGGCCGACAGGTCTTCGAGAACCGCACCGCGCGCCGCGTGGTCGAGGACAACAGCCTGGCGCTGTATCCCGGTGTACCCAAGGCCCCGATCTTCGAATGGCACAGCCCCACCGACGTTCTGATCCCGGTGTCGTCGATCGTCCACACCCTCGGTCGCTATTGCCGGGCGGGCACGCGGGTTCAGGTACTCCTGACCCCCTCACCCGACCACCTCAGCGCAGCCGTGATCGGATTGCTCCCCGCATTGCGATATCTGACCGACCGCTTCAACGGCATCCCCGCGCCGAACGAGTGCTGAGTCGCACCCGCCCGGTACAGCAAATACCCATTTCGGACATGGTGTGACGAGCGGTCGAAACAGTGACTCGCCAGTAACCCAACCTCGACAGAAAGTGTGACGACTGTCACACTGACGTCAGGCGGGGCGTGCAACCTCCGCTTTTAACAACAGCTACGCACGATTCGCGATAGTCGATGGTCGATCGACCCATTGGTCTTTGGCCCGAATACAACAGTTGTGTAACGATGGTTCGGCGCTTCCAGTGGACGCGCCCGGAACGTCAACCAACCAAAGGTACGAAACCAGTGCTCACCACGAAGCCTTCTCGCCGGAGCTTTGCTCGCCGACTGACGGCGGTGCTCATCGGTGTCATCGCGATGGCACTCGCCCTGCCCGGTCTGGCCAACGCCGCACCCGTGACGGTCATCCCCGGCCTGCCGCCGGTGGAGATCCCCAACGTGCCGGGCCTCCCCACCCCGAAGCCCTCGCCGAAGCCGTCGACCCCGAAGTCGACGCCGAAGCCCACCCCCACCGACCCGGCGATGCCGAAGGCGAAGACCTCGACGGGCTGGATCGCGCTCGCCGACGACGCGACGCACAAGATCACCTGGTGGCACAACGGCGAGGTCGTCAAGACCATGCCGATCTCGATGGGTACGGACAAGCACCCGACCCCCAACGGCGTGTACCACACCAAGGAGAAGTACCGCGACATGTACATGGACTCGTCCACGTACGGCGTCCCGGTCGACTCCGCCGAGGGCTACCGCACCTACGTCGAGTACGCGACCCGCATGTCCTGGGACGGCATCTTCATCCACGCCGCTCCGTGGTCGGTCGCACAGCAGGGCCGCAGCAACGCGAGCCACGGCTGCATCAACGTCAGCACCGAGAACGGCGCATGGGTGTTCAACAACATCCCACGTGACACCCCGATCGTCGTCCGCGGCACCATCGGCGGCCACTACAACGGGAACTGACAACCGGGAACTGACAACCGGGAACTGACCTACACAGCAAGAAGGGCGGGGGGGGGGGGGGCCGGGGGGGCCCCCCCCCCCCCCCGGGGGGGGGGGGGGGGCCACCCCCGGGGGGACCCCCCCCCCCCCCCCCCCCCCCCCCCCCCCGCCGCCCCCCCCCCCCCCCGCCGCCCCGGCGGGCCCCCCCCCCCCCCCCCCCCCCCCGCGGGGCCCCCCCCCCCCCCCCCCGCCCCCCCCCCCACTCGAATCCAGTTCAGTGGCTGCCGGGTCAGTTCCAGGGTGCGATCGGGTTGCCCTGCCAACGGGTGTGTGCGGGAACGACATCGCCGCGCATCACCAGCGACGCCGGGCCGACGGTCGCGGACTCGCCGAGCCCGGCGGCAGGCAGGGCGACGCAGTGCGGACCCAGGGTGGCTCCGGCGCCGAGGACGACCTCGTCGATCGCCATCACCCGGTCGTGGAACAGATGGGTCTGGACCACACATCCGCGCTGCACGGTCGCGCCGTCGCCGAGACTGACCAGGTCGGCTTCGGGAAGCCAATAGGTCTCACACCACACCCCGCGCCCGATCCGCGCCCCCAGCAGGCGCAACCACAGGTTGAGGATCGGGGTTCCGGTGGCGGCGTTGGCGAACCACGGTGCGGCGACGGTTTCGACGAAGGCATCCGAGAGCTCGTTGCGCCAGACGAAGGAACTCCACAGCGGATGTTCGCCGACCTTGATACGGCCCACCACAAGCCATTTGGCGGCGGCTGCGACACAGCAGGCGATCGCCCCGGCGACCAGCAGCAGCACGCCGCTGATGAGTCCGGCGATCGCGTAACTCGACTTCGAGGCGATGTACTGCAGGCCGAGCAGCATGAAGATGCCGAGCCCGAAGGACACCATCACCGGGACTAGACGCAGCGTCTCGATGATCGCGCGTGCCACCTTCAGCCGGGGCGGCGGATCGAAGGTGCGGGAACTGTCGATGCGTGCCGCGGTGCGGCGCAACCGGACCGGCGGGCTACCCAGCCAGCTCGACCCCGACTTCGCGCGGTCCGGCGTCGCCGACAACACGGCGACGAGACCGTTCTTGGGCACCTTGCGGCCCGGGGCGGTGATTCCCGAATTGCCCAGGAAGGACCGCTTTCCGACTTTTGCCTCGTCGATGTGCAGCCAGCCGCCGCCCAGTTCGTAGGACGCCACCATGGTGTCGTCGGCGAGGAAGGCGCCGTCGCCGATGGTGGTGAACTTCGGCAACACCAGCGCGGTGGAGATCTCGGTGCCGGTACCGACTTTCGCGCCGAGCAGACGGAACCAGCCCGGGGTCAGCAGGCTCGCGTACAGCGGGAACAGATAGGTGCGTGCCGAGTCGAGTAGCCGTTCGGTCAGCCACACCTGCCAGCCGATGCGGGAGCGGACCGGATGATGCCCCTTGCGCAGTCCGATGGAGGCCGCGCGCACCAGGATCGCGGTGATCGCGGCGAAGGTGAACAGACTCGTCAGCGTCGCCGCGGGGAGCAGGATCAGCGCGCGGATACCGACGTCGCGTAGACGGTCGGCGTGCAGCGCCCACGAGCCGATGACGGCGAGTCCGGCGCCGAGCGAGATCAGCGGGATGGCCGCCAGCAGCAACGAGGACAGCCCGAAGACGGGCACCCAGGCACGACCGCGGGGTGGCCGGTGGTCGGGCCACGGGTGGGTGGCCTTGCCGACCTTGACCGCGGGCGAACCCGCCCAGTGCTGTCCGGCCTTCACCCGGCCGAGCACCGCCGAGGCGGGGGCGACCTCGGCGTCACGACCGATCACTGCACCGGGTAGCAGCGTGGAGCGGGCACCGACCGTCGCGCCGCGTTTGATGACGATGGCGCCGATGCGCAGGATGTCGCCGTCGATCCACCACCCGGCCAGATCGACCTCGGGTTCCACCGACACCCCGTCGCCGATGGTCAACAGTCCGGTGACGGGCGGGATGGTGTGCAGATCAACATCTTTGCCGATCTGGGCGCCGAGTGCGCGGGCCAGATACGGCATCCACGACGCCCCGGACAGATTTGCGGCGCCGCTGGCGTCGAGCAGCCGTTCGGCGACCCACAGCCGCACGTGGACGCCACCGCCGCGCGGATACTCACCGGGACCCACGCCGGTCAGCAGCAGGCGGGCACCGGCGGCCGCGATCAGCATGCGTCCCGGTGGGGTGATGAACAGCAGGAAGGCGATCACTACCACCCACCAGTCGACCTCGATCAGCCACGGCACCGACCGGTCCATGCGGTCGGTGATCTCGACGGCCAGGTTGTTGACGACGCCGAGCCAGGTCGCCCACTGCAGTCCGGTGAGGGTGGTCAGCGGTACCGACAGGGCGATCTGGGCGAGGCCGGCGCGCCGGGGCGTCGGCGCCACATGTCGTTCGACGGTGACGGTGGCCGGGGTGCGGGCCGCGAGCATCGCTGCCATGGAACCCAGGCGGGGGTGGTCGTACAGGTCTGCGACGGTGATGTCCGGGTGTCGCGATCGGATGGCCGTGACGAGTTGGGCCGCGGACAGCGAACCGCCGCCCTCGGCGAAGAAGTCGGCATCGGTGTCGGTGATCGGTACGCCGAGGACGTCGGTCCAGCACTGTGCCAGCCACGCCTCGTTGTCGTCGAAGTCGCGGTCGGTGTCGTCGTCGGCGGTTGCGGCCGGGAGCGGCCACGGCAGCGCGTTGCGGTCGACCTTGCCCGAGGTGCGGGTCGGTAGTTCGTCGACCAGCGCGAGTCGCGGCACCATGGCCGCGGGCAGCAGCTCGGCAAGTTTCGTACGGGCCCGGCCGATGTCGAAGTCGGCGTCGGGGGAGACGATATAGCCGATCAGCAGGCTGTTGCCTGCCGCCGACTTCCGGACCGCGGCGGCGGCGCCGCTGACCCCCGGAAGATGTTGCAGCGCATTGTCGATCTCGCCGAGTTCGATGCGTCGACCGCCGACCTTGACCTGGTCGTCGGCGCGGCCCATGAAGACCAGGCCTTCGGGGTCGAGGCGGACCAGGTCACCGCTGCGGTACGCGCGTTCCCAGCCCAGGCTGGTCATCGGTGCGTACTTCTCGGCGTCCTTGGCCGGGTCGAGGTAGCGGGCGAGGCCGACACCGCCGATGACCAGTTCGCCGACCTCGCCGTCGGCGACCGGGGTGTCGTCGGGTCCGACGACCGCGAGATCCCAACCGGCCAGCGGCAATCCGATGCGGACCGGGGGTGTGCCGGTCAGCGGGGCCGCACAGGCGACGACGGTCGCCTCGGTCGGTCCGTAGGTGTTCCACACCTCGCGACCGTCGACGGCGAGCCGTTCGGCCAGTTCGGGCGGGCAGGCCTCACCGCCGAAGATGAGCAGCCGGACGGCTTCGAGTGCCTCCGGCGGCCACAGCGAGGCCAGCGTCGGGACGGTGGACACGACGGTGATGTCGCGTTGCACCAGCCACGGGCCGAGGTCCATGCCGCTGCGCACCAGGGATCGGGGTGCGGGCACCAGGCATGCGCCGTGTCGCCAGGCCAGCCACATCTCCTCGCAGGAGGCGTCGAAGGCCACCGACAGCCCGGCGAGAACGCGATCACCCGGCCCGATCGGACTGTCCTGCAAGAACAACTGCGCTTCGGCGTCGACGAAGGCGGCCGCACTACGGTGGCTGACCGCAACACCTTTGGGGGTGCCGGTGGAACCGGAGGTGAAGATGATCCAGGCGTCGTCGTCGGGACCCGGGCCGGCCTCGCCCCGCGTGCCGGGCTCCGACGATCCGCCCCGCGGGTGGATCCCGTCGTCATCGATGATCGCGTCGACGGCTGCCTCGCCGAAGACCAGCGTTGCGCGTTCCTCCGGGTCGTCGGCGTCGACGGGGACATAGGCCGCACCGGCGTAGAGGGTGGCCAGGATCGCGATGTAGAGGTCGCAGGTACCCGATGGCATGCGAATACCGACCCGATCGCCACGCCCGACGCCGGCCGCGGTCAGCCGGTCGGCGTACCGCCGGACGACGGCCAGCAGTTCGGCATAGGTGAGCGCCCGGTCACCGTCGTCGACGGCGGGGGCATCGGGGTGCCTCGCGGCTGTCGCCGCGAGCACATCGCACAGGGAGCGCGGCGCACTGGCCTGCGCGGACAGCAAATACTGCGGGGGTATCTGCAACTCTCACCGCCATCGTCTCGACACGAATCCGAGAATATAGCGCCACCGGGCGACCAGAACCTCCTGACACGGGTGAACAGCAGGTGAAGCCGCTGGTGAGACGGCCCGCTCGCGGTGCGGCAGTGGCACAGGTCTCTCGTGGTGGGTCGTACCGCGATCGAACCATCCCGATGGCGGTGGGTGTCGGTCGGTCCCGGCCCAGGGCCGGCCGTGTACGTTCGCGCTGCGGACATATTCGTGGGAGGGAATGTTCATGCCGATCGTGAATCATCGCCGACCGAGTCGCCGGTCCTACGCACTGTGGGCTGCGAGCCGGGTCCTACTCAAGCCGGTGCTGACCCTGTGGCCGATGACGAAGACCGGTATGTCCGGGCTGTATCTGGTGGATCGGGCCGCGGCGGTCGGTCCCAAACCCCGCGGCGTGGTCCGTGAGTCGCTCACCCTCGGTGGCCGACGGGCCGAGCTGATCACCCCGTCGGGACCGTCCGGTCGGGATGCCGACACCGCGGTGCTCTATCTGCACGGCGGCGCCTTCGTGGTCTGCGGTCTCGGTACTCATCGTTCGGTGGCGGCCCGCTTCGCCCGTGCCGTCGCGTTGCCGGTGTTCTCCCTGGAGTACCGGCAGTTGCCGGCCGCCGGGGTGGGGACCTCGGTCGCCGACGCCGTCGCCGCCTATGTGGAACTGGTGACCGCACGCGGTTTCCGCCGGGTCGTCGTCGCCGGCGATTCGGCGGGCGGGTTCCTGGCCGCCAAGGTCGTCGAACAGGCGGCGGCGCTGGGGCTGCCCCGGCCCGCGGCCCTCGTCGGATTCTCCCCGCTGCTGGACATCGATCTCGCCGCACACCCGGATCGGTCGAGCCGCTCGGACGCTTACCTGCCGAAGTCGACGATGCGCCGCCTCGCACCCCACCTGGATTCGGGTCCGATCCCGCTCGTGGGTGCCCGCGCGATCCGCGACGTCGCGGCCACGGCCTTCCCGCCGACCGTGATGATCACCGCCGAGAACGAGATGCTCGAACCCGATGTGATCGAACTGGTGGAAAGCCTTGACGAGGACGGCGTGCGGGCCGAGGCACACAGCTACGCTTGGCAGGTGCACGCGTTCCCCATGCTGGTCGCGCATCATCCGGAGACGCTGCATGCGATCGAGGTGACGGCCACCTTCGTCGCCGATGCGATCCGAGAGGGCAAGACTGCTGACGACCGACCGGACCAGCGGGCAGGCTGATCGCCCCCGCACGAATGACACCCCCGAGCCGATACCCGGGGCGGTCGACGCACGTTTCACCCTCGCCGCCGAACGCACGATGCTGGCCTGGATCCGGACGTCGCTGGGCTTCCTGGCCGGTGGCGTCGCCATCGTCTACATCGCCCCGGACGTCACCAGCTCACTGATCGAGACGTCGCTGGGGCTGGTGATGGTGGCGCTCGGCTGCGCGGTCGCGATCACCGGGGCGGTGCGCTGGCGCCGGACGCTGGCCGCACTCGAACGCGGCGGACCCATCCCGGGGCCGTCGCAGGTGATGTACCTCGTCGCTGCGATAGTGGTGGTGGCGGTCGCGGTTGCGGTGGCGATCGTCGTGCAGGTGTGAACGAGAGGAAGTGTGGGCGATGACGTACCACCAATATCAGCGGAACGCCCAGGGCTACGCGAGCGGTATGACCATCGTCGGGGCCATCATCCTGATGGTCTGTGTCGGTGCGCTGACCTTCACCTGGTGGCAGGACGGCAAGTGGGTGTGGGTGGCGATCGGCCTGGCCATCATCGCCGTCAACATCGGCATGATCTACCTGCAGTTCCGCCGTCGGAAGCTGACACCGCTCCCGGAACCGGGTGCCAAGCGGCGCGGCTTGATCGATCCCCTCGACGACCTCGACGACGACTGACGCTCCGCTGCCCGCGGATCTTCCCGCTCGCGGGGTCGGCTGCCGCAGCGGCACGTACGGGCCGACGCGACTAGGCCGTGAGCTCATCCCCGTCGGTCGCATCCCCGACACCTGGCTCGTCGGCGAACTGCGTCCGGTAGAGCTCGGCGTATCGCCCGCCGCGGGCCAGCAGGGTCGGATGGTTCCCGCGTTCGACGACCCGGCCGCCTTCGAGGACGGCGATCTCGTCGGCCGCCCGGATCGTCGACAGCCGGTGCGCGATGACGATCGAGGTGCGACCGGCGAGAGCTTCGCCGAGGGCCTCCTGCACGGCCGCCTCCGACGTCGAGTCCAGGTGCGCGGTCGCCTCGTCGAGGATGACCACCGACGGTTTGGCCAGGAGCAGCCGGGCGATCGTCATGCGCTGGCGTTCACCGCCGGAGAGCCGATAGCCGCGTTCGCCGACCACGGTGTCCAGTCCCGCGGGTAGGCCTGCGACGAGTGCGTCGAGGCGGGCTCGTCGCAGTGCCTCCCAGAGTTCGTCCTCGCCTGCCTCGGGTCGGGCCAGGGTGAGGTTGGCGCGGATGGTGTCGTGGAAGAGATGTCCGTCCTGGGTGACCAGGCTGACCGTGCGGTGCAGTGAGTCCAGGCGCAGATCACGGACGTCGATCCCGTTGAGGAGGACGGCACCCGAATCGACGTCGTAGAGCCGGGTGACCAGGCTCGCGATCGTCGACTTACCCGCCCCCGATGAGCCGACCAGCGCCAGCATCCGTCCGGGTGCCACGTCGAGGTCGATGTGGTGCAGCACCGGGTCGCCGCCCCGGTTGTCCAGTTGTGCAACCTCTTCCAGCGAGGCGAGGGAGACCTTGTCGGCCGGTGGGTAGGCGAAGGAGACGTCGTGCAGGCGTACCGACACCGGGGCGATCGCGGTCATCTCGGTGCCGGGTACGGCGATCGCGTCGGGGGCCTGCGCGACCAGGGGTTCCAGGTCGAGCACCTCGAAGACGCGCTCGAAGCTGACCAGCGCGCTCATGACCTCGACGCGTGCGTTGGCCAGTGCGGTCAGGGGTGCGTACATGCGGGTCAGTAGCAGGGCGAGCGAGACGACGGCGCCGGCGGACAGATGCTGGTGGACGGCGAGCCAGCCGCCGAGTCCGTAGACGAGTGCGAGCGCCAAGGCGGACACCAGGGTCAGTGCGGTCATGAACATCGACTGCAGCATCGCGCGTCGCACCCCGATGTCGCGGACGCGATCGGCGCGGCCGGCGAACTCGGCGGATTCGAGGTCGGGGCGACCGAACAGTTTGACCAGGGTGGCGCCGGGTGCGGAGAACCGTTCGGTCATCTGGGTCGACATGCGGGCGTTGTGTTCGGCGGCCTCCCGGGACAGCGCGGCCATTCGACGGCCCATGCGGCGGGCCGGGACCACGAAGATGGGTAGCAGGATCAGGGCCAGCAGGGTGATCTGCCAGCTGATCGCGATCATCACGCCGAGGGTCAGGGCGAGGGTGACGACGTTGGCGACCACGCCGGACAGGGTGTCGCTGAAGGCCCGTTGTGCACCGATCACGTCGTTGTTGAGCCGGCTGACCAGTGCCCCGGTGCGGGTGCGGGTGAAGAAGGCGACCGGCATCTGCTGGACGTGGTCGAAGACGGCGCGTCGCAGGTCGAGGATCAGCCCCTCGCCGATATTCGCCGACAACCAGCGGATTCCGATCCCGACCACCGCTTCGATGACCGCGATGACCGCGATGAGGACGGCCAGCCCGACGATGAGGCCGCCGTCGTCGCCTGCGGTGATCAGGTTGACGACCCGCCCGGCGAGCAGTGGTGTGACGACGGTCAGCAGGGCGGTGAACACCGACAGCAGCAGGAAGATCGCGATCTGGCGCCGGTGTGGTCGGGCGAATGTCCCGATGCGCCGCAGGGTGGTGCGCCGGTCACCGCGCAGTCGACGGCTCGACGGCGCGTTCATCGACTTGTACATCGCGTCCCACGCGACCGATTCCATGCTCATGACGCCACGATAGAACTTCAAGTTAACTTGAGGTCCAGTCGTGGGCGGCTGGCGGTCTGTGGTCCCCATCACGGGCGGTCGATGCCCGCCTGGTTAAGTTGAATCCAGCGGTCCGACGGTGCACACGACGAGGTGTCCGACCACGGGCCACAGGCGAACACAGCACAGAAGTGAGGTGGCAGGGTGGCACAGCAACTCAAACTCGGTTTCAAGGCGTCGGCCGAACAGTTCGATCCGCGCGAGCTCGTGGAGATCGCGGTCGCCGCCGAGGCGGCCGGGCTGGATTCGGTCGCGGTCAGCGATCACTTCCAGCCGTGGCGACACAACGGCGGCCACGCACCCTTTTCGCTGGCGTGGATGGCGGCCGTCGGTGAACGCACCGAACGCGTGCAGATCGGCACCTCGGTGATGACCCCGACCTTCCGCTACAACCCCGCAGTCATCGCGCAGGCCTTCGCGTCGATGGCCTGCCTGTACCCCGGGCGCATCATGCTCGGCGTCGGGACGGGTGAGGCGCTCAACGAGTACGCCACCGGCTTCACCGGCGAATGGCCGGAGTTCAAGGAGCGATTCGCGCGGCTGCGTGAGGCGATCGCGCTGATGCGGGAACTGTGGACCGGCGAGCAGGTCGATTTCCAGGGCGAGTACTACCAGACCCAGGGCGCCTACATGTATGACATCCCCGAGCAGCCTGTGCCGGTCTACGTCGCCGCCGGTGGTCCGGTCGTCGCGCGCTATGCGGGCCGTGCGGGCGACGGCTTCATCTGCACCTCCGGCAAGGGTGCCGAGCTCTACCAGGAGAAGCTGATCCCGGCGGTCAAGGAGGGGGCGGACAAGGCGGGCCGTGACTTCGACGCGATCGACCGGATGATCGAGATCAAGATCTCCTATGATCCCGATCCTGAACTGGCGCTGGAGAATACGCGGTTCTGGGCGCCGCTGTCGCTGACGCCGGAGCAGAAGCACAGCGTCAACTCGTCCACCGAGATGGAACGACTGGCCGACGAACTGCCGATCGAGCAGGTGGCCAAACGCTGGATCGTGGCGTCCGACCCGGACGAGGCCGTCGAGCGGGTGAAGTTCTACACCGACGCCGGGCTCAATCACCTGGTCTTCCATGCCCCCGGTCACGATCAGCGCCGATTCCTGGACAACTTCGCGCGAGATCTCGCACCCCGGTTGCGCAAGCTGACCGTCTGAGCGGAATCGGTCGTGCGCACCCGCGAATTCCGTGGGTGCGTACTACGTTTCGGCCTCGACCGCGTCGGTCAGCATCTCCAGTACGCGCGCGACGGCGGGGTAGTCCGCCGAACTGTTGCGCACCCGGACCCGGATCGCGCGGGTCGGCGTCGGGTCGACGATGGGTATCGCGACCACGCCGGGGGGTAGGTCGAGGGTTCCGAGTCGGGGGATCACGGTGAGGCCGACGCCGGCTGCAACGAATCGGATCGCGGTCGGGTAATCCTGGGTCTCGACCCGGAAATCCGGGGTGAAGCCGGTGGCGGTACATGCCTCGAGGAGGGCCTGCCGGCAGGGACCGCGAGCGACGTCGTTGTCTACCCACGGAACCTCGCCCAGCTCACGGAGTCCGATCGCGGAATGATCCGCCCAGTGCGAATCACGGGGCACCACAGCCAGATACGGCTCGACCGTGAGTGGGTGGCCGGTGAAGCCATCGGGGTCGGGCGCGCTCGCTCGCCCGTCGCCGTGCTGGTCGACGTAGATCTCGATGTCGGCGGACCGTCCGGCGTCGGCGCCCATCAATTCGATGAGCCGCAGGTCGAGGCGGACGGCGGGGAACTCGCGGTGGATCGCGGCGACGATCGGCGGGATCCACGTCGCGCCGGCCGACGCGAAGTAGGCGATCCGGAGCTGCCCGACCCGGCCGTCGCGTAGTTCGGCGATCAGTCCGTCGAGGTGGGCGATCTGGTCGAAAACCGCGGCGGCCTCGGCCGCCAGTGTGCTCCCCGCCTCGGTGGGTACGATGCCCCGGCCGTCCCGCTCGATCAGGGTCAGTCTGGTCTCCCGCTGCAACGCCGCGATCTGCTGGCTGACCGCCGAGGGCGTGTAACCGAGTGCTGCGGCGGCACCGCCGACCGAACCCTCGCCGATCACCGCCCGCAGAATCCGGAGCCGATGTACGTCCACCATGACCCAAATGTACAGCTGAACTTATGAATAGCGCAGTAATATTCAATTGTGTTTCATTGATTCCTCCGGCACGATGGCCGCATGACCCTTTCCGTGCCGGCTTCGACCGGTCTCGCACCGCGCCTGCCCGCGATCGCCGCCACGGTCACCGTCGTGCTGTGGGCGTCGGCCTTCGTCGCGATCCGGGCGCTGGCGGATGTGTTCTCGCCGGGTGCGATGGCCTTCCTTCGACTGTTCGCCGCGGTGATCGTGTTGACGGTGATCGTCGTGGCGGTGCGGTTGCGCGACCATCGGCCGATCGTCGACCGCTTGCCCCGCGGCGGGACCATCGGTCTCGTCGCCGGGTACGGGGTGGCGTGGTTCGCCGGGTACACGGTGTTGCTGAACTGGGCCGAGCGGCATCTCGATGCGGGGACGTCGGCGCTGCTCGTCAACGTCGCGCCCTTGCTGGTGGCGATCTTCGCCGGACTGTTCCTCGGCGACGGCTTCCCGCGGCCGCTGGTCGTCGGTATGGCGATCGGTTTCGCGGGTGTCGCGGTGATCGCCGTCGCCGGTGGCGGTGGAGATGGGGGCGGCGGGCTGGATGCGGACTGGCTGGGCGTCGGACTGGGGCTGGCCGCCGCGGTGCTGTACGCGACCGGGGTGTTGTTGCAGAAGTTCGCCCTGACCGGCGTCGATGCCCTCACGGCGACCTGGCTCGGCGCCCTCGCCGGCCTCGTTGCGACGTTGCCGTTCGCGCCGCAGGCGATCGCCGAACTCGCCGACGCCGATGGTGGCGCACTGGTCGCGGTCTTCTATCTCGGTATCGGGCCGACCGCCATCGCCTTCACCACCTGGGCGTATGCCCTCGCCCGGACCCGGGCGAGCGCGATGGCGGCGACCACGCTGGTCGTACCGGCCATCGTCGTCCTGCTGTCCTGGCTGCTGCTCGGTGAGCTGCCGACGATCGCCGGGGTGATCGGCGGTGTGCTGTGTCTGGGCGGGGTCGTCGTGGCGCGCGGGTTGCTGCCGATGCCGGTGCGGCGTCCCGCCGCCGCGCGTATTGTCGAACGCGTCCATGTGCGGCCCGGGGGCTGACCGCGCATCGCAGCACCGCCGAATGCACTACCCGCCGAATGGAGCCCCATGCGTACCGCCGTCCGAGCGATCGTCGTGGCCACGGCGCTCGTCGCCGGTGGGGCGGCGACCATCGGCGCGGTGGGGATCTCGTCCACCGACGCCGCACCATCAACGCGATCGCAGGCCTGTGGGAACTTCCGTGGGACCGGCCCGACGCCCAGCTGCGGTTATGCCATCGACGGCTATCGGGTCACGATTCGTCTGCGCAACAATGGTATTCGCAGCACACCGGTGCGTTGCGACCTCATCCGTGCCGGTGCCGACGATCCGGTCGACTCGACGACGCTGGCGTCGGGTGGCAGCGGGACGGTCTCTGCCGGGATCACCCGCGTGCCAACGACGTTCCTGCTGAACTGTCGCAGTCAGACATCCGGGAACCCCGAGGTGTCCCGGCAGACGAGCCTGACCGTGCGTGCGGAGGGGCCGACGGCCACCGTGACGCGAACCAGCTGGCGGACCGTGCCGACAACATCGACCACGAAGCGGTCGGGCCCCTCGCCGACGACCCAGCCCAGCACCCGGACCGAAACCCAGCCCACCGAAACCCAACTCACCGAGACGAGCACGATGAATCCGACAACCACGACCACCACAACACGGGCCAGGGCGACGGCCGGTAGCACGACGACCACCCCGTCCTCGTGACGGCGCCATCATTTCGGTGAGCAGCGGTTGGATACCGTTTGACCATGGATCGTGACCGGTTGGTGGATGTCGGCGTCGGGATGGTGTCCCGCTTTGGGGCCAAGGCCCTGAGTCTCACATCGGTGGCCCGGCACGCCGGCGTGGCGCGCGCGACGGCCTACCGCATGTTCGGCGGGCGGGACGCGCTGGTCGCCGCGATCGTCGAACGCGAGGTCTCGGTTCTCCGCGTCAAGCTGCGCGAATGGTCGGATACCGAGACCGATGCGGCCGGCAAGGTGCGCGCCCAGGTGGTCAACGTGCTGCCCTACATCCGAGAACACGAGGCATTGCAGTACGTACTCCGCAAGGAGCCCGAGGAGGTGGTCAGCGCCCTCGTCGCGACCGAGGATGCGGCGGGGACGACGCTGATCCACCAGATCGTCAACCAGACCCTGCCCGACATCGAGCCGCAGATCGGTGCCGACCTGATCCCGAATCCGCGTGGCGCAGCGGAGTTCCTGGTGCGCACCATCTATTCGCTGATGCTGATCCCCGACAGTTCGCTCACCGACGAACAGATTGCCGACCTGGTGGTCCGTGCCATCGTGAAACAGCCGTAGCGGCGATGACCGAATCCGTGGACGAGACCGCACTGGCGACCGTGCAGATGCACCGGCCACGCTGGGGCGATCCCGACGCTGGAATCGAAATGCCCTCCGCGGCCTCGCAATTCGTGACAGAAGGGGCATCGCCGCGCGCAGCGGTGCTGCCGGCAGCCGCGCTCACCGAGGCCGCACGGGCGGCGCTGGTCGCCGTCGTCGGTCCCGATGGCATCGATGTCGAGGACGACGGGCGGGTCGACCACACCCGTGGCTATTCCACCCCCGACCTGCTGCGGCTGCTAGCCGGCGACGCCTCCGACGCCCCGGATGCGGTGGTGTACCCGGCCGACGCCGACGCTGTGGTCGGCGTGCTGCGCACCTGTGCTCGGCATCGACTGGCTGTCGTGCCGTTCACCGGCGGCACCTCGGTGGTCGGTGGTCTGACCCCCGACCGCGCCGGTTTCGTCGGTGTCGTCAGCGTCGATCTGCGCCGGATGGACGCGCTGGTCGAGATCGATGAGATCTCCCGGATCGCGACCTTCCAGGCCGGCATCCGCGGCACCCGGGCCGAGGAATTGCTGCGTACGGCCGGATACACGCTCGGGCACTTCCCGCAGTCCTACGCCGGTGCCGGGCTGGGCGGCTATGCGGCGACCCGCTCCGCGGGGCAGTCCTCGGCCGGATACGGCCGATTCGACGACATGGTCGAGGGTCTGACGCTTGCCACCGGCGACGGATTGCTGACCCTCGGCACGGCCCCGAAGTCGGCGGCCGGACCGGACCTCCGGCAGGTCGTCCTGGGTTCGGAGGGCGCGTTCGGGATCATCACCGAGGTCCGGGTGCGCATCCACCGGCAGCCGCAGGTGCGGGTGTTCGAGGGGTGGCGCTTCCCCGACTTCGACGCCGGGGCCGACGCCTTGCGCCGATTGGCGCAGGACGGACCGATGCCCACCGTGCTGCGGCTGTCCGACGAGGTGGAGACCGCGCTCAATCTCGCCGATCCCGCCCGGCTGGGTGCCGATCCCGGCGGATGTCTGGTCGTCGCGGGTTTCGAGGGGGCGGCCGCTGATGTCCGGTGGCGCCAGTCGGCGGCGGCCACAGTCTTCAGCGACGCCGGTGCGCAGTCCCTGGGCGCCGAACCCGGGGAGGCCTGGCGGACGGGCCGGTTCCGCGGCCCATACCTGCGTGATCCGATGCTCGCCTCCGGGGTCTTGGTGGAGACGCTCGAAACGGCGTGTTTCTGGTCGCGGCTCCATCAGGTGAAGCAGGCCGTCACCGCCGCACTCACCGAGACGCTCACCGCGGCGGGCGCGCCGCCTGCGGTGCTCTGCCACATCAGCCACGTGTACCACTCGGGGGCGTCGCTGTACTTCACCGTCGTCGCCCCGCTCGGCGACGATCCGCTGATCACCTGGGCGCAGGCGAAATCAGCGGCTACCGACGCGATTCGGGCGACCGGGGCGACCATCACCCACCATCATGGCGTGGGCCGTGACCATCGGACCGCCTTCCACGGCGAGATCGGGCCGTTGGGCGTCGAGATCCTGACCGCCATCAAGACGGCGCTCGATCCCGACGGGATCTGCAACCCGGGCATCCTGCTCTAGGCTCACCGCCGGCACCGTCGGGCCGAGGGCCGGCGAGTCGTGCACCTCATAGCGATGACGCCGAACTCGGCGCCCAAGTGACGTTAGGCTGGCAATCATGGGTGCAGACAGCGCGGCGTCGAAGGGGATCTACATCGCCTCCGCCGAAGGTGACACCGGCAAATCCACCGTCGCCCTGGGGCTGCTGTCCCTGTTGTCGGCGACCGGGGGGCGGGTGGGGGTGTTCCGGCCGATCTCGCGTGCGGCAACCGGCGAACGCGACTACATCCTCGACCTCCTCATCGAACACGACTCGGTGGACATCCCGTACGAGGAATGTATCGGCGTGACCTACGAGCAGGTGCACGACGATCCCGACGGTGCGATCGCCGAGATCGTCGACCGCTTCCACGCCGTGGAACAGCACTGCGACCGGGTGGTGATCATCGGCTCGGATTACACCGACGTCGGCAATCCCAGCGAGCTCAGCTACAACGCGCGTATCGCCGCCAATCTGTCCGCACCGATCGTCTTGGCGCTCAAGGCAGCTGACCGGAGTCCGGTCGAGATCCACGCGCTCGCCGAGAACCTGCTGACCGAGATCGCGCTCGCGCATGCGAGCACGGTGGCGCTGGTGGCCAACCGCTGCGACCCCGATCAACTGGTCGTCATCGGTAAGGAACTGGAGAAGATCGGGTTGCCGACCTGGTGTCTGCCCGAACAGCCGTTGCTGGTGGCTCCGACGATGGACGAGCTGATGTCGGCCCTCGGCGCCCAGATGTACAGCGGCGACACCGATCTGCTCGACCGTGAGGCGTTGACGGTGATGGTCGGCGGGATGACCGCCGAACACATTCTGGAACGGCTCACCGACGGGATGGTGGTGATCACCCCCGCCGATCGTTCCGACGTGCTGCTAGCTCTGGTCAATGCCAATACCGCGCAGGGCTTTCCGCGGTTGTCCGGGATCATTCTGAACGGTGGTCTGCGGCCGCATCCGATGATCGAGGCGTTGGTTCGCGGTCTCAAGCCGACCCTGCCGATCATCACCTGCGACTACGGAACCTACGACACCGCCCGGACCGCGGCACACACCCGCGGCCGGCTCGGGGCCGGTTCGGCCCGCAAGATCGACGCCGCGATGGCGCTGGTCGAGGAGTACATCGACCATGACGCCGTGCTCCGCGTCCTCGATGTCGGGACCCCGTCGGTCCTCACCCCACAGATGTTCGAATACGGACTCAGCGCCCGGGCGCGGTCCGATCGCAAACACATCGTGCTGCCCGAGGGCAACGACGACCGGATCCTTCGTGCCGCCGCACGATTGTTGCGTCGCAACGTCGCCGAGCTGACACTGCTCGGTGACCCGGCTGCCGTGACCACGCGTGCCGCCGAACTCGACCTGGATCTCGATGGGGCCGCGATCATCGACCCGACGACGTCGGAGCATCTGGAACAGTTCGCCGAGCAGTACACCGAATTGCGTAAACACCGGGGGATGACGATCGATCGGGCGGCCGAGATCGTGCGCGACGTCTCCTATTTCGGCACGCTGATGGTGCACACCGGCCTCGCCGACGGCATGGTCTCGGGCGCGGTGCACACCACCGCACACACCATCCGGCCCGCCTTCGAGATCATCAAGACCAAGCCCGGGGTGTCCACCGTCTCGAGTGTGTTCTTCATGTGTCTCGCCGACCGGGTACTCGCCTACGGCGACTGCGCCGTGGTTCCCGACCCGACGGCCGAACAACTCGCCGACATCGCGATCTCGTCCGCACAGACCGCCGCCCAGTTCGGCATCGACCCGAGGGTGGCGATGCTGTCCTATTCGACCGGCGCATCGGGTTCGGGTGCCGACGTCGACAAGGTCAGGGTCGCAACCGAACTCGTCCGCAGCCGCGAGCCGGACGTGCTGGTGGAGGGGCCGATCCAGTACGACGCTGCCGTCGAACCCAGCGTCGCGGCGACCAAGATGCCCGACTCGGCGGTGGCCGGCCGGGCGACGGTGCTGATCTTCCCCGACCTCAATACCGGCAACAACACCTACAAGGCGGTGCAGCGCAGCGCCGGTGCGGTGGCGATCGGCCCGGTGCTGCAGGGGCTGAACAAACCGATCAACGATCTCAGTCGGGGTGCCCTGGTCTCCGACATCGTGAACACGGTGGCGATCACCGCGATTCAGGCGCAGACCGACGGCGGGGTGCAGTGATGGGTGTCGCCGGGTCGGTCCTGGTCATCAACGCCGGGTCGTCGTCGCTGAAGTATCAGCTGGTGCAGCCTGCGGGCGGCGAGGTATGGGCGGAAGGGCTGGTGGAACGGATCGGCGAGGAACTCTCGACGATCACCCACGAGCAGGGCGGCGCGGAGACCACTGCCGAACTCGCACTGCCCGACCATCAGGCGGCCATCGAATGCGCGCTGGGCTACGTCGCCGATGGCGGCATCGACCTGGCGTCGGCGGGGCTGGCCGCGGTCGGGCACCGGGTGGTGCACGGTGGGCGCAGCTTCTATGCGCCGACCCTCATCGCCCCATTCGTCATCAGCGAGATCGACCGCATCTCCACCCTTGCGCCACTGCATAATCCGGCGAATCTCGTCGGTATCCGCGCAGCCGCCGAACTGTTGCCGGAGGTGCCGTCGGTCGCGGTCTTCGACACCGCCTTCTTCCACGGACTGCCCGAGGCGGCCGCCACCTATGCGATCGACCGCGAGTTGGCCGCCGAACATGCGATCCGCCGCTACGGATTTCACGGCACGAGTCACGAGTACGTCTCGCAGCGGGCCGCGGACTTCCTCGGTCGCGGCTATGACGACGTCAACCAGATCGTGCTGCATCTGGGGAACGGGGCGTCGGCGTCGGCGATCTCCGGTGGCCGGCCGGTGGATACGTCGATGGGGATGACGCCTCTGGAGGGCCTGGTCATGGGCACCCGCACCGGCGACGTCGATCCCGGGCTGGTCCTGCACCTCAACCGGGTCGCCGGTCTGGGGGTCGACGAGATCGACACCCTACTCAACAAGCGATCAGGTTTACGAGGACTGTGCGGGGAGAACGACTTTCGGGCCGTCGCCGACCTCATCGCCGCCGGCGACGAACATGCCGCGCTGGCCTATGACGTCTATGTTCACCGCCTCCGCCGCTATATCGGCGCCTACCTGATCACCCTGGGTCGGGTCGACGCCATCACCTTCACCGCGGGAATAGGTGAGAATTCCGCGAAGCTGCGTGCCGACGCGCTGCGCGACCTGCAGAGGTACGGGATCGACGTGGACGACGACCGTAACCTCATGCGCAGCAAACAGGCCCGCCGCATCTCTACCGACGACAGCGCGGTCGCTGTGCTGGTGGTCCCGACCAATGAGGAACTGGCGATCGCGAGACAGGCGGTGGCGGTGGTCGCCAGGCCCGACGTCTCCGGCGAAACGGCTCCCTGAGGTGCCAGTAGCGTCAACCGAGGATTTCAGAACAAGGTATGCGGGCGTACGAGATTCGCGAGGTCGACCAACATGAACCGGTGATCCCGGTTGACGCGGGTGGCGCGCGCGAGGTGGCGCAGTGAACGTTCCGTGCCGGTCCGGATGCCCTGCTCGGTGAACGGGAATCCGAGGAGCGTGGCGGATTCGCCCGCAGCCGATCCGCCGTCCGGATTGTCCTGCAGCCAACCGAGGGCGGTGCCCAGCACGATCAGCAGCATGCGCGCCTTACGCGGCTCATTGTCGGGGATCTGCTCCAACCGCCTGGCCGCTTTGACGAGCTGTTCGCGGGTCACCTGCGCGGGTGGCCGACCGTGCACCAGCACGATGATCGCGGTGGCCCGCGCAGTATTGAAATGCCTACTGGTGGCCGGTACCTCGTCCAGCGGGAGAACGGCTTCGTCATATCGGCCGCACGCCACGGCGAGGCGGGCGAGCCCGAAGGCGGCGGTGACGATGGCATGGTCGGTGAGCCACAGATCGTGGTAGTGGTGCTGGGCGATGTCATAGAGTTCGCCGATCCGCGACTCCGACGCGGGTGTGCCGCCTCGTTCGGTGGCGATCCACCGGCCGATGAGTTCGGCGGTGCCGGCGACCGCGAGTTTGGGGCCGACCTCCCCGGGCATCGCACCGAGAACCTCGTCGAACCGCTCGAAGCCCAGCTCGGGTTCACCGTTCATGAGTGCGCAGATACCCATGTACCACTGCACGCGCCACGAGTCACCGTGGTGTACCGAGATGTCGCGCAGCAACGCCATCGCGGTGTCGACGTCATCGAGTTCGAGGTGCGCGCGGGCCTCGGCCAGATCGATCTCCAGGGAGGGGTGACCACCGGATACCTGCCTGCCGAAGATGGAGATGAAACCCTCGGCGCGGGCGGCGTTGATCGAGTCAAGGGTTTGTCGGGGATCGGACAATGCTGCCGAGTTCAGCAGTCGCGCAGCGGGATCGCGCGGATTGACCAGGGGTACTGGCAATGCGTGGGCGATGTCGGCCGGATCGTAGAAAGCGGCCTGGTCGGGATCGAAGAAGCCGTCGACGGGGGCGAGGATCAGTTCGGTGCCGAAGGTCGACCGGGGTGGGGTGAACACCGTGGACATCGACGGCCGGGGGACGCCGGTGTGCACCGCCACGGTCTCTCGGAGCACGTT
Organism: Gordonia heveisoli; assembly: GCF_030315745.1. Classification (GTDB taxonomy): domain Bacteria; phylum Actinomycetota; class Actinomycetes; order Mycobacteriales; family Mycobacteriaceae; genus Gordonia. Next base: position 35,165 of record NZ_JASXSH010000021.1, on the reverse strand, counting down.
GAGAACCTGGGCGCTCATCTCCTCGGCGGAGGAGAACCGATCCTTCGGGTCGGTGGCCGTGGCACGTTGCAGCAGAAGATGATACGACGGGTTGTCCCGGAAGACGGGGGTGTCGCGGACCGACGGGAGTCCGTCGACGTAGCGGCCCTTGCGCATCGGCATAGGCACCGTCAGTACCGCGAGGGTGCGGCCGATGCTGTAGATGTCGGTGGCCACCTGCGGGCCGGTCTCCACGATCTCCGGAGCCTGGAAGCCCGGCGTTCCGTAGAGGTGGCCGAAGCCGTTGACCTGGGACACCGCGCCGAGGTCGATGAGTTTGACCTCGTCGCTGCCGACCATGATGTTCTCTGGTTTGACGTCGTTGTAGATCAGATTCACCGAGTGCAGATAGCCCACGGCGAGAAGGACTTCGAGGATGTAGGCCATCGCCTGCTCGACCGAGAGCAGGTCGTCGTGGTCACCGTCGGAGGTGATCTGCTTGAGGGTCTGTCCGCCGATGTACTCCATGACGATGTACCCGTAGCGTGCGCCGTCGTCGTTGACGTGCTCGACGAAGTTGTAGATCTTGACGATGCCCGGGTGGTTGACCGAGGCGAGGAACTGACGCTCGGCCACCGCGACCTGCTGGGCCTCCGAATCAGACGAATTCAGAAGACCTTTGAGAACGACTGGGCGGTCGGACACATTGCGATCGATGGCGAGATAGATCCACCCCAGACCGCCGTGCGCGATCGCACCCACGATCTCGTACTGCCCGGCGACGAGTGTGCCGGGGGCCAGCCCGGGGACGAAGGAGTAGCGGGCGCCGCAATGTGGGCACGTCCCGGTGAGATCGCCGGCACCCGGACCCGAGCTGCGGCCCACCGGTTTTCCGCATTTCCAGCAGTCGCGTTTGCGCTCGACGATGACCGGTTCGTCGAGGACCGCGTCATAGGGCTCGATGTCGACGACCTTGGGCATCTCGACCAGCCCGCTGCCGAGACGGCGCTCGTGGACCGCCGGCCGACGCGGGACCAGCCTGCTGCGCATCTGCCTGCCGGAACTGACACCGTCGCTGTCGGCGGACCCCGACCGCTGTACGCGGTCGGTGCTCCCGTCGCCCGCGCTCGGGTCGTCGGGTTCGTCGTCGACGAACGGCACGGCCGCCTGGGTGCCTACCTCCACGTCCCCATCGGCATTTTCCCCATCGGCATTTTCCCCGTCAGCCTCATCCCCGTCGGGACCCATCAGATCGTCGAGGGAGACGCGCTGCGTACCGATATGACTGTCCGGGTCGGCGTCCTCGGCGGCGTTCGCCTGGTCGGCGGGATCGGTGTGCTCGGGTTTGGTCATCTGGGTCAGTCCCGGTAGATCACTTGTGGCGGGCCGTAGCCGGAATCGAGGATCGACAGCCATCGGTCGTACATCCGCCACCAGGTGCCGTCGTTGCGAATCCGTTCGAGTACGCCGTTCACGAAACGGACCATGTCGTCCTTTCCGGGCGGGATACCCACACCGTAGTACTCCTCGCCCAGGCTGGGGCCGACGACCTGCGCCCACGGATCCTGCGCGGCCAGACCGGCGAGGATCGCGTCATCGGTGGTCACCGCGTCCACCTGCCCCTGCTGCAGCAGTACCAGGCAGTCGGCCCAGGTGGTGGTCGTGACGACCTGCGCGCGGGGTTCGATCGACTGGATACGTCCGATCGAGGTGGTGCCGCGGGCTGCGCAGACGTTTCGGCCCGCCAACTGCGACGGCCCCTGGATGGGTGAGTTGCGGAGCGCGAGAATACGTTGGGAAGCAATGTAATAGGGCGCCGAGAAGGCGATCTGTCGGCGTCGCTCGCAGGTGATGCTCATCGTCTTGACGACGACGTCCACCTCGGCGGCGCGCAGTGCGTCGATGCGCTCGGCCGAGGACAGCACCCGGAATTCGACGCGATTGGGGTCGCCGAAGATGGCGCGGGTGATCTCCCGGGCCAGGTCGACGTCGAAGCCCTGGATGTCGCCGGTGATCGGGTCGCGGAAGCTGAACAGGTTGGAGCCGATGTCGAGTCCGACGATGAGACGTCCGTGGGCGACGATGTCGGCCATCGACGATCGTGGCGGCATCCGCCCGGGCACCGGCATCTGTGCGGGTGGGCGCAGACTCTCGGTGGCATCGCAGGTCTCCGCGTTCGGTGGCGTTTCCACCGGCACGTCGGTGGCCACCCCCGGCGGCGTCGGGACGACGGCGGCCGCGGTCGGCGGGTTGTTCTCGGGGGCGGGGAAGCGGACGCATCCGGCGGCCACCAGCACGGTCGCCACCAGGACGAACAGCATGACGGCGCGGCGGCGGCTCGCGGAGGTGGTGGGTGCGTGTGTGGTCATCGGTACTCCCGGATGCGCGGGATCATCCCGCCGACGCTCGCGACGGCGGCGAACACGGTGAGCAGCAGGATTCCCGTCCCGGTGAATCCGAGCAGGCGCTGTGCGGTGTTGATGTCGTCGCGGAAGGAATCGCGGGCGGTGGTGATCGCCTCGATGAGGGCGGCATCGACCGCCCCGTAGCTGGCGGCTGAACTACTGGGCTGGTCACCGACGGTGGTGACGCGTGCGGTGCGGAAGTCGCCGGCCTCGATATATCCCTGGACTTTGGCTGCGGTCGTCTTCCACTCGCCCAGCGCCGCCGATATCTGGTCCAGTTTGTCCACGCCCACGGTGGTGCGTGCATCTTCGGCCGTGCGGACCTCGGCGATGATCGAGGCGATCGAGTCGGTGGACTGGCGGAAGGACTGTTCCAGATTTCCCTGATCACCGCGCCGCACCAGTGCGAGTGTCTCCGCGGAGCGGGCTTGCTGGGTGAGGATCCGGGCGGCGGTCAGCTGGCGGAGTGGGTCGGCGCCCGCGGTCCGGGCATCGGTGGTGGCGGCCACCGACGTCAGACCGGAGGTCAGTAGCCAGAGGGTGCCGAGAGTGACTGCCATGATTGCCGCGACGAGCCCGATGTTGAATCGCCGCCGGGTGCGGCGGGCCAGATATCGCGAGGTCAGGATGAGTACGGCGAGCAGGGCGAACAGTGCGGCATACACCCCCCATGGTGGCTGGGTGAGCGTCTGCTGCGGGTCGGCGATGGCCATCGACCGATGTTCGTAGAGTCGTTGCGCCGCGGGCAGGATGTCGCTCTGCATCAGGGCCGAGGCCTGCCCGAGGTAGGAGGACCCGACGGGATGGCCGAGCCGGTTGTTGGTGCGCGCGGTCTCGATCAGGCCGCTGTACACCGGAATGGTGGTGGCGAGCACGTTGAGGTCGGCGGCGACGGCCTGCTGGGTCGGGTCGGCGGCATCGGGTTCCCCTGAGGTGCCGGTCGCCAGGATCAGCGACGACGAGGCCGTCGCGAGGGCGTCGGAATAGCGGGCGCGCAGTTCCGGCGACTCGAGTCCACCGGAGATGAAGGCGGCATTCGCCGAGGCGTCGGCGATGGACAGCGAGCTGTAGAGCATCTGGGCGGCCTCGGCCAGCGGTTCGGTGCGGTCGATCATCTGCTGCAGCGTCCGGGTGCGATTCTCCAGCACGGTCGACGCGTACCAGCCGGTGATGGTCGCGCCGACGGCCAGCACCAGGCACAGCAGGACGAGTTTGCCCGGTGTGGTCACCGCGTAGTGGCGCACGGTGGCGAAGGGGGATTGGGCGCGTTCCCGCGCGGTGGTCATCAGCTCGCGGCGGTCGGCCAGAACCTGTCGGATCGGGGGTGCGGTGGGATTGGCCCGGAACGTCCGTCCGGCGCGGGTGAGTGCGGTGCGCATCGAGGACGCGTCGCCGGTCACCAGCAGATCCCTTCATCGATCGCGGATCGACCCCGAATGGGGTGGTCAACGACTTCAGCCTATGCCATCGCAGCCGTGCCGGCCGGTATTCGCACCCCTGCCGGAGGCGCTGTGCGGTAGACCTGCGAACAGGTTTCGACCCAGAGTGAGACGGACGTGGCGGTCGTGAGTCGACTCACCTACGGTGGAGTCCGATGAGTGCGTCATGGTCGGCACCGTGTCGCACCGCCACCAGCGGTCCGTGAGGAGGCGATGTGCGCGGAGACGGCGACGGATGGGTGATCGACCCCGACGGTGCGCGCTATTGGGGCGTGCATGGTGCGGCCGGACTCCTGCTGCGTGCGCCGCTGGCCGACGGTCAGGTCGGCATCCTGCTGCAGCATCGCGCCATCTGGTCGCATCAGGGCGGTACCTGGGGGCTGCCCGGCGGTGCCCGTGACTCACATGAGTCGGCGGTCGACACCGCGGTCCGCGAGGCAGGCGAAGAAGCCGGTATCGGCGACGCCGACCTGCGCGTCGTCGCCGCGGTGGTCACCCATGAGGCGCCCAGTGGCTGGACCTACACGACGGTCATCGCCGATGTCGGTGAGCCGGTACGGACCGTTGCGAACGGGGAATCCGCCGAGTTGCGCTGGGTCGCGGAGGCCGAGGTCGACGGGCTGCCGCTGCATCCGGCCTTCGGGCAGGCATGGCCCGCGCTGCGGGAACGGATGACCGCCCTGGATCCCCAGACGTGAACGGCCAGACTTGAACGGGCCAGACCTGAACGGCAGGCAGGTGCTCAGGCCGCGAGCAGCCGGTTCGCGCCCGCGATCAGGGCGTTGACGTTCGCCTCGTCGCAGTCGGCCCCATCGCCGTAGGCCCACATCTGTCGCCCGTCCCGTTCACACAGCAGGAAGGCGGCCATCCCACTCTCGGTCGGACGCTGGTGTGAGGAGACGATCGAGATGGTGGCACCGATGTCATGCAGCATCGACGTCATGGCGCCGATCCGGCCGCTGGCGACAGCACGCAGGGAGCGGATGCGGTCGCCGGTGGCGACGGTCGCCCGGCATTCGACGAGATCACCATGGCAGGTCTGTGCGGAGAAGGAGCCGAGGCGGATACGTCCGGCGGGCGCATATCGTGCGGTGAAGGTCTCGGGGGACAGCCCGGCCGCCTCTTCGCGGATTCCGCGCGGCAGGCCCGCGGTGAAGGTATCGGTCGGCTGGTCTTCGGTGACGGAGAAGGGTTGCATCGTCTGAATCGATTCCGGTCGTGGAGGAGATGACCGACGAGCAGATGCGTGATGAGAGCGCAACGACCCCGCAGCGGGGGGTCGGTCAGATCAGACCCCGCTGCGGCGGGTTACGAGAAGGTTCTGCATGCGCAACATGATGGCGTCCAGGGTAGACCCCGGTGCGGGGCGTGGGCAAACGGGTTTCGCCGACCGGATGACGGTCCTGCATGCCGGTCAGCGTCTGGCGGAGACGAGTCCGACCAGCTCGCGTGCGGCCGCCGCGGGGTCGGCCGACGCCGTGATCGCCCGCACCACGACGATGCGCCGGGCACCGGCCGCGGTCACCTCGGGTACCCGCGCGGCGTCGATGCCGCCGATCGCGAACCACGGTTTGGCGGCCGCCGGATCTGCCTCGATGGCCTGTGCTGCGGCGCGGACCAGGTCGAGACCGGCCGCCGCCCGCCCCGGTTTGGTGGGTGTGCTCCAGCACGGGCCGACACAGAAATAGTCGACGTCGTCGTCGGCGATGGCGGCGCGCGCCTGGTCGGTGTCATGTGTCGACGCCCCGATGATCACGCCGTCGCCGACGATGCGCCGGGCCTGGGCGGGGGTGAGATCGCCCTGGCCGACATGCAGTACGTCGGCTCCCGCGATGGCGGCGATGTCGGCGCGGTCGTTGACCGCGAGCAGGGCGCCGTGGGCTGCGGTGACCTCACGCAAACGGTGCAGCGTGTCGATCTCGGCGCGCGCCTCGAGGACACCGAAGCGCTGTTCACCCACTGATCCCTTGTCTCGGAGTTGCACGATGCCGACACCGCCGGAGAGGGCCGCCGAGACGAATTCGACGAGGTCACCGTGTTCGCGTCGGGCGTCGGTGCACAGATAGAGGGTGCTTGCGTCGAGGAGCTCGCGGGTGGTGGTCACGGCGGTCACGCTACCGGCCGCCGGATCGGGGGATGTGGAGAGCGTTAGGGTGGAGGACACAACACGGGAGCCCGGGACGGCCGGGCTGAGAGTGCGGGATGCCGCAGACCGTCAGACCTGATCCGGGTAATGCCGGCGAAGGAAGGTGGAGTTCACATGGGTGTGCCGTCATCGGCGCAAAGGCGGACCGTCGCCGTCGTCGGCGGTGGTGTCATCGGTTTGTCCTGCGCACTCGCCGCAGCCGACGCCGGCTGGCGGGTGCGGGTGTTCGACGCCGGTGCCGAGGTGCGGGCGTCGCAGGTCGCGGGCGGGATGCTGGGTTCGCTCGGTGAAGGGCATCCGGGCGAAGAGCGGGCCCTCGCCTTGTCGGCGACGTCGGTACGTCGATGGCCCGCACTGCTGGATCGACTCGGCGACCCGACGGTGCGGGTGGCGTGCGATTCGCTGTTCGTCGCTTCGAGCGCGGCCGATGCCGAGTATCTCCGCGGGCTGGCCGATTTTGTGTGGGCGCATCGCCCGGCGCCCGCCGACGATCCGGGCGCGGACGGCTCCCCGCCAACTGGACTTAATATGGTGTCGCGCAACGAGATTCGTGTCCTGGAGCCATCCCTGAGCTCGCGGCTGATCGGCGGCTACCGCGCGCGGGGGGAATGGGCGGTGGACAACCGACGGCTGCTCGCGGCGTTGCGCACCGCCCTCGTCGCGGCCGGAGCGCAGCTCGTCGACGCGCGCATCGACGATCTCGCCGAACTTTCCGACGATCAGATCGTGGTGGCCGCCGGGCTGGGGGCGACACGGCTCCTCCCGGCCGTCGCCGACACGCTGCATCCGGCAAAAGGGGAGATCCTGCGGCTACGACGCACCCGATGGTCGGTGCCGCCGCCGCAGCATGTGGTGCGTGCGCGGGTCGACGGACGGATCGTCTACCTTGTTCCGCGGTCCGACGGGGTCGTCGTCGGTGCGACGCAATACGAACCGCAGGATGCCTCGTGGACCGAGCCCACGGTACCGGAGGCCGGTGGTGTCGCCGATCTGCTGGCCGATGCCATCGAGGTCATGCCGGGTCTGCGGACCTATGAGCTCGCCGAGGCCGGTGCCGGGCTGCGGCCGTGTACCGCCGATGGTTTGCCCATTGTCCGTCGCCTCGATGAGCGGACCGTCGCGGCCATCGGCCACGGGCGCAACGGAATCGTCCTGGCGCCGTGGACCGCGCATACGGTCGGCGAACTCTTGGCCGACCCGGATGGTCACTCGGCGGAACGTGATTCAGTAGGAGGAAATCGATGACGATCACGGTCAACGGCGAGCCGACCGAGGTGTCCGCCGGCGTCACAGTCGCGGGTCTGCTGCGCAGCCTCGACCTTCCCGACCGCGGGCTGGCAGTCGCCGTCGACGGTGCGGTGGTACCGAAAGGTAGTTGGGCGCAATCCATTCCCGACGGATCGTCGGTCGAGATCGTGACGGCGGTGCAGGGTGGTTGAGACGGCCGGTGCGAGTAGCGGTCCCGCCCCGAGCGTCGACGATGTGCTGCGGATCGCCGACCGTGAGTTCGGTTCGCGGCTGATCACCGGCACCGGCGGCGCGACCAACCTGGCTGTCCTCGAGCGGGCACTGGTGGCCTCGGGAACCGAGCTGACGACGGTCGCGATCCGGCGGGTGGCCGCGTCGGGAACCGGCATGATCGAGATGTTGCGCAGACTGGGCATCGCGGTCCTGCCGAACACCGCGGGCTGTCACACCACCGCCGAGGCCGTCCTGACCGCGCAGCTCGCGCGGGAGGCGGTCGAGACCGATTGGGTGAAACTCGAAGTCGTCGCCGACGACCGGACCCTGATGCCCGATCCGATCGAGCTGGTCGACGCCGCCGCACAACTCGTCGCGGATGGTTTCGTCGTCCTCGCCTACACCAACGACGATCCGGTGCTGGCTGCACGGCTGGCCGATCTCGGGGTGGCCGCGGTGATGCCGCTGGGGTCGCCGATCGGTACCGGACTGGGCATCCTCAACCCGCACAACATCGAGATGATCGTCGCCGACACACAGGTGCCGGTGATTCTCGACGCCGGGATCGGGACGGCCAGCGACGCAGCGCTGGCGATGGAACTCGGCTGCGATGGTGTGCTGCTGGCCTCGGCGGTCACTCGAGCGGATGACCCCGAGCGGATGGCCGCCGCGATGGCGTATGCCGTGGTAGCGGGGCGCCTGGCCGCCGGAGCGGGCCGAATACCTCGACGTTTCTGGGCGCGGGCGTCCTCACCGGCACCCGACGGCGAGCGCGCCACGTCGTAGCGCCGCGGCCGGGTGACCCTGCCGGCGGTCGTTTCGCGGATAGGGTCAGGTCATGCTGAGAGTCGATCGTCTCACCAAGGAGTTCGGTAACACCCGCGCCGTCGACAACCTCACCTTCGAGGTCCCGTCCGGTCGCGTCACCGGCTTCCTCGGGCCGAACGGTGCCGGTAAGTCCACCACGATGCGGATGATGCTGGGGCTCGACCGCCCGACGTCGGGAACCGCGACGGTGAACGGACAGCACTACGCCGACCTCGCCGACCCGGTACGGCAGGTCGGTGCACTACTCGACGCCAAATGGGTCCATCCGAACCGATCCGCGCGTTCGCATCTGCGCTGGCTGGCCGCGTCCAATCGCATTCCGGTCTCTCGGGTCGATGAGGTCATCGGCATGGTGGGTCTGGAGTCCGTCGCCACCAAACGCGCGGGCGGATTCTCGCTGGGTATGTCGCAACGGCTGGGACTGGCGGGTGCGCTGCTCGGCGATCCGCATACCCTGCTCTTCGACGAGCCGGTCAACGGACTCGATCCCGAAGGTATCGTCTGGATCCGAAACTTCATGAAAGACCTTGCCACACAGGGTCGGACGGTCTTCGTCTCCAGCCATCTGCTCACCGAGATGTCGCTGACCGCAGACCATCTCATCGTCATCGGCCGCGGGCGCCTGATCGCGGACTGCTCGGTCGCCGAATTCCTCAGCCAGGCTCGGACGTCGGCGCGGGTGCGCAGTCCCGAGTTGCAGAAACTGCACGTCGCGCTGGCGGCGGAGGGGCTGTCGCCGACGCCCGGACCGGTGGACGGCAAGGGACGTCCGACGATGATGGTCCCCGATGTCACGACCGACCGGGTCGGGGAGATCGCGGCCGCGGCGGGCGTCGTCCTGCATGAGCTGGCCGCCGAATCGGCCTCGCTGGAAGAGGTCTTCATGTCCGTGACCGCGAATGCCGTCGAGTATCACGGCGGGCAGGCCACGGCACCGCCGGGCGTGGCCGGCCCCGGCTTCAACGGGGGATTGGGCTTCGACGGGGGACAGGGTTTCAACGGGGGACAGGGCTTCAACGGGGGACAGGGTTTCAACGGGGGACAGGGGATGAATCGATGATCGCGACCATCAATGCCGAGCGCATCAAACTGACGACCACCCGGGCGCCGTACTGGTGCCTGGGCACAGTCGCAGTGCTGGCGCTCGGTCTCGCGTTCTTGACCGGCATCGGCAGCTCGAACGGCGATCCGCTGGACGTCTACGTGTATCTGGTGGGCCTCAACACGCTCGGCATCGCGGTCTTGACGATCATGGCGATCCTCGGGATCACCTCCGAGTACCGATTCGGCACGATCAAGCCGACCTTCCTCGCCGTTCCGAAGCGGTGGACGGTGCTGACCGCGAAGGCCGTGGTCTACGCGGTACTGGCGTTCGTGGTGGTGCTGGTGCTCTTCGTGGTGAGCCTGGTCCTGGCATTTTCGGCAGCCGGAGCCGATCTCGATTTCGGTGACTCGGACACGATCCGGGCGATGTGGGGCACCCCGGTCGTCGCATCGCTCTACATGGTGATCGCGATCGCGCTCGGAGCCCTACTGCGGCACACCGCGGGTGCCGTGGCGCTCGCGCTGATCTGGCCGTGGGTTGCCGAGAACATCATCGCCGCCTTGCCGACCGTCGGTGAACATGTGGGCCCCTTCCTGCCCTTTCTCAACGCGACTGCGTTCCTGTCCGGTGGCAACGACGACTTCCACTGGGGCGCCTACGGGTCGCTGGCCTACTTCGCAGGCTTCACCGCAATCCTTTTCGGTATCGCCGTGGCCGTGGTCGACAAACGCGACGCCTGAACTCGGCCACGGACACCGGGGATTAGGGAAACTGGGACAAAAGACCAAGTACGTGGTGGGATTCGGCGATGCGGGGCAGGGCGCCCCAGGACTACTATCTGCAGATATGTCCTGGGAATGGCCTTTGGTGGAGAGGGAACGCGAATTCCGCACCATCCAGGCCGCACTCACTGGCGAGACAGCGGCGTGTGGTGTTGTGCTGACCGGGGATTCGGGCGTCGGTAAGACGACTCTGGCCCGGCATGTGACGGCCGGTCTGAGTTCTGGGGTGCGCTGGGTGGCAGGCACCGAATCGGCACGATCGATCCCGCTCGGTGTGTTCGCGCATCTCGTCGGCCCCGCGACCTCCAGTGATCCGGTCACCTACCTGGCGGCCGCACGCGAATCCCTGCTCGGCGAAGGCGATGTCGTCATCGGCGTCGACGACGCGCATCTGCTCGACGAACTGTCGGCGACCCTGCTGCATCAGCTGGCCATCGACCGGGCCGTACACATCGTCGCGACCGTCCGCAGTGGGGAGGCGGTGCCGGATGCGGTGACCTCGCTGTGGAAGGACAACCACCTCACCCGGATCACCTTGTCCCCGTTCACCAAGGATCAGAGCGTCGAGCTGATCGAATCGGTCCTCGGCGGGCAGCTCGAAGAGCATTCGGCGAATGTGATGTGGGAGGCGTCCGGCGGCAATGCCCTGTTCCTGCGCCACCTCGTCGAAGGTGCGCGCCAGGCCGACACGCTTCGGCAGGTCAAGGGCGTCTGGCAGTTACGCGGACGCACCGCGATCACCTCGGAACTGGCCTCACTCCTCGAAGGCCGCATCGAACAACTCGACGACTCGGTGCTGACCGCCCTCAAATACCTGAGCCTCTGCGAACCCCTCGACATCGACGTGCTCGCCGAACTCGCCGGGGAAGAAGCCGTCGAAGAGGCCGAGATGGCCGGGCTCGTGCGTATCTCGCGCAGCGGTCGGCGCCTCGACGTCGCCTTCCATCACCCACTGTTCGGTGAGGTCATCCGTCGGCGGCTGGGTCTGGTGTCCTCCCGTCGCCTTCGGGGCAACCTGGTGCGCGTCTTGCAGGCTCGCGACCTGAACACCCCGGCGGAACGGATCCGGTTGGCGGACCTATCGATCGAATCCGACGTCGGCATCGACGTCGGGCTGCTCGGTGCCGCTGCGCGGGATGCGCTGAACCTGGCGCAGACCCCGCTCGGGGAACGGTTCGCACGTACCGCTCTCGCCGAAGGCGGCGGTCTCGACGAGGCCGAACTGCTGGCCCGCGCGCTGATGTGGCAGGGACATCCCGATGAGGCCGAAGAGATCCTCAGCCGCTTCGACCCTGCCGACCTCGACGAAGTCGCGCTGCTGCGGTGGGGGCTGTTGCGGATCAGCACGATCTTCTGGGCGTTGGGAGAAGCCGAACGGGCCGAGGAACTACTGCACATGGTGCGCGAGCGGGTCACCCACCCGGCGCTCGCCCCGATCGTCACCGCGGTCGCCTCGGCGTGTGCCCTGTTCACCGGCCGTATCGGTGAGGCGATCGCGCTCTCCGACGAAGCCCTCGCCAGTGAGAACCCCAACCCGTGGGCGATCGAGTGGGCCGTCTTCGGCGGCGGTCTGGCCCGCGCGCTCAGCGGCCGCGGCCGCGACGTCGACGCACTGGCGGTACTCACCCGCGAAACCGATGTCGACGGCCTGCTCCGGTTCCCGACCGCGCTCGGTGAGATCCTCGCGCTGACCCTCACCGGCCGCCTCGACGACGCCGAGAAGGCCAGCGCCCGCTACGTCAACTTCGCCAGTGCCGCACAGTATCTGGGCTGGGCACTGTCCGGCATCCTGGTGGCGTCGGTGGAATTGTCGCGTGGCTCGTGCGCGTCGGTGACCCGTCGGATGGAGCAGACGCTCGCCACCATCGACAGCGGCGAATTCTCTGAGTCGTGGAACTTCCCGGCCCGCATCTATCTGGTGCAGGGCCTCAGCGCGCTCGGTCAGTCCGACGCGGCGCAGGCGGCACTGGCCAAGGCCCGCGCGAACTACGGCACCCATGTGGCGGTCTTCGGTCCGATGTTGAAGATCGCCGAATCCTGGCAGGCGGCGTCGGCGGGCACGGTCAGCAGCGCGGTGGAACTGGCGCGGTCGGCGGCCGACGAGGCGCGTGCGTCAGGGCAATTCGCCATCGAGGCGGAGGCACTGCACACCGCGGTTCGGTTCGGCGACACCACCGCGGCCGCCCGGCTCGACGAGCTGGCCGACGAACTCGACAGTCCGGCCGTGCGGATCTACGTCCGGCACGCCACAACCCTGGCCGAGTCGGATGCCGTCGAACTCGATGTGTGTGCGGCCGATTTCGAGGCGCTGGGACTGCGGCTGTCGGCGGCCGATGCCGCGGCACAGGCCGGGGTGATCCACGATGCGGCGGGCGGTCGAGCGGCGACGGTGGCGTCGTCGGCGGTGGCCAACCGGCTGGCCGCCGAATGCGGCGGACTGCGCACCCCCGCGCTGGTCCAGGCCGCTCGCCCGCTCCCGCTCACCTCGCGCGAACGTGAGATCGCGAACCTCGTCGCAGCCGGTCTGTCCAACAAGGAGATCGCCCAGCGACTCACCGTGTCGGTGCGCACCGTCGAAGGCCACATCTATCGGGCCTGCACCAAGCTGGATGTGACCGACCGATCTGAGATCGCCGCCCTGCTGCTCAACACCTAGGCCGTCCGATCACCGCGACGTGATCGTCAGGATCGCCCGCGAGTCAGTGCGGCGAGGACCGCGTCGTCGCCGACCTGGCTGAAGTCCCGGTAGGACTGGCCGACGGCATGAAACGGGTCGGGAGTCGTGACGGCGACGATCATGTCGGCACCCGCGACCCGGAGCCGGTCGAAGACATCGGCCGGTGCGGTGGGCACCGCGACGACGAGTGTGCCTGCCCCTGCGGAACGCATCGCGACGAGCGCCACCGACATCGACGCCCCGGTCGCTAGTCCGTCATCGACGAGCACCACCGTCCGACCCGCGATCTGTAGGGGACCGCGGCCCGCGCGATAGCGGTGTTCGCGGTCGGCGAGGATGCGGCGCTCACGGGCCAGCGCGGCGTCGAACTGTGCAGCGCTGACCCCGAGCCGGCGGGGCACGTCGTCATTGACGACGACGTGCCCGCCGGTGGCGATGGCTCCCATCGCGAACTCCGGCTGGCCGGGCGCACCTATCTTGCGGACCACCAGCACGTCGAGGTCGGCGTCGAGGGTGTCGGCGACCTCGCGGGCCACCGGCACACCGCCGCGGGCCAGACCCAGGACCAGCACATCGGGGCCGGACGGGAAGGCGGAACCGTCGGCCGCGACAGTCCCCGCCAGCACCGCACCCAGACGCTGTCCGGCCTCACGCCGATCGGCGAACGGTTCCGAACGTCCGAACCTGCTCATGGCGCCTCCAATTCCGAAGTCGACGGCCGGTCAGAGGTTGATCGCCGGCCCCACCTTGAGTGCGAAACTCGGCAGGTCGGCCAGCGATATCGACGCCTCGTAGGTGCGGTCGTAGCCGGTGGCGCTGATCCGCCAGCCGTCGTCGGTACGTCGGTAGCCGTCGGAGTAGAAGGCCGCGCCGACGAGCATGAACGAGAACTCCGCGACGATCACCCGGTCCTGCAGATACCAGCGTCCGGTCGCCGTGTCGCCGGTGACCTCGATCTCGGGGTGGGCGACCCGATGTTCGGTGATCACCGCAGCACCGACATTCGCGCGCATATATCCGACGAGGTCGTCACGGTTACCGAAGTCGAGGTCGGCGCCGTAGTTGCCGGTCACATCCGGCGTCAGCGTCTGCGCGAACGCATCCCAGTCCTTGGTGTCCAGCGCACGCAGGTACCGGTACTTGAGATTCTTGATCGCGGACACATCGTCGGCATACGCCACATCCACCTCAGGGTTCCTTTCGTGTGGTGCCGGGCAGTACACCGGCATCCAGCACAGCTTTCACCAGCGGGCGTGTCCGGGTCAGTACTTCGTCGATACCGGCTGTACTCCACAGGGATTCGCCGAGGGCGTCGGTCGCTGCCTCGATGTCGTCGTACAGCGCGGCACCGTCGGGGGTCAGCCGGTGTCGGTCTCCCTCGCGTTCGGCGAGGCCCGCTGCGACGAGGCGGTCGACGGCGGCCTCCCACGCGTCGTCGTCCCATCCGCGGGTCAGCTGTGCCATCGGGCGCCCCATGATGCGCCGGGTGACCGTCGGGTCGGGCAGCGTCGCCTCGTGGAAGACGATGGCGTCGATACCGTTCAGGCCGCTACCCACCAGGGTGGCAATGTGGTTGTCGCCGCGCCATTCCCGCAGGATCGCGATCGCGTACCAGAGCCGGAGATGCGGCGTGTCGGGGAGCGTCACACCGGCCCACGCCGCGGCCAGCGGACGGCCCGACAGCGGTACTCGACCGGCGAGTTCGGTGTAGGCGTCGGCCAGGTCGGCGATCTGCGGATCGTCGGCGATACCGGCGCCGAGGATGGTGCGCAACTGCTCGTCGAGCATGGCGTCGCGGCGGGCAGCAACCCGATCCAGCCCTGCGGCCAATACGGCATCCCAGGACCGGGCGACCAGCCCCGGCTCGAAGTTGTAGAAGGTCGACGTCACCACGGGGTGGCTACAGGCGCCGAGCGGTGCGGCGCGGCCCCCGAAGTACAGCGCGTAGGGGTCGAGACCGAGGTCGGCCTGGGCGGACCGCAAACCCGGGTTGAAGTAGGCGAGGATGTGGAATGGTTCGAGCGTCTCGTATGCGGTGCGTGCCGCCGACGTTGAGGTCATCTCTTCACCGTTACGTCCACTGCGATGGGTGTCAACAACTTTCGCTGCTGGTGTCGGTGGCGCGGGAGGTCTCAGCTGCGGTCGGCATGGGTATCGGATTCGTCGGCACGAGTTCCGGCGGCAGGCTCGACCTCGACATCGGCAGCGACATCGACATCGGCGCACACGCCGGCATCGCATTCGGGATCTTCCCGCCCGCGTCGCCAACCGCCCTTCATCGGCGGAGCCTCACCGAAGTGGTCGGGGTCGCCGGATCCGTACCAGGCGACGAGCACCGCGCCGATCACCGCGCCGATGAAGCCGACGATGGCCAGCCAGCCCAACCCCGGCTCGGCGGTGTCGCCGAGGAACAGTACGCCGACCAGGCTCGGACCCGCGGTCTCCCCGACGACGAGCACCGCCGTCACGCCGTTGACCGCGCCCAGTTGGAGGGCGACGGTCTGCACGAAGAACCCGGTTGCACCGGCGACGGCGATCGTCCATGCCGCCGGATCGGTCAGCAGTGTGACGGCGTCGAACGGATGTACACCATCGAGGATGCGTACCGCGATGGCGATGATGCCGAACAGGAAGCCCGCGGCGGCACCGCCGACGATGGCGCCGTGCCGCCCGAGGCGGTAGACGCCGATCAGGGCGAGCGCGCAGACCCCGAGGGTCGCGAAGAACAGGCCCCAATGGAATGTGCGGCCCTCGCCCGCGCCGGTGTGATGCGACGACGACACGCCCAGCAGGCACAGCGAGAAGACGACCATCCAGATGGCCACCCATTCCCGGGTGTGCAGTGCGATGCCGAGCATGATCGTGCCCAGTAGGGCGGTGACCACCAGGTTGGCCGACACGATCGTCTGTGACAGGAATAGCGGCAGGAAACGGGCCGCGACCGCACCACCGGCGAAACCGATGACGACCATCATGGTGCCGAGGATGAAGGCTGGGTCGACGAAGGTCGACAGCGTCGACTGCAACGACGGCCCGCCGGAGGAGGAGGTGATGTCCTGCCCCTCGTCACGGGCGGTGGTGGCCGTGCGACGGGCACCCAGCGCGCGCAGCACCGTCGACATGCCGTAGGCGAGAGCCGCCAGGGATGCCGAGATGACGCCGACCAGGAACATCTACCCGTCCTCCCATTCCCTAGTGGCCTGCCGCCGTACCCGGCTGGGCCGCATCGGCATCACGCCGGTGTTCGGCGTGCCGTTATCGCGCATGTCGTGATCCAGCATGCGGTAGTCCACCGACAAGATCGTCTCTGATCTTCTCGGTGTGAGGTCCGTCGGATCTGCTCACGCGAATCGGACAACCCTGTGAATTAAGTTAGCAAGGGAACAAATCGGAACGCACCTGGTATTCCCGTGCGCTCCCCGAGGTGGCCGGAGTGATAGCGGATGCCTCGACGGGTCTTCGCCACTGGTGTCGCGCATCTGCCGGGATGTCACGACGTCGGCCTCGTCTGATCCTCCGTAGACTCTGCCCGTGCACTTCTTCGAACCCGGGCGTTCCGCCGACCCCAAGCATGTGCTGATCACTTTCGGACGGTCCTTTCTGACGCTGGAACTCTCCCGGCTGATGGCTGCGGCCGGTCATCGCGTCACCCTCGTCGACAGCATCCCGATCGGCGTCGGCCGGATCTCCCGGTCGAGTTCGGCTTTCCACCTGGTGCCACCCCCGAAGTTCGAGCCGCGCGCCTACTGCGAGGAACTCGCGCGGATCGTGGCGGCGGAGAAGGTCGATCTGGTCATCCCGATCCACGAGGAAACCGACATCATCGCGATGATGGCCGACCACTTTCCGCCGGACTGTGCACTGTTCCTCTCGGATTTCGAGTTGGAGAATCGGTTGCACCACAAGTACGAGTTCCAGCGGCTGCTCACCGAGCGAGGCATCCCAACGCGTAAGTACGCGCAGGTCACCGGCCCGGAGGAGGTTGCCGCGCTGGACTTCACCGGCACCTTCGCGCTCAAGAAGTGCTATTCGCGGGGCTCGCAGAAGGTGCACAAGGTGCGCCCCGGTGATTCGTTGAGCTGGCTGGACTTCGAGCCGGACAATCCGTGGATCGCCCAGGAGTGGGCGACCGGGACCAACTACTGCACCTACTCGGTGGTGCACGAGGGCCGCATCCGGGCGCATACCGCCTACCCGGTCGACTACGCGATCGACGGGAGTTCCTGCCTGAACTTCACGCCGGTACAGCATGAGCGCATCTTCGAGTGGATCCGTGACTTCGTCGCCGACATCAACTTCACCGGGCAGATCGGGTTCGACTTCATCGAGGACGAGCACGGGCTGTTCTGCATCGAGGCCAACCCCCGGGCCACCAGCGGCATCATGCTCTTCGGCGCCGACGACGGTATCGACCGGGCCTTCTTCGACGCCCCGGAACCGGCCGGGATCATCGAACCCGGCGCCGACGTGCATCGCATGATCGGGCTGGGCATGCTGCTGTATGGATGGCGGCGCAAATCGCGTCGCGGGCGGTCGATGCGACAGTTCATCCGGGACTTCCGGCGCTCGGACGACGTCATCGGCTGCCGCGGCGACCAGTTGCCGCTGGTGCTGCTGCCGGTGGCCTATGGCGGCATCCTGCGCAGTTGCTTGCGCTACAAGGTCGGCCTGGCCGAGGGATTCATGCACGACCACGAGTGGGACGGTCACCGGATCTGAGGAACCGGTGGTCAGTCGGGGGGTTGCACTCGCCTGCCGGCCACGTACACCTCGGTGATCGCCGGTTCCCGCAAACCGAGCAACAGGGTGAACAGCGTCTGATCGCGGGCGGCGGTCGGGTCGTCGGCGCGGATTCCATAACGTAGTGCGGCGGCCAACGCCGGCCAGCGATCGGGTTCCACGACGAGGAAGTCGGCGTCTTTGCCTGCGTCGAAGTTGCCGAAGCGTTCCTCCATGTCGAGGGCGCGGGCGCCGGCCAGCGTGCCGGTGAACAGCAGTTCGCCAGGATGTAGTGCGACACTCGCGAATCCGGGTTCGGACAGATGGACCTTGAACGCGTCCGACAGCACCCGCGGGATGAGCCATTCGTCGCCCGCGCCGACGTCGGTACCGGCGGCGATCGTGACCCCCGCGTCGACGGTGCGACGCCACGGCATGGTGCCCGACCCGAGGAAGAGCTGGGAGACAGGGCAGTGCGCGATCGAGGTGCCGGTCGCCGCCATCCGGGTCAGTTCGGTGTCCGAGCAGTGCACGGCGTGAGCCATCACGGTGCGTCGGCCCAGCAGGCTTTCACCGCCGATCGCCGAGCCGGGCAGGAATTTTCCGTCGTAGGTGTCCAGATAGTCGGCTACGCCGAATAGCTTTCGGACCGAATCGATTTCACCGTCGCCTGGTCGATTGTTCTCGTTCAGGTGGGTGTGCACATACACTCCGCGCGGGCGGACCTCGGCGTACAGGTCGCCAAGCCGCGCAAGGGTGTCGGCGGTCACCGACAGTGCGAAGCGCGGAATGATGGCGGTCTGCAGCCGCGCGGTCGTGGGATCGCCCGAGTCGGCACAGTGCCATTCGTCGATCTCGTCGGTGGCCATGGCGATCGCGTCGGCGTCGGAGGTCAGCAGCGGCGCCGCACTGTCGGGGCCGACGGTCTGGATGCCTCGCCCACTGACGATTCGGAGTCCGGCAGCACGGGTCTCGGTGAACAGTGCGTGCTGGGCGACGGCGAACGCCGACCCGAAGACGAGGGCCGCGGTGGTACCCGCCGCGATCCGGCGCGCGGTGAAGTCACGGGCGATCTGCCGCGCGAAGGCGGGATCGGCGAGCCGTGCCTCGGCGGGAAAGATGCACGCCGTCAGCCACTCCAGGAGCTGTCCGCCTCCGTAGGCGTCGGTGGAGTAGGTCTGCGGGTAGTGGATGTGGGTGTCGACGAAGCCGGGCAGCAGGAAGGCATCGCCGTGGTCGACGACGCGTTCGGTACGGGCGGGGCCGGCCGGCCGGGTCCGGCGCGGTCCGCAGTAGACGATCCGGCCACGGTCGTCGACGGTCAGTGCACCATCCGGGATCTCGACGAGTGCGGCCGCCGCCTCCTGAACCGTCGGCGTGCCGGCGATGTGAAAGATGTGGCCGAGGTGGGTCGTGGTCCGAGTTGCAGGATCGAGACGCACGTCAGCGGGTGAGTCGGTGGCGGGCGGCATCGGTCCGGGGTCTTCGGTCGTCATCACCAACAGCCAAACACAGTACGGTCGGTTCGGCGCGGCGGCGGATAACCACCGGCGCCGGCTCGGCCCGGCGGCGATGCCCAGCGAAACCCTGCGTCTGCCCTGGTTGCGCGCGTATCCTCAGGCGAATGACCCCGCCTGACCCAGGAATCTCACCGCCGCGCGCCGGTGTGGTGCTGGCCACCCTGATCCTGGTCGCCGGTGTCGCCAACCTCAATCTCGCCGTCGCCAACGTGGCGCTCCCCGACATCGGCCGGGACCTCGACGCGAGTTCGACGCAACTCAATCTCGTGGCTGTCGGCTATTCGCTGGGTCTGGCGGCTTCGGTGCTCTACTTCGGGGCGCTGGGGGACCGCCACGGCCGAAAACGCATGGTGCTCATGGGTATGGGGCTGACGATCCCGGCCTCCCTCACCGCCGGATTCGCCCCGAACATCGACGTGTTGTTCGGGGCGCGGCTGGTCGGCGGGATCGCGGCCGGGCTGGCGTTCCCGACCACCCTGGCGGTCATCACCGCACTGTGGTCGGGTGCCCAGCGCACCAAGGCGATTGCCGCCTGGTCGGCGATCGGGGGCGCCATCTCGGCCCTCGGTCCGCTGACTGCCGGTGCGTTGATGGAGGTTTTCGAGTGGGGTTCGGTCTTCTTGGTGACACTGCCGCTGGCGCTGCTGGCCGTGGTGCTGGCCTGGCGGCTTCTACCCGACGATTACGGAGACACGTCGGCGCGGGTCGACAACCTCGGTGGGCTGCTGTCCATTGTGATGGTGGGTGCGCTGATCTTGGCCCTCAACTTCGCGCCGACCAACGACTCCACCACCCTGGTGCTGTCCCTGGCCGTGGTCTTCCTCGTGACGGCCGTCGGCTTCGTAATTCGCCAACTGCGCGTTCGTGTTCCGCTGTTCGACCTGCGCGTGGCGGCGCGCCGGACCTTCTGGGTGGCGGCGGTCGGCGGTCTGATCGTCTTCGGCACACTGATGGGTGCGATGTTCATCGGGCAGCAGTACATGCAAAATGTGCTGGGATATTCGACGGTGGCATCCGGCGCCACGGTGCTGGCAGGTGCGGCGACGATGATCCTGGCCGCACCACAGTCGGCGAAGTTGGTCGAGTCCAAGGGATCTCGCTTCACCCTGTTGTGTGGCTATGTGCCCGTCATCGCGGGTCTGGCCTTGGCGATGGCGACCTGGGACGACAATGCGAAGTTCTGGCATGTCGGACTGGTGTACGCGCTCATCGGGATCGGCGTCGGGCTGGCCGGTACGCCGGCGTCGCGATCGTTGACCGGGTCGGTGCCGGTGAATCGGGCCGGGATGGCATCGAGTATGTCTGATCTGCAGCGCGACCTCGGCGGTGCGATCATGCAGTCGATCCTGGGTGCGATCCTCACCGCAGGCTATGCGACCGCCTTCGCCAAGACGATCTCATCCTCGCCGGACTCCGCGCAGGTCAGTGCGCAGACCGAGGATGCGCTGACGAAATCCTTCTCCAGCGCCGCGGTGCTGGCCGAACGCTATCCGCAATACTCCGAGCAGATCATCTCCGCGGCCCGGGATGCCTTCGTCAAGGGCGACAACTATGCGTATGCCGCCGCGGTCGTCATCGTGGCGGTCGGTGCCGCGGTGGTCTTCTTCGGCTATCCGCGTCATGCCGAGGAGCGTGAACGGATGGCACTCTACGCAACCGAATCCACGTCCTACGCCGACGGCGCACCGGCGCCGCAGTCGCAGCCGACGCCGGAAGCGTAAGCGCCGCACGACGGAGTCAGATGTCCGAAGCCGGGCCGGATCCGGGTACCGACCGATCGATCGCGGTGAGTTGCGCTGGGCGCACCTCCCGCAGGACGGCCTGCGTGGCGGTGACCGTCAGGTCGCATGCGGCGTCGATGTCGGCGCCGTCGACGAACAGGGCGCGGTGGGCGACGTCGAGGCTCATCACCAGCAGTAGCGATGCCAACGTGTCTGCGCCCGCGCCGATCTCGACGCCCTGTTGTGCGTAGTTGGTCCGCAGTCGGGCGGCGATCTTGGGTTCGAGAGCGGCGTAGAGCCGACGGTCGGTGTTGTCGCGGTGACCGAGTATGACTCGTAATCCGTCGGGGTGTCGTCGCGCGTAGTCGAAGAGCGCCTCCACGATACGGCGCGCCCGCGCGCCATAGGGCATGTCGTCGGTGTGCTCGTAGACCGACGACATCCAGGTCGTGAAGTTGTCGAGTTCGCGTCCGATGAGCCGTGAGACCAGGGACTCCCGTGAACCGAAGTGGGCGTACAGCGTGACCCGTGACGTGCCGGCGCGGTCGGCGATCATATCCATCGTTGACCGGTCGGAGCCGACGTCGGCGATCACCGCGCAGGCGGCGTCGAGGAGTTCGTCATCGGTGGGCCGGTGACGAGTGCTGCGGTTGCGGGGTTTTCGGACCCGTCCGGGGCGGTGCGGATTCGGGCTGTCCGCCTGTGCCACCTGTGCCCTCCCTCTGGTCGTGTACTGGTGCGGCCGCGTCGTGGGCCACCGTGTGTGACGTTCCGCGATGGTGCCGCGCGGCCGCCGGGGCTGTTGATCCGTTGACCCGTGCCGGGTCAGGCGACGCCGGATTCCACGGTGCGGCCGAAATAGGCGGCTTCGACCGTATCGCGGTTCTCCCGCAGGGCGCTCGCCGGGGCGGAGACGGCCACCCGGCCGTGGTGCAGCACGATCGCCTTGTCGGCGATGCCCAGCGCCAGGTCGATGTGCTGTTCGACGAGGATCACCGCCATCTGCGTATCGTCGGCGATGGACCGCAGACGGGGCAGCAGATCCTGCACGGCGATCGGCGACAATCCCAGGCTGAGTTCGTCGATCAGCAGGACGCGAGGGCTCGCCAAGAGCGCCTTCGCCAGCGCGAGCATCTGCTGCTCGCCGCCGGACAGGTTGCCGCACCGACGGGTTCGCATCGTCTTCAGCTTGGGGAAATAGTCGTACACCGAGTCGATGTCGCGACCACCGCGTCGCTTGGCGAGGCGCAGATTGTCGGCGACCGACAGGCGGTGGAACACACCACGGGTGTCGGGGACCAGGGTGATGCCGCGACGTGCGTTGCGTTCGATACGTTTGTCGATCGGTTCGCCGAGCGCGGTGATCGAACCCGCCATCAGGTCGAGTGCGCCGACCATGGCGAGCAGGCTGGTCGTCTTGCCGGAACCGTTGGGGCCCAGCAGGGTCAGGATCTCGCCTGCCCGCACCGACGCGTTCAGTCCGCGAACGGCGGCAACCCCGCCGTAGCCGACGGTGACGTCGTCGACCCGCAGGATCTCGGCTGGGTCGGTGGCCGTTGTCGATTCGCTTGTCGTGGTTGCCGGCGCGAAATCGTCGGAGGTGCTCATGCGGTTTCCTCTTCACCTTCGGTTTGTGCTGGCCGCGTGATGTTCTCGGTCGTCTTCTCCACGGTGGCGCTGTTCAACCCGGCGCTGTTCAACCCGGCGCTGTTCAACCCGGCGCTGTTCAATTCGGTGCTGTCCACTTCGGGGCTGCCGAGGTAGGCGGCGACGACCGCGGGGTCGTCCTGTATCTGTGCCGGGGTGCCCGCGGCGATGATGCGGCCGAAGTCGAGCACGTAGACGCGGTCGCAGACGTCGAGCACCAGCGACATGTCGTGGTCGATCAGCAGGATGCCGATGCCGCTGTTCGCGATCCGGCGCAACTCGGCCCCGAACTCACGGCTCTCGTGCGTGTCGAGACCGGCGGCAGGCTCGTCGAGCAGGAGTAGCCGGGTGCCGCCGACGAGGGCGCGGGCGACCCCGACAAGCTTCTGCTGGCCGAGGGTAAGGGCCCCTGGACGCTGGTCGGCGACCTCGGCCAGACCGACGAGTTGCAGTGCGGCGTTGATGGTTTCGGCCGGTGGTCGGGAACCGTTGACGATGTCACGGAACATGGCCCGCAGGCCGACGGGTTGAACGGCGACGGCCAGATTCTGTTCGACGGTGAGGTCGGTGAAGAGTTCACCGGCCTGCCAGGTGCGGGCCATACCGGCCCGGCGGCGGCGGTGCGGGGAAGCCTTCGACAGGCCGACCCCGCCGACGCTGACCGATCCGTGTGCCCGGGTGAATCCGGTCACGGCGTCGACGAAGGTGGTCTTACCTGCCCCGTTGGGGCCGATGAGTCCGACGATCTCGCCTGCGCCGACAGTGATGGACACGTCGGAGTTGGCGGTGACCCCGCCGTAGCGGACGGTCAGGTCGGTGGTCTCCAACAGTGGAGTCGTCGTATCAGACATGTGCGTCGGCCTCCTTGGTCGAAGCCGGACGGGCCGGTTGCGGCGGGTCGTCGGGATCGGGTGTTCGTCGTAGCGCCGCGCGGAGCCGGTCGCCGAGTTCGGCGAACGCCCCGGCGATGCCGATCGGATTGAGGACAGCCATCAGCAGGAGGGCGCCGGCGGCGAACAGTTCGTAGTACTCGCCGAGTTCCAGGGTGTCCTTGAGGAATACGTAGCCGATACCGAGCTGTCCGAGCGCGCCGGCGATGAAGGCGCCGGCGAAGGAGGTGATACCGCCGATGTAGGTCATGGCCAGCAGCGTCAGTCCGATCATCACCGTGAAGGAGCCGGCCGACAGCTGACCGCGGGAGAAGCCGATCAGACATCCGCCGATGCCGGCGAGGAACGCCGACAACGCGAAGCCCAGCAGCTTGGTCGCCGCGACGTTGATACCCACCGAAGCTGCGGCCCGTTCGTTGGACCGCACGGCGAGGAAGGCCCGACCGGTGGAGCCGCCCATCAGCCGCAGCACCAGCAGGGTGGCGATCGCGACCACGATGAGCACCATGAACGAGAAGCGCAGGGTTACCAGGGTGGTGCCGTCGCTGACACCGAGGTCGAGTCCGAAGAGGCTGGGTTCTTCGATGAGATTGCCCTCGTAGGGCGTGATCTCGGGGTTGTTGAAGACGAAGCTCTGGATGGCCAGCGCGGCCGCCAGGGTCACGACGGCCAGCTGGGCGCCGCGGATACGGAGTGCCGGGATGCCGACCACGATGCCGACGGCGGTCGCGATGAGGGCGGCCAGGATCATGTTGACGGGGAACGGTACACCCCAGTTCACCGACAGTTTGGACAGCGCGAATCCGGCGGTCCCGGCGAAGGCCATACTCGCCAGCGAGATCTGGCCGAGGTACCCGGTGAGGAGGACCAGTGACAGCGCGATGAGCGACAGAATGATCGAGGTGACCACGCCGAATCGCCAGGTGCCGCTGGTCAACAGGATGGCCGCGACCGCCGCCGCGATGATGAGGGCGGTGGGGATCAGGCGGATACGGGGGATGCGGACAGCGGGCATCCGCACGTCGCCCAGTGAGCCCCGGGAGGGGATCTTGCCGCCGAGCAGGAACAGCGCAAGGATGACGATCACGAACGGCACGGCATCACCGAGGCCGGTCTGAGCCCATTCCGGCCACCAATCCTTCGCCGACAACCAGACGATCACCGACTGGAATGCACCGAGGACGAGGCCTGCGGCACAGGCGATGCCGAAGGAGCTTAGGCGACCGACCAGCGCGACGGCGAGCGCCGGGATCACGTAGAAGGTGTACGTGGTGACCGTGAGGCCGATCGTGAAGGTGGCCAGGATGACGATCAAGCCGGTGGCGGCTGCGGTCAGCGCCCACACGATGGCCGCCAGTCGGTCGGGGGAATAGCCCGACAGCCGTGCGGCGAGTTCGTCTTCGGAGCCCGCGCGGGTGGCGACGCCGAGGGTGGTCAGCCGGAAATACGCCCAGAGCAGGACGGCGATGCCGATGGCTACTGCGGCCAGGATCAGGTCTGACACGTTGATCACCGCGCCGGCGAATTCGACGGTGTCGTCGGGCAGGATCGGCTGGGCGACGAGGTTCTCGGTGTCGAAGCGCAGCTGGACGAGGGCCTGGATGAAGAGCATCAGGCCGACCGAGGCGACCACCTGGGCAAGAACGGGAGCCTGCCGCAGCGGCCGGAAGACGAGATAGTGAGCAAGCAGCGCCCAGACGACGGCGCTCGCCACCCCGATCAGGATGGCCAGGGTCAGTGGGGTCGGGTTGTGTGAATCTCCCAGGGACAGTGAGCCGATGGGTAGCACCAGGGTGCCGTCGTCCTGTAGCGCGGCGACGACGTAAACCGAGTACAGGCCGATGGCGCCCTGTGCGAAGTTGATGATGCCCGTCGCGGCGTAGATGCCGACCAGTGACGAGGCGAGGACCGCGTAGACCGCGCCACCGGATAGGCCGAGGAACGCGAACTGGAGGAATTGACCCATGAATCCCACTCAATCGATATCGCCGTGACCAAGACGGCGGCGGGTGAAAGATGAACGTGGCCGGGCGGCGTCGGTGACGGCCCGCCCGGCCACGTGATGTTGCCCAGGTGTTTGTCCGGAAGGCTGTGCGGATCAACAACTATCGGGTCCGCATAGCCCCCGGATCAGAGAGCGCCGGGGATCAGCTTCAGCACGGCCGGGGACGGCGTGATGAAGGTGCCGGTCTGCGGTTGTGTCTTCTTGTCTGCGACGACATCGAACAGCAGCATCTGCGAGGTGCAGTTGGGTGAGGTCGCGCTGCCGCAGTTGAGCTTGGGGCCGAGGAAGCTCTGGTAGTCCTTGACCGCCTTGAGTGTGGTGAGCACATTCTTGCTGTTGATCTCGGTCACCTTCGCGTTGTTCAGGATGTGGGTGAAGTCGGCGAGGATCGAGAAGGTGCCGTAGGCGTAGAAGCCCGCGGTGCCGTCCTGGTTGTCGATGAAGCGTTGTGCGGTCTCGACGTTCGCCTTGGTCTCGGCCGGAACCGAATCGATGGCAGGGGGCTGCCAGAACGGCGAATACGTCTGAGCGCCGACGGCTTGCTGGCCCAGTGTGTCGATGAACTCGGTGCAGGCGGCCAGGAAGATGGTGCCCTTGTACCCGACCGACCGCATCGACTGGGCGAGTTTGGTACAGGTGGCATCGTTGGGGGAGGTCATCAGACCGGCCGCGTCGGGATTGCCGTCGGCGAGTGTGGAGGCGAGCTGTGCGAAGTTGGGGCCGGCCGGCGGGTAGTAGACCTCTTTGACCTTGATGCCCAGCTGCGCGCCGAGGGGCTTGAGCAGCATGTCGAAGACCTGATGTGCGGCAGGCAGATCGGCGTTCGCCAGGGTCAGTGAGGTCTTGCCGTTCGCCTTGAGCTGCTGCATGAAGCCGATCAGGAAGGCGGCGGGGGCCGGCGCGAAGTACACGCGATTGGCCGGGCTGGCACCGGTTTGCAGGTTGTAGGGGATCTCGCCGACGAGTGGAATACCCGCGTCGCCGAGGATCTTGACGGCCGACGCCGATTCGGCGTTGAATCCGTCGATGGCGGCGATGACGCCTTCCTGGACGAACTTCTGCGCGCAGGAGATGGTCGACTCGGGCACGGTCTGATCGATGCCGCAGTCGACGATTTCGATCGGACGGCCGTTGATGCCGCCGAGCTGGTTGTTGACGTAGTCGAGGGCCGCGTTCTTGCCGGTGGTCACACCCGGCTGCGGGCCCGGGCCCTGCGACGGGTTGAACAGGCCGAGCTTGATCGGCTCACCCGATGCTTGGGTGCCGTTCTCGGCGGCGGACCCGCCCGATGAGTTGTCGTCGTTGCTGCTACATGCCGCAACCGACATGACGCAGGCCGCGGCTACGGCCACGGCGGCGATCCGGCCAGCTCTCCAACGCATGAATGATGCCTTCCCACTGACGTTCCGAGCCGTTCTCCGGGCATGACAGATACGCCCCCGGAAAGGGCTGTCGGAAGAAGGGTGAGTGACGCCGTCCGCCCAGGTGGCGAGCGACGCATCCAGAGCGGATGTGATCTGGACCACTCGAAAATTAACCCGGCCTTACGCTGGTGTCAAGCTGTTTGCCGGAATTGGCCGATGCCGTGATCGGCGCGGTCCGACGCGGTCAGGCCGCTGGTGGGCCTACGGTTGACCGGTGGCAGACGCAAGCCCCGATCCCCGACCCCGGCGCGCTGGATGGTGGGCGGGCCTGCGGCAGCTGATCGTGCGAGAGTGGCACATCATCCGGGGTCGTGACCCCGATCTGGACGCATCGGATATCACCGAGTTCTCCGGGCCGCTGTTGGCTGCCGGCCTCATCGTGCTGACCGTCGGACTGCTGCCGCTGATCGGTACCCGCATCACCGATCACGGCGACGACGCCATCTTCGGTCCGCTGATCGGATCCTTCGCGCTGGCGGCGGTGTGTACGACGGCCATCGCCTGGCTGCTCACGATCGTGATCTGCGGGATGATCGTGCTGATCGTGTACCGGGTCAGCCCCCGGGTGGCCAGTGCGACGACCGAGCAGGCGGTACGCGCGTCGTTTCATCGCATCTCGGACATGACCTCGACGATCACGCTCGTCGCCCTCATCTCCGGGCTCGTCTCGCTCGCGATCGGACTACCGGGCCTCAGTTCATCGGATCAGGAGACCTCGGTTCTCGAGGAACTCCTCTCCGCGCAGGTGGCGTGTCTCCTGCTTGCGCTGGTCTTCGGTTTCACCGCCGAGGCCATCCGGACGGCCGCGGAGATCCTGGGTTCGCAAGTGCAGGCCATCGCCTGGTTGGGCGCATTGGTGATCACCACGATCGCCTACTATCTGGCCGCTACCGCCGGTCCCTTCGAACCCATTGCGCTGACGAGGAATCTGCTCACCGACTGGTTGCCCGCCGATGTCGACGGCGTGCCTCGCGCCGAGATCATCGCCGATGCCCTGCCGCGTTCGGCGCGGGCCTGGGCGGCAGGCGCGATCCTGCCGTTCGTCGGTGTGACATGGGCGTTCACCGCCTGGCGAACCGGTGAGTTGGCCAAGTTGCGCAACAGTATTCGCGACGCCGATTGAGATAGGTCGATCGGCGTGCGCCGATCTGCTTCCGGCGCCCAGTACATCAAACCCGACAACATTCTGGTGGACACTGGGGATTTCGCGTACTTGGTCGACTTCGGGCTGGCCCAGACCGCCGACGGCACCCGGCTCACCTCAACGGGATCGGCGGTCGGACCGTTCGCGTACATGGCGCCGGAACGCTTCGGCGTCGCTCCGGTGGGGCCGGCCGTTGACGTGTATGCGTTGGGGCGTGGGTCGGTGACGTAAACCGTGTAAACGCGGTATGGCGTCCTACTCACAACCGCACTCCGGCGTGCTGTCAGAACTTTCGTGTGGGCATGATGTGCCGATCAAGTTCGTAGCCCGTTAGGAATGCTCATGTCGCCGACACCCGCACGCGAGATCACTCTCCGCTTCCTCGCCGCGCCCACCGACGCCACCACCCTCGGTGGTGACGTCCGCGGCGGCCGACTGCTGTCCTGGATCGACAAGGCGGCCTACGCCTGCGCGGCCGCATGGTCCGGCGGATACTCGGTGACCGCCTACTTCGGCAACATCACCTTCACCCGGGGTATCGAACCGGGGGACATCGTCGAGGTCACCGCAACCCTCATCCACACCGGCACGTCGAGTATGCACATTCAGTGCACCGTGCGGTCGGCCGCACCGCACACCGGTGTCTTCACCGTGGCCAGCGAATGTCTGGTGATCTTCGTGGCGATGGGCGAGGACACCGGTGCGGGTCGACGCCCGCGACCGGTGCCGCAGTGGGTGCCGGTCACCGACGCCGATCGCGCCGCGCAGGAGTACGCGACCACGCGAATCCCGGTCCGCAAACGGATCGAGGAGGCGATGGCCTCGGTCACCTACTCCGACGCCGGGACCGCGCCACGCTCGCAAACCCGTTTCCTCGCTGCGCCGACGGACGTCAACTGGGGAGGCAACGCGCATGGTGGCCGCGTCATGGAGTGGATGGACGAATCGGCGTATCTGAACGCGGCCCGCTGGTGCGGGGGTCGATGCGTGTCGGCCTATGTGGGTGGCATCCGGTTCTACGCGCCGATCCACATCGGCGATGTGGTCGAACTCGACGCCCGATTGATCCACACCGGGAAGCAGACGATGCATGTCTCCGTGCACGTTCGGGCCGGTGATCCGCATACCGGTGTGATGCGCGACTGTGCGCACAGCCTGACGATCGTCGCCGCCGTCGATGACCAGGGCGACGCCACCGCGGTGCGGCGGTGGGCGCCGGTGTCGGCCGAGGACATCTCCTTGGATGAGCATGCGCGCGAACTGATCTCGATTCGTTCGGCACTTCCGCGACGACCGCAGTTGGTGGGGTAGCGGACTGGCGTGCTCACCGCCAGACGAACCCGTCCGGATCGGTGAACGCGTCGGCATCGCTGTCGATGACGATGCGATGTGATCCGGATCCCTGGGCATCGGTACCGGCGTTCTTGGCTGCCGCCTTGCGACCCTGCACGGCGAGCGTGACACCACCCGATGCGCCGTCGAACTCGACATATTTGCCGCCATAGCTCTTCGCGACGGTCAATCCGTGCTCCACGTAGAACTGCTTCGTCGCGGCGACGTCGTCGACACCGAGGAGCAGCACGATGTCATCGACGGTGCGGGCGGGGGCGCCGGTCGGCTTCTTCGACGACGTGGCCACCGTCCAGACCGTTCCGTCGGGGGCGGCGATCGCGCCGCCGTATCCCCAGAGTGACTTCTTGGCGGGTTTGAGCACGGTGGCGCCGGCCGCGACAGCCGGATCGATGAACGAGTCGACGACGGTGGGATCGGCGACGACCAGTGAGACCGTGAATCCACGGAAACCGGTGGTCGGTGCGGTGCCCTGCTGGAATCGGAGACGGCCGTCGAGGCCGAATGCTGTGTCGTAGAAAGACTCTGCGGCAGCTACGTCGGGAACTTCGAGGGTGAGTGCGTTGATTTTCGTCATGATCTGAGCGTAGGCAGCGATGGTGGCAGAACACTTCTCGATTCCTGATCGATCGCTGTTCTACTGTCGGCGCGGCCACGTATCTGCCACGCGGCCCAGGTGTGGTCAGGTCGTTTACCCTGCGAAGCACGCAGCGACCCCGACGTCGGGTGGTTACGATGTCGCCGGAGGAGGTGGCGGTGACCGCGAATGAGATACCGGCGACCGAGGTGCATGGCGCGAACGGTGAGTCGATCGTCTTCGATGGGACTACGGTGACGAAGTTCCGGCATCACGGCAAGGACGAGGCCGCACGCAATCCGGTCTCGACGTTTCGGGAGCTCCAGGTCAAGGAGAACACCTCCCTGTTCGGTAAGCCGCGCACCCCCCCGGCAGTTCACCGTGCTGCTGGCCATGTCGTCGATCATGAGTCTCACCGTCGACGAAGCGGGCAAGGCCGCGGTGGAATCCATGGTTGCCGCGTTCCCGCGCTGAGCCGCCGTCAGAGGTTGCCGAGCGAGGGGCCGTCGAAGCGTTCGATGGTGACGAACTCCGACACCGGTCGTCGGCGCAACCTGGTCAGCTGTTTCACCGGCCTGCCCAGCGGAACGACGGCCGCGAGTGCGTGAGTATCGGGAATTGCCAACAACTCTCGAATACCGTTCTCCTCCAGAACGGCCATCGTGGTGAAGGTGCCGCCATAGCCTTCGGCGCGCGCGGCCAACAGGATGTTCCAGATCAGCGGATAGACCGACGCCCCGCTGACCACTCCCACACGATCGAGGTCCTGATCGACCGCGGCCACCACCGACAGGTCCACCGTGATCACGAGCAGCACGGGAGCTTTCGCGACTGGTGCGACGAAGTCGTCGACGCCGTCCACCTCGTCGATCTGCCTGCGGCTCACCCCGGGCGGGTGCACCGGATTCCACGGACTCTCGCCGGCGCCACGTTGGGCGAGGTAACGACGGGCCGCGGGCTTGCTGAGTTCGGCGATCCGCTCCTTGGTGTCGGGGTCCCGGACCACCACGACATGTGCACCTTGGCGGTTTCCGCCGCTGGGCGCGAACCGCGCGACGTCGAAGATCCGCGCCAGCACATCGTCGGGCACCGGATCGTCGGTGAACTCTCGCGCCGCGAACGTCGTGCGCATGACCTCGTCGAGTTCCATGACTTAACTATGCCCCGTCAATGCTCGCGTGGCTCCCGGCTCATGACGTCGACGGACCAACCGGGTTCGCGTCACCGCAGGATGCGGGCCAGGAAGGGCGTCGACACGCTCATCGACCGCAGCATGGTGGCCGAGTGGCCGGTGTCGGGGTAGGTGACGAGGTGCACCGGCTGGCGGTTGGCGACGAGTTGCGCGGCCAGGCTCATCGAGAAGGGGATGGGTACCGCCCGGTCCGGGAGGCCCGAAACCATCAGGATGGGCCGGTCGTAGCCGGTGTAGGGCACCGCCATGTAGTCGATGAGTGCCGCTTTGACGCCGGGTATGGAGGAGATCGGCCGGGTGAACCAGTCGGCGACGTTGTCGTGCCGCAACGCCATCCCGGTTTGCGGGGTGCACTGGGTTTGGGCGATCCTCATCGCCCGCCGACCGGCCGCGGTGAGATAGCGACGCTGATCGAAATCCCTGCGGGCATCGGCGAATCCGGCGAGGATCGCCGCCGAGTATGCGGTGAGTCCGGCCGGCAGGGCCACCGGCGGCACCCCGGGGCCGATCTGCCAGACCACGTGTTCGACGTTCGCCGGCGTGCCGGTCGCGACCACCCCGCGGTAGTCGAGTCCGGTTCCGCGGGTGTACTCGGTGGCCCGACGCGCTGCGGACATCGCGGCTGCGGCGCCCTGCGAATGCCCGACGATCGCCCACTGTGCCGCCAGCGGCAGATCGGTGCGGTGGGCGGCGACTACCGAGTCGATCACCGAGTGCGCGGCGGCACGCGTACTCAGATAGCTGAGGTTGCCGGGGGTGCCCAGGCCGGCGTAGTCGGTGGCGACGATCGCATACCCCTGGTCCAGCCAGTGGCTGAGATAGATCACGGCGTCGTCGAGTTCTGGATGTGTCGACGGTGCGCACTGATCGGCGGATCCGACCGTGCCGTGTGCCCAGGCGATCACCGGGTAGCCGCCTCGGGGTGCGGGTCGTCTGGGTAGCAGGATCTGCCCGGTACTGGTGGCCGGCCGACCGTGGACATCGGTGGTGGAGTAGTGAATTCGATAGGCCCGACTCGCAGCCGGGAGGCTGACCGCCGGGTCGAGGGTCGTGGTCGAGAGCATGGTTCCGGGCGTGCCGATCGGGCCGGCGTAGTGTGCGACGTCCATGCCGGACAGGCGCGGCGGCTCGCTGAAAGGGAGGGGCGCGGCGCTGGCCGGACCCAGCGCCACGGCGACGGTGGCAAGCGCGCCTGCGGCGACGGTGGCAAGCGCGGTGGCGAGGGTCGAGGTCCGGGTCCTCATTTCGACAGCGTAGGCCACATTTTGGTCGTAGTGCTGTGGTTTGACGTGGTTGGGCCGGTTCGGTCCGGGGGCTTGCCGTGGTTCGCGAAATCTGTTGTGTATGTGGGTATCTCGATGAGAGTGGAGATTGCCATATCGACCGAATCGGTGCGCTGAGAGGTCGAGTAGCGGATGTCGGCGCGATAGAAACATACCAGTTGGTTTGTTAAAACATACCGAGTGGTTTATTCTCTGGTTATGCGACCATCGGATCCGCCGACGCCCAAGGGTGCCGCCACCCGAGCCCACCTGCTGCAGGTCGCCGCGGACCTCTTCGCCGACAAGGGCTACGCGGCAACCAGGTTCAGTGAGCTCATCACCGCATCAGGTCTCACCAAGGGGGCGTTCTACTTCTATTTCCGATCGAAGTCGGATCTCGCCATCGCGGTGATCGCAGACCAGGAGACTCGCTGGATCTCGAATGTCCAGGCCCGGGTGCTCAAACATGCCGACCCGTTGCTGCGACTCGGGGACGTGCTGCCTGCGATGCTCGATCTCATCGAATACGACCCCGGGGCGTGGTCGGTTGTCCGCCTCGCCCGTGAACTGCGTGACGACCCGAGCGTCGACGTCGACGTCGTCAAACCGGTGGCCGCATGGATCACCTTGCTGGCGGACATAATTCGCGATGGCCAGCAGTCAGGTCAGCTGCGTGAGGATCTCGATGCCGACGAACTGGCCGCCGTCCTGGTCGGATCGTTCGACGGGATCAAGACTTTCGTCGATGCCACGGCTACCGCTCGTGCGGACCGGACCGCTCTACTCAGGCGTTACGCACACACACTCGGCGACATGGCCTTCGACGGACTTGTCGTCACAAACGAAGGGGATTGAGAATCATGGAGTATCGAAATCGGACGGCCCTGATCACCGGCGCGAGCGGCGGCATCGGTGAAGAGTTCGCCAGGGTGCTCGCGTCGCGTGGCGCCAACCTCATCCTGGTGGCCCGCAGCGAGGACAAGCTTGTGAAACTCGCCGACGAACTCGGCCGGCTTCATGGCGTGCGCGCCGATGTCATTGCCGCCGATTTGTCGATCCCGGCCGCGAGCAACGACGTCGCCGAGCGGGTCGGCGAACTCGGCGTCGAGGTGGACATCCTGGTCAACAACGCCGGTTTCGGGACGCACGGAGACCTGGCCGACGCCGACCCCACCCGCATCCGTGAGGAGGTGGCCCTCAACGTGGGCGCGCTGACCGACCTCACGACCGCCTACCTGCCGTCGATGACGGCCCGCCGCAGTGGGGCCATCATCAACGTCGCCAGCACCGCGGGCTTTCAGCCGGTCCCGCATATGGCCGTATACGCCGCGACCAAGGCCTACGTCTTGTCACTGTCGGAGGCGCTGTGGTGGGAGGGCAAGCAGCACGGCGTGGCCGTGCTCGCGCTGTGCCCCGGCGCCACCGATACCGCCTTCTTCAACGTGGTCGGCTCCGACGACGCCTCGGTCGGAGCGCGCCGCTCCACCAAACAGGTTGTCGAAACCGCGTTGCGAGCCGTCGATTCGGGCAAGCCGAGCGTCGTCGACGGCCTGCAGAACAAGATCAGCGCCGCGTCGTCGCGGTTCGCGCCCCGCAGGATGGTCGTCTCGATCGCCGAACGCATGGTCCGACCCAAGCGCTGAACCGCGATCCGAAACCCGATTGCGGTCCGGTGAATCGTTCGACGCGCATGGTGGTGGTGGCAAGTTCGCCGAGGCCGGAATGCTGCTACGCCTGCGTGAACCGTGGAGCCGATGACGGGAATCGAACCCGCGTATTCAGCTTGGGAACATGGCCAGACCTGTTTCCCCACGTCTCCAACCGGAGCGGTTATGCGCTGGTCAGTGGGCATATTTGGGGTCGAATCGTTTACCGCCGTATACGCCCGGAGCGGGGCCAGTTGTGACATCCTGTGACACGTTGGCACGTTCTGCGACTCGGGGTCCTCATCGCTGCATCGGTGGCGACATGCGTCGAACTACGATAGAGGCTAGATGGGGCTCGATCAGCAGGGCGAGTATGCCTGTCCGAGAATCGGAGATAATAGATGAAGCACGGGGATCGCACATCGCTCGCACCAGCAATTGGACGGGTTGCAATTGAAAGTGCCGAGTGTGACGATCGCCTGCGGACCATCCTGAATGATCTTTCTAGCTTGTCTGACGGTGTCTGGCTTCTCTATGAAGGACAGCCGACGGAATGGCTTATCTCGACCATTGAAATGATGGTTCGAGAAATCAACCCGTATTTTAATGCTTGGCCAGACGAGCTGAACGCTAGATTGATTGCGTCCTTGCGGGAACTTAAGGCGCTGCGTGATCGAAGGAATACCGTTATTCACGGCACATGGGAGCCGGTCACCGAAGATCTCCGCAGACTTCACGAAGGCAATATAAAGCCACGGCCTTGGGGCGTCTGGGATCAGTCGGAAGAGTGGTACTGCTTTCGCAGTAGGTTTCGAAAGTATGATGGTCCACATACATTTTCCATCTCCGATATCGACATCCTCGCAAAACGAATATCCGAATCTGCTGGAGGGGCGATATCGGCGTATGCGGCGATAAGGAGGCACCGATACCCTGACATATTTGACGCGACGCTGTGGGGGCGATGGGCATGAACGGCGTTGGCCGAGACATCAATCCGGTGAAGTCGTCCTAACCATTGACTGTTGACGCAACCAGGTCCATCAGTCGGTGTTCGCGCTGGAACCGAAGCATGGTGAACGCTTCGCGCATGGCGGGGTCGCCCAGGGCACTCAGCGGTAATCCTGGGTCGTCCGGCAACCGGCAGGGGTCAGCGACCGCGACGGACCCGGTTATGGCGTCCACGTCGCACTGAGCCAGGACGTACCCGCCCCCGTCGTCGGGTTTGATTCCGGCGTGCCGAAGACGGCGGCGTACAGCGCGGGGTGTGGTGCCCAGCATGGCGGCGACTTCGGCAACGTTCATC
>NZ_JASXSH010000020.1 GCF_030315745.1 Gordonia heveisoli | reverse complement strand
TGTGGGGGGGGGGGGGGCCGGGGGGGGGGGGGGGGGTGGCCCCCCCCCCCCCCCCACACCTCGTCGTTTTTGTCGGACCACCGCGGTAGCTTGGCGTCGTCAGTAGGGTCGAGTTCATCTGGGGGTGTGGTCATGTCCGTTGATACCGTCGTTGATCCCAAGTCCGACAGCATCTTTGACGCGAGTCCACCGGCGCAGTTGTCGGACGCGCCGACTCCGGTCGGCTGCGGCAAACTCGGCCTTCGCGTACACCACCGAGGTGCTGTACGCGGTCTGGCAGCATCACGCGACAGCGGCGTGAACCGACGACAACGGGTGCCGACGATGTCGCCGGCACCCGTTGGGTGTTCGTCTTGTCGCGGTGTCAGCCGTGGTAGGGCTCCGCGCTGACCAGCGTCACCGAGATCGTGGCGCCCGACGGCACGGTGTACTCGCGGGTGTCGCCGACCTTGGCATCGATCAGGGCCGAGCCGAGGGGGGAGCTGGGCGAGTAGGTCTCCAGCTTGCCGCCCTCTTCGCGGGTGGCGATGAGGAAGGTCTCGGTGTCCTTCTCGTCGCCGTCGTAGTAGACGGTGACGACGGAGCCGGGCAGTGCAACACCCGACTGGGTGGGGGCCTCGCCGACCTTCGCGTTGTTCAGCAGTTCCTGCAGCTGGCGGATACGCGCCTCCTGCTGTCCCTGTTCCTCGCGTGCGGCGTGGTAGCCACCGTTCTCCTTGAGGTCGCCCTCTTCGCGGCGCTCGTTGATCTCCGCGGCAATGACCGGACGATTGGCGATCAATGAGTCGAGCTCGCCCTTGAGGCGGTCGTGCGACTCTTGGGTCAACCAGGTCACCTGGGTGTCGGTCATCGGTCACTCCTTTGTGTTGTCCGCGCCCGGTCGGTGATGACCAGGGCATATGGACTGCTCAAAATGCAGCAACACGACCCCTTGCGGAGCCGTGTATCAATACAGGATACCAGTTGCTGAGAGCTAAAGCACATACCGTCACTCGGTGGGGGTGTCCTCGAGCGCTTTCCGGTAGGACGGTTCGGCCAGTTTCAGCCAGTTGACGACGGCGTAGGTGACCGGCATGATCACGATCTCGACCAGGGTCTTCCACACGAAGCCGATGATCGTGTAGTTGAGGAAGTCTCCCCACGTCGAGATACCGAGAGCCGATGCGGCGATGGCGCAGAAGACCACCGTGTCCGCCAATTCGCCCACGACCGTGGAGAAGACGAGGCGCGCCCACAGGCGGTGTTCGCCCGTGCGTTCTTTCATTTTGACCAGGACGAACGAGTTCAGGAACTCGCCGACCACATAACCGGCCAGCCCGGCGAGCAGGAACTGCGGAACCACACCCGCGACGCGCTCGAAGGCTTCCTGTCCGTCGTAGAAGTCGGCTTCGGGGAGGTGGATGGTCAGCCAGAAGCACAACGACGCCAGCAGGAGGACCGCGAAACCGGCGAGGATGGTCCGGCGCATCGCACGGAAACCGTAGACCTCGCTGATGACGTCGCCGAGCACGTAGGCCAGTGGGAACAGAAAGAACGCGCCGTCGGTGACCAGGCCGTTCATGTGGATCGGGCCGATGTCCAGGTGCAGCCAGTCGTCGAAGAGGACGACACCTTTGGTGCCGGTGATGTTGCTGATCAGCATCACGCCGACGAACAATGCCGTCAGGATCGGGAAATACGGACTCGAGATCGACGCGAAGACCGCCCGGCCCCGGTTGTCCGAGCCCCCGAGCGCCGGGCCATCGAACTCGGGGCCCTGGAACTGCGGGGCGGTCACGACTCCGAGACCGCGACGTCGGCGACCGTCAGATAGCTGGGCACGTCGGTGCTGCAGCCGAAGACCTCGCCGATGACCGGCGGTGCCGACGTCTGGACCTCGGCGCGTGCGCCGACCTGGTTGGCGGTGCCGGGTTTGATCAGAACTTCACGACGGCCCGTCTCGCTGCCGTCCTTCGATCGTCCGCGGATCACGCAGGCGACCGCCCGGCCGGGATCGGATCGGGTGACGGTGAACTGCACGGCGACCGTGTGGTCGTCGATGAGTTCGTAGCCGGTGACGTCGCCGGAGACATCCTCCGAACCGAACTTCGACCACCCGAGAACGGCGAGCACGACACCGGCGACGACGACAAGTGTCGACAGGCCGATGAACCATCGCCGACGACTGGCCGGCGACCGCTCGGTTGTGGGGTACGTCGCCCGCGGACCACTGCGTGGCTGGTCGTCGCCCCGCGTGGTGCCCCCATCCGAACTCGTCACGCGTTAATACCTACCATGGGTGCAGTAGCGATTCGAAGGTGAGGAACCGTGAGCGAAGCCCCTACCGGTGGCCGTGAGTCGGGTGTGTTCCGTCTGATGGCGGTGCATGCGCACCCTGATGACGAGTCCAGCAAGGGTGCGGCGACGTCTGCGCGATATGCGGATGAGGGCAACGATGTGTTGATCGTCACGCTCACCGGTGGTGAGCGTGGGGACATCCTCAATCCCGCGATGGACCGTCCTGGCATCAAGGAAAATATGCCGGAGGTGCGGCGCGAGGAGATGGCGAACGCGGCTGCCGCGCTCGGCGTCGACCAGGTGTGGCTGGGCTATGTCGACTCGGGATTGCCCGAAGGTGACCCGTTGCCGCCGGTGCCGGAGGGATCCTTCGCAGCCATCGACATCGACGGGCCGACCGAGGCGCTGGTCAAGCTGGTGCGCGAGTTCCGGCCGCATGTGATCATCACCTACGACGAACACGGCGGTTACCCGCATCCCGATCACATCCGCTGTCACGAGGTGTCGGTGGCGGCCTACGAGCGGGCCGGGGACCCCACGGCCTATCCGGAGGCCGGTGCGCCATGGACGGTGTCGAAGCTCTACTACACCCACGGATTCATCCGTGATCGCATGGTGCTGTTCTCCGACGAGTTCGCGCGTCACGGGCAGGAGAGTCCCTTCGCCGAGTGGCTGAGCAAGTGGGACCCGAGCCGCGGAGACCTGATGGGCCGGGTCACCACCCAGGTGGAATGCGCCAAGTACTTCCCGCAGCGTGACGACGCGCTGCGGGCTCATGCCACCCAGATCGACCCCAACGGCGTGTTCTTCGCCGTGCCGTTGGAGTGGCAGCAGCGGCTGTGGCCGACGGAGGAGTTCGAGTTGGCCCAGACACGGGTCAGCACGTCGATCCCGGAGACCGATCTCTTCAGCGGAATCGAGTTGCCATGAATACCGTGACGAATTTGAGCTGGCAGGTCGCCGTCCTCGCCGATCAGGAGCCGAAGGGGCCAGAGTTCGGTAAGGCGTCGCCGATCGGCCTGCTGCTCATCGTGTTACTGCTGGCCGCCACTGCGTTCCTGATCTGGTCGATGAACCGGCAGCTCAAGAAGTTGCCGAAGACCTTCGACTCGGAGAATCCGGCGCCGGATCAGGCCTTCGACGAGGGCACCGACAGTCAGGGCGCCACCTCGCCTGCCGACACCTCGCCTGCCGACACCTCGCCTGCCGACACCTCGCCTGCCGACACCGACCACCGGAAGTCCGCCGACACCTGACGTCCGGTCGCCCGGGTTCATCGCCGGCCGGCCGGTCAATGGTGCCGACCGTCCGGTCAAGAGTGCAGTGCGGTGGCGAAACGGTCTGCCATCCAATCGATCTCGTCATGGGTGACGACCAGCGGCGGGGCCAGGCGCAGCGTCGAGTCATGGGTGTCCTTGGCCAGGACGCCGTGATCGGCGAGACGTAGACAGAACTCTTTGCCGGTGCCGCGTCCGGGTTCGAGGTCGATACCCGCCCACAGGCCTTTGCCGCGCACGGCGATCACGCCGGATCCGACGAAGTCGCGCAGACGGGTGTGCAGGTGCTCACCCAGTTCGGCGGCACGCGCCTGCCAGCTTCCGTCGGACAGCATCTCGACAACCCGCAGGCCGACCGCGGCGGCCAGCGGATTGCCACCGAAGGTCGAGCCGTGCTGCCCGGGGCGCAGCACTCCGAGGACGTCGTGGTCGGCGACCACCGCCGACACCGGCACCAGTCCGCCGCCGAGCGCTTTGCCCAACGTGTAGATGTCGGGCACCACATCCCAGTGTTCGACGGCGAAGGTCTTGCCGGTCCGTCCGAGTCCGGACTGGATCTCGTCGGCGATCATCAGGACGCCGTGCGCCGTACACAAGTCACGCACCCGGGGCAGGAAGTCGTCGGGCGGCACGATGATCCCGGCCTCACCCTGGATGGGTTCGATCAGGATCGCGACGGTGTCCGGGCCGATGGCTGCGGCCACCGCGTCGGCGTCGCCGAACGGGACCCGTACGAAACCCGGTGTGAACGGCCCGAATCCGTTGCGGGCATCGGGATCGTCGCTGAATCCGACGATGGTCGTGGTGCGGCCGTGGAAGTTGCCACCGGCGACGATGATCTGTGCCTGCAGATCGGGGACGCCCTTGACCTCGTAGCCCCATTTCCGGGCGACCTTGATAGCCGATTCGACCGCTTCGGCGCCCGTGTTCATCGGCAGCACCATGTCCTTGCCTGCCAGCCCGGCCAGTGCGGCACAGAACGGTTCCAGCCGATCGGAGCGGAACGCCCGGCTGGTCAGTGTGACCCGATTGATCTGTTCGAGGGCGGCGGCCACGATCGCGGGATGTCGATGCCCGAAGTTGACGGCCGAGTAGGCGCCCAGGCAGTCGAGGTAGCGGGCACCGTCGACGTCGGTGACCCAGGCGCCCTCCGCCGTTGCGGCGGTGACCGGGATGGGGGAGTAGTTGTGTGCGACGTGCGGTTCGGGGTTCGGTTCATCTGCGACGACCCGCAATGCCGCTCCGATGTCGATGGCCATGTCGCGCCTCCTGGATCGACCCGTTGTCCACCAGTGTGCGCCCGATTCGGCCGTGGTGAGGTGCACCCGGCCGAGCGTCGGGGAATTCGTGTGCTAGCGTGGGCGCCGTGATCAGCACTGTGCGCGCCTATTGGCGCTTTATCGAGGCTCCGGGTGGGGCCACGATGAAGCGCTGAACTTTCGCGCGCACACCAACCCGGAGCCCAGCAGTGACCACATGGTCGCTGCTTTTGTCATTTCAGGGGCATCCGGTACCGATCCTGCGGGACGCCCCGGTCGACAAGACCATCGACCACGATGGCCATCGACCACGACAGGGCGACACAACCCGTGAAAGGCACCAACCGTGACCACCATCCCCGATCTGCCCCGGACGTCGGCGTCCGCCGAGTCGACCTCGGACCGGCGGATCAAGTCCTTCCGTGCGATACCTTCCCCGGACACCCTGCGCAGCGAGCTCCCGTTGACCGCGCGCCGTGCGGTGGCCGTGCAGCGTGACCGCGACGAGATCGCCGAGATCCTCGCCGGACACGACGACCGGTTGCTCGTCGTCGTCGGTCCGTGTTCGGTGCACGACCCGATCGCCGCGATCGACTACGCGCGCCGTCTGGCGCCGCTGGCCCAGGAGTACGCCGACCGGCTCAAGATCGTGATGCGGGTGTACTTCGAGAAGCCGCGCACCACCGTCGGCTGGAAGGGACTCATCAACGACCCCGGGATGGACGGCACCTTCGACGTCGAACGTGGATTGCGTACCGCGCGTTCGCTGCTGCTCGACATCATCGACCTCGGGCTTCCGGTCGGCTGCGAATTCCTGGAACCGACGAGCCCGCAATACATCGCCGACGCGGTGGCGTGGGGGGCGATCGGTGCCCGCACCACCGAGTCGCAGGTTCATCGTCAGCTCGCCTCCGGTCTGTCCATGCCGATCGGGTTCAAGAACGGCACCGACGGCAACGTGCAGGTTGCCATCGACGGTGTGAAAGCTGCTGCGGCGCAGCATGTCTTCTTCGGTGTCGACGACTTCGGCAACGGCGCCGTGGTGGAGACCGCGGGCAACGAGGACTGCCACATCATCCTGCGTGGCGGTACGCACGGACCCAACTTCGACGCCGAGTCGATCGCCGCGGCGACCGCCGCGCTGGGCAAGGCCGGGCTGCCGGCACGCGTGATGATCGATGCCAGTCACGCCAACTCGGGTAAGGACCACATCCGCCAGGCACAGGTGGCCACCGAGATCGCGGCGAGCGTGCGGGCCACCCTCGCCGCGGGGGATGACATCACGATCAGTGGCGTCATGCTGGAGAGTTTCCTGGAGCCCGGTGCCCAGTCACCGGACGCCGAGGAACTCGTCTACGGCCAGTCGGTCACCGACAAATGCATGGGCTGGGATGCCAGTGTCGACGTGTTGGCGGCGTTAGCTCGTCGC
Source organism: Gordonia heveisoli (assembly GCF_030315745.1). Lineage (GTDB taxonomy): Bacteria > Actinomycetota > Actinomycetes > Mycobacteriales > Mycobacteriaceae > Gordonia. Next base: position 83,287 of record NZ_JASXSH010000020.1, on the reverse strand, counting down.
TGACGCGCGTCGCCGGGTCACGCCGATGATCACGTCGAGGACAAGGAACGCGAGCAGGCTGATGCCGAGCAGCGGGACGAACCAGCCGACGGCGAGCGCGATCACCGCGAGCGCGGTGCAACGGGCTGCGCCGAGTCGCCGCAGGGTGCCGCGGACCGGCGGTGCCCCGACGGCGCGGGGACCGGCCGTCTGCGGGCGCCGGTGCCACCACATCTGGTAGCCGCGCACGATCAGGATGACCAGTGCGATCGAGAGCAGTAATAGGGCGATCTGATTGGCCAACCCGAACAGGATGCCCATGTGCAACGCGATACCCCAGTTGGTGAGCTGGGCGGCCAGCGGCCAGTCGGCGAACCTGGATTCGTCGACCACTCGACCGTTGGTCGGGTCGATCGACACGGCATCGGGGCTGAACTGCCACGGCTGACGGGTTTGCGTCACGGTGATCGCGGTGCCCGCCTTGGTGGGGACCGTCGCCTCGACGTCGCCGCCGACGCCGGCACCTGCGGCGGTCGACAGTGCCGCATCGAGCCCGTCGAGCGCGGTCTGGGGGGCGGGTGTGGCTGCCGGGTCGTGACCTTGGTGGCCACTGTGGTCGGCATGGTCGCCGCCGGCCGGGATGGCGTCGCCGGTCAGTGCGGTGTTCACCGACGGGGTGGTCCAGCTCAGCGCGCTGCGCAGTTCGCTGACGTTCTCACCCGCGTACTTCGACCAGGTCAGTCCCGTCGCGGACAGGAAGACCAGCCCGGCAACCAGCCAGATCCCGATCACCCCGTGCTGATTGAGCAGCCGGGACCGGCCTGACCGGCCGCGTTCAGGGGCGAACAGTCGTGCAGTCGGGGCGTCGCGTCGCTTGCGGTACTGCGACACCCACAGGATGAGACCGCCGAGCGCGATCACCCACAGCCACGACGCGGCGAGCTCGCTGTAGAGCCGGCCCGGTTCGCCCAGATGAAGGTTGCGGTGCAAATTGCTCAACCAGGTGCGCATCGGCAGGGCCGCGGAACTGCCATAGGAGACGAGTTCGCCGCGGGACGCGAGCGTCACCGGGTCGATGAACACGGCCAGGCGTTCGGATTCGCCCAGCGACGGATCGGTGAACAGGACGCGCGTGGTATCCCCGGGCTCGGCGGCCGGCCGTACCGCGGAGAGCGCGAGGTCGGGCCGGACGGCCATCGCCGCGCGAACCTGATCGGCGACCGGCGCCGGATTACCGACGCTGTCGGTGTGCAGTTGATCGCGGTAGACGACCTGTTCGACGGTCGGGGCGATCGCGTAGAGGCCACCGCTGATCGCGGCGACGAGTAGGAACGGGGCCACCAGGATGCCGGCGTAGAAGTGCAGACGACGGATCAGCGGTTGCCAGGTGCGGCCGGTGGGCCGGGGTGCGGAAGCGGATGAGGGCGGAGACTCCGCTCGGGTCGGCGGGGAACTGTCGGTTGCTGGTGAATTGTCGGTCAGGGACACGAGGTCGCCTTTCGGGTGCGCGCATCGACACCCGGCGCGCGGATGCGCTCGGCCGGGTGGGCGGATGCGGAGGAAACCGCGGACGGACTCAGCTCGTTCGCGGATGGGGAAGTCGGGGCGTGGTGGTCACGCTGCGCGCGGCGGCGGGCCGCGGGCGTCGAGTGGTGCGATAGCCCGCAGGATGGGCCGGACGTCGCGGGTGAGTGCGCGACCGGGCCGTGTCGCGAAGGTCGCCGGATCGGGTGGGGCGAGGACGGCGCGCAGCATCCGCACGACCGCGGTCAGGAGTGTGACCAGTGCGGGTTCGACGACGATCAGTGCGGCAGCGGTGGCCAGCGTGGCGATCGTGTGTAGGACGAGCATCGCCGGACTGAGGAGCTGTGGATGGCCGGCGGCGTGGTCGGCGAGCACGAGCAACAGCACATGGGCGAGGCCTTGGCCGGCGGCAAGCCAGACGATGAGGATGAGTGGGGTGGCCAGCCGGGTGGGGCGCGCGGCGACAGCAGCGCCCAGGCCCGCGCAGGCGGCGGCGGTCACGGCCAGTGCGTCGGGTGCAGGCAGCACGCCTGCCGCGCCGGCGTGTGCCGAGATCCCGGTGATCGCGCAGACCGCACCGACGATCGCGCCACGCAGGTGGCGGATGGTTCGGGACGGTTGCGACACCGCCGTATCGTAGCTGGTCACCGCGGTGTTGACGGAACCCGGATGATGGCGGTCAGGCGAAGATGACGAACCACACCGCGATGTAGTGCAGCAGCGCGGCGATCGCGGTGCACAGGTGGAAAACTTCATGGTGACCGAAGGTGGCCGGCCACGGGTTGGGCCAGCGGGCCGCGTACAGGATGCCGCCGACGCTGTAGAGGACGCCGCCGACGGCGAGCAGCACCATGACGGTCACGCCGGTGTGTGCGACCAACGTCGGCGCGACGGCGACGATCACCCAGCCCAGCAAGATGTAGAGCGACACCCCCAGCCAGCGTGGGGCCGTGGGCCAGGCCATCTTCAGTGCAACCCCGGCCAATGCGCCCGCCCACACTATCGACAGCACCCACCATCGGGTCGGCGACGGCAATCCCATGGCGCAGAAGGGGGTGTACGTCCCGGCGATGAACAGGAAGATCATCGAGTGGTCGGCCCGCTTCATCCGGACGCGGGCGCGTGGGGTCTTCCACGTCACGCGGTGGTAGGTGGCGCTCACCGCGAACAGCCCGACGATGGTGACCGCATAGATCGACGTGGACAGTGCGCCGATGGGTCCGCGCACGATGGATGCGGCGATGATCGCGCCGATGCCGCAGATGGCGGCCACGAACGCCGAGTACTGGTGGATGACGCCACGCAGCCGCGGACGTTCGTCGGCGGGGGGACTCAGCAGGGTGTTCACGAAACCTACGGTAGCGTAAGTTACCGGCGGGTGGGGTTGATCCGCGTCTCATCTCGCCAGTCGGACCGGACACGATCGGACGCGTAAGGTGTCCCAGGTGACAGCCGGACGACGCGAGGATGCTTCATGAAACTGCTGCCCGACCAACTGCGGCGGCCGGCGCTGAGCATCTACGAGCGTCGGCTGATCCAGCTGATGGATATGACGCGGATGCCCAAACATGTCGCCATCATCTGCGACGGTAACCGCCGGTGGGCGCGCGAAGCCGGGTTCGAGGACGTCAGTCACGGTCACCGCGTCGGTGCACAACGGATCGCCGACATGCTCGGCTGGTGCCATGAACTCGGTATCGGGGCGGTGACCATCTACCTGCTGTCGACCGAGAATCTCAGCCGGGAGTCGGAGGAACTCGATGCGCTGCTGACGATCGTTCCCGACATCGTCGACGAGATCTCTGCCCCTGCGGGCCAATGGCGTGTGCGGATCGTCGGCACCCTCGACCAACTGCCGGACGCCGTTGCCGATCGGCTGCGCGCTGCCTCGGACCGCACCCGCGGACGCGACGGGATGAACGTGAACGTCGCGGTCGGGTACGGCGGCCGCCAAGAGATCGTGGACGCGGTCCGGGCCCTGCTCGAGGAGAAGGTGCAGGCCGGTGCCACGCCGGCGGAGCTGGTCGACGCGGTCACCGTCGATGCGATCGACGCCAACCTTTACACCAAGGGGCAGCCCGACCCCGATCTCGTCATCCGCACCTCGGGTGAGCAGCGACTGTCGGGATTCCTGCTCTGGCAGAGTGCCTATTCGGAGATCTGGTTCACCGACGCCTACTGGCCGGCGTTCCGTCGGGTCGACTTCCTGCGCGCCCTGCGTGACTACGCGGCCCGCAACCGGAGATTCGGCAAGTAGCCGTGCGCCGCCGGTGATGCTTCTCTCCGGCATGACAATTCCCACACCGTACGCCTCAATCGATGCTCTTCACACCGGCCCCTGCCTCGGCTTATGTTGATCGGTGTGCGGCAACGGCGCCGCGCCGGATCCGAGGAGAGATCTCATGCGGGTTGTGGTGGTTGGGGCCAGTGGATTGTTCGGTGCCGCAGTAGTCGGTGATCTGTCCGCTCGCGGTGTGGATGTCGTTGCGGCGCAGCGGTCCACGGGTGTAGATGCGTACCAGGGGAGCGGGTTGTCCGAGGCGTTCGCCGGGGCCGACGTCGTCGTCGACTGTCTGAACCTGATGACCACGCGGGCGCGGCGGGCGATCGACTTCTTCGGTACGTCTGCCACGAATATCGGCCGGGCCGCGGCATCTGCCGGCGCCTCGGTGGTGTGTCTGTCCATCGTCAACGCCAACGATCCGGCGGTGAACGCCAAATTCGGCTACTACCAGGGGAAGTCGGCTCAGGAGAAGGCCTATCGCGAAGTGCTGGCCCCAGCGTCGCCGACCCCCGCACCTTTGACAATCGTCGCCTCGACGCAATGGTATGACCTTGCCGCGCAGATGATGTCGCAGATGCGCCTCGGGCCCCTCGCGGTGGTGCCGCATATGCGGTGCCGTCCGGCGGCGGTCGGCGATGTGGCCGCGGCCTTCGCCGACGTGGTGACGACGCCGGTCACCGGAGCTGCGACCGAAGCTCGACGAGTCGAGATCGCCGGACCCGACGAGCTCGATCTGCTCGATGTGGCGCGGGCTATCGCGCAGCGGGATGGTTCCCCGCGCAAGGTCTTCGGGGTCAACGTCGGTGGTGCGGCGATCCGCGAGGGTGGCCTCATCCCGGCGCACCCCGACGTCGTCACGCCGACGACCCTGACGCAGTGGCTCGCAGCCGACTCCGACGGTCGAGGGTGAGGCGACGATCAGAGCTTGCGTAGGCGCACCCGATTGATCGAATGATCGGTGTCCTTGCGTAACACCAGGTTTGCCCGTGGCCGGGTGGGCAGGATGTTCTCGATCAGATTCGGGCGGTTGATCGAGATCCACAGATCCCGTGCGGCTGCGGTCGCCTGCTCGTCGGTCAGCGACGCGTAGGCGTGGAAGTGTGAATTGGGGTCAGCGAAGGAGGTCGTCCGCATCTGCAGGAAGCGGGAGATGTACCACTTCTCGATGTCGTCCATCTTGGCGTCGACGTAGATGGAGAAGTCGAAGAGGTCCGAGATCATCAGTGTCCGACCGGTCTGCAGGACGTTGAGCCCCTCGATGATCAGGATGTCGGGGTGGCGCACATAGTGGTACACGTCCGGGACGATGTCGTAGGCGACGTGTGAATACACCGGTGCGGTGACCTCCCGGGCCCCCGACTTCACCTCGGTGACGAACCGCAACAACCCGCGACGGTCGTAGGACTCGGGAAAACCTTTGCGGTGCATGATGCCGCGCCGCTCGAGGGTTGCCGTCGGCAGCAGGAAGCCGTCGGTGGTGACCAGGTCGACCTTCGGATGTGACTCCCAGCGTGCCAGTAGGGCGGCAAGAACGCGGGCGGTGGTGGATTTGCCGACCGCGACGCTGCCGGCGATGCCGATCACGAACGGCACCTGCCGGTTGGTCTGGCGGTCGCCGAGGAAGGTCGAGGTGGCGGCGAAGAGCCGCTGCCGAGCGGCGACCTGCAGGTGGATCAGACGTGACAGCGGCAGATAGACGTCGGCGACCTCGTCGAGGTCGATCTGTTCGCCGAGGCCGACCAGCTCGGCGAGTTCGTCCTCGTTCAGCACCATCGGCATCGACTGCCGCAGGTCACGCCACTGTTTGCGGTCGAGTTCCAGGTACAGGCTCGGATCCCGGCCGGTTTCGGTGCGCGCCATGTGGCTCAGACTATTCCCACGCCCCTACGCGCGTCGCACTCGAGGGTCCACCTCGGTGGCCACACCGAATCGTGCTCAGTGTCGCGGCGGTGGATGAGCGGCGGTGGATGAGTAGCATCGGCGCAATGTCGACAGCCGCACGTACCCCAAGCGACACATCGTCCGGTTTCATCACTGACTATCTTCGTCTCGGCCTGGCCTTCGACCGGCTCGAAGACGGCTTCGTCGACGCGTTCACCGGCGACCCGGCACTGCGCGCGGAGGTGGCCAATGCGCCTGCGCCGACGCCCGGCGAGCTGGCGCGGCGCGCGCGGGAATTGGCCGCGGAACTCCCGGCCGGCCTCGACGGCGAGCGGGCCACGTTCGTCGGCGCGCATCTGCGGGCGCTGGAGTGCTCGGCGCGCAAGTTCGCCGGCGAACAGGTCGGTTTCGTCGACGAGGTGCGCGCCTACTTCGACGTCGACATCGCCCTCGCCGATCCGCAGATCTACCGTGATGCACACCAACAGTTGGCGATCGCCCTGGACTCGCCGGGGGCCACTGGGCAGGAGTTGACCGACGCCTACCTCGCCCACCGTCGCAGTGAGGAGATCCCGCCGGAGCGGGTCGACGAATGCGTACGTGCGTTCAGCAGTGCCTTGCGAGAGCGGGTGCGCGCGACATATCCGTTGCCCGACAACGAGATCGTCGAGTTCGAGGTCGTCACCGACAAGCCGTGGTCGGGATTCAACTACTACCTGGGCGACTTCCGCTCCCGGGTCGCGATCAACGCCGACCTTACCCAGTACATGTCGAATCTGCCGCATCTGATCGCCCACGAGGCGTATCCCGGCCATCACACCGAACACTGCCGCAAGGAGCAGTTCCTGGTCGACGCGGCGGGCCAGCACGAGCAGTCGATCTTCCTGGTCAACACCCCGCAGTGTCTGATGGCCGAAGGGCTCGCCGACCATGCGCTGCACGCGATCATCGGCCCGGAATGGGCAAGCTGGGCGCAGGAGATCTACGCCGACCTCGGACTGCGGTTCGACGGGGACCGGGCGCGCCGGGTCTCCGCCGCGACGTCGGGCCTGCTCGGAGTCCGCCAGGACGCGGCGCTGATGCTGCACGATCGGCACGCCGACACCGACGAGGTCGTCGCCTACCTCCGGCAATGGCTGCTCGCCCCCGAGGAGCGGGCCCGGCAGATGCTACGTTTCCTCACCTCTCCGTTGTGGCGGGCTTACATCAGCACCTATGTCGAGGGCTATCGACTGCTGCAGGAGTGGCTCGACGCCCCCGGTCCCGGCGACCGGGCGCAACGCTTCGGGCGGTTGCTCGACGAACCGCTGATCCCGGCGAGCCTGCGGGCCGAACTCGAAGCGGTCTGAGACGGTGAATGTCAGTGCGGGCGGCGGCCGACCGGGGTGGATTTTCCGCTGGTGAGGTGACCCTTCTAGACTGGGCGCCATGACCGAGAACTCTGCGTCCGTCAACGCGCTCTCCCTCGCCGAACTCGACCCCGATGTCGCCGCCGCGATGAACGGTGAGCTGAGCCGTCAGCGCGACACCCTGGAAATGATCGCGTCGGAGAACTTCGTGCCGCGCGCGGTGCTGCAGGCACAGGGCAGCGTGCTGACCAACAAGTACGCCGAGGGGTATCCCGGTCGCCGCTACTACGGCGGCTGCGAGCATGTCGACGTCGTCGAAGACATCGCCCGCAACCGCGCCAAGGAACTCTTCGGCGCCGACTTCGCCAATGTGCAGCCGCATTCGGGTGCACAGGCCAACGCCGCGGTGCTGCAGGCACTCATGGAGCCGGGCGAGACCCTGCTCGGTCTCGACCTCGCGCACGGCGGTCACCTGACCCACGGCATGCGGCTGAACTTCTCCGGCAAGCTCTACGAGAACGCCTTCTACGGTGTCAGCAAGGAAGACTTCCGCATCGACATGGACGAGGTGCGCAAGATCGCCCTCGACACCAAACCGAAGGTGATCGTCGCCGGCTGGTCGGCGTACCCGCGCACCCTCGACTTCGAGGCCTTCCGTTCCATCGCCGACGAGGTCGGCGCGCACCTGTGGGTCGACATGGCGCACTTCGCCGGTCTGGTCGCCGCGGGGCTGCACCCGTCGCCGGTGCCGCACGCCGACGTCGTCTCCTCCACTGTGCACAAGACCCTGGGCGGACCGCGGTCGGGCATCATCCTGGCCAAGCAGGAGTGGGCCAAGAAGCTCAACTCCGCGGTCTTCCCCGGCCAGCAGGGTGGCCCGCTCATGCACGTCATCGCCGCCAAGGCCGTCGCGCTGAAGATCGCAGGCACCGACGAGTTCAAGGATCGTCAGCAGCGCACCCTGTCCGGTGCCAAGCTCCTGGCCGAGCGTCTCAACGGCGCCGACGTCGCCGGCGCGGGAGTGTCCGTCCTCACCGGCGGCACCGACGTCCACCTGGTGCTCGTGGATCTGCGCAACAGTCCTCTCGACGGCCAGCAGGCCGAGGACCTTCTGCACGAGGTTGGCATCACCGTCAATCGCAACGCGGTGCCCTTCGACCCGCGTCCGCCGATGGTCACCTCGGGTCTGCGGATCGGTACACCGGCACTGGCCACCCGCGGCTTCGGCGACGAGCAGTTCACCGAGGTCGCCGACATCATCGGCACGGCACTGGCCGCCGGGCAGAACGCCGACGTCGCCGCGCTGCGCGCCCGGGTGTCCAAGCTGGCGCTAGACTTCCCGCTCTACGACGGTCTGGAGGAGTGGGGCCTCATGTCGCGGATCTGACCTCTCTCTCCCCACACAAACGCGCCACCTTTGCGCAAACGCGCCACTTCTACGTGGCGCGTTTGTGTTTTCGTGGCGCTTTTGCGGGGGGATCCGGGGCAGATTCGGGAGTGATTGGTCCTCCGGGCGTGACGTTCACTATCCTCGGTAAGCGTGAACGCCTTGGATGAAGACGACCTGATCATCGCGCTGGAGAAGGCGCTTCCCGAGATCGCGGAAGGCCACGAGGCCGCCGCGACGACGTGGCAGCCGCATGACTGGGTGCCGTGGGCGGACGGACGCAACTTCGCCTTCCTCGGTGGCGAGGACTGGGATCCCTCGCAGGCCACCCTGTCCGAGGAGGCGCGCGCCGGGACCCTGGCGCTGCTGCTGACCAAGGACAACCTGCCCGGCTACCACCGCGTACTGGCCAAATACTTCCCGGCATTCTCCGACTGGCGTCAGCTCGTCGGCGTCTGGACCGCCGAGGACAACCGGCATGCGATCGTGCTGCGCGACTACCTGGTCGTCCGTCGTGCCATCGACGTCGTCGACGCTGAGGAACGTCGCCGGATCCACGTCACCAAGGGCTACCGGCAGACCCCCGAGCAGGTCGCCGAAATCGGACCGCTCGACGTGCTGGCATTGATGGCGGTGCACGAGAACCAGTGTGTGCACTTCATCAAACGGCTCTCGGCCACCGTCACCGACGACGTCTACCTGCAGATCCTGGCCAAGATCGCCAACGACGACCGGGTGCAGGCGGAGACCTTCGGTGCGTTCCTGCACGCGGCCACCGTCGCCGACCAGGATTCGACGGTCCTCGCGATCGACCGGGCGCTGGCGCGTGACGAGCCGATCGGTCACGACGTCGACGACTTCGAAGCCGAGTGGGCGCTGATCTCGGACTACGAGAACCCGGAGACCAAGGCGGCCATCGCCAAGGCGCTGGCCGACGCGATCAAGCTGGACAGCATCGACGGTCTCGGGGAGCAGGCGCAGGCCGCGCGCACCCGGATCCTGGAGATCGCCGGCAACTGAACAGTTAACCCATAACGACGAACGGCGCCACCAGGGCGGTGAAAGCCCTGGTGGCGCCGTTGTGCGTCCCTGCATCGACAATACGTCCGTTAACCTGAATTTCACGCCGACACACCCGGTTTCGCCGCGCCGAAGGTGGTGCCGGGCGCGTACGTTGACCAGTGACGGGCCGCGGGGAAGCGGTTCGTCCGGGAGGTTCAGATCGTGGCTGACACCAGCATCACGAGAGGGCCGGCCCCGGTCCTCATCGACTTCGGCTGACGCCGGAGTGGATGGAAGAACCGGCCGGTCGACTCAGAACTGGTTTGTGCGGGTGCCGCACAAATGTAGGAGCCCACGTGAGCACTCGCACCTACGTCCTCGACACCTCCGTGCTGCTGTCCGATCCCTGGGCGGTCACACGTTTCGCCGAACACCATGTGGTTCTACCGCTGGTCGTCATCAGCGAACTCGAGGGCAAACGCCATCATCACGAGCTCGGGTGGTTCGCCCGTGAGTCGTTGCGCATGCTCGACGATCTGCGCCTGGAACACGGTCGCCTCGATGTGCCGATCCCGATCGGCGACGAAGGCGGCACGCTGCAGGTCGAGCTGAACCACACCGATCCGGCGGTGCTCCCGGCAGGTTTCCGTACCGACACCAACGACTCGCGCATCCTGGCATGCTCCCTGAATCTGCGGGCCGAGGGTAAAGACGTCACCCTCGTCTCCAAGGACACCCCGCTGCGTGTGAAGGCCGGCGCCGTGGGCCTCGCGGCCGACGAGTACCACGCCCAGGACGTGGTGGTTTCCGGATGGTCGGGGATGACCGAGATCGACGTCGACACGACGACCATCGACGCGCTGTTCGCGGAAGGGGCCGTCGACCACGATGCGGCGCGAGAACTGCCGTGTCACACCGGTATCCGGCTCATCGGCCCGGGTTCGTCGAGTGCGCTGGGTCGGGTCAACGAGGACAAACGGGTGCAACTGGTCCGAGGTGATCGAGAGGCGTTCGGTCTGCACGGACGGTCGGCTGAGCAGCGTGTAGCCCTCGACCTGCTGCTCGACGAGAGCGTCGGCATCGTCTCCCTCGGAGGTAAGGCAGGCACCGGCAAGTCGGCCCTGGCGCTGTGCGCGGGTCTTGAAGCTGTGCTGGAACGACGCACCCAGCGCAAGGTCGTGGTGTTCCGTCCGCTGTACGCGGTCGGCGGCCAGCAGCTGGGCTACCTGCCCGGTAGCGAGGCGGACAAGATGGGGCCGTGGGCTCAGGCCGTCTTCGACACCCTCGAGGGGCTCGCGTCCCCCGAGGTCATCGAGGAGGTGCTCAGTCGCGGGATGTTGGAGGTGCTGCCGCTGACTCATATCCGCGGCCGCTCGTTGCACGATTCGTTCGTGATCGTCGACGAGGCGCAGTCCCTGGAGCGCAACGTGCTGCTCACGGTCCTGTCCCGACTGGGTGCGGGTTCGCGGGTCGTGCTGACCCACGACGTGGCCCAGCGCGACAATCTGCGGGTCGGCCGGCATGACGGTGTCGCGGCGGTCATCGAGAAGCTAAAGGGACATCCGCTGTTCGCGCATGTCACCTTGACCCGCAGTGAGCGGTCGCCGATCGCCGCCCTGGTCACCGACATGCTGGAGGAATTCGGTCCCGTCGGACCGGCCTGATCACCGCAGTCGTCAGCACACGGCGCCGTATCCCGATTCAGGGGTACGGCGCCGTGCGTCGTCCGGGGGAGCCGTGCGTGGTCCGGGGTGATGGAATAACAACCCCACCGTGACCCTCATGTGACTCACTGGCCCTTGCGCGCTGGCACACTGGTGTGGTGTTGAAGTTACTGAAGTTGCGTATGAGACTGCTGGGACTAATGGTGATTGCGGTGATGGCCGCTATCGCCGGTGGTGCCGGTCAGTCCGGCGCGGCGCCGGCCCCGACGACACCCCCACCGGGTTCCGGAGCTCAGACGCCGGGCCTGGGGATTTCGCTGCTCGACGACATTCTGAATCAGCTCGCAGGCGGTACCGGATCGCTGGAGGGGCTGCTGCCCGGTGAGGGTAGCGCGGTGGCGCCGACCAATCAGCTGATCGTCGTCAGCGCACCGACCGCCAACTCCACGACGGCAAAGCTGACCGCCTTCGAACGCGGCTCGGACAAGAGCTGGAAGCCGGTGATCGGACCGGCCGACGCGCGCGTCGGATCGCTGGGTATCGGCGAACCGAAGGACAACGTCTATCGCACCCCGGAGGGCACCTTCGCCCTCGATCAGGCCTTCGGCCGCCAGGCGAACCCGGGCACCAAGATGCCCTACTTCAAGACCGACGCCCAGGACTGGTGGGACTCCAACCAGAAGTCGCCGACCTACAACACACACGTCCGCTCGGTGAAGGGCCCCGGCGCGGACAGCGAGAACCTTTACAACATCGGGCCGGTATACGACTACGCGGTCAACATCGCGCACAATCCGCAGCGCACCCCGGGTAAGGCGTCGGCAATGTTCCTGCACGTCACCGACAACCAGCCGACCATGGGCTGTGTCGCCATCGAGCGTGAACTGATGAAGCAGGTGCTGGTCTGGCTCGACCCAGCCAAGAGTCCGAAGATCGTCATCGGCGTCAACAAGGCCGCCCCGACAGGCGATGCGCCGGCGGACACGGTGCCTCGTCATGCTCCCGCGGTACCGAGCCTGCCCGACCAGCCGATCGTCTCCGATCTGCTGACGCAGCTGATGAGCCTGGTGCCTGCGCTACTCGGCGCCGGGGCGGGGAGCCTGAATTAGGGCTTCGGGCCTCAACTTGGGCTGGTGCGCAGTCGCAGCACGCTCACCGCGAAATCGGCGTCGGGGTGAAACGCACGTAGATCCCAGGTCGCGAACCGATGTTCGACGTACAGCCCGGCCGCCTCGACCGCTGCATCGAAATCGGCGAGCGACAGATCTCGATTGGTGTGGAAGCCGGTGACGATGATGCCGTCGGGGCGCAGGTGGGCGGCCAGCCTGCTCAGCACCTGCGCCTCGGTGCCGCTACGGAGGAAGACCATCACGTTGCCGGCCGCGACGATGGCGTCGAACGGTTCGGTGACCTCGGCATCGTCGGGGGCAGACCCGCCGAGGTCGAGGATGCTCAGATCGCCGACCAGCCATCGGGGGCCGGGGTGGTCGGCTCGCGCGGCAGCGATCAGTTCGGGGTCGACGTCGACCCCGACGACCCGATGGCCGAGGGTGTGCAAGCGCCCACCGACCCGGCCGGGACCGCAGCCGGCGTCGAGGATGCGGGCGCCACGGCCGACCATCGCATCGATCATGCGAGCCTCGCCGTCCAGGTCGGCGCCCTCGTCGGCCATCGTCCGGAAACGGTCGATGTACCACTGGCTGTGACCGGGGTCGGTGTCGGTGACCCAGCGGGGTGCGGCACGTTTGAGCTCGAATCCGGACGCGCGACGCCCGCCGAAGTCGTCCCGGGCCGCGGTCGTCATGTCGACCTGGGTCCGAGCCTGTTCGGTGACCGGGTTGTCGGGATCGAGGACCGACAGATATCGGTCATGTGCGGACAGTGACCGCACCGCGTCCTCGATGTGTTCGGTGACGTCGACAGCGTGCGTCGCGTGGGGGCCGTTCTCGAACAGCAGTGGCGGACGGTGATCGATGGCCATCGCGTCGTAGGCGTCGAGGACGGCCGCGGAGAACTCCATATGGTCGCGCTGATTCGGTTGTCCGGGAGCCCATTCCGGCCCGCCGTAGAGGGAGAGGACCACCTCGGGTGACACCCGCTCGATGGCCTGGGTGATCGCCGCGCGCAATTCGGGCGTGTTGCGGATCTCGCTGTCGGGGAAACCCCAGAACTCGACCTCGTCGACCCCGACGATCGCAGCGGACGCTCGCTGTTCGGTCTCCCGCAGCGGCCCGCACTCGGCGGGATCCAGACCTTCGATGCCCGCTTCGCCGCTACTCGCGAGGGCATAGACGACCCGCCGTCCCTGGGCGGTCCACCGGGCGACGGCGGCGGCCATCCCGTATTCGGGGTCGTCGGGGTGTGCGACGAGGACGAGGGCGGTGGTCCAGTCCTCGGGGAACGGTAGGAGCGGGTGTTCGGCCACACCTGCAACTTACGCCGGTCGCCCGACAAACAGGCAGACCGGCGTGGTGGCTCAGCGCTGGTGGTCCAGATTGGCCATCTTCAGCACGTCGAGGCGACGGTCGAGTTCCTCCTCCGACAGCTTGTCGCCGATGAGGCCGCGGTCGATCACCGTCTGCCGGATCGTCTTGCCCTCCTTCAACGCCTGTTTGGCGACAGCGGCTGCCTCTTCGTACCCGATGGCGCTGTTGAGTGGCGTGACAATCGACGGAGAGCTTTCGGCCAGGGTGCGCAGCCGTTCTTCGTTGGCGACCAGGCCGTCGATGCAGCGGTCGGCGAACAGCCGGGACACGTTGGTCAGCAACGTGATCGACTCCAGGACGTTGCGCGCCATCATCGGGATGTAGACGTTGAGCTCGAAGGCGCCGTTGCCGCCGCCCCAGGTGACCGCGGCGTCGTTACCGATCACCTGCGCGGCGACCTGCGTGACCGCCTCGGGCAGTACGGGATTGACCTTGCCGGGCATGATCGAGCTACCCGGCTGCAGGTCGGGGAGGCTGATCTCGCCGAGTCCGGTGAGCGGCCCCGACCCCATCCAACGCACATCGTTGGCGATCTTGGTCAACGACACCGCGACGGTCTTGAGTTGGCCGGACAGCTCGACGAGCCCGTCGCGTGCCGCCTGGGCCTCGAAATTATCTGCGGCCAAGGATAGTTCGGTGACCCCGGTGAGTTTGACCAACTCGGCGACGACCTTGGTGCCGAAACCGTCGGGAGCGTTGAGTCCGGTGCCCACCGCGGTACCACCGATCGGGAGTTCCCCGACGCGGGGCAGCGTGGCCCGCACGCGTTCGATGCCGGCCTCGATCTGGCGCGCGTATCCGCCGAACTCCTGTCCGAGTGTGACCGGTACCGCGTCCATCAGGTGGGTGCGGCCACTCTTGACGACGGTGCGCCACTGTGACGCCTTGTCCGCCAAGGCTTTCTGTAGGTGTTCGAGTGCCGGGATCAAGTTGGTGACCGCGGCCTCGGTAGCCGCGACGTGGGTGGCGGTGGGGAAGGTGTCGTTGGACGACTGCGACATGTTGACGTGGTCGTTGGGATGGACCTCGACGCCGGCGGCGTTCGCGAGGGATGCGATGACCTCGTTGGCATTCATATTCGAGGAGGTGCCGGATCCGGTCTGAAAGACGTCGATCGGGAACTGGTCGTCGTGTCCGCCGTCGGCGATCTCCTTGGCGGCGACGATGATCGCGGTCGCCCGGTCGGCGTCAAGAAGTCCGAGGTCGGTGTTGACCTGTGCGCATGCGGCTTTCAGCAGCCCCATCGCGCGGATCTGCGCACGCTCGAGCGGGCGGAAGCTGATCGGGAAGTTCTCGACCGCGCGCTGTGTCTGTGCGCGCCACAGTGCGTCGATCGGAACCTTGACCTCGCCCATGGTGTCGTGTTCGATGCGGTACTGCTGTTCGGCCATGACGTCGCTGCCCTCCACGATGAGAAACTTAGGGTGTCCTCATCCCACGGTACGCCGGAGAGGCGTGCGCCACATGTGATGTGTGCCTCTTCGGGAGGGGGTGGTGTGCTGTTGGGTACGGGAATCTCGCCGACCATCGAACCCGTCGGCGTTCAGGGTCAAGGGTGCTGGGCTCAGCGTTCCTTGGATCGGATGCGCACGCCACCGAGCGGAACGGTAACCGAACCGGAGGGATCGGTGAAGAAGTCGTTGCCCTTGTCGTCGACGACGATGAAGGCGGGGAAGTTCTCGACCTCGATCTTCCAGACGGCCTCCATGCCGAGCTCGGGATACTCGATGATCTCCTGGCTCTTGATGCAGTCCAGGGCCAGGCGGGCGGCTGGTCCGCCGATCGAGCCCAGGTAGAACCCGCCGTGGCTGTCACAGGCGTTGGTCACCTGCTTGGAACGATTTCCCTTGGCCAGCATGACCATCGAGCCGCCCGCGGCCTGGAACTGTTCGACGTAGCTGTCCATGCGGCCTGCGGTGGTCGGGCCGAAGGATCCCGACGCCATTCCCTCGGGCGTCTTGGCCGGACCCGCGTAGTACACCGGGTGGTCGCGCAGGTAGTCGGGCATGGGTTCGCCTGCGTCGAGGCGTTCCTTGATCTTGGCGTGTGCGATGTCGCGCGCCACCACGAGCGGACCGGTCAGCGACAGGCGGGTCTTCACCGGGAACTCCGACAACTGGGCGAGGATCTCGGTCATCGGGCGGTTCAGGTCGACCTCGACCACCTCGCCGCCGGAGATGTCTTCTGCGACACCGGCGTCGGGCATGTACTGCGCCGGGTCGGTCTCCAACTGCTCCAGGAACACACCATCGGCGGTGATCTTGCCCAGCGCCTGACGGTCAGCCGAGCAGGACACCGCGATGGCGACCGGGCAGGAAGCGCCGTGGCGCGGCAGCCGGACCACGCGCACGTCGTGGCAGAAGTATTTGCCACCGAACTGGGCGCCGATGCCGAAGGACTGGGTCAGCTTGAAGACCTCGTCCTCGAGCTCCACGTCACGGAAGCCGTGCGCGGCCATCGAGCCCTCGGTGGGCAGGTTGTCCAGGTAATGAGCCGAGGCGTACTTCGCGGTCTTGAGCGCGAACTCGGCGGAGGTGCCGCCGATGACCACCGCGAGGTGATACGGCGGGCAGGCCGCCGTGCCCAGGGACCGGATCTTCTCGTCCAAGAACTTCAGGATGCTCTTGGGGTTCAGGATGGCCTTGGTCTCCTGGTACAGGAAGGACTTGTTGGCGGAGCCGCCGCCCTTTGCCATGAACAGGAATTTGTACTCCGGACCCTTGGGGCCCTGCTCGGTGGCGTAGATCTCGACCTGCGCCGGCAGGTTGGTCCCGGTGTTCTTCTCCTCGTAGGTGGTCAGCGGAGCCAGCTGCGAGTACCGCAGGTTCAGCTTGGTGTAGGCGTCGTAGACGCCGCGCGAGATCGACTCGGCGTCGTCGGTGCCGGTGAGTACGCCCTCGGACTTCTTGCCCATGACGATCGCCGTGCCGGTGTCCTGGCACATAGGCAGCACGCCGCCTGCGGAGATGTTGACGTTCTTGAGCAGGTCGAGCGCGACGAACCGGTCGTTGCCCGACGCCTCCGGGTCGTCGATGATCTTGCGGAGCTGTCGCAGGTGGGCCGGCCGCAGATAGTGGCTGATGTCGTGCATCGCCTCGGCGGTGAGCTGCTGCAGAGCTTCCGGTTCGACCTTGAGGAACTTCTGGCCATCGACCTCGAAGGTCGAGACGCCCTCGGTGGTGATCAGGCGATACGGGGTGTCGTCCGCGCCGATCGGGAGGAGGTCGGAGTAGAGAAATTCGGGGGCTGCACTCACGGGCCCTGATTTTACGTACCCACACCCGTGACCTGCGGGTTAGTACACCCTAACCTCTGCTCGATCGGGTTGGGCTGAAAAGACCGCGACCCCATCGGCGATGCGTCGATGGGGTCGCGGGTGCGGATCTGCTGGGCGAGTCCGGTCTCAGACGTCGATGCGCGCGTACTCGCGCAGCTTCGCGGTCTTGTGGACGGCCTCGACGCGACGGATGGTGCCCGACTTGGAACGCATCACGAGGGAACGGGTGGTGGCGCCATTCGGGCGGTAGGTGACCCCGCGCAGCATGTCGCCGTTGGTGACACCGGTGGCGCAGAAGAAGGCGTTCTCACCCGATACCAGGTCGTCGTTGGTGAGGACCCGGTCGAGGTCGTGGCCGGCGTCGATGGCCTTCTGGCGCTCCTCGTCGTTGCGCGGCCACAGCTTGCCCTGGATCTCGCCGCCCATGCACTTCATGGCGACGGCGGTGATGATGCCCTCCGGGGTGCCGCCGACGCCCATCAGCATGTCGACGGTGGAGACGTCGTCGGCGGCCGCCACGGCACCGGCGACGTCACCGTCGGAGATGAGGCGGATCTTGGCGCCGGCCTGGCGGATCTCGGCGATCAGGTCGGCGTGGCGCGGGCGGTCGAGGACGATGACGGTCAGGTCGGCGACGTCGATGCCCTTGGCCTTCGCGACCGAGTTGATGTTCCACTCGACCGACTCGTCGATGTTGATGGCGCCCTTGGCCTCGGGGCCGACCGCGATCTTGTCCATGTAGAAGACGGCCGATGGGTCGTACATGGTGCCGCGTTCGGAGACCGCGATCACCGAGATCGAGTTCGGGCGGCCCTCGGCCATCAGGGTGGTGCCGTCGATCGGGTCGACGGCGACATCGCAGTCCGGGCCGTCGCCGTTGCCGACCTCCTCGCCGTTGAACAGCATCGGCGCCTCGTCCTTCTCGCCCTCGCCGATCACCACGACCCCGCGCATGGACACCGTCGACAGCAGTTCGCGCATGGCGTCGACCGCCGCGCCGTCGCCGCCGTTCTTGTCGCCGCGGCCGACCCACTTGCCCGCCGCGAGTGCGGCTGCCTCGGTCACGCGGACCAGTTCCATCGCGAGGTTGCGGTCGGGGGCCTGGTGGTTGTTGGACATGGGTATCGACTCCTCGGCATGGCCACCGTGCGTCGGCAGCCGATGGTCGGCGATACCCTGCACTGTGATGGCGCGACAGTGTGACGTTGGTTACTGTTCGGACGGCGATCCTGCTGGTCTCGTCTCGTTCCCCATCTTTGCATGTCACACCGCGAGTTCGGTCGTCGGCCCTGCTGGTGGGATACTCCTCTGTCATGGCAGGTAAACCGCGCATTCTCACCGACGGCAGGGACATGATCTGGTCGCTGATCCCGTTGATCCTCGTGTGCGGGCTCGTGGTGATGGCATCGGGGAACTGTTCGGTCGGTCTGACCGGCACCGCGGCCGACGATCGGACAGCCGCGTTCGACGTCGAGAACGCCCTCAAGGCCGACGCCTCCACCATGGCCTTTCCGATCCGGTTACCCGACACCCCGCCCAAGTGGAAGCCCAATTCGGGGTCGACGGCCGATGTCGACGGACATCGCGTGAGCACGGTGGGTTGGCTCTCGGCCAACGGCGCATATGTGCAGCTCACGCAGAGCGATGCGACCGAGGAATCGTTGCTGGCGTATATGGCGGGCAAGGACGACAACGGGACCACCTACAGCATCGACACCGACGGTCCGCGGACGGTCGCCGGCCGAGGGTGGGTGGCGTACTCCACCGGCAATCTCAACAAGAAGTTCTGGGTTACCGATCTCGGGGATGTGCGGATCGCGGTGGCGACCCGCGGACCGGACGCCGATCTGGAAACCCTCGCGACCGCGGTCCTGGCTCAAGCTCCGCTGCAAGCACGCAAGTGACGTCGTAGGCGCGGCGCAAGTCGGGTGTAACCGCGTATCCGGCAGCGATATCCGAGTAGCGCGCTACTCGTGATCATGCGGCCTCCGGTTCGTAGCGTCAGCTGCGAGGAGGTTGCCGTGCACCGCGTACGCGGCCCGAGGGCCACACATCAGCAGCGTGACATGAGTGGGATCAGTGCTGTCGCCTGCTCTCACCTGCTGGTGGTCGTGGTCCTGGTGGTGCTGATGGTCGCGGTGGTTCCGGTGTCGCGCGCCGCGGCGGCAGGTCGGCGGGCGCCCGAGCCGCCGACGCCGACCTTGACCGTCGTGGTGCACGGCGAGCAGGCGCGCCATCACCCGGGTGAGGAGCTGTTGCTGCGGATCGGCGCCAACCTCGCCGGTGTGAACGGATGCCCGGTGGTGGCCGACCTGACCATGCTCGCGGTGACGCGCAACGGCCACCCGCTCGACGGAGTCGAACCCGCGACGTCGCGATCGGTCCGAGGGTCGGCGCCCGGTTCGCTGACGATCGTCGCCGGGCCGGTCGCCGAGGCCGGGCGGTACCGGTTCGCCGTGATCTTGCGTCCGGCCGGAGGCTGCATCGCATCCGCCGCGCGTACCGAGGCCATCGTCGACGTGCGGGACACCGAATCTCTGCCTGCGTCCGACGACGGGGTGCGGGCCGAGCAGATCGACGCCTTCGCCGTCGAACGTCAGGCGGTCGCGGAGCTGGGGTGAGCACTCGCGACGGCCGGGATCAGTCGTCCGCGGAGTCGTCCTCGTCCTCGCGCGCCAGGACCGATTCGATGCGCTCGCGGGCACCTGCCAGGTGCTGTTCGCAACGGGTCGCGAGGGCTTCGCCGCGCTCCCACAGGGCCAGGGACGCGTCGAGGTCCAGACCACCGTGTTCGAGGGTCGCCACGATGTCGGCGAGCTCGTCGCGCGCCTGCTCGTAACCGAGGGTGTCGACCGGCGCGGGCATGCTGTCGTCGGTGCTCACGAGGTGGGTCCTTTCTGCGGTGCCGGGTCCGGGTCGACCGTGGCGTGGGCGGAGCCGTCGGCCACCCGGATCCGCACCCGTGCGTCCGCGGGCAGATCCCGCACCGACGACACGATGGTGCCACCCGGACCCGCGCCGGAACTCTCGGCGCGGGTGATGACGGCGTATCCGCGGGCCAGGGTTTGAGCGGGTCCCAGCGTGGACAGCCGGGCCGACAGATGTTCGGTGCGCCGATCCTCGGCATCGAGGTGGCGGAGGATGTCGCGACGCACTGCCCGCAGCGACCGGTGGACCTCGGCAGACTCGATGTCGATGAGGGTGTGCGGCCGGGCGAGAACCGGCCGGGCGCGCAGGCCGTCGACGATGTGCGCTTCCCGGCGTACCCAGTTCCGTAGAGCATGCGCGCTACGACGCCGCAGCGTGGCGATCGCGGCCAACTCGGCATCGACGTCGGGGACGACCCGTTTGGCGGCGTCGGTGGGGGTGGCGGCGCGTAGGTCGGCGACCAGATCGAGCAGTGGGGCATCGGGTTCGTGCCCGATGGCGCTGACCACCGGTGTGGTGCAGGCGGACACCGCGCGCAGCAGCGCTTCGTCGGAGAAGGGGAGTAGGTCTTCGACGCTGCCGCCACCGCGGGCGATGATGATCACGTCGACGTCGGGGTGGTCGTCGAGCTCGGTGAGGTGACGCAGGATCGCCGGAACCGCGGTCGGTCCCTGGACCGGTGCGTCGCGAACTTCGAAACTGACTGCCGCCCAACGCTGCTGGGCGACGGACAGGACATCGCGGCCGGCCGCACTGGCGCGGCCGGTGATGAGGCCGATCCGGTTGGGCAGAAACGGCAGTGGCCGCTTGAGTCGGGGATCGAAGAGACCTTCGGCGACCATCAGCTGCCGCAAACGTTCGATCCGCAACAGCAGTTCACCGATGCCGACCGGGCGGATGTCGCTGACCCGCAGGGACACGGTGCCGCGTCCGGTGTAATAGCTCGGCCGCCCGAACATGACGACGTGGCTGCCGTCGGTGAGTGGAATCTCGGTGCGCGCCAGGAGATCCGGGCTGCATGTGACCGATATGGAGATGTCGGCTGCCGGGTCACGCAGAGTCAGGAAGGCGGTCCGGGTCCCCGGGCGGCGGTTGATCTGGGTGATCTGCCCTTCCACCCAGATCTGCCCGAGACGGTGGATCCAGTCCGCGATCTTGGTGTTGACGGTCCGAACCGGCCAGGGATGCTCGGCGCTGTTCGGTGAGCCGGTCACGTGGTCGACGGGCGCTTGTTCTGGGCGGCGATCCGATTGTCGAGCATGGTCACGAACGGCGAACGGTTGCGGTTGTCCTTCTCGTACTCGGCCAGCGCGGCCAGATCGTCGGCGCCGACGGTGCGCAGCTTGGCGCGCAGCTGGGCGAGGGTAAGCCCGTCGTATTCGAGGTACTCGACGACCTCGGGAGTCTGCCCGTCGACAGCAGGTCTCGGCGCGCCGGTCTCGGCCGCGGTGACCACATCTTCAGGCGCCGAGCTGTACAGCGCGAAACGTCCCGCAGCAGGTTCGGTTGCGTCGTCGGTCGCCGGGTCCACCGCGGCGGGCTTGGGGGCGGTCTTCTTGGCCGCTGCCTTCTTCGCCGGCTTCGCGGCGGCGCGTGCGGGTGCCGATTCGTCGGTCTGGGTGATCTCGATCGGGGTCGCGATCGCGGCGTGGAGCTCGGAGGTGTCCTCATCCTCGTCGAAGCGGGCCCAGGCCGGCTGTTCGTCGGGCTTGTCGAAGATCGACTCGAGGACGGCGTCACCCTTGATCGCCAGTTCGGCGATATTCTGCTGAGCGCGCATACCCGCCTGCAGGGTCTGGCTCACTGCGGTCATCGGTAGGGTGACGATCAACGCGGGGAGTTTCTTGGTCTCTTCGATCGCCGTAACGATCAGTCCTGCGGCGATACGGGCCGGATACGGTGCGCGAACCATGCTCACACTCTGCCATCACATGCGCGCGGAGCAAACCGGGACTCGCGAACACGTACCCTTGAGGCATGTCTGAAGCCAAGCGTGTCCTCCTCGCCGAACCCCGCGGCTACTGTGCCGGCGTCGACCGGGCGGTGGAGACCGTGGAGCGGGCGCTCGACAAGCATGGTGCACCGGTGTACGTCCGCAAGGAGATTGTGCACAACCGGCATGTGGTGGACACCCTCACCGAACGTGGCGCGGTCTTCGTCGGCGAGACCGACGAGGTGCCCGAAGGGGCGATCGTCGTGTTCAGTGCACACGGCGTCTCACCCGAGGTGCACCGCACGGCGGCCGCCCGCAGCCTCCAGACGATCGACGCCACCTGCCCGCTGGTGACCAAGGTGCATCAGGAGGCCAAGCGGTTCGCACGGGACGACTACGACATCCTGCTCATCGGTCACGAAGGTCATGAGGAGGTCGAGGGAACCTCGGGTGAGGCGCCGGAACACATCCAGATCGTCGACGGACCCGACAGCGTGGACAAGGTTTCGGTACGTGACGAGTCGAAGGTGATCTGGCTGTCCCAGACGACCCTGTCGGTCGACGAGACGATGGAGACGGTCAAGCGGTTGCGGGAACGCTTCCCCGATCTGCAGGACCCGCCGAGCGACGACATCTGCTACGCCACCCAGAACCGTCAGGTCGCGGTCAAGGCGATGGCCCCCGACTGCGATCTCGTCATCGTGGTGGGATCGCAGAACTCGTCGAACTCGGTGCGGTTGGTCGAGGTCGCGCTGCAGGCGGGTGCGCGGGCAGGCCATCTGGTCGACTACGCACGCGAAATCGACGAGTCCTGGCTCGACGGGGTCAGCACCGTCGGTGTCACCTCCGGAGCCTCGGTGCCCGAGGTGTTGGTCCGTGGTGTGCTCGACTACCTGGACGAACGCGGTTACAGCACGGTCGAGACGGTCAACACGGCCAACGAGACGCTCACCTTCGCGCTGCCGCGCGAGTTGCGGCCGTCGCGTACCGGCGGACGGTAGCCCCGCCGGGGTGACCCGGCTCGGGTGACCCAGAAGCGTCCGATCACCGTCGGCCGCGGTGTATCTGTGATACCGACAGATATGTCACCGATCACATTCCTGCGCACCGCTGCGCTGGCCGCCGCACTGTTTGTCGTCGCCACCACGGTCGGCGCCGGTAGTTCGGGTGCGGCCCCGACCGTGACGGGCGGCCCAGTCGACTATGTCGCGCTCGGCGACAGCTATTCGTCGGCGGCGAGTGTCGCACCGGCAGCGGCCGACTCACCTCGCGACTGCTATCGGTCGTCGAACAACTTCTCCGGTCGCCTGGCACGGGAGTTCGGCTATCGGCTCACCGATGTCAGCTGCGCCGGTGCCACGACCGCCGACTTCTTCGCGTCGCAGCACCCCGGGGTGAAACCGCAGCTCGACGCCCTGTCCTCGCGGACCGACCTGGTCACTTTCACCATCGGTGGCAATGACGGGATGATCTTCGCCGACACCGTTCGCAAGTGCGTGACGGCGGCGATGGCGACGCTGGGGCAAGGAGCTCCGTGCCGGGCCACCTACGGGGACAGCATCGGGCGGGAGATTCGCACCGTCACCTATCCCAAGCTCGTGAGGGCGATGGGGGCTGTCCGGGTGAAGGCGCCGAACGCGCGCGTTGCGGTCCTCAGCTACCCGCTGCTGTTGCCCGACCGCTATCGTCCGTGCCCCCAATTCCCGATCGCGGCAGGCGATTTCCCGTACGCGCACGGAGTTCAGGCTGAGCTCAACGCGGCGATCCGCCGGGCTGCGGGCGAGACCGGGGTGATCTACGTGGACGTCACGACGCCATCGGTCGGGCACGACAGCTGCCGTCCCGTCGGGGTTCGCTGGGTGGAACCGGTGGTCGGTGCCACCCAACTGGTGCCGGTTCATCCGAACGGGTTGGGTGAGCGTGAGATGGCCGCGATCACCGCCGCTGTGCTCCACCTGCGATGACACCCGCGGCGATCGTTCCGGATAACCTGGCAGCGTGACCACCGACGACGAGCAGCCGCGCTTTCGGCTGGCCTACGTGCCCGGCACCACGCCTGGGAAGTGGGCGCGACGCTGGACGCAGCGCCATCCCGGCATTCGGCTCGAACTTCACGCGTGCGAGGTGCCCGATGCGATCCGTCTGATCGCCGACGGCGACGTCGATGCGGCACTCACCCGTTTGGTCGCCTCCGATGGCGGATCGGCGCTGAACACGGTCGAGCTCTACACCGAGGACACCGTCGTGATCGCGGGCGTCGACCACTATCTGACGGCGGCGGCGCAGCTGACGGTCGCCGACCTCGCCGACGAGCAACTGCTGCAGCCCCTGGACGCGGTCCTGGCGTGGGAAGGGTTGCCCGGCACGATGATCGAGCATCGGCCGGAGACCACCGCCGACGCCGTCGAATTGGTTGCGGCCGGGGTCGGGGTGCTGGTCGTCCCGCAGTCGTTGGCCCGGCTACACCACCGGAAGGATCTCGCTCATCGGGTCGTCACGGATGCGCCCGCGAGTATTGTCGCGTTGTGCTGGCCCGCGCCCACCGACGATGTCACCGAAGACTTCGTCGGCATCGTGCGTGGCCGTGGGGTCAACTCATCCCGCGGCGGCACGGAGGAACACCGGAAGCGATCCGCCAAGGAGAAGACGGCTGCCAAACGTGCCGCACGAGAGGCCGCCGGGAAGGTGCCCGGTCGCAACTTCGGGAAGTCGGCGGCGCGTCGGCGAGGGTCTCGCTGATCTCCGCGTATCCGGGTGCAGTGATGTCGTTGGTCAATAGTCCTCGGGGTCAAGACGTTTGATCCGCCGGTACGGATAGGAGACACCCAGTGCCGCGGCCATGACCACGGCGCAGATCGCGACACCGACGAGCGCGGCATTCCGCGGCCCATCATCGGGGGCTGGTTCTATCGCCGGCGCGGCGATCGCCCGCGGGGAGTTCGGATTCACCGCGGAGCCGGGCAGCACCGCGGTGAGTGCGGCGACGGGATCGATGACGCCGTAACCGATCTGGTCGTCGTGGCCGGTGCCGGGAGCATGTGCGGTGCGGATGATCCGGTCCATCACCGCCCGGGCGTCGAGTCCGGGGAAACGGGCACGTACCAATGCGACGGTGCCGGACACATACGGTGCGGCGAAACTCGTCCCGATCAGGGACAGTGGGCCGGTTGGGCTGCTCTGCGCCGACACCAGACCCCGTGCTCCCGGCCGGCTGTCGAGGCTGACGATCCCGGTGCCGGGCGCGGCGACCGACACCCACGGGCCGTGCAGGCTGAAGTCGGCGGGTGCGCCGGTCGGCGCCTGCACCGCCGCGACGGCCAGGACATGGGGGGCGAACCAGGCCGGGCTGGGGATGGTGCGCAGCGATCGCCAGCCGGTCGGATCGTTGCCGGCCGGGGCGGGATTCTGTGGTCGGCAGGCACCTTCGCGCTCGACGTTGCCCGCGGCGACGACCACGACGACGTTGCGGTCGTAGGCGTGCTTGATCGCGGCACCGAGCGCCGGGTCGTCGAGTTTGGCGGCACTGGGTGAGCACGCCACCAGTGAGATGTTGATGACCGTTGCACGCAGATCGTCGACCGCGTGGACGATCGCGTGCGCCAGTGTTCGCACCGACCCGTAACCCGACGACCCGACCGTCGGATCGGGGTCGCCTGTTGTCCGGCGATCGACACGGGCGGCGAAGGCGCCACTGGACTGCCGGATCGCGATGATCGTCGAATCCGGTGCCACCCCGGCGAATCCGTCGTCGGCACTGGGTCGTGCCGCGATGATTCCGGCGACCAGGGTGCCGTGCGCATCGCAATCTTCGAGGCCGGTACCGGTCGAGACGTAGTCACCACCCGCGACGACCCGGCCGAGTCGGGGATGCGGACTCACCCCGGTGTCGATGACGGCGACGCGTTGTCCCGCGCCGCGACTGAACCGCCATGCTTGCGGCAGATTCATCATCGCCTGCGCGGCACCCGGTTCGGCGACCGGACGGGTGATCGTGCCGCTCGTGCAGAAGTGTCGCTGCTCCGTCGGCTGCAGTGGAGCGCGCGGTGCTGACCGGATCAGAGCGCCCGGGTCGATATGCGGCGGGGTGGTCGCGGCCGCCGGTGAACCAGGACCACCGACCAGTGACGAGACGGTCAGGAGTAGTGCTGCTGCGGTCGCCGCGCACGGTCGGTGAAGTCGGTCGCGGATGTGCACCGTCAGAGCTCGCCGATCATGCGGTACAGATCGAGGATCCACAGCAACAGCGGGATGATGCTCGACACGAGAAGGTATTCGACGATCTCGGCCCAGCGTCGCATGACCGGCGAGAACTCGGTGGCCGGTGCGAAGACGCCGAACAGCATTGCCGCACCGATGATCCCGGCGGCAAGTCCGAACGCGATGATCGGGCGGTGACCACCACCGAAGGAAAGGCTGCCGACCAGTATCAATAGAGTCGACGCGCCGAAGCCGATCAGCACGCAGGCCTGATACAGGTCGCTGTGCGACCGGCCTCTCAGGCACAGGACGAGGGCGATGATGGCCGCGAAGAGGGTTGTCTTCACATCGAATTCGCTGACCGGAAGAGTCGTCAAAATGGCCGAGATGGCGATGACGCCGGCGCAGCCCGCGGTGATACCGGTCAGATAGTCGTTGGCGACCTGGGATCGCTGCGTCAACGCGTCTGCCTTCGGCAGGGCCATCGCCCCGATGGCGCCGATTCCCTCGATGGCCGGCCGGGGTTCGATGTCCTCGGCGTCGACCGGGGCGCCGGCGGTGGGTACCGGCGGCAGGGGCAGTTTCGCGAGCAGGATCGTCAGGCGGGCGGCACCGAGGAGGGTGAGGACGCCTGCCGCGGCGGTTACCGCGGCGACGTCACCGACGGAGAACTCGGTGAGCAGGCAGGTTCCGCAGGCGATGGCGCCGCCGATCGATGCACTGGTCACCGCTGCGTGCGGTGCCGGGCCCACCGCGGTCAGGCGGTAGGACAGCACCGCCAGGAGCAGAGTCGTCGTCGACGCGAGGGTCAGATGCGCGGCACCGAAAGGCCCTGGGACGGCGAGCATCCCGGTGACGAAGGCCGGTGGCATGGCGGCCATCGCCAACACGGTGGCAACAGTCGCTGCGCGATAGTGTCGCGCGAGGATCGTGGAGGCGACGAGCAAGCCGAGGCTCAGCCCGCCGGGCAGTGCCGCCACCCATCGGGCCGGATCGGAGAGGCGGTATGCGGCCAACCCGACCGCGGATACAACAGCTGCGGCGATGGCGAGCGCGAATCCCATGCGCCGTGCCGCGACCGGGGACCAACTCGCGAAGGCCGATTCGTTGAGCCGGGCCACGGCGTCGACGACATCGTCGAAGAGGACCGGCGGTGTCGCGGCGTCGGCTGAGGTGAGGAGGAGGAGATCGCCGTCCCGAACACCGGACTCGGCGAGAGAACGGTTGGGCGGCAGTCGATCACCCCCGACCAGGGCCAACGTCCATCGGTGCTGGCGGTCGTGGGGACCGTCGTCGGGATCCCCATCCGGATCGTCGGGACTGTGCTGTCGAGGATTGCGCGACTCGATGTGTGCGAGCAGATCCCCGATCAAGCCGGCGATCGGGATGGTCGCGGGTAGCGCGACGTCGAGCTGGGTGTTGCCGCCCAGGACCGACACCCGGGCCAGTTGCGGTTCGATCCGCGTCTCGGAGCGTGGTGTGGCCGGTGCAGACCGGGTATCCACAGGCATCATCGGTTGGGCCTCCCCCCGCAGGTTGAACCGCTAACATAGCCAACCACAGCGCATTTCACGCGCGTTGATCCACATTGACCGGCAGTCGGCACGACGGCGAAGAAGTTTCACGATCGTGCACGGTCAGCGGTGTGGGTGGGGGTTCTGGTCGTCGGTGCGTTCGTGGATGTGCCGGGGACCTGTAGCGAGTGGGGGCGCCAATGGTGACGACGACGGACGGATTTGTCCGACGACCGCGGATAACGCCGCCGCGCACGCCCGGCGGCGAGGTGAATCTGCAGGCACCGCCGGAGGTACCGCGGGTCGTCCCGGGCAACCTGCTGCTCAAACTGTTGCCGATCGTGATGGTGGTCGCGGTGATCGGCATGGTCGCGCTGATGTTCGCCACCGGCGGCTCGGGCATGCTGGCCAATCCGCTGTTCATGATGTTCCCCCTGATGATGCTCATGTCGATGTTCGGCATGTTCGCAGCCGGTGGTCGGGGCGGCGGCAAGCGTGCCGCGGAACTGAATGAGGAACGCAAGGACTACTTTCGCTATCTCGGTCAGACGCGCGAGCAGGTTCTCGACACGGTCGAGAAGCAACGTGCCGCGCTGGCCTGGAGTCATCCGGATCCGGCTGCCCTGCCCGAGGTCATCGGGGGTCGTCGCATGTGGGAGCGCCGACCGAGCGATGCTGACTTCGTGCATGTGCGCGTCGGTGTGGGATCACAACGACTGGCCACACGCTTGATGCCGCCGGAGACCGGTCCGCTCGAAGATGTCGAACCGGTGTCGATGGTTGCCCTGCGCCGGTTCGTCCGGACGCATTCGGTGGTGCATCGCCTGCCGACCGCCATCTCGCTGCGCGGCTTCCCGGCCGTGAACATAGAAGGGGCCCGGCAGGAAACGCGTGACCTGATCCGGGCGATGGTCGTCGAACTCTGTGTCTTCCACGGTCCCGACCATCTGCTGATCGCGATCGTCACCGCGGATCCGGCAGGCGAGGCATGGGACTGGGCCAAATGGTTGCCGCAGGTCGGCCATCCGACCTCGTCGGACGGTGCGGGACCGCTCCGGATGATCTATCCCTCGCTGCTCGATCTCGAGGACTCATTGACCACCGATCTCCTTGATCGTGGCCGCTTCAGTCGATCTGCGCCGCCGGCCGCCGGACGCGCGCACCTGGTGGTGATCATCGACGACGGGCGGGTGTCCGGCGACGAGCGACTCGTCAACGACGCCGGAATGGAAGGCGTCACCCTGATCGACCTCACCGCGCCGCCGGACGGTCTGGCCGCGCGGCGTGGGCTGCAACTCGTTGTGCGTGGTGGCCGTGTCGCCGCGCGCAGCGCCTTCGGCACCGAGGACTTCGCCGAGATGGATGCGGTGGGGATCGCCGAGGCGGAGGCCATCGCCCGTCGGCTCGCTCGATATCGACTGGCCACCGCAGCCACCCTGGCGAGTCTCGATTCGGAGGCCGGCTGTGCCGATCCCGGACTGCCGGCACTGCTCGGTATCGACGATGCATCCCGGTTCGATCCGGCCACCGGGTGGAGTGGCCGAAGCGGTCGCGATCGTCTTCGGGTGCCGATCGGCTACACCCCGACCGGGACGAGAGTGGAACTCGACATCAAGGAGAGCGCACACGGCGGAATGGGGCCGCACGGACTGTGCATCGGGGCCACCGGTTCGGGTAAGTCGGAGTTCCTGCGGACTCTGGTCCTCGCCATGCTGGCGACGCATTCACCCGCTGAGCTGAACCTGGTTCTCGTCGACTTCAAAGGCGGCGCAACCTTCCTGGGGTTGGAGTCCGCGCCGCATGTCGCGGCGATCATCACCAATCTCGAACAGGAACTCGCGATGGTGGACCGGATGAGGGACGCGCTGTCGGGGGAGATGAACCGTCGGCAGGAAATCTTGCGTGCGGCGGGGAACTTCGCCAACGTCGGCGACTATGAACGCGCTCGCGCGTCGGGGGTGCGGCTGGAACCACTGCCCGCGCTGTTCATCGTCGTGGACGAGTTCTCCGAACTCCTCTCCCAGAAACCGGATTTCGCCGAACTGTTCGTCGCCATCGGCCGACTTGGCCGGTCATTGCACATTCATCTACTCCTCGCATCTCAGCGACTCGAGGAGGGCAAGCTGCGCGGACTGGATTCGCATCTTTCCTACCGGATCGGTCTGAAGACCTTCTCGGCCAACGAATCCCGATCGGTTCTCGGGGTACCCGATGCCTACCACCTACCCAACGTCCCGGGATCCGCCTATCTCAAATGTGATTCCTCGGAACCGCTGCGGTTCAACACTTCGTATGTCTCGGGGCCCTACCATCCGCCGGTAGCCCCGGAGTCGTCCGACATCACCGCGGGTGTCGCGGCTCCGGCGCGCGGGTGCTTGAAGATGTTCACCGCTCTCCCGGTCCCGGCCGACGAGGTCGTCGAGCCGGTGCCACTGCTGGATCGAGCGCAGAGTCTGCTCGACGAACTCCCGCCCGGCATCGATGACGCGCAACCGTCGGCGTCCACCATGCCATCGTTGCTGGAGACCCTCGTCGGGCGGATGGCCGGTTCGGGACCACCTGCCCACGAGGTGTGGTTGCCGCCCTTGGAGCACTCGCCGACCGTCGACGGAATGTGGGGAGAGCGTGAGTGGACCCGTCCGTCGGTGCCGGGGCCGCTGGCCGTGCCGGTCGCCATAGTCGACCGGCCCTACGATCAGCGTCGCGAACTCCATGTCCTCGACCTTGCCGGGGCGGCCGGCAACGTCGCGGTGGTCGGCGGCCCGCAATCCGGGAAGTCGACAGCGCTGCGAACGCTGATCATGTCGGCGGCGGCCTCGCACACCCCGGAGCAGATCCAGTTCTACTGCCTGGATTTCGGCGGCGGCAGCCTGGCGAGTGTGGCCGGCCTGCCGCATGTGGGTGCGGTGGCCTCGCGTGGCGACATGGATGCCGTCCGCCGAACCGTGGCCGAGGTGGCCGCGATCGTCCGCAGTCGGGAACTGCTGTTCGCCAGGCTGGGTATCGAGTCGATGCGCGACTATCGATCGCGCCGCGAACAGTGGTTCGCCACCGGTGAGAAGGCCGCCGACGACCCGCTCGCCGACGACCTGTTCGGCGATGTGTTCCTCGTGTTCGACGGTCTCGGAGTATTGCGGTCGGAGCTGGAATTCCTCGAGGAACCGATGGCGATGATCGTCGCGCAAGGGCTGTCCTACGGCGTGCACGTGGCGGTCAGCGCGTCACGCTGGGCCGAGGTGCGTCCGGCGATGCGCGACCTCATCGGTAGCCGTATCGAATTGCGGCTCGGTGATCCGATGGATTCCGAGATGGGCAGGCGGGCAGCGGCACTGGTCCCGGCGGACCGTCCCGGACGTGGCCTGACCGCGCAGGAACTACACCTGCTCATCGCGCTTCCTCGGCTGGACGGTGTCACCGCCGCCGAGTCGCTGCCCGCCGGTGTCGCCCAGTCGGTGGAAAAGATCGTCGCTGCCTACCCGGATCGCACGGCGATGGCAGTGCGGCGGCTCGGCGCCGAGATCGATCGGGCGACGGTGGACGCGGCCGTCACCGACGCCGACATCGTGCTCGGGCCCAATCAGGTCGCGATCGGGGTGGGTGAACTCGAACTGGCACCGGTGGTGCTCGACTTCGGGCAACAACCACACTTCCTGGCCTTCGCCGATGCGGAGCACGGCAAGACGAACCTGTTGCGCACCATGGTCACCGGACTGGTCGCCAATGCCACGCCCGACGAAGTGCGCATCGTGTTCGTCGACTACCGGCGCACGCTGCTCGGGGTGATCGACGGCGACCATCTCGCCGGTTATGCGAGTTCGGCTGAGCGGGCGACGAGCATGATGGATCAATTGGCCGGCTACCTGGCCGCGCGACTGCCGCCGGAGGATCTGACCGTCAGCCAACTGCGAGAACGCAATTGGTATACCGGTCCCGACGTCTATGTGGTCGTCGACGACTACGACATGGTCGCCACCGCGTCCGGCAATCCGCTGCTCGCGCTGGTCGAGTTGGCCGCCCATGCACGGGACATCGGACTGCACATCATTCTGGCTCGACGCTCCGGCGGTGCCGGCCGGGCCATGTTCGACCCGCTGATCGCACGGCTGAAGGACCTCTCCTGCGATGTGCTCCTGATGAGCGGGGACCGCGACGAGGGATATCTCGTCGGTCGGGCCCGGATGCAGAACCTCATCCCGGGTCGCGGTGAGCTGATGTCGCGCAGCAGGCCGCAGGAGATGATCCAGATCGCCTATGAGCCGGGGGAGTGAGATGCCCGGGCCGCAGTACCCCACCGTGGTGGACCTGGCCTATGGCCGACCCGCCCCGGTGGCCGACCGGCAGGTGGGCGACGTGCGGGGGCTGCTCGACGCGGTGGACTCGCCGACCGTCGTCTTCAACGGAATGCATGTACACATCCGCCAGGCGTGGGCGACCCTGTTCGCCCGGCGCGGGTTACCGACCGGATCCCCGGACGGCATGCGGCCGTTGGTCATCGGCCATCCCAGTACCTGGGGGCCGCGGCGCACGGCGGTCTTCGCCGATGTGGGGGTACGCGCGGGTTCGGCAGTGACGCTGCTGCCGCGGGCGGTCCTGATCGCCCGCTCACACGGCGATGTGGCGATGCGGCGCTGCGCGGTCGTGGAGACGACACATCTACCCTCGTTGCCCGTCGATCCGGCGCGTGGTCCGCGCGACCGGTGGGATGTGACGCTGCTGTGCCGTGGAGTGGACGGATGGGCGGTCGAGTCCTCGGCGATCCTGGCGGCAGCCGGTGGACGGAGTGCGGTGGAGGCAATCCTCGACGACACGGTCGAGGCGGTCTTCGTCGATGGCGCGGACCGGGCCGATGTCCAACGTGCGATCGACCTCGTCACCGCACACACGGTCGCGGGCCGGGTGGTCGCGGTTGATCGCGACATGGTCGTGCGGTACGGCTGGCGGACGGGGGCGCACGAGATCCAGGCTTCGGTCGCCGACGCGCCGACCACGACCGTCCTACCGGTGCGGCGGGCACGCGCGCGGTCGGTGCGGCTCGCGGCGGCCGCGGTGGCGGTGGTCGTGGCCGGTTCCCTGGCTGTCGGCTGGGCCGCGCGGGAGGATCCACCCGACGCCGAGGAACCGACGACGGTCAGCCTCGGCCGCACCATGCTGGCGGTGCCGGCCCGGTGGCGGCAATCGGGACAGTCGACGCCGAGCGGAACCGCCGACGATCCGTCCACGACCCGCACCCAGTTCGTCGGCGACGGGGGGCAGCGCATCATCCTGGTGCAAACCCGGGTGCGGCCGGATTCGACGATGGCGTCGGTGGCGGTCAGTCTCGGGAACCGCATCCGTCACCGCGGCCAGGATGTGGTGAGCGAGTTCTCGGCATCGACGCGTTTCGCCGGCCGTGAGGTCATCAGCTACCGCGAGGCCCCGGCGTCGGGGTCGGCGATCCGCTGGTATGTGGTGGTCGCTCACGGTCTGCAGGCCTCGATCGGCTGTCAGACCGGTGACGGGGCCGAATCGGTCGATGCCGAATGTGAGACCGCGGTCCGTACCGTCGCGATCAGCCCTGAGTAGCTGCGTTTTGACCCTGACCTGTGCGTTCCCGTACTCTGGATCGCTGGTGCGTGGCACCTGGACGTCTTCGCCGGTTCGGCGGGGTCGCCTCAGGTAAGACGAGACCCGGGTCCCCGCTGGTCGCCGGGAGTTCTCCGCTGTCGCACCCGACCGGTAGTCAAACGAAAAAGAGTGAGGACAACTGTGCCTACCTACACCCCGAAGGCCGGTGACATCACGCGTGCGTGGCACGTCATCGATGCCACCGACGTGGTGCTCGGCCGACTCGCCGTGCAGAGCGCGAACCTGCTCCGCGGCAAGAACAAGCCGACTTACGCCCCGCACATCGATGGCGGCGACTTCGTCATCATCATCAACGCCGAGAAGGTCGCGCTGACCAACAACAAGGCGAACACCAAGCTGAACTACACCCACTCCGGTCACCCGGGTGGTCTGAAGTCGCGCACCACCGCGGAGCTGCTCGAGTCGCACCCTGAGCGCGTGCTGGAGAAGGCCATCAAGGGCATGCTCCCCAGCAACAAGCTCGGCAACGCCATGCTCTCCAAGCTGAAGGTCTACGCCGGCCCCAATCATCCGCACGCGGCCCAGCGCCCCGTTCCCTTCGAGATCAAGCAGGTGGCCCAGTGAGCAACGAGAACATCAGCGAAGAGATAGTGGAAACCCCGGCTGTTGACGAGGTCGTCGAGGTTGTGGAGGTCGTCGAGACCGCTGCTGACGACTACGACACCGTCGCCGACGAGGCTCCCGCCCGCGGCCCGGTCGTCATCGATCACCCGATCCAGACCGTCGGCCGCCGCAAGGAAGCCGTCGTTCGCGTTCGCCTGCTGCCCGGCACCGGCGAATTCACTCTCAACGGCAAGCGGTCCCTGGAGGACTACTTCCCGAACAAGGTGCACCAGCAGCTGATCAAGGCTCCGCTGGTCACCGTCGAGCGCACCGAGTCGTTCGACATCCACGCCAAGCTCGTCGGCGGCGGCCCCTCGGGTCAGGCCGGTGCGCTTCGTCTGGCTATCGCTCGCGCCCTCATCGAGGTCACCCCGGAGGATCGTCCCGCTCTCAAGAAGGCCGGCTTCCTCACCCGCGACCCGCGTGCGGTCGAGCGCAAGAAGTACGGTCTGAAGAAGGCCCGCAAGGCGTCGCAGTACTCCAAGCGCTGATCTTGGCACGCCTTTTCGGAACCGACGGCGTCCGAGGCCTGGCCAACGCCGAGCTCACTCCCGAGCTCGCGTTGCGCCTGGCCTCGGCCGCCGCGGTCGTTTTCTCCGACCCCGACGTCGCTGCGGCGACCGGGGTTGCCGACTCCATCGAGCGGTCGAACCGCCGCCCGCGCGCGGTGGTGGGTCGTGATCCCCGCGCATCCGGCGAGATGCTGGAGGCCGCGGTGTGCGCCGGCCTGGCTGCGGCGGGTGTCGACGCTATCCGCGTCGGAGTCGTCCCGACCCCGGCGGTGGCGTTCCTGACTGCCGATTACCACGCCGACCTCGGTGTGATGATCTCTGCGTCGCACAATCCCATGCCCGACAACGGCATCAAATTCTTCTCCGGTGGCGGACATAAGCTCGACGACGACGTCGAGGACCGTATCGAAGCGCTGATGGACGACGATTACATCCGGCCGATCGGTGCCGCGGTGGGTCGCATCACCGATGCTCCCGATGCTGCGCAGCGCTATCTGCGGCACGTCGCCGAGGCTGTCGACATCCGGCTCGACGGACTGACCGTCGTGGTCGATTGCGCGCACGGCGCCGCCTCCGAACTCGCACCGGCCGCCTATGCCGCCGCCGGTGCCAATGTCATCACGATCCATGCCGAACCCGACGGCCTCAACATCAACGAGGACTGCGGGTCTACACATATGGACAAGCTGCAGGCCGCCGTGCTCGAACACGGCGCGGACCTCGGCCTGGCTCACGACGGTGACGCCGACCGTTGTCTCGCAGTCGATTCCACCGGTGCGCTCGTCGACGGTGACGCGATCATGGCCGTCTTGGCAACTGCGCTGCGTGACCGGGGATCGCTGCACGAGACCACGTTGGTCGCCACCGTGATGAGCAATCTTGGGCTGCATATCGCCATGCGCGAGGCCGGCATCACGGTGCGCACCACCGCAGTCGGTGACCGCTACGTGCTGGAGGAGCTTCGCCGTGGCGGCTACTCGCTCGGCGGCGAGCAGTCCGGACACGTCGTGGTGCCCGGTCATGGGACTACCGGCGACGGCATCCTCACCGGTTTGCTGATCATGGCCCGGATGGCGGCCACCGCCCGCTCGCTCGCCGAGCTGGCCGGCATCGTGACCGTGCTGCCGCAGGAACTCATCAATGTGCGGGTCGCTGACAAACATGTTGTCGCCCAGTCGGATTCGGTGGCAACAGCAGTTTCGGCCGCGGAACGCGAACTCGGCGACACCGGCCGCGTGCTGCTACGTCCCTCCGGTACCGAACAGCTTGTGCGCGTGATGGTCGAGGCGGCCGATGCCGAGACCGCCCTCGGTATCGCACGTCGGATCGCCGACGTTGTCGAGGCCGCCGGTAGCGGCGAGCACGTTCAGGCATAGTTCCGGCGCGTTGCGTCAGTGACCTGTCCGGTCACGCCCCCGAGCAATTTCTCCACAGGTTGGGTTGTGACCCCGATCTTGTCGGATGTGCGGGCTAGTATTAGCACATACGTTCGATCAGATCGTGGGGGTGGGTTGATGTCGGAAGTCGAATCAGTCGAGTCGGGGGTGGTGCGGTGGGCGTGTGTGGCGCCGGCGGTGACCAAGGCTGTGATGGTGCCGGCCGACTCGGCGGCGGCGGGTGTGGCGGGTTTGTCGGTGTGTGCGCAGGCCGAGGCGTTCGCGCAGTGGATGTCGTATCGGCTGATCGGTGAGTTGCATGA
This sequence comes from Gordonia heveisoli, assembly GCF_030315745.1. Lineage (GTDB taxonomy): Bacteria > Actinomycetota > Actinomycetes > Mycobacteriales > Mycobacteriaceae > Gordonia. Next base: position 47,443 of record NZ_JASXSH010000020.1, on the reverse strand, counting down.
TGCGGTGTTGGCCGACGAGATGGCTGTCGGGGGTCGACGTCGATGCGGATACGCGATTGTTGGACACCACCATTCAGGTTGCGGCACGTATCGCGGTCAGTCGTCATGTCACCCAGGTGGCGGCGGAACGGTTGTTGGCGGCTGGGTTGGCGATGCGTGATCGTCTCCCGGTGGTGGGGGCGTGTTTGCGGGATGGTCTGATCGGCGGCTATCAGTTCGCGGCGATCGTGACTCGCACTGATCTGGTCGATGGTGAGCATATGTCGGTGGTGGATGCGGGGATCGCCGACCGGCTACGTCGCGCATGTGGGGGGTGGTCGGTGGCGGGGTTGCGGACGATGGTGGATCGGATTGTGTTCCGCCATGATCTGGATGCGGTCCGCCGCAAACGTGACGCCGCCCTGGCTGATCGGGGTACGTGGATCACTGCGGTTGAGGGTGGGATGGCGCATGTGGGGGTGTCGATGTCGGCGGAGAATGCCCGTATCTCCCATGACGCTGTCGTGCGGTTGGCGGCCACCGCCTGCCGGTTCGACCGTCGGCGTAAGCCGGCCCGGGAGTCGGATGCGATGTTCGCCCTGCTCTCCGGTGAACCATTCGTCTGTGAGTGTGATTGCGCCGACTGTGATGCCCGGATTCCTGGGCCGGTGCATTATCGGGGTGTTCATGCGCGGGTGGTGGTGCATGTGGTGGCCGATGCGGGCACCGTCGCCGGCGAGGCGAACCGTCCTGGTTTTGTGGACGGGGTGGGGGTGATCTCGGGGGAACACGTCCAGCAGATCGTGGCCCGCGACGACACTGTGGTGCGGCCGTTGGGTGGAGATGACGCCGACCATCCGCTTCCGCCGCATCTGCGCTCGGATCCGTATCGTCCGTCGACGGCGTTGGACACGTTCCTCGAGATTCGGGACGGTTTTTGCACGGTGCCTGGCTGTACGCGGTCGGCGTGGAGGGCTGATGGTGATCACGTCGCCGAATATGACCATGATGATCCGGCTGCGGGTGGGCGGACCAGCCCGGAAGGCATGAATGTCAAGTGTCGGTTTCATCATCTGCTCAAGACGTTCGGTGATTGGGTTGATGATCAGTATCTGGATGCAGACGGGCATACCCGGATCGAGGTGATCACCCCGGAGGGGGTGGTGGTGGATGGTCCGGCGGAAAACAATCTGGACCTGTTCCCCGGGCTCCAGCGGGTGCGGTTCGCGGTGGCCCAGCCACCGCCATCGCCGAGGGTTCTGGGTGGCGGTGAGGTACCGCGACGACGTCGACCGCGCACGGCGGACAAACATGCCCGGCGGCGGGCGTTGCGACGCCGTAACCGGGCCGAACGCGAATCCACCCACACCAATCCCGGCGAAGAACAGTACTGACGGGGCCGGCGTTAGGGTGGTCGCATCGTGGAGAGTCAGTATCCGAACGGTGTGAGGAGCCGACGCATGCCTGATGACGACTATGGGCCGGGGGCCGAGCGACGCGTCACTGCGCCGCGTGCGGTCCTGTTCGACTTCTCCGGAACTCTGTTCCGCTTCGAGGCGCGCGACGACTGGTTCGCGGATCTGCACGACGAGGCCGGACAGCCCTTCCATCTCGATCATCAGGCGGAGGTCGTGCGGCGCATGACCCAGCCGGTCGGCGTGTCCGCCGACCTGTCGGAGGCTGACCGAATCGCCTGGGAACGAAGGGATCTCGACCCGGAAATGCACCGGCGCGCCTATCTCGCGGTACTGCGGTCGTCAGGGCTGTCGGTGCCCGGGCATGCCGAGGCGCTCTACGACCGTGTGGTCGACCCCGATTCGTGGCGGATCTTCGCCGACACCGAATCGGCGTTGCGTCGGCTGGCGGCGGCGGGAGTCCAGGTCGGCGTGGTCAGCAACATCGCTTTCGATCTCCGTGCTGTGCTCGCGCGCCACGGACTCGCCGATCTCGTCGGCACATATGCACTGTCCTATGAGGTCGGCGTGATCAAACCCGACCCACTGATCTTCCAGACCGCACTCGATGCACTCGCCGTACCGGCGACGCAGGCACTGATGATCGGGGACAGCGAAAAGGCCGACGGTGGGGCGCGCGCGGTGGGGTGTGCGTTCGCCCTCGTCGAGGACGGGCCGATCGCACAGCGGCGGACCGCACTGCTCGACGCGCTTGCCGCACATGGGCTGGCGGTGACGTAAGCGTCGTCGCCGATCTCCGGCGCGCCAGGTGGTTTTGGGTGACAATCGTCAGCGGAATGGAACCACGGTCGCAGCGGCTGCGTCTCATCTCTGACGGCGGCACGGTGTGGGGTTGAGGTTCTGATCAGCGGTCGGGGAGGGCGAGATGGACGAATCGTGGTCGGTGACGACGAGGACGGCGGATGTCGCTATCGACGTCGCTCAAGTGTCGGAGGTGGTCGCCTTCTACCGCCGCACCGCCCTGGTGGTGACCGCGGCCGCCGACGACCTCGCCTCCCATGACTTCGGTCGCTGGGGCAGCGATGACCCGGCCCCGGACACGGAACTGGCCGGGGCCGAGGGTGTAGACCCTGTGGAAGTGCGCATCGATGAGTATGCCGCCCAACGCTATTCGTCTCTGTGTAGTGGTCTCGTGAGCCGGTTGCATGCGCATGCGGCCGCAGCCGACGATCTGGCGACGGCGCTGCATGTCACCGCCGGGCACCTCGCCGACGCCGATCTCGAGGCGGCGACGCTGCTGACTGCCGAGATCTCTCGATGGCAGGCGGACCGATGGTGAGGTCGGCCGGGGCATCGCTGGTCGAACTCCACGAACAGGCGGCTGCGGGCGTGGACGGCCTCATCGTCGCGCTGGGAGTGGGGCGGAGCCTGGGGATGTCGGTGATCGCGGACGACGAGGTGCGTGCGCGGTTGGCCGCGATCCGGCGATTCGACGCCGCGGCCCTCAGTGCCGATGCCCGATGTCTGCTGTCGGCGAACCGGGTGTTGTCCGATCAGTTGCATCGGCTTCCCGAACAACAGATCCGACTCGACCACACCTGGCGCAGTTCGTCGTCGGGAGAGGTGATCGGCGCCGTGGTCGCCCACCAACGCCGCGCGGAATCCGATCTGCATGTGCTCCATACGCTCAGCGACGCGACGAGTGCCGCGGCTGCAGGCGTCGACCGACTGCTGCGCACCTTCCTCCTGGCCACCGCACGCCTCGCCGATCCCGGTGTCGCCGACTGCCCGCCCGCCGAATTGGGCGCGGCGGTCTTCGCCGGACGCGTACCGCACGAGGTGGCCGTCGGGGAGATCGGCGCCCGACTCCAGATGTTCCTCACATCGTCGCAGGCCGTCATCGATGGCATCGGGCAGATCCTGGAGATTCTCAACGGCGCGGCAGACGGTCTGGGCGCCGACCCCTACCCGCAGGAGCGTGGGATCGCGACCTCTCACCCGGAACCCTCGGCGCCCGACCACCGCCGGATTGCCGCCACCAAGGACGAGACGCCGACACCGGATGTCCCGCTACGGCTGACGATCGAAACAGAACCTGGGGCCATCGACAGTGCGAGCGGAACCGACCACCCTGTCGGCAGCCGGCCGCGGACCACCGACTCGGCCGGTGACCTCGCGCTGGCCGGTGACCAGTGAATCCCGCCGACCAGATCGAGGCGGTCGCACGCATGGCGACCGCGCACGTCGCAGCGGCCTCACGGAAACTCTCCGGCATCCAGCGCGACCTCGCCGATGCGCTTGCGGCACATCGGGCTGCCCACGTCGGCGCCGACGACCGGCTGTGTGCCCGGCTTCAGGCGCAAGCCGATGCCGAGGACAACCTGCCGGGCATCCTGCTTCCCGCCGACATGGCGCAGGGTAGTCCCCATCTGTCGCGGAGAAACGCATAGGCTGTGCGGTGTGCCAGGCAAAAAGCGTCGACGCAAGCCGTCCCGAACTCCCGCGCAGTTGATGTCCGCGCTGGCCCATCGCGGGCCGCACCGCGTCCTGCGCGGTGACCTGGGCATGATCGGGCTGCCGGGCCAGATCTTCACACCCGACACCGGCGATGGCCTACCCGCGGTGGCATTCGGCCACGGCTGGATGGTCAACCCGGCCAAGTATCGGGATCTGATGTACCACTTGGCCTCCTGGGGAATCGTGGTTGCCGCGCCGAACGGCCAGAAGGGGATTCTCGCCTCCGACGTCGGGCTCGCCGCGGACCTCCGGTCATCGCTCACGATCGCGGCGCGGGTGTCCCTCGGCTTCGGCCGGGTCAGCGTCGACCCCGAGCGGCTGGGGGTCGCCGGACACGGCTTCGGTGCCTCGGCCGCGGTGATCGCCGCCTCCGACTCCGTCATCCAGGGGCAACCCGGCCCGCCGGTGAAGGCTGTCGCGGCGCTGTTCCCGGCGCCGACCACCCCCGGCCTGCTGCCCGCCGCCCGTACCGTGACCGCCCCAGGTCTCATCGTCGCGGGATCCGGCTATCTCGACACCGTCGCCGAGAACGGGCTGCCGCTGGCCCTGGAATACGGAGCAGACGCAGTCGAGGGGAGTGTGGCGTTGCGCACCGTGGTCGGCGCCACGTCCCGGGGACTCGTGGAGCGCCGGTCGATCGGGGCGTTGCTCGGCAAACCCGGCATCGAACCGAAAACCCATGCCCAGGTCCGGGCAGTGCTGACCGGCTTTCTACTGGAAACGCTCACCGGCGATGACGAATACCAGGCATTCGGCGACCCGGAGGAACTGCTCGGGGCGCTGGCCAACGTCGACCTCGACGACCCGCCGGTGGAGGAACTCGACCGAATTGCCCGATTGTTCGGTGCCACGACCGCCAAACGCGGACCGGGAGCCAAACTGGCCGGTGCACTCGCCGGGCGGGCGCAGGCCACGCGGGAAGGCTGATCCGGCGTCCCGCCGGGTACCCTGACTACCTATGTGCGGAATTGTCGGATACGTGGGGCAACGTGACGCCCTGGACATCGTTGTCGAGGCCCTGCGGCGGATGGAATACCGCGGCTACGACTCGGCCGGAGTCGCCATCGTCGATGGTCAGGGCAACACCGCCATCCAGAAGCGGGCGGGACGCCTGGAGAATCTCGACAAGCAGATCGCGACGATCGGCCGCGACGGCCTGACCGGAACCACCGGCATGGGCCACACCCGCTGGGCCACCCACGGCAAGCCCACCGATCGCAACGCCCATCCGCACGTCAGCACCGACGGCAAGATCGCCGTGGTGCACAACGGCATCATCGAGAATTACGCACCATTGCGTGCCGAACTCGAAGAAGCGGGTATCGAATTCGCCTCCGACACCGACACCGAAACCGCGGTCCACCTACTGGAGCGTGAATACGCGACCGGGGCGACCGCGGGGGACTTCGTCGCGAGTGCCTACGCCGCGCTGCAACGGCTCGAAGGCGCGTTCACCCTGGTGTTCACCCATTCCGACCATCCCGGCACGATCGTCGCGGCCCGCCGGTCGACGCCGCTCGTCGTCGGCGTCGGCAAGGGCGAGATGTTCGTCGGATCCGATGTCACGGCCTTCATTGAACACACCCGCGACGCGGTAGAGCTCGGTCAGGACGAGGTCGTGGTGATCACCGCGGACACTTACGAGATCACCGATTTCGACCGGAATCCGCGGGCCGGCAAGCCCTTCCACATCGACTGGGATCTCGCGGCCGCCGAGAAGGGTGGCTACGACTTCTTCATGCTCAAGGAGATCGCCGAACAACCGCGCGCGATCGCCGACACTCTGATGGGGCACCTCGAAGGGGGGCGCATCGTCCTCGACGAGCAGCGCCTGACCGACGACGACCTGCGCGACATCGACAAGGTGTTCGTCGTCGCCTGCGGTACCGCCTATCACGCGGGCATGCTGGCGAAGTATGCGATCGAACACTGGACCCGGTTGCCCGTCGAGGTCGAATTGGCCAGCGAGTTCCGCTATCGGGACCCGGTCCTCGACCGGTCGACACTCGTGGTCGCGATCTCCCAGTCGGGTGAGACCGCGGACACCCTCGAGGCGGTCCGCCACGCCAAGGACCAGAAAGCCCGCGTGCTGGCCATCTGCAACACCAACGGCGCGCAGATCCCACGCGAGTCCGATGCCGTGCTCTACACCCATGCCGGCCCCGAGATCGGTGTCGCATCAACGAAATGCTTCCTGGCGCAGATCGCGGCGGCCTATCTGGTCGGTCTGGCGTTGGCCCAGGCTCGTGGCACCAAATACGCCGACGAGGTCGCTCGCGAGTTCGTGGCGATGGAGGCGATGTCGGATGCGGTCGCCGCGGTACTGGAGACGATGGAGCCGGTGCGAGATCTGGCCCGCTCGCTCGCGCATCACAACACCGTGCTGTTCATCGGTCGCCACGTCGGGTACCCGGTGGCATTGGAAGGCGCACTCAAACTCAAAGAGTTGGCCTACATGCATGCCGAGGGCTTTGCCGCGGGTGAACTCAAGCACGGTCCGATCGCACTCATCGAGGACGGTCTGCCGGTGATCACCGTGATGCCATCGGCGGACGGCCGGGCGGTGCTGCATTCGAAGATGGTCAGCAACATCCGCGAGATCCAGGCCCGCGGTGCGCGCACCATCGTGATCGCGGAGGCCGACGACGAGGCCGCCCGCGCGGTGGCCGACGAGTTCATCCCCATTCCGAAGACGCCGACGCTGTTGCAGCCGCTGGTCTCGACGGTGCCGCTGCAGGTGTTCGCGGCGAGCGTGGCCCAGGCCCGCGGGTACGACGTCGACAAGCCACGCAACCTGGCCAAGTCCGTCACCGTCGAATAGCGTCCCCGCGATGCCGGTCTGCCACCTCACCGCCGACGCGATTCGCGCCGCCGAATCCGCGACGGGGGATCTGCTGACCGGCGGGACCTTGATGCAACGGGCCGCACACGCGGTCGCCCAGGCGGTCGTCGCCGAACTCGATGCCCGTGGCGGGTGTTACGGCCGCCGGGTGGGACTGGTCGTCGGTGCCGGCGACAACGGTGGCGACGCACTGTTCGCCGGTGGCCGACTCGCCCGCCGCGGGGCCGACGTCGAGGCGGTGCTCCTGGCTCCGGAGAAGGCCCATGACGCCGGGCTGGCGTATTTCCGGCGTGCGGGTGGCCGGGTCGTCGACGCCCTCGCCGCACGCGTCGACGTCGTCATCGACGGTGTGGTGGGTATCGGTGGGCGCGGCCCGCTGCGCCCACCGGCCGCCGCCGCCTTCGCCGCCCTCGAACCGGGCACCTGCGTGGTGAGTGTCGACCTCCCTTCGGGAGTCGACGCCGACACCGGCGTCGTGCACGACCCGGCCGTCGCCGCCGACATCACCGTCACCTTCGGCGTCCGACGCAACGCCCACCTGCTGGCTGCCCCACAATGCGGGCGAATCATCGTCGCCGACATAGGGATCCGCGCCGATGACGCGGTGCCGCCCGGGACGCTGTGGTCACTGACCGACGCCGAGATCGGCCGACGGTGGCCGGTACCCGGGCCGCACGACGACAAATACACCCAGGGTGTCGTCGGGATCATCGCAGGCTCGCACCGCTATCCGGGGGCCGCCGTCCTCTGCGCCGGGGCCGCGGTTACCACGACATCCGGGATGACCCGATATGTGGGTTCGGCCCATGCGGAGGTCGTCGGCCGGTGGCCGGAGGTCGTCGCGGTGCCCGACCTCGCCGACGCCGGCCGGGTCCAGGCATGGGTCGTCGGTCCGGGCGGCGGCACCGACGACGCCGCACTCGCCACGCTGCGCACAGTTCTGGCCACCGACGTGCCAGTACTCGTGGACGCCGACGCTCTGACACTGCTCGCCGGTCACCCGGAACTGGTCGTCGGACGCGGCGCCCCGACACTGCTTACCCCGCATGCGGGTGAGTTCGGCCGGCTGCGCGGAACACGCCTGCCCGACGACCGGCTGGCCGCGGTAACCGCCCTGGCCGCCGACTGGGGGGTGACCGTTCTGCTCAAGGGGCGTATCACGCTGGTCGCGGGGCCTGACGGCATCGTGTACGGCAACGACGCCGGGTCGTCGTGGGCCGCCACCGCGGGAGCCGGTGACGTACTCTCCGGAATCGCGGGCGCGCTGCTGGCGGCCGGACTCGAACCGCGCATCGCCGGGGCCGCTGCGGCGCGGGTGCACGCGCACGCCGCAGCCCGGGCCGCGCGCGGGGCGCCGATCGGCGCGTCGAACCTGCTCGCCGCCCTGCGCGAGGCAATCCGCGCGATCCGCGTGAGCTGACCACACACACGCGCCGTCGGTGCGGATTAACCCGGTGGCGCCGATCTGGGACAATGGTGGCGATATGACTGCATCTGCCCTGACCGCGACCGTTGATCTCGACGCGATCGCGAACAATGTCGCCATCCTGCGAGCCGCCTCACACGCCGATGTCCTGGCGGTCGTGAAGGCCGACGCCTACGGTCACGGTGCGGTACCGGTGGCCCGGGCCGCCATCGCGGCGGGCGCGGCCGAACTCGGCGTCGCACATCTGACCGAGGCCCTGGACCTACGTGCGGCGGGCATCGATGCGCACATCACCTCGTGGTTGCATGCCCCCAGCGCAGATTTTGCCGCCGGTATCGCTGCCGGCATCGACATCGCACTGTCCTCGGAGCGGCAGCTGGCGGCGGTGGTGGCCGCCGCCCGGGAATCGGGGACGACGGCCACCGTGTCGGTGAAGGTGGACACCGGTCTCAATCGCAGCGGCGTGGCCGTCGACGAATGGCAGAGCTTCACCGAATCGCTGGCCAAGGCCCACGCCGAGGACGCGGTGCGGGTGCGCGCGGCAATGTGTCATCTGGTGCGTGGCGATGAACCCGATCATCCTCTCAACGACGCACAGGCCGCCCGGCTCGACGCCGCCGTCGCCGATCTCACGCGCGCCGGGGTGGCGCCCGAGGTGGTTCATCTGGCGAATTCACCAGCCGCCCTGAGCCGACCGGATCTGGCTCGCGACCTGGTCCGGCCGGGTATCGCACTCTATGGCCGGACACCGCTGCCCGATCGAGGGGACTTCGGTCTGATCCCGGTGATGACACTGTCCGCCGAGGTCGCGTTGGTCAAGAAAGTGGCTGCCGGACAAGGTGTTTCCTACAGCCACACCTGGATTGCCCCGTACGACACCACCGTTGCGGTGCTCCCGGCGGGCTACGCCGACGGTGTGCCGCGGCTGCTCTCGGGCAAGCTGTCGGTGCGCATCGGCGATCAGGATTTCGCCGGGATCGGCCGCGTCTGCATGGATCAGCTGGTCATCGACCTGGGTCCCGACGGTGGCGGGGTGCGCGAAGGTGATCGGGCCGAACTCTTCGGCACGGGTGCCCACGGTGGTCCCACCGCCAAGGACTGGGCGGACGCGATCGGCACGATCGACTACGAGGTCGTCTCGGGTATCGGCGCACGTGCGGTACGGCGATACACCGGCAGCGTGGCCGCCGAACTGGGCGTCGACGACGGATCCGGGCAGGATCGGCGGTAGTGGAGAACTCGGGGCGGGTCGGGCTACTCGCGGGTGTCGCCGGGGTCGCGGCACTCGGGGGTGTCGCGGTGGCCGGGGCGGCCCGCAACATGGCCCGCAGACGCGTCACCGGCCGGACCGATCCGTTCGCCGACATCGACTTCACCGCGACCTATGACGGCGACCCGCGGACCGTCACCACCGCCGACGGCCTCGACCTGGCGGTCCGTACCGTCGACCTGGGTGCGGTGGCCGACGGCGGACAACCGGCTCTGACGGTCGTCTTCGTGCACGGGTTCAGTCTTCGCATGGCGGCGTGGCACTTCCAGCGTGAACAGCTGGCCGCCGAATGGGCCGACCGCGACATCCGAATGGTCTTCTTCGATCATCGGGGCCACGGCAAGAGCGACCCGGCCCCCGACGACACCTGTACCGTCGGTCAGCTCGCCGACGACGTGGCCGCGGTGATCGCGGCGACCGCCCCGTCCGGGCCGGTGGTGCTGGTCGGGCATTCGATGGGTGGGATGGCGTTGATGGCGCTGGCCCGCAGACATCCGGGCCTGTTCACCGCGTCCGGGCCGATCGCCGGTGTGGCACTGGTCGCCACCGCGGCGCGCGGCATCACCGAGGCCGGACTCGGTGAGGGACTGCACAATCCGGTCGTCGGCGCCTTCCGGGTGTCGGTGCGCAGGGCGCCGCGCCTGGTGCAGGCCGGCCGCGGCATCACCCGGCAAGCACTCGAACCGGTACTCGTCGCGGCGAGTTTCGGTCCGGGCTTCTACAGCCCGGCGGTGGGGCGTGCCGTCGAGAAGATGATCCAGAACACGCCGATCGACACCCTGGTCAACTTCCTGCACGCGCTGGAGACCCATGACGAGTCGACCGCGCTGCCGACTCTGGCACAGGTTCCCACCGTCGTCGTCTGCGGCGATCGGGACCGGCTGACGCCGTTGCCGAACTCGGTGAACATGTTTGCGCAGTTCGGCACCGATTCGCGGCTGGTGGTCGTCAAGGGTGCCGGGCACATGGTGCTGATGGAACAGCCGGAACTGGTCACCGACGCGATCGCCGATCTCGTCGATCGGGCGCGGGTGGCCGCGCCGGCACCGCGAGAACGCTGGTGGAAACGGAGCACGCGATGACGACCCGCCGCGAACTGCCCGACGTCGCCGACACCGAGGCGCTCGGCGCCGAACTGGCCGCCGACCTGCGGGCCGGTGATCTGGTGATCCTCGACGGTCCGCTCGGCGCGGGTAAGACCGCGCTCGCTCGGGGTATCGGGGCCGGACTGGGTGTCGCCGGCCGGGTCACCTCGCCGACCTTCATCATCGCCCGCGAGCATCGTCCGCAGACGCCGGGACGGCCGGGGATGGTGCATGTGGATGCCTATCGGCTCGGTGGCCTCGACGAACTCGATGCGCTCGACCTCGACACCGACCTCGACGACACCGTCGTGGTGGTCGAGTGGGGTGAGGGCGTGGTGGAACGTCTGACCGACCGGCATCTGATCGTCCGTCTTCGTCGGGATCCGGATTCCGATGTGCGACATGCCGAATGGGAATGGGTGGATGAACATGAGCAGTGATGGGCGCAAGCGTGTCCTGATCGTCGACACGGCGACCGACGCGGTGGTCACCGGGATCGCCGAGATCGCCGAGACCGGGATCCGGGTGCTCGCGGAACGGACGGTCGCCGACCATCGTCGTCATGCCGAACTGCTGACCACCCTGATGGCCGAATGCCTGGCCGAATCCGGCGTTGCCCGCAGCGAACTCGACGCCGTCGTCACCGGTACCGGACCCGGTCCGTTCACCGGGCTGCGGGTGGGGATGGCGACCGGGGCGGCCTTTGCCGACGCCCTGTCGATTCCCGCCCACGGCGTGTGCTCGCTCGATGCGATCGCTTCGGACACCGTTGCGGCCCAGCCGGATTCCGCCACGGTCATCGCCGTGACCGACGCCCGTCGCCGCGAGGTGTACTGGGCGTTGTACCGCGACGGCGAGCGGGTCGTCGGACCCGAGGTGCAGGCGCCTGCCACGGTGGCGCAGACGCTCACCGGTGTCGACCTCGATGCGGCCGGTGGCTCGCCGGCACAGCTGGCGCTGGTCGGCTGGACCGGCGGCACCCCGCTCGTCACGGTGCCCACGGTCGCCGGGCTCGCGACGGTGGCGGCCCGGGCCGTCCTCGACGGTGTGACCCCCGAACCCCTCGTGCCGCTGTATCTGCGGCGACCGGATGCGGTGGAACGCAAGCCGCGCAAGCCGATCGAACCGAAAGCGGCGGGGGCGGTGTGAGCGGGCCACACGGGGTCATCGACGCACTCACCTATGGGGACATCCCCCGATGCGCCGCACTGGAACGGGAGATGTTCGCCGAGGACTCGCCGTGGCCGGCGTCGGCGTTCCGGGCCGAACTCAACGCGCCCTACAACACGTATTTCGCCGCGCGCGTCGAGGCCGGCGGTGAGGTCGTGGGGTACGCGGGTGTCTCCACTCTCGGGCAGCCGGCCGAGTACGAATGCGAGATTCACACCATCGCGGTGGTCCCGGAGTTCCGCGGCCGGGGACTGGGTCGAGCGTTGCTGGCGGCCATGCTGGCGATCGCCGACGAATGCGACGCGCCGGTGTACCTGGAGGTGCGGACCGACAACGAGCCCGCGATCACCCTGTATTCACAGCACGGGTTCGCCACCTCAGGGATTCGGCGCAACTACTATCAGCCGTCGGGTGCGGACGCGTACACGATGATCCGAGCCCCACGGTCGGGACGGCAGTACAGCGAGGAGGGCCCGGCATGATCGTGATGGGCATCGAGAGTTCCTGCGACGAAACGGGTGTCGGCATCGTCCGATGGGATCCGTCCGACGACACCGGCGGGGGATCGGCGACGCTGCTCGCCGATGAGGTGGCCTCCAGCGTCGACGAGCACGCCCGGTTCGGCGGGGTGGTCCCCGAGATCGCCTCACGCGCCCACCTGGAGGCGATCGTGCCGACCATGCAGCGCGCACGGGAGGCCGCCGGGATCGACCGTCCCGACGCCATCGCGGTGACCATCGGACCGGGTCTGGCCGGTGCGTTGCTCGTCGGTGCGGCGGCGGCGAAGGCATATTCGCTGGCCTGGGATGTGCCGCTGTACGCGATGAACCACCTGGGTGGCCACGTCGCGGTGGACACCCTCGAACACGGTCCGATGCCCGAATGTGTTGCACTGCTGGTGTCCGGCGGCCACACCCATCTGCTGCACGTCACCGATCTGGCGCGGCCGATCGTCGAACTCGGCACCACCGTCGATGACGCTGCGGGGGAGGCCTTCGACAAGGTGGCCCGGCTGCTGGATCTCGGTTTCCCCGGTGGTCCGGCTCTCGATCGGGCTGCGCGCGAGGGCGATCCGCACGCGATCGCTTTCCCGCGAGGGATGATCAGGCCGCAGGATGCGCGCTACGACTTCTCCTTCAGCGGGCTCAAGACCGCCGTGGCCCGGCATGTCGAACACTGCGAACGCAACGGGCGTGAGGTGCCGATCGCCGACGTCGCGGCGTCGTTCCAAGAGGCGGTCGCCGACGTGCTGACGATGAAGGCGATTCGCGCCTGCACGGACCTCGACGTGGACACGCTCGTGCTCGGGGGCGGCGCGACAGCCAATTCGCGTATCCGCTCACTTGCCGAAGAGCGTTGTGCGGCAGCTGGAATCACGCTGCGCGTGCCGAAACCTCGGTTGTGCACCGACAATGGGGTGATGATCGCGACCCTGGGGGCGCATGTCATCGCGGGCGGTGCGGATCCGTCGCCGCTGACGGTGGCCACCGATCCGGGGATGTCGGTTCAGGTCAGTCAGCTCTGAGCGTCTGCGTCCGCGTGTTCCTCGCGGGTCAGTTCGACGAGCATCTGCGGGCATCCGCCGGACAGCTCAGCCAGGACGCTGCGCTGGGTGGGGCGTGCCTGACCGTAGCGCTCGACGCCGGCCTCGGTCAGTGCTGCGAACACGGCACGGCGATCGCTGACGCAGAGTGTGCGTTCGACAAGGCCGTCGCGTTCCAGACGGGCGACGACACGCGATAGTGCGCTCTGACTCAGGTGCACGTTGTCGGCGAGATCGCTCATCCGGCGCTGGTGGTCGTCGGCGGTCCAGAGTAATTCCAGGACCTCGAACTCGCTGGAGGACAGCTGGTGGCGGGCTTCGAGCTCGCGGTCGAGGGAGCACAGTACGCGGTGGTAGCTCACCGACAGGTCGTGCCAGGCGGCAGCGAGGTCGTCGTGGTCGGACGCAGCGAGGTCGTCGTGGTCGAACGCAGCGCTGCTCATGGCCGCATTCTATGTGCGCCGGCACGGGTATGCAATCGAAATTTATGCAGTAGGAGATATTTCTTATGCATCTTATGCATAAGAAATAGATGTAGACGCAACCCATGCGTATGCATATAGTTGGCCGGGTGGCACACACAACTACCGAAGTGATGACGAACGTGCGATCGGAGTCGCCCGTACGCGACGCCGATCCGGCGGGGGAGCAAGCGCCCCTACACCTCACCAGTGCGTCGGGTTGGACCCCGCGCACCTGGTTGCTCCTGGTCGTGCTGGCCGGAGCGCTGTTCCTGGATGGCCTCGACATCTCCATGGTCGGGGTGGCGCTACCGTCCATCGGCGCCGACCTCGACATGGGGCAGGGTCAGTTGCAGTGGATCGTCAGCGGCTACGTGCTGGGCTACGGCGGCCTGCTGCTACTGGGCGGCCGGGCCAGTGACCTCTTCGGGCGGCGGCGCGTATTCCTCTCTGCCCTGGCCGTTTTCGGCGTTGCGTCAGTCATCAGCGCCGTCGTCGACCTCAACGGGCTGATCATCGCCCTGCGCTTCGTCAAGGGGGTCGCGGCCGCGTTCACCGTGCCCGCCGGGTTGTCGATCATCACGACGACCTTCGCCGAAGGGCCGGCCCGTAACCGGGCGCTGTCGATCTACACGGTCTGCGGTGCCAGCGGGTTCTCGCTCGGACTGGTCTTCGGTGGTCTTCTCACCGAGATCTCGTGGCGTGCGACGCTCGGCTTCCCCGGCCCGGTGGCGTTGCTGCTGCTGATCGCCGGGGTGTTGGTGATCCCCAAGATCACCGGGGGTGCATTCCGGTGGGCCCAGTTCGACCTGGCCGGGGCGGTGACGAGTACCGGTGCGCTACTTCTCCTCGTGCTGGGTGTGGTGCGGGCGCCGGTCATCGGCTGGGTGGCCCCGGCCACCCTGGGAACTCTGGGGGTCGCCGCGGCGTCGGCGATAGCTTTCGTCGTGGTCGAGGGTCGGCATCGCCACCCGCTCGTCCGGCTGGGCATCCTGCGGTCGATGCGTCTGGTGCATGCCAATCTCTCGGGGGCGCTGATGTTCGGCGGCTATGCGGCTTTCCAGTTCGTGGTGACGCTCTACCTGCAGGATTCCCTCGGGTGGTCGCCGCTGTCGATGGCGCTGGGCTTCCTGCCTGCCGGGCTGATCGTCGCCGCGAGTGCGATCAGAATGGACCAGGTACTCGATCGGGTCGGTACGCCGGTGCTGATGATCGTCGGGTTCGCGGCCTTCCTCGGCGGATACCTGTGGTTCGCGCGGGCCGAATCGGGGATGAGTTATGTGGAGTTCCTGCTGCCTACGATCATCCTGCTCGGCATCGGCTTCGCGGTCACCTTCCCGTCGGTCACCGCACAGGGCACCTCCGGCGTTTCCGACGACGAGCAGGGGCTGGCCTCAGGGCTGGTCAACACCAGTGTTCAGGTCGGTGGCGCGATCATGATGGCGGTGGTCACCGCCATCCTGACCAGCTCGGGGTCGACCAATGTGCCCGGCGAACCGTTGGCCGGGATGGACACCGCGATCTGGGTGGTCAGCGGGCTCTCGGTCGTCGGACTGGTCGGCGCGGTAGTGGTCGCCTCGCTGGAACGGCGGGAGCGTCGCGAGGCCGCGATACTTGCCGACTTTTGATTTTGCAGCCGGATACCTTGAGTGCTGGCACTCGCATGTATAGAGTGCTAGTTGGCGCTGTGCACAGACCTCGTTCACCCGCGACGACGAGGAATGGACCCAGGGCCATGAACTTGAAGATTCTTTCTCAGACGAAAGTTGAGGACTCACATCGTGGCGAGCGTGAACATCAAGCCGCTTGAGGACAAGATCCTGGTGCAGGCCGTCGAGGCCGAGACGACCACCGCGTCGGGTCTGGTCATTCCGGATTCCGCCAAGGAGAAGCCGCAGGAAGGCACCGTCATCGCAGTCGGCGAAGGTCGGGTCACCGAGCAGGGCAACCGCGTCCCCGTGGACGTCAAAGAAGGCGACACCGTCATCTACAGCAAGTACGGCGGCACCGAGATCAAGTATGCCGGAGAGGAATACCTGATCCTGTCGGCACGCGACGTGCTGGCTGTCATCGGCAAGTAAGACCCGCGAACACTTTCGCGTGTCGCAACGCCCCGGCGCCCCTCACCGGGCACCGGGGCGTTCTGCGTAACGCGGTCTTTCGCCCCAAGGAGAAATGACATATGGCCAAACAGATCGAATTCGACGAGAAGGCGCGGCGCGCCCTCGAGAGCGGGATCAACAAGCTCGCCGACACCGTGAAGGTGACCCTCGGCCCGCGTGGCCGGCACGTGGTGCTGGCCAAGGCATTCGGCGGCCCGAGCGTGACGAACGACGGCGTCACCATCGCACGTGACATCGACCTCGAGGATCCCTTCGAGAACCTCGGTGCCCAGCTGGTGAAGTCGGTCGCCACCAAGACCAACGACGTCGCAGGCGACGGCACCACCACCGCGACCGTGCTCGCCCAGGCCATGGTGCGCGCCGGTATGCGCAACGTCGCCGCGGGCGCCAACCCGATCACGCTGGGAAGCGGCATTGGTAAGGCTGCCGACGCGCTCGGCGAGGCACTGCTCGCCGCCGCCACCCCGGTCGACGGTGAGAATGCCATCGCGCAGGTCGCAACCGTCTCCTCGCGCGACGAAGAGGTCGGCGGACTCGTCGGCAAGGCGATGACCGTCGTCGGCGCCGACGGTGTGGTCACCGTCGAAGAGGGCTCCGGACTGAACACCGAACTCGAGATCACCGAGGGCGTTCAATTCGACAAGGGTTACCTCTCGCCGTACTTCGTCACCGACCCGGACAGCCAGGAGGCAGCCTTCGACGATGCGCTGATCCTGCTGTATCGCGACAAGATCAGCTCACTGCCCGACTTCCTGCCGCTGCTGGAGAAGATCGTCGAAACCGGTAAGCCGCTGCTCATCGTCGCCGAGGATGTCGAGGGTGAACCGCTGTCGACCCTCGTGGTGAACTCGCTGCGCAAGACCATCCGCGCCGTTGCGGTCAAGGCACCGTTCTTCGGTGACCGTCGCAAGGCCTTCCTGGAGGACCTCGCGGTCGTCACCGGTGCCACCGTGGTGACCGCCGACATCGGACTGAGCCTGTCGACGGCAGGCGTCGAGGTGCTCGGCTCGGCTCGTCGTGTGGTCGTCACCAAGGAGGCGACCACCATCATCGAGGGTGCCGGGACCAAGCAAGCCGTCGCCGACCGCGCCGCACAGCTGCGCCGTGAGATCGAGCAGAGCGATTCGGACTGGGATCGTGAGAAGCTCGCCGAGCGTCTGGCCAAGCTGGCCGGCGGTGTCGCGGTGATCCGCGTCGGCGCCGCCACCGAGACCGCGCTCAAGGAGCGCAAGCACCGCGTCGAGGATGCGGTCGCCGCGGCCAAGGCCGCGGTCGAGGAAGGCATCATCCCCGGTGGCGGCTCGGCCATCGTGCAGGCCGCCTCGGTGCTCGACGAACTCGCCGCCGGTCTGCCCGAGGAAGAGGCACTCGGTGTGCGGGTGGTCCGGGACGCGGCCAAGGCGCCGCTGTTCTGGATTGCCGCGAACAGTGGTCTCGACGGTGCGGTCGTCGTCGACAAGGTGGCCCAGGCCGACAAGGGCCATGGATTCAACGCCGCCACACTGTCCTACGGCGACCTGGTCGCCGAGGGCATCATCGATCCGGTGAAGGTGACTCGCTCGGCGGTCGTCAACGCCGCGTCGGTGGCCCGCATGGTGCTCACCACCGAGACCGCGGTGACCGACCGGCCCGCCGAGGCCGACGACCACGGACACGGACACGCGCACTGATCACGGCGTGACCAATAGCAGCGGGGCTGCCACTGAGATCTCAGTGGCAGCCCCGCTGTCGTAGGTGAGGATATGCCGGTGCATCCGGCGATCGCGTGGGTCAGCTGGCGATGCGGCGGCTGACGCTGCGCTTCATCAGGATGCTGCGCTCGGACTCCGACAGCCCGCCCCAGATTCCGTAGGGTTCGGCGACGGCGAGGGCGTGCTCACGGCACTGGGCGATCACCGGGCACTGGTGGCACATCTCCTTGGCGCGGCGCTCGCGCTGGGCACGTGCGCGGCCCCGCTCACCGTCGGGATGGAAGAACATCGACGAGTCGACACCGCGACAGAGGCCCTGCATCTGCCAATCCCAGATGTCTGCGTTGGGTCCGGGGAGAGTGTTGGGCGCAGGCATGGTGGCTCCTCCTTGGTCAGGTCTTACGGTTGTCGCTCTACCGGGAGAAGAACTCGGAACGTCTCTTCGTCACTGCTCTCCCTGGCAACACCGATCACATTAAGCGGGGCTGAGAAATGCAGTCAATACCGCCGAAAGGCCCTAGAACCAGGGTGAAAATCTCGGAAATGTTAACGGGTCGTTAGCTCGAATGGCAGTGGTATCACACCGGTGGTAGGTGATGGTCCCAGGGTGGCGCTCGCGCCGGGAGAATGCCTGTGAACTGGGCACTTTGCGATTGATCGGCATTCTGGACGCACATCCTCGGCCGCTTTTCGTCGTCGGACCGGCAGCGGTCACGTAACGCGGTTGAAATAAATAGATCATCTGGACGTGACGTGACCTTTGAATTAACGTTTGTTTCTCTTGGTTAAATTCACGCAAACGAGAAACGAAATGGGTGATCCAGCCCACTTTGGAGAGGTCAGATCATCACTTCTGAACTGCGGCAACGCGTGTATACCGCCGGTCGGTGGGATTCCGGCGACCTGTGGGAGGGCTGGCGGCGGGCGGTCGAGGCCGGAGGTCGTGGTGCGATCGCCGTCGCACTCAGTGAACTCGAGTCGCTTCGCCTGCGCGCGCGTGCCCGTGCGCACACGGAGCTTGAGTCACTGGCCTGGAGTACCACCGGCTCGCTCTATCGACAGGGGGGCGATCACGCCCAGGCGCTCATCTATGACGGCCGCGCGCTCGCGTCGGCGTCCGGGGTGGCGGGCTTCGCCGATGCCGTCGTCGGACTGGCCGCCGACAATCTGGGTCTCGGCCGTTTCGGCGCGTCTCGCCGACTGCTCGATCGGGCAGCCGGTGAACTCGCCCCGGTTGCCGCCACCGACCCGAGTACCTGGGATACGACGCTGTGGGAGGAGGGTGGTCGCGGTCTGCTGCGGCACCGCTGGGTGTCCGCCGAACTCGCGATGTACAGCGGGGATCCGGACGCCGCGGTAGCCCATGCCGCGGCCGGGCTGGATCTGATGGAGCGTGCGCAAGCGCTGCCGGTGCCACGGCATCGGATCAAGACCCGGCTGATCGCCGCGGCCGCACAAGCTGTGATCGGAAACACCGACGGTGCGGAGGTCGAGGCCCGCGAACTCGCCGCCGCCGCGTCCGCGGCCGGTCTCCTGCCCCTCACGTGGGCGGCGCTGTCACTGCGCAACGGGGTCGCCGTGGTGACCGAATCAGAGCGATCTGAGCTGGTCAACCTGTCGAAACGGTTGACGAGACAGGGCATGCCCTTCCGTATGGACAGGCCTCGCTAAGGTTATTGGAGGCCCGCGGCCGTCGTCCGGTGCGCTCATGGGCCGACGGGGGGTCACCATCAGAGCCGGCATAGCCGGTCATAACGACGTGTAACACGGGGATTCCGACTGACGATGAAGCTGACAGGTGTTGAGTTGGACGCCGCCGTCCGCGCCGCAGGGCAGGGCGACCGCGCGGCTCTCACGTCAGTTCTCGAGAGTGTGCAGGATCCCATCCTGCGGTACTGCCGAGGGCGTATTGGAGTCGGAGAACGCCACCTGTTCTCCGCCGACGACATTGCGCAGGAGGCGTTGATGGCGGTGATGACAGCGCTGCCCAGGTACCAGGATCAGGGCAAGCCCTTCATGGCCTTCGTCTATGGCATCTCGGCGCACAAGGTCGCCGACGCGCTCCGCGCGGCCGGCCGCATCAAGGCGGACCCGGTGGACGCGGTACCCGAGCTGACCAACGTCGGCGGTGGACCCGAACAGCTGGCCATGGCCGCCGACGACAGCCGCCGGATGCGGCTGCTGCTGGAGATCCTGCCCGAGAAGCAGCGTGAGGTCCTCATCCTGCGGCTGGTCGTCGGGATGTCGGCCGAGGAGACCGCGGCCGCGGTCGGGAGTACCGCCGGTGCGGTACGGGTGGCGCAGCACCGTGCGCTGGCCAAGCTCAAGAACGAACTCAAGCGGACAGGAGGGGATCGATGAACGCCGATGACCGGCAGCCGTGGCGTCGTGGGCACGACGGTCGATTCCCGCAGCCGCCGAGCACGACTCCGTCCGACGATGTCGACGCGGGTGACCCCGTCGACATCGCGGCCATCAGCCTCGATGATCAGTTCCTCGATGCGCTGTCGCGTGACGTCCCCGTACCGACCCGCGATGACGCCGAATACGAACTCGCCGCGCTGCTCTCGGGTTGGCGCCACGAGGTCGTCGGCACGCCGGCGCCGGAGCTGCCCACCGTCGAGGAGGTCGAGCGGGCGATCGCGGCGACCGAGCGCGCCGGCCGGGGTAAGCGGATCGTGCGTCATCTGCGTGTGGTGTCGGGGGCCGCGGCGGTTGTCATCGTCGCCGCAGCCGGCCTGACGGTCCTGTCCCAGGGCGCCCAGCCCGGTGATCCGCTGTGGGGTGTCAAGAAGGTCGTGTTCGCCGAGGCCGCCTCGGAGACGCAGGCCTCCTACGACGTCCGCAACAACCTCGAACGTGCCCAGGAGGCGATCAGTTCGGGTCGCATGGACGAGGCGGCGAGCCTGATCCAGAAGGCCGAGAGCCAGATGGGGCCGGTACGCAGCTCGGACACGCGTGAGCAGATGGGTGAGTGGATCAAACGGCTGCGCGCGGAGGCGACGCCGACGACGATCACGCCGGGAGCGCCGTCGAGTTCGACGCTGCCGGGCAACAGCACCGAACCGCTGCCCGGGACGTCGTCGCAGGATCCGCGGTTGCTGACCACCGGACCATCCACGACACGCCCCGACGATCGGTCCAGCGCCCCGTCCGAGACGACCGAGCCGTCGACCCCCGAGAGTCCGACGCCACCGTCGTCTACCGTGCCGACGACGAAGCCGACGCCGACCCAGACGAAGCCGACCCAGACGAAGCCGACAAACACCACGCCGACCACCTCGGCCGAGGCGACGTCGATCGAGACGTCGAATTACCCGTCGAAGCCGCATTCGGGCCAGACCTCAAGCTGAGGTTGTGGGTGGGCTGAGGTAGCCGAGCTATGAGTCGGCCGGCTCAACGCTCGTAGGCTCGGCTCGCGTACTCAGCGTTCGTCGTCGAAGTGACTGTGTGCGTCCGCATAGCCCCGGCAGTAGTCCCAGGTCACGTAGGTGTCCGGTCGCGGGTCGACAGCCGGCTCATGCGGACGGACGGTGCCGTCGATCAGGAGCTGAAGCAGGTTGGCGCGCAGCATGTCCCAGTCGTGATAGTGGTCTTCGTGGCAGTCCTCGCAGACCACGACCAGACCACGGATACCGCGATGGGACAGGAGGGCCTCGTAGACGGCGAGGTCGGCGAGATCTTCTTCGACCGCGACTCGTTCGGTCTCGTCGAGGGGGATGCCGGGTTCGACCGAGTCCAGGGCCGCTGCGGGGTCGCTGGGGTCGTCGGCGAACGGATCCGGCGGAAGGCCGGGTGGCAGGTGGTCACGCACATCACCACGGTAGCCGATTCCCGATGCCCACACCCGCACGCATCCCCACGGTTCGATGCGAAATCCAACAGTCTGACATGACGAGTCTCACGCCGCGCGGCGGGCGGGACGGCCAAATCGGGTCGCGGGAGCCGATACCATGGACCGATGACCCCTGTTCGTACCGGTGGAGACGATCCCAACAAGGTCGCGATGCTCGGCCTGACCTTTGACGACGTGCTGTTGCTGCCCGCGGCTTCCGACGTGATCCCCAGCGAGGTGGACACCTCCTCGCGGGTGACGAAGAAGATCAGTCTGCGGGTCCCGCTGGTGAGTTCTGCGATGGACACCGTGACCGAGTCGCGGATGGCGATCGCCATGGCCCGGGCCGGTGGCATGGGCGTGCTGCACCGGAACCTGTCCATCGAGGCCCAGGCCTCGCAGGTCGAAACCGTGAAGCGGTCCGAGGCAGGCATGGTCACCGACCCGGTCACCTGCTCGCCGACCGACACCCTCGCCGAGGTCGATGCGATGTGCGCCCGGTACCGCATCTCGGGTCTGCCGGTGGTCGACGGCCGCGGTGAACTCGTCGGGATCATCACCAATCGCGACATGCGTTTCGAGGTCGACCTCAACCGTCCGGTGTCCGAGGTCATGACCAAGTCCCCGCTGATCACCGCGCAGGAAGGGGTGTCCGCGGAGGCCGCGCTCGGACTGCTGCGCCGCAACAAGGTGGAGAAGCTCCCGATCGTCGACGGCAACGGTCGGCTGACGGGTCTGATCACCGTGAAGGATTTCGTCAAGACCGAGCAGCATCCGCTGGCGACCAAGGACGCCGACGGGCGGCTGCTGGTGGGTGCCGCGGTCGGTACCGGGGAACCGCAGTGGGGCCGTGCGATGGCGCTCGCCGATGCCGGTGCCGATGTCATCATCGTCGACACCGCGCACGCTCACAATCGTCTGGTGCTCGACATGGTCGCCAAGCTCAAGGCCGAGGTGGGGGACCGGGTCGAGATCGTCGGTGGCAACGTCGCGACGCGTGAGGCGGCCCAGGCCCTCATCGACGCCGGCGCGGATGCGGTGAAGGTGGGCGTCGGTCCGGGTTCGATCTGCACCACGCGTGTCGTCGCCGGTGTGGGCGCCCCGCAGATCACCGCGATCCTCGAAGCCGTCGCCGCCTGCAAGAAGGCCGACGTCCCGGTCATCGCCGACGGTGGGCTGCAGTACTCGGGTGACATCGCCAAGGCGTTGGCCGCCGGTGCCTCGACCGCCATGCTCGGGTCGTTGCTCGCCGGCACCGCGGAATCGCCGGGTGAGCTGATCCTGGTCAACGGCAAGCAGTTCAAGAGCTACCGCGGCAT
The DNA here is from genome assembly GCF_030315745.1 of Gordonia heveisoli. Classification (GTDB taxonomy): domain Bacteria; phylum Actinomycetota; class Actinomycetes; order Mycobacteriales; family Mycobacteriaceae; genus Gordonia. The sequence continues at coordinate 24,767 of NZ_JASXSH010000020.1, read as the reverse complement.
GGGTTCGCTCGGCGCGATGCAGGGCCGCGGCCAGGGCAAGTCGTACTCCAAGGACCGCTACTTCCAGGATGACGTCCTCAAGGAGGAGAAACTGGTCCCCGAGGGCATCGAGGGGCGCGTGCCGTTCCGCGGCCCGCTCGGCCAGGTCATCCATCAGCTCGTCGGCGGCCTGCGGGCGGCCATGGGCTACACCGGATCGACGACCATCGCCGGATTGCAGGAAGCTCAGTTCGTGCAGATCACGGCGGCCGGGCTCAAGGAATCGCATCCGCACGACATCACCCTGACCGCCGAGGCGCCCAACTACTACACCCGCTGACCCGACTGGGTGCAGTCGTCGTTCGTGTGAGCACAAAGGAAAGAGAAAGGCGCACCGGTGCGTGATCTCGTTGAAATCGGCATGGGCAGAACAGCCCGACGGACCTACGAGCTGGATGACATCAGCATCGTGCCGTCTCGGCGGACCCGTTCGTCCAAGGACGTCTCGACCGCGTGGCAGCTGGATGCCTACCGGTTCGAGGCCCCGATCCTGAGCCACCCCACCGACGCGCTGGCGTCTCCCGAGATGGCCATCGAGCTGGGCAGGCTCGGCGCGCTCGGCGTGATCAACGGTGAGGGCCTGTGGGCTCGTCACCGCGACGTCGAGGCGAAGATCGCCGAACTCATCGCGATTGCGAATGAGGATCCCGATCCCTATGCGGCAGTGCGTTTCCTGCAACAGCTGCATGCCGCGCCGCTCGACAGCGGGCTGCTCGGCGAAGCCGTCACCCGGGTGCGCGAGGCCGGTGTCACCACCGCGGTGCGCGTCAGCCCGCAGCATGCGCCGGAACTGACACCTGCATTGCTCGCGGCCGGTGTCGAACTGCTTGTGGTGCACGGCACGATCATCTCGGCGGAGCATGTGGCACAGGTGGATTCCGACGGCACTCAGCGAGAGCCGTTGAACCTCAAGACCTTCATCGCCGACCTCGACATCCCGGTGGTCGCCGGTGGGGTGCACGATCACCGCACGGCGCTGCATCTGATGCGGACCGGCGCGGCCGGTGTGATCGTCGGCTACGGGTCGGCGGCGGGTGCGACGACGACCGGCGAGGTGCTCGGCCTGGGCGTGCCGATGGCGACCGCGATCGCCGATGCCGCGGCCGCGCGCCGCGACTATCTCGACGAGACCGGCGGCCGCTACGTGCACGTCATCGCCGACGGCGACATCCACACCTCCGGCGATCTGGTGAAGGCCATCGCCTGCGGTGCCGACGCCGCGGTCCTCGGTACTGCGCTGGCAGCGACGTCGTCGGCTCCTGGTCGGGGCTGGTACTGGCCGTCGGCTGCCGCCCATCCCGACACCCCGCGCGGTGCGCTGTTGCAGGTTGCCGCCGAGGAAGAGCGCCCCTCGCTGGAGCGGGTACTCAACGGCCCGTCCGACGACCCGTTCGGTGAGCTGAACCTGGTCGGCGCGCTGCGTCGTGCGATGGCCAAGGCCGGTTATTGCGACCTGAAGGAGTTCCAGAAGGTCGGTTTGTCGGTACGCGGCTGATCCTGCCGGTAAGGAGGACCTAAGGTATCAGTTATGTGACAACGGCCGTTAGCATGGTCGTATGTCAGTCTCTGCTACTCCCGGTACCACCGCCTCCACCGATTTCGACGTACTGATCATCGGATCCGGTTTCGGGGGCAGTGTCAGTGCATTGCGCCTGGTCGAGAAGGGGTATCGGGTCGGGGTCATCGAGGCGGGCCGTCGTTTCGAGGATGACGACTTCGCGAAGACCAGCTGGCGACTGAACAAGTGGCTCTGGGCGCCCAAGCTGGGCCTGTACGGCATCCAGCGCATCCACGCACTCAAGGATGTGATGATCCTGGCCGGTGCCGGGGTCGGTGGTGGTTCGCTGAACTATGCGAACACCCTGTACAAGCCGCCGACGCCGTTCTTCACCGACCCGCAGTGGTCGCACATCACCGACTGGGAATCGGAGCTGACGCCCCACTACGAGCAGGCACGCCGGATGCTCGGGGTGGTCACCAACCCGACCTTCACCGAATCCGATCGGGTGATGAAGGAGGTCGCCGACGAGATGGGTGTCGGGGATACGTTCACCGCGACACCGGTGGGTGTGTTCTTCGGTGCCAAGACAGGATTGGCCGGACAGCCCGGTGAGACCGTGGCCGATCCCTACTTCGGGGGCGCGGGCCCGGCACGGACCGCCTGCACCGAATGCGGAGCATGCATGACGGGCTGCCGGGTGGGCGCCAAGAACACCTTGATGAAGAACTACCTCGGCCTGGCCGAGCGCAACGGTGCGCGGATCATCGCCCGCACCACCGTGGATTCCCTCGAGCAGCGGCCGGACGGCACGTGGGCGATCGGTACGCACGGTTCGTCGTCGTGGGGGCCGCTGGGACGCGCCGCGCGCACCTACACCGCCGGGCAGGTGATCGTCGCCGCCGGCACCTTCAACACCCAGCGACTGATGCATCACGCCAAGCAGTCGACGCTACCGGCCATCTCGGATGCGATGGGTGAGCTGACCCGCACCAACTCCGAGTCGATCCTGGGTGCGATGGCCGGGAAATACGATCCGGCACATGACTATTCGCACGGGGTCGCGATCACATCCTCCTTCCATCCGGAGTCGAACACCCATATCGAGCCGGTGCGATATGGCAAGGGTTCCAACGCGATCGCCTATCTCCAGACCGCGCTGACCGATGGTGGCAGCATCGGCAACCGGGTCGGACAGTTCCTCAAGCAGGTCGCGAAGAATCCGTTCCTCCTGGTGCGGCTGCTGGTGGTGCGCAAGTGGAGTCAGCGCACCGTCATCGCACTGGTCATGCAGAACAACAACAATTCGCTGACCACCTTCGTCCGCAAACGTGGCCCGTTGCGCTACATCACCTCCAAGCAGGGGATCGGTGAACCGAATCCGACGTGGATCCCCAAGGGCAACGAGGCCACCCGCCGGGTGGCGGAGAAGCTCCCGAACGGACTCGCCGGCGGCACCTGGGGCGACCTGGTGAACATGCCGTTGACAGCGCATTATCTCGGTGGCTGTGCGATCTCCGACGATCCCGGTGCCGGTGTCATCGACGCGTATCACCGCGTGTGGAACTATCCGACGCTGCACATCACCGACGGTGCGGCGATCAGCGCGAACCTTGGCGTCAACCCCTCACTGTCGATCTGCGCACAGGCAGAGCGGGCGATCTCGTTGTGGCCCAACAAGGGTGAGGCAGACCAGCGTCCGGCGCAGGGCTCGCCCTACCGTCGGCTGGCCGCGGTCGCCCCGGTGTCCCCGGTGGTGCCCGCCGACGCCCCCGGTGCGCTACGCCTGTCGATCACTCCGATCCAGCGGTCGGCGTCGGCAGGCTGAGCTATTGGGGTTGAGTTACTGGGGTTGAGCATCGCCTGGCCGCCGGGCCAGCGCCGTGCCGGTTAAGGTTCCGGGGTGAGTTCCCGAATACCCGACGACGTCATCGTGGTCAGCGCGGTCGTCCTTCGCGGCGCCGACGGCGCGGTCCTGACCGTCCGGAAACGTGGCACCACAAGATTCATGTTCCCCGGTGGCAAACCCGAAGCCGGTGAGACGGCGGTGCAGACTGCGGTCCGGGAGACACGCGAGGAACTCGACGTCGAACTCGACATCGATCTGCTCACGTACCTGGGTACGTTCACCACTGCGGCGGCCAACGAATCCCGGACGCTGGTCCACGCGACCGTGTTCACCTACCCGCTCCCGCTGACGAACGCCGCACCGTCGGCGGAGATCGCCGAGATCCGGTGGCAGCGCGTCGAGGACGGCGAATTCCGGGAGCGCACCGATCTCGCGCCGCTGCTCGCCGAGGCGGTCTTCCCCGCATTGACGAGCTGAGATCTCCCGGCGGATCAGTCCAGCCCGCGGGCGGCCAGGGTGTCGGCGAAACCGTCCGCGGTGGCCAGCGCGGCCAAGACGACGGGCACCACGAGCACACGCGGGCCGGCTCGCAGGCCACGTGCCCGCCGCGCCTGATCGACCTGCACGGCGATCTCGGCGATCAGTGGGATCGAGCGGATGGTGAGCGCCAGCGCCATGGCGATGAGGTCGGTGCGGACTCCGAACCGGGCCAGGGGTGCAAGGGCTTTCATCATCGCGTCGAGCATGTCGGCGGTGCGGGTGGTCAGGGTGACGACCGCCGCGAGGGCGATAGCGGCGATGAGGACGGTGCACACCACCACCGCACGCTGCCAGTCGGTGATGATCAACTGCATCACCAGCACGATCCCGACGACCCAGACCGCGCCGCGCATCAACGGCCACGCCTGACGCGGTCCGACCCCGGCCAGTGCGAAGGTCGCCACCACGCACGCGCAACTGATCGCGACACCGAGGAGGGTGTGGACGCTCAGCGTCATCGCGATGATCGAGCCGAACAGGGCGAGCAGTTTGAACCCGGCCGGTAGCCGATGGATCGGCGACCGGCCGGGGACGTAGGTGCCCAGCATGCTCACGACGACATGCGGCTCCGGTAGAAGGCGACCGCGGCGGTGGGATCGTCATCGGCGACGATCATCCCGTCGTCCATCACGAGAACCCGGTCGAAGTCGGTGAGCATCTCCAGGTCGTGGGTGGCCACGATGACCTGCTCATCGAGGCCGGCGAGTACGTCGCGCAGCATCAGTGCATTGCGGAGATCGAGCATGGTGGTCGGCTCGTCGGCGACGAGGATCGAGGGGCCGAGCACCATGATCGCGGCCAGTGCCAGGAGTTGCTTCTGTCCGCCGGACAACGTATGGGCCGGCTGATCTGCGTGGTCGGCCAGCCCGAAGTCGGCGAGCACCGCCCGGGCGCGTGTACGACGAACCTGTTTGTCGCCGACCGTACGGGTCAGCGACAGCTCGATGTCCTCGGCGACCGTCGGCATGATGATCTGCCGGTCGGGGTCGGAGAAGATGAACCCGACTTCCCGGCGTACCTTACGTTTGTTCTTGGCGACGTTCATCCCGTTCACGGTGACCGTCCCGGACTCGGGCAGGATCAGCCCGTTCATCATCCGCGCCATCGTCGACTTGCCGCTGCCGTTGGCGCCGACGATCCCGATCCGGCGTTCGGTCAGCTCCACGCTGATATCGCGGAGCACCGGCCGGTCACCGAAGGCGTGCGCGACCGTGTCGAAGACGACACTGGTCATAGTTGTCGCGGAGATCGGTTGCGGCGTAAGCGGAGCGGGGCGATCAGGCCGGGACGTCCGCGGTGTACCTGCTGCGCCACGACGGTCGTCACCGCGGCCTTGATGAGGTCGCCGACGATGAACGGCCCATTGGTGGTGATGGTCTGGCGCAACGACATGTCGGTGCGCACCATGAGTCCGATGGTGCCGCAGGCGTAGATCACCAGGGCGCCGCCGACGACGTTGATGATCATCCCGAGCCACAGTCGGTAGCGCGGCATCATGAAAGCCGTTGCCACGCCGATCACGATCACCGCGGGCAGGAATCCGAGGAAGTATCCGGCGGTCGGGGAACTGAGTGCGGTCTGGCCGTTGCGGCCGCCGGCGAGGATCGGCAGGCCGGCGATCGCGAGCGCCATGAAGATGACGACCGCGAGGGTGCCCTTCTTGGGGCCGAGGACGGCGCCGGCGAGCATGACACCCATCGACTGCAAGGTGATCGGAACACCGCTGGCCAGGTTGAACGAGCCGGGTATGCCGAGTACGGCGATCAGTGCGGCGAAAACGGCCGCCTGAGTGATGTTGGTGATGGAGAGCGACAGGGCGGCGCGTCGGCGCGTCGGCCGGTCGGATTCGGGGAATGTGTCCATGACGATTGCTCAGTATCCCACGTCACCATTCGGCGTCGGGCGGCCCGGGCCGATCGCGCGGCATACGCCGACTACACTCTCAACAGTGACGGATTCTGCTGCTCCGGACTTCCTCGAAGGTCCGCGCCCGGTTCTGGTTGTCGATTTCGGGGCCCAGTACGCCCAGCTCATCGCGCGTCGCGTCCGCGAGGCGCGGATCTACTCCGAGGTCATCGCGCACGACGCGTCGCTCGCCGAGTTCTCCGCGAAGAACCCGGTCGCGATCATCCTGTCCGGTGGGCCGTCGTCGGTATACGCCGAGAACGCGCCGACGGTCGATGATGGCATCTACGACCTGGGCATTCCGGTCTTCGGTATCTGCTACGGCTTCCAGTCGATGGCCCGCCAGCTCGGTGGTGAGGTCGCGAACACCGGCGGTCGCGAATTCGGCCGCACGACGATGACTGCCACCGGCACCGGTGTGCTGCATCAGGGGCTCAGCGAGACGCAGCCGGTGTGGATGAGCCACAACGACGCCGTACAGGTCGCTCCGGAAGGCTTCGAGGTCACCGGTTCGACGCCGGGTGCACCGGTCGCCGCCTTCGAGTCCGTCGAGCGCAAGATGGCCGGCGTGCAATATCACCCGGAGGTCCTGCACAGCCCGCACGGCCAGCAGGTGCTGACCCGGTTCCTGTACGAGATCGCCGGCCTCGAGGCGACCTGGACACCGGCGAATATCGCGGACAGCCTGATCGATGCGGTGGCCGACCAGATCGGCGACGACGGACTGGCCATCTGCGGACTCTCGGGCGGGGTGGATTCGGCGGTCGCCGCGGCACTGGTGCAGCGCGCCATCGGCGACCGGCTGACCTGTGTTTTCGTCGACCACGGTCTGCTGCGCGCGGGTGAACGCGAGCAGGTCCAGCACGACTTCGTCGCCTCGACCGGTGCCAAACTGGTGACGGTCGACGCCGAGGAGACCTTCCTTTCCGAACTGGCCGGGGTCAGCGATCCCGAGGCCAAGCGCAAGATCATCGGCCGCGAGTTCATCCGCTCCTTCGAAGGTGCGGTCTCCGATGTCCTCGGCGAGCATGCCTCCGATGGACGCAAGGTCGATTTCCTGGTGCAGGGCACGCTGTATCCCGACGTCGTCGAATCCGGTGGTGGCAGCGGTACCGCGAACATCAAGAGCCACCACAATGTCGGCGGTCTGCCCGAAGATCTGGAGTTCAGCCTGGTCGAGCCGCTGCGGTTGCTGTTCAAGGACGAGGTGCGCGCGGTCGGCAGGGAACTCGGTCTTCCCGAGGAGATCGTCGGGCGGCAGCCGTTCCCGGGGCCGGGCCTGGCCATCCGGATCGTCGGCGAGGTGACCGCGGACCGGCTGGAGATCCTGCGCAAGGCCGACCTGATCGCCCGCGAGGAGCTGACCGCGGCCGGACTGGACAACCAGATCTGGCAGTGCCCGGTGGTGCTGCTGGCCGACGTGCGCAGCGTCGGCGTCCAGGGCGACGGCCGTACCTACGGCCATCCGATCGTGCTGCGGCCGGTCTCCAGCGAGGACGCCATGACCGCGGACTGGACGCGAGTGCCCTACGAGGTGCTCGAGGTGATCTCCACCCGCATCACCAACGAGGTGCCCGACGTCAACCGCGTCGTCCTCGACGTGACGAGCAAGCCGCCGGGCACCATCGAGTGGGAGTGAGCCCGCGGGCTTCTCTCAGCGTTGTGACCGGGTGCCGGTGACGATCAGCACCAGGCCGATGAGCAAACCGGCGGCGACCGCGACCCATCCGAGATCGGCGGTGTCGGGCAGCGCGGGGCCGTCCGCCAGCCCCCAGCCCGCGACCAGCAGTGCGGCGATGCCGATGATCACCAGTCCCGGTGAGCGGTGGCGATTGTCGACGGTTTCGGTGCCGGGGTCGGTGTGCTCGGCGGGGTTCGCGTTCATCGGCTGATCTCCACATTTCCCATGGTGGCGTGTGCTTCGACGGTCAGTACCGGCCCGGGGTTACCGTCGCTGCCGCCGTCGAGGCCGTCCGGGCAGCTGTAGTCGCCGACGGTGGTGCTGCAGTCGGCCCGGACATTCATCGTCGGGGGTACGTGGACGGTGATCTGGCCGAGTCCGGCGCGCAGGCGGACTGTCCGGTCTGCGGTGAGTGTGATGTGGCGAAGATCCAGGGTCATGTCGCCCATGCCGAGGCTGTACTCGGGTTTGATGTCGGTCTCCGCGATCGGTTTCCAGTTCCGTTCCCCGACCCCACCCGGGGGAATCAGCCCGGTGAAGCCGTGGGATCCGGCCGTCGCGATCACGACGGCCGCACCTAGGCCCAGCGCGACCGGGACCAGGCCACTGCTGTGCCGACCGGTGCTGCGGCGGCGCAGCGCACCGCCGACGAGTCCGGCACCGACGACGAACAGCGACAGTGATAGGACTCGGCCCGTGGTGAACCAGTCGGCGCCCGCATTGTTGGCGGCGGCGCCGATGGCCGCGACGATGATCGCCAGACCGATGACGATGAGGGTGAGTGGTGATCGCCGCTGGCGTGCGGCCTTCGGTTCAGGTGGTTGTGGGTCGGACGGTTCGGGGAGATCCCAGGCGAATCGGGCGGTACCCAACGGATCCCAGGCCGGTGGCTGCTCCGACAGCACGTCGCCGGGATCAGTGCCTGGGGTGTCGGTGGCGGGCGTTGCCAGACCGGTGGTCTCCTCGGCGTTCGCCGTAGCTGTCGTGGGCGTCGTGACGGCGGTCGGCGTGGAGGCAGGGGTCGGGGTGCCCGCGCCGGTGGCCTGCCAGCGTTGCGACATCGTATTCGGCTGGTAGCCGGTACTTTCCGGGGTTGTCATGCCGCGGGGTATCCAGCGCTGGAAACCGTCGGCCACCGGTGCGGGCGCGGGCGCCGGCCGGGTGTCCACCGAGGTGCCCGGCGGGGGTGTCGGGGTTCGCATGAACAGCAGCCACCATCCGATCAGGAGGAGTAGAGCGCCGACGATGCCACCCGAGCCCCACGCGCGGTTGGGGCCGAAGGAGGTGATGACGACGATCGCGAAGACCACGAACAGCAGGAACCGGGGTCGGTGCCACGGTCGGTGGTGCCGGTGTCCCCACGGGCGGGCGGTCGGTCCGGTGGTGTTGCCGTTGGCGTAGCTGACGTTGCTCGCCGCCGGAAAGGCGATCCAGGCGGCCAGGTAGAGCAACAGTCCGCTGCCCCCGAAGAGTGCGGCGACGACAAAGGCCACCTTCACCAGAGTGGGATCGACTCGATATCGCGCGCCGATGCCGGTGGCGACTCCGGCGATGGTGCGCGGCTCGGACGGGCGGACCGGCCGGGTCGCCCACAGGCGTTCGAGTCGCTCCTGGAAGAGCTTGGTGTCCATGCTGCCCATCATGGTCATCGTGGTGGTGACTGCGCATCGGGTGTCACCCTGAGATATCCCCGGAGATGGAGAACCGGGGTGGACCCTGATGTGCCTGACCGGATTTTCGTGCCACCATCGAGTGGTGAGCCGCCCCGTACAGATCGAGCCGGCGCCGCGTCTGGTGCGGCGTGACGGTGGTCGTGTCATCGGCGGGGTGGCGGGCGGTATCGCCGACCATTTGGGCGTCGACGTCTTCCGCGTGCGGGTGGTCTTCGTGGTGCTGGCGGCGCTCGCCGGGGCGGGGGTGCTCGCCTACGGCCTGCTGTGGTTCTTCTGTCCGCCGGGCCAGGACACCGCGCCGCCGGCGCCTGGTGTGCGCAGACAGTCGCTGGGGCTGGCGGTGTTGGGCCTGGTGGCGATGTCGGTGGTCGGTTTCGCCGCGTCGGGAACCGCGGCCGAATATCTGGTGCCTTTCGTGTTCATCGCGATCGGCGCGAGTCTGGTGTGGCGGGAATTCGATACGTCGGCCCGTGCGCCGCGAACATTGGTGCTGACCTGGACGCGGGTGATCGGTGGCGCGGTGCTGGTGATCGGTGGACTGGTCGTCGTGGTGGTCGCGGGTAACCGCTCCTTCGGCGGTCTGAACACGACGCTGCTGGCGGTGGTCGCCACCCTGGTCGGGGTGTCATTGCTGACCGTCCCGTTGTGGATGCGGTTGTGGCGGGCACTCAACGAGGAGCGGGCCGCACGGATCCGGAACGCTGAACGCGAGGAGATCGCGTCACACCTGCACGACTCGGTACTGCAGACCCTCGCACTGATCCAGAAGCGGGCGCAGCGACCCGAGGAGGTGGCGCGCCTGGCCCGCAGTCAGGAGCGGGAGTTGCGCACCTGGCTGTTCGGCGACCCGGCGAGGCACTCCGCGTCGCTCGCCGGGGCGTTGCGTGAGGTCGCGGGCGAGGTGGAGGACACCTACGGGGTGGAGGTCGAGGTGGTCACCGTCGGCGATCTGCGTCCCGATCTGGACGACAAACGCTGGGCGGCGGTCATCGGGGCGACACGCGAGGCATTGATCAACGCCGCCAAGCATTCTGGGGAACGGTCGGTCGATGTCTATTGCGAGGTTCCCGACGACGAACTCCCGGAGGGCGACGGCGATGCCCCCGATCGCGAAACCGCGGTTCGGGAACAGACCGTGGAGGTCTTCATCCGGGATCGCGGTAAGGGTTTCGACGCGGCCGCGGTACCCGCCGACCGGCAGGGAGTGGCCCGCTCGATCACCGCTCGGATCGAACGCGCCGGGGGCAGCGCACATGTCGACTCGGTACCGGGGCGCGGGACGAATGTGCGATTGTCGATGCCGAGGGGTGACGTGTCCGGGTCTGGCGGTAAGGACAGTCCGAACAGAGATGGTGAACGAGTGGATTCTCGGCAGCAGGAGAGAGGGCATCGGGTGTGAGTGATCGGGGTGTGAGTGATCCGGGTGTGAATGATCCGGGTGTGGGTGATCCGGCTACAGCGATGGAACCCGAGCAGGGACGCAGGTGTGGGGTCTTCCTCGTCGACGACCATGCGGTCTTCCGCTCGGGCGTCCGCGCGGAACTGGCGGGGGAGTCGGGGCTACGGGTCGTCGGGGAGGCCGGCACGGTGCCCGAGGCGGTCGAGGCGATTGTCGCGTCCCGTCCCGACGTCGTGCTGCTCGACGTACACATGCCCGGTGGGGGTGGCGTGTCGGTGTTGCGTGGGGTGAGTGATGCGCTGGGAGCGCAGGCCCCGGTCTTCTTGGCGCTCAGCGTGTCCGATGCGGCCGAGGACGTCATCGCGACCATCCGGGCGGGCGCCCGTGGCTATGTGACCAAGACGATCAGCGGTGGTGACCTGGCTGACGCGGTTCGCCGGGTCGCGGATGGCGATGCGGTGTTCAGTCCACGGCTGGCCGGCTTCGTGCTCGATTCCTTCACCGGCAAGTCGAGTGCACCGGAACCGCCGCTGGATCCGGAACTGGATTCGCTGACCCGCCGTGAGCTGGAGGTGCTGCGGTTGCTCGCCCGCGGATACACCTACCGCGAGATCGCCGAGGAACTCTTCATCTCGATCAAGACGGTCGAGACGCATGCCTCCAACGTGTTGCGAAAGACGCAGCAGTCCAATCGGAATGCGTTGACCCGGTGGGCGGCCACCCGCCATATCGGCTGACGACGCCCGGTGGGCGGCTACTTCAGCAGTGCGACCACGAGCACCGCGATGATCGCGATGACGAGGAAGCAGCCGAAGACCGCGAGGGCGAGTCTGGTCGGTGAGGTCGAGGACGGGCGGACACCGGGGATCGGGTCGTAGGGACTCGTATACGGCTGGTGGACCGGTGGTTCGGGCATGAACGGCTGTGGCGTCATGGTCGGCGCGAAGGCGGAGCCCGGCGTCGACGGTGGACCGACGCGGGTGGACGGATTGCCCGTGGGCGGGAGTAGGGTCTGGGCGGAGGGGCCCGACGGAGAACCGATGAGTCCGGGCGGCCGGAGCGGGGTGACGAGGATCTGAGCCGTGGTGCGATGGGTACCCGCGGCCACCTCGGCGAGGAGGTTGCGAGCTTCCTCCATGGTGGGTCGTCGGGTGGGGCTCGGTTCCAGTAGCTGCAACAGCACCGGTTCGAGCTCGCCGGCTCTGGTCATCGGCTTGATCTGTGCACGGGCCACGCGATGGAGCAGTACCAGCGAGTTCTCATCGAGTCCGAAGGGCGGCTCGCCCTCGACCATGGTGTAGACCGTCGCCCCGAGGGAGTAGACGTCGGAGGGTTCGGCGGTTTCGGAGCCGCGGGCGACTTCCGGGGCGAAATAGGCCGGAGTGCCGGTGATGACGCCGGTCTGGGTGAGGGAGACATCGTCCTTGGCGCGCGAGATCCCGAAGTCGGTGATCTTGACCAGCCCGGCGATCCGGGCTCCGGTGGCGATGAGGATGTTGCCGGGTTTGATGTCGCGGTGCACGATGCCCGCCGCGTGCGCCTCGGTCATCGCGTCGGCCACCTGCGCGCCGATCTGTGCGGCCTCGGTGATGCTGAGAGTTCCTGTGTCATGCAGAATCTCGGCCACACTCCGGGAGGGGAGATACTCCATCACCAGCCATGGTTCACCGCGATCGAGTGCCACGTCGTGCATGGCGATGGCGTTGCGGTGGGAGAGTTTGGCAGCGATCCGGCCCTCACGCATGGCGCGTTGCCGGATGTTGTCTGCCGATTCCTCCGACATACCCTCGGTGGAGACGACCTGTTTGACCGCGACCTCGCGGTCGAGTAGTTGATCGCGGGCGAGCCAGACGGTGCCCATACCGCCGCCGCCGATGTGCGATTGCAGCCGGTATCGTCCGGCAACCAGGTACTGGGGGCCTGGCCTGCGGTGGTTTCCGGACTCGGTGGGCATAACGGCGATGATAGCGGGGGCGGATACCGCCGAGCGACCCACTTGACATCGTAGTCGTACATATGTTCGACTCGCGCTATGCGATGGTCGGAGCAGGCGGTCGACGCCGACGACGGTGCGTTCCCCGGGTTTGCGCGCTCGGGTCTGGTTCGTTCGGTGCGTTCCCCGGATTTCGAGGGGATCACCTTTCACGAGGTGCTCGCCAAGAGTGCGCTCAATCGGGTACCGGATACCGCACATCTGCCGTTTCGCTTCACCGTCAACACCTTTCGTGGGTGTACGCACGCCTGCCGGTACTGTTTCGCGCGTCCGACGCACGAGTATCTGGACCTCGACGCCGGTAAGGACTTCGACACCCAGGTCGTGGTGAAGCTCAATGTCGCGGCCGTGTTGCGTCGAGAGCTGAGGCGACGGTCGTGGACGCGCGAGACGGTCGCGCTCGGTACCAACACCGATCCCTACCAGCGGGCCGAAGGGCGGTATCGGCTGATGCCCGGGGTGATCTCGGCGCTGACCGAGGCGCGGACCCCGTTCTCGATCCTCACCAAGGGCACGCTGTTGCGGCGGGATCTGCCGCAGCTGCGCCAGGCGGCCGGCGAGGTCCCGGTGAGTATCGCCATCTCGCTGGCGATCTTCGACGACGACCTGCAGAAGCAGATCGAGCCGGGCACCCCGTCGCCGCGCGCGCGGCTGGCGCTGATCCGGGAGGTGGCCGATGCCGGCTTCGCGCCACAGGTGATGCTGGCGCCGGTGATTCCCTACCTGACCGATTCGGCGGCGCATCTGGATGAACTACTGGGAGAGCTCGCCGCGGCCGGGGCGTCCGGGGTGACCGCCTTTCCCATGCATCTGCGCGGTGCGACGAAACCCTGGTTCCTGGAGTGGCTGGCCGAACAGCATCCGGCCTTGGTGCGTCGCTATCGCGGCCTGTACGGCCGTGGGGCGTATGTGACGCCGGAATATTCGTCGTGGCTGCGGGAGCGCATGGTGCCGATTGTGGAGCGGCATGGACTGGCCGGACTGCGCACCGAGAATGCCGGCGACATCGAGCCGGTGGCGAAGCCCGAGCTGCAGCAGGCGCTGACGCTGTTCTGACTCCGGTCTCCCGATCTCCGGATCGGTAGTGGCGGTGACCTGCGATGTTGACGCTTGTCGGTGGCCGGTCCTACGATCGAGGCATCGAAAGTATGTTCGATGCAGCACCTTCCCGGCTGCGCTGTTCTCATCGCGGTTCTGGAGGGTCGACATGGGTTTTTCACCGGAAGCAATTTCATCGCAGCGGGCGCACGCGCAGCGGGTGCATGCCGATGCGCTGGCGGGATTACGCAGGCAGATGGCGGTCCTGTCCGGTGATCCCGATCGTCGGTCGCCGGAGCGGCCGGACCGGTCGGCGGATGCGCTGGTGATGCCGGAATGTCTGTCGGAGGTCTTGCCGCAGAACGGGATACCACGGGGCACGGTCGCCTGCCTCGGTGGCGCGAACTCGATGCTGGTGGCGATGATCGCCTCGGTGACCGGGGCCGGTGGCCGCGTCGGGATCGTGGGATTGCCCGGACTCAATCTGTTGTCGGCGGTGGAGATGGGGGCGGATCTGTCGCGGATCGCGGTGATCCCGGCGCCGGGACTGGATCCGGTGGAGGTGGCCGCGGTCCTGCTGGACGGCATGGATCTGGTGGTGCTCGGGGCGCGCGGTACCGCCGTCGCGCCATCGCGTGCGCGGGTGGTGCAGGGCCGAGCGCGGAAGCAGTCGTCGGTGTTGCTGGTGGTCGGGGGTGACTGGCCGGGGGCGCAGCTGCGGCTGGACGCGGAGGTGATCACCTACCGGCACAGTCCGGACCGATCGGTCGTGGATCTCACCGCCGCCCGTAACGGGTACGGCCGCATCGGCGGAATGCGTCTACGGGTGACCGTGTCGCGCCGCTCCGGCCGGCCGGGCACCGTCGAGGTGGAGCTGGTGACACGTGGCCAATGGGCGGCCCGGCAGGTGGAGCTGGTGCATCTGGGGGATGCTCGCCCAGAACTCGCGGTCGCGAACTGACCGATGGCGGAGACGATGTCACGATCCGCGGCGCCCCGGCGGGTGCTGGCCCTGTGGTGTCCGGACTGGCCTGCGATGGCGGCGGCCGTCGATGCGCAACTCTCCCCGCGTGATCCGGTGGCGGTGCTGGCGGCGAATCGGGTGGTCGCCTGTTCGGCGTCGGCGCGTGCACTGGGGGTCCGGCGCGGCATGCGAAAGCGGCAGGCACAGGCGGCCTGCCCGGAGATGACGGTGATCAGCGCGGACGAGAACCGGGACGGCCGGCTGTTCGAACCGGTGGTCTCGGCGGTGGCGCACGTGGTCCCGACCCTGGAGGTGCTGCGCCCGGGCCTGCTCGTGGTTCCCGGCGACCGCGCGGTCCGCTATTTCGGCACGGAGGAACGGATGGCCGAAGAGGTGATCGACGCGGTCTCCGCCTGCGGCGTCGAATCCCAGGCCGGGGTCGCCGACGAGCTGTTCACCGCGGTGCTCGCCGCCCGCGGCGGAACGCATGTCGGATCCGGTGGTGACCGGGAGTTCCTGGCCGGTCGGCCGGTCGCGGATCTGGCCATCGAGCCGAGCCTGGGTGATCCGTCACGGACCGAGCTGGTGGGTCTGCTGCGCCGGCTGGGGATTTCGACGATCGGTGCCTTCGCAGCACTGTCGGCGGCCGATGTCGCGACCAGGTTTCCGGCGGATGCGGTGGTGGCTCACCGGCTGGCGAACGCGCAGCCGGGGCGGGTGCCGTCGGGGCGGCGGGATCCGGTGGAAGTGGCCGTCGAACAGGCATGTGAGCCGCCGATCGATCGGGTCGACGCGGCGGCCTTCCTCGGCAGGCAACTCGCCGACACCCTGCATCGGGGGCTGGTCGCGGCCGGGGTGGCCTGTACCCGCCTGACGATCGAGGCCAGAACCGAACGCGGTCAACGGCATTCGCGAACCTGGTGCTGCGCACAGCCGCTGACCCCGGAATCGACCGCGGATCGGATTCGGTGGCAGCTGGAGGGCTGGCTCACCGAAGGGCGTCGGCGAGGCAGCGGCCGGGTGCCCGAGGATCGCCCGGATTCGCCGATCGCCTTCCTGCGGCTGGAACCGGTGGAACTCGTGGAAGCCGGTGCGCTGCAATATGAGCTGACCGGATCCGGCGGGGTCGCCGATGTCGAGGCCGACGCACGTGCGCGCCGGTCGCTGGTGCGGATCCAGGGCCTACTCGGTGGTGACTCGGTACAGGTGCCGGTGCTCAGCGGCGGTCGCGGACCTGGGGAGCAGGTGACCCTGGTGGCCCTCGGTGACGAGCAGGTGCCCGCCGCGGACCCGGACGCACCCTGGCCGGGCCGATTGCCGCAACCGGCCCCGGCGGTGCTGACCGATGCCGAGGTCGCGGTGCTGGACGGACTCGGACGTCCGGTGTCGGTGACCGGCCGGGGTGCGTTCACCGCCGAACCGGTCACGCTCACCCAGGCGGGTGGCCGCCGCGGCTGGGGGCTGAACTGGTGGGCGGGGCCGTGGCCGACCGGCACCGACGCGGCCGGGATCACCGCCCGCGCACAGGTTCTGCTCGACGATGCCCGGGCACTGCTGCTGTGTTACCGCGCCGGTGGCTGGATCGTCGAAGGGGTCTACGAGTGAGATCGACCGGTGTTCTTTCCGAGCGCGGCGGCCGATTCGTCGAACATCAGGAACTCCTGATGGAGCACCCGCCGGACCAGTCTCGGCGTGATCCGCCGACCCACTTCGGCGAGGGTGCCCACCGGCGAACTGATGCGTTGTGGCCGGCGCACGATCGCCTCGAGTACCCGCGAGGCGGCCTTGTCGACATCCCAGGTGCCCGGCTGATTGCGGTAGGCCTCGGTCGGCGCGATCATCCGGGTGCGCACCAGTGGCAGCCGGACATTGGTGAAAGTCACATGGTCGGACAGGGTTTCGGTGCCGGTGGCCTCACTGAAGGCCTCCAGGGCGGCCTTCGACGCGGCGTAGGCGCCGAACCGCGGTCCATGTGTCTGGACCGCGATCGAGGTCACGTTGACCACGTGACCGCTCTGTCGTTGCACCATGTGGGGGAGCAGGGCGAGCGTCAGCCGGACGGCGGCGAAGTAGTTCACCGCCATCACCCGCTGGTAGTCGTGCATCCGGTCCACCGAGTTGAGGGTGGCGCGTCTGATCGACCGCCCGGCGTTGTTCACCAGGACGTCGATGTGGCCATGGTCGGCGAGGATGCTCTTGACCATC
Source organism: Gordonia heveisoli (assembly GCF_030315745.1). Classification (GTDB taxonomy): domain Bacteria; phylum Actinomycetota; class Actinomycetes; order Mycobacteriales; family Mycobacteriaceae; genus Gordonia. The sequence continues at coordinate 7,983 of NZ_JASXSH010000020.1, read as the reverse complement.
GACGCCACCGACTCCTCGTCGGTGATGTCGCACTGGTAGGCGGTCGCGCGGCCCGGTGGGATGCCCTTCTTGGTAGAGGCGGCGTTGAGTTCGGCGACGGTGGCGTCGAGTTCGGCGGCGTTGCGGGCGACGATGATGACGTCGGCCCCGCGGGTGACGCACATCCGGGCGACCGACTTCCCGATTCCGCTCGAGCCGCCGGTGACGAGGATGTGTTTGCCGACCAGCGGTCCGCGCCGATCGGTCCGCCGGTTGCGGGCCGGGTCGAGGTGGTCGGCCCAGTACTGCCACAGCCGGGGTCCGTACTCGTTGAGTTCGGGCAGAGTGATGCCCTGGTCGCGCAGCGTCGCCAGGGTGGCCTCGGAGCGGAAGTCGACCGGCAACGACAACGAGTCCAGGACGGCGGGCGGGATACCCTGCTGCGCGGCGATCGCGTTCCGGCCCAGGCGCAGCGGACCTCGTCCGGACAGGACCAGTGCGGGTTCGACGAGTCGGTGAGGGATGACACTGAACCCTTGGGGCGCACCGAAACCCGGGGCGATGGCGTTGTACATCTCGGTGATGCTCCGGCGACGGGTGTCGCCGAGATGGAAGACGAGCCCGCTGCGCTGTGGGTCGACGCCGAGCAGGGCGACGATGCCGTGCACCACGTAATCCACTGGGACCATGTTGATGGTCCCGAGGTCGGGCATCGGGATTCGCATCGCCGAGGGCAGACGGCCCAGCACGCCGAGATGCCCGAAGAAGTAGTACGGGCCGTCGATCTTGTCCATTTCGCCGGTGCGGGAATCGCCGACCACCACGGAGGGGCGATAGATCCGCCAGCGCAGTCCCTCACGTTCCCGGATGATCCGTTCGGCCTCGAATTTGGTGCGGTGATAGGGGGACGGGAAGCCCTGTCCGGCGTCGAAATCACGTTCGGTGAACCGGCCTTGGTGATCTCCGGCGACCGCGATGGAGGAGATGTGATGGCACAGTGCGCCGCGGGCGAGGGCGAAGTCGGCGACGCGAGCGGTGCCCTCGACGTTGGCCGACTGTTGTGCGTCCGCGTCGGCGGACATGTCGTAGATCGCCGCGAGATGGATGACGTGGTCGATGTCGGGCAGATCGTCGGCGCCGTCTTCTCCGGGGCGGAGTCCGAGCCCGGGGGCGGTGAGGTCGCCGGTGACCGGTGTGATGCGGTCCGCGCCGGGGTGACCGATGAAGGATTCGACGAATCTGGTGCGTGATTGTTCGCGGACCAGCGCGTGGATGGTTGCGGTCGGTTCGACGACGAGTAGTCGTTCGATGACCCGGCGGCCGATGAAACCGCTTCCACCGGTGATGAAGTAGTTCGGCATGTGATGTATCCGATCGAACTGTCGGGGCCTTGGTGGCGATATCTGGTACCCAGAGTGACACTTACATTGGCGAATGGCAATGTCTTTGTCGGGTGAGCTGCCACTCACGTTGGCTATCGAACATACTTTCGATAGAATGGTGTGGTGGGTTGGGATCAAGGACCCCCGACATGGTCGGAGATGGAACGGGTGCTCTCGGGGCGGGCGCCGGGTTCCGGCGACCGGCCGGGTGAGACATTCGGGCCGGGTAGCGCTGTGCGCAGCGGTCACGCCGGTGACGGCCTGGCCGCGGGTGATCCGGCCGGGGACGGGAATGACAGTCCGGCCTGGTCCCGCAAACGTGGTACCTACCGGGCCGAGGGAATCGAGCGTGGCAGGTCGACGATCGCCTACGCCGAGTTGCATGCGCACAGTGCCTACAGCTTCCTCGACGGTGCGTCGATGCCGGAGGAGATGGTCGAGGAGGCGCAACGCCTCGACCTGCGGGCCCTGGCGGTCACCGACCACGACGGTTTTTACGGCATCGTCCGATTCGCCGAGGCGGCAAGGGAATTCGGGATGCCGACGGTCTTCGGCTCGGAACTGTCGCTGGAACCGGATGTCACGCGAACCGGTCATCGGGATCCACCCGGGGAGCATCTGCTGGTGCTCGCTCGGGACGGGGAAGGATACCGGCGGCTGTCCCGCACGATCGCCGCCGCACATATGGTGGCCGGGGAGAAGGGGCTGTTGCGCTATGACCGCGCGGCGTTGGCCGGTGCGGGCGACGGGCATTGGCTGATTCTGACCGGCTGCCGTAAAGGGTCGGTACGCCGAGCACTGGACCGCGGTGGCGTGCGCGCCGCCGCGGCGACGCTGGCCGGACTCGTCGAGGAATTCGGGCGGGACAATGTCGCGGTCGAACTCACCGCGAACGGGCTGCCCGACGACGACGAACGCAATGCGGCGCTCGCCGGACTCGCCCTCCGGGCGGGGGTGACGACGGTGGCCACCACGGGCGCCCATTTCGCCGCCCCGCATCGCCGGCGGCTGGCCATGGCCATGGCCGCGGTTCGGGCGCGGACCGATATCGAGACGATCGCGGGATGGATGCCCGGGGTGGCCGGTGCACATCTGCGCAGCGGTGACGAGATGGCGCGGCTGCTGCCCGCGCACCGAGATGCCATCGACAATGCGGTCGGCATCGCCGCCGACTGCGCCTTCGAACTCGGTTTGATCGCACCGCAGTTGCCGCCCTTCGCGGTACCGGAAGGCTATACCGAGATCGGCTGGCTGCGGGAACTCACCATGGCTCGTGCGCGCACCCGGTACGGCACGCCATCGCAGGCGCCGCAGGCCTATCGTCAGATCGAGCACGAACTGGCCATCATCGAGACGCTGACATTTCCGGGCTACTTCCTGGTGGTCGCCGACATCGTCGACTTCTGCAAGAACAACGACATCCTCTGTCAGGGCCGGGGGAGTGCGGCCAACTCGGCGGTCTGTTACGCGCTCGGCATCACCAATGTCGATCCGGTGGAGAACAAGCTGTTGTTCGAGCGGTTCCTCTCGCCAGAGCGCGACGGCCCGCCCGATATCGACGTCGACATCGAATCGGATCGACGTGAGGAGGCCATCCAATACGTCTACCGGCGCTACGGCCGCGACTACAGTGCGCAGGTCGCCAACGTCATCACCTATCGTCGGCGGTCGGCGATTCGGGACACCGCGCGGGCGCTGGGATATGCGACCGGCCAGCAGGATGCGTGGAGTAAGGCGCCCGACGAGGCGCCGGCCGACGTCGCCGAGCTGGCTGCCGAGATCGCCGGTATGCCAAGACATCTGGGTATTCACTCCGGTGGCATGGTGATCTGCGACCGGCCGATCGCCGACGTCTGTCCCACCGAATGGGCGCGTATGGCCGATCGCAGTGTCCTGCAGTGGGACAAGGACGACTGTGCGGCGATCGGGCTGGTGAAATTCGACCTACTCGGCCTCGGCATGTTGTCGGCGCTGCACTACGCGATCGACCTGCTCGCCGAACACAAGGGGATCGAGGTCGATCTCGCCGCCCTCGACCTGAGTGAACCGGCCGTCTACGAGATGTTGTGCCGAGCGGACTCGGTCGGCGTTTTCCAGGTGGAGTCACGAGCCCAGATGGCCACCTTGCCCCGGCTGAAACCTCAATGTTTCTACGACCTGGTGGTCGAGGTCGCGCTGATCCGGCCCGGCCCGATCCAGGGCGGGTCGGTGCATCCCTACATCCGTCGGCGCAATGGGTTGGAGGCGCCGAGTGTCGAACATCCGTCGATGCGGCGCGCGCTCGACCGCACGCTGGGTGTCCCGCTCTTCCAAGAACAGCTGATGCAACTGGCCGTCGACGTCGCCGGGTTCGATGCCGCGGGTGCCGACCGGTTGCGCCGGGCGATGGGCTCCAAACGATCGCCGGAGCGGATGGACCGGCTGCGGCAGGACTTCTACGACGGGATGAACCGACTCCACGGCATCACCGGTGAGGTCGCCGATCGTATCTACGAGAAGATGTCGGCCTTCGCGAATTTCGGTTTTCCGGAAAGCCATTCGCAGAGTTTCGCCTCGCTGGTCTTCTACTCGTCGTGGTTCAAGTTGCATCACCCGGCCGCTTTCTGTGCGGCACTGCTACGCGCACAGCCGATGGGCTTCTACTCCCCGCAGTCACTGGTTGCCGACGCCCGCCGGCACGGAGTCACGGTGCATCGGCCCGATATCAACCTGTCGCTGGCCCACGCCACCCTGGAAGATCAGGGAATGCAGGTGCGCTTGGGGCTCGACGGAATACGTGGGGTCGGCACCGACGTCGCCGAGCGGATCGTCGAGGCCAGGGGAGTGGGTGATTTCACCGACATCACCGATGTGGCCCGGCGGGTGGGGCTGACCGAGCCGGAACTGGAAGGCCTGGCGGGTGCGGGCGCCTTCGACGGATTCGGTGTCAGCCGCAGGCAGGCGCTGTGGCAGGCGGGGGCGGCCGCCAAGGTGCGGGCCGATCATCTGCCGCTGACGCCGACGTCGGCGGCACCGGCGTTACCGGGTCTGTCCGAGGTCGAACTCGCGGCCACCGATGCCTGGGCGACCGGGATCACCCCGACGTCCTATCCCACCCAGTTCTTGCGTCCCCGGCTGCAGGCGATGGGGGTGGTTCCGGCCGAGGGGCTATTGTCGGTTCCGGATGGCTCCCGCGTACTGGTCGGAGGTGCGGTGACGCACCGGCAGCGGCCGGCGACAGCCTCCGGGGTCACCTTCATCAACCTCGAAGACGAGACGGGGATGGTGAATGTGGTCTGCTCGGTCGGATTGTGGTCGAAGTATCGGGGGCTGGCGCAGTCGGCGTCGGCGTTACTCGTCCGCGGCCGGGTGCAGAATGCCGAGGGGGCGGTAACCATCGTCGCAGAACGGTTGCAGCGCATGGATCTTCGGGTGGGGACCCGATCGAGGGACTGGCAGTGAGGCCGCAGATGACAGGGGAGACATGTCGCAGCAGGTAGTGGTGACCGTGAAACCGAACAGCCGCAAGGGGCCAGCGGTCGAGGAAGGACCGGACGGATCGCTGATCCTCTTCGTGCGGGAACCGGCCACCGAGGGCCGGGCGAACAAGGCGGTCGCGGAAGTGTTGGCCGCGCATCTGGGCGTACCCAAGAGCAAGGTGGCGCTGATCGGTGGCGCGACCTCGCGCACCAAACGATTCCGCGTCGGGTGACCGGGCCGCGTTGGTGGTCAGACGGCGCCCTGAAAGCCGTTCTGCCGCCAAGCTTCATAGACCGCGATACTCGCCGCATTGGCCAGATTGTGTGATCGCCGTGCGGGAAGCATCGGAATGCGGATGGTGTCGGTGATCTCGTCGAACTCGAACACCTCGTCGGGCAGGCCGGTGGGTTCGGGGCCGAACAGCAGCACGTCGCCCGGGCGGTACTCGACGTCGGAGTGATACCGCGTGGCATGTGCGGTGAAGGCGAACACGCGTTCGGGTTGCAGAGTGGCGAATGCGGTGGCCAGATCCGGATGCACCGTGACATGCGCCATCTCGTGATAGTCCAGGCCCGCCCGCTTCACCTGTGCGTCCGACATCGAGAATCCGAGCGGCTCGATGAGGTGCAGTTCGCAGCCGGTGTTCGCGGCAAGCCTGATCGCGTTCCCGGTGTTGGGCGGGATGCACGGTTGATAGAACATGATCTTCCACATAACTCTTGCTAGTCTCCTGACATGCGTGTTCTTGGTCGAGTGCGGTTGTCGAGGTCTACTGAAGAATCTACGTCCGTCGAGCGTCAGCGCGAAGTCGTCGAACAGTGGGCTGAGCGCGAAGGCCACACCGTCGTCGGTTGGGCGGTAGACGACGGAGTCTCGGGATCGATCGACCCGTTCAAAACCCCGGAGTTCGGGCGGTGGCTGACCAGTCCAGATCTGATCGACACCTACGACGCGATAGCCGCGTGGAAGCTCGACCGCCTCGGTCGAAGCTCGATCCACCTACACGCTCTGTTCGGTTGGGCCGACGAACACAACAAGTCGCTCGTATCGGTCACCGAGAACATCGACATGTCCAACTGGGTTGGACAGATGATCGCTGGCCTCCTCTCGGGTCTGGCGAAAGGCGAGCTCGAAGCGATCCGGGAACGGCAACTGGCGAGTCGGCAGAAGCTTCGGCAGCTCGGACGCTGGCCCGGCGGGCAATTCCCGTACGGATACAAGCCTGTCGACAACCCCGACGGACCCGGATTCGTTCTAGCGGTGGACGAGTCCGCACAGGCCGTCATCCACGAGATGATCCGAGACGTAGTCGATGGGCGTGGCGTTGCCTACGCCGTGAAACGGCTCAACGAAGCGGGTACGCCAATACCCGCCGAACACCGGAAGGCTGTACGGGGAAAGCCGTTCGATCCATCGAAGACCTGGAAGCAACAGACCGTCAGACAAGTTCTGAAGTCCAAGGCACTCCTTGGATACCAGGTAGTCAAAGGCGAGACCGTCCGTGACGACTCCGGTAACCCGGTGCTGATCGGTGAACCGCTCGTCACGCTCGACGAGTTCGAGAAGGTCCAACAGGCGTTAGCCCCAAAGGGGAAGACCGCTCCCCGACGACGTGCGGCACCGTCCCCGCTAGCCGGGATCGTCGTCTGTCACGGATGCCGACGACCGTTGCACTACGACAGAAGTACCCACAAACGGGAACGGAAGTCCGGAGAGATCCGGGAGTACGAATACGTCTACCTCCGACACCCTGTCGAGTTCTCCCCCGGCCCCGAGTGCTCGTCGACACCTATCCCGGAGCAACTCGCTATGTCGTACGTCGAAGAGTTCGTTCTAGACGAGATCGGCGACGACGAGATGGTCGAACGGGTGTGGGTCTCCGGAGATTCGAAGTCCGACGAGATCCGACAGGTTCTATCGGACCTAGACGACTTGACCGAGATGATCGGGACTCTCAGCTCAGAGTCCGGAAAACAACGGCTACAGAAGCAGATACAAGCGAAAGACGCTCAGCTAGCCGAACTAGAACAGGCTCCGACGACCGAAGCTCACTGGGAGTTCCGCCCGCTCGGCAGAACCTACCGCGATGCCTGGTCGGAGATGACCGACGACGAACGACACGACATGTTGGTTCGCGCCGGGATAACCGTCGGTCTACGGATCGACTCCGAAGGCAACCGCCGGAAGCCGACGGAGTCTCATCCTGTGTTCTTCGATGTCCACGTGCCCGAAGACCTGCGAGAGCGGCTCAGCTCGGTCTGAGAACCGGGGCTATCTCAGGTACCAGTCAGCAACAGACGTACCGAGCGCTTCGAGCACGTCGGTGGTGGTGACGATCTCGGCTAGGTCGAGTTCTCGGATGATCTGGTTGACCTCCGAGGCCCATTCGGTCAGACCTTCGTACCCGGTGACCCGAGGCCGGGTGAGGGCCTCGGGAAGTGCGTTGACCACGGTACCGACCGGGTCTGTGACGGTCTGTTGAGCTTTCAGCTTTGCCATTCGATGCGCCGTTCTCCGGTGCTGCGAACTGATACGACCAGTACTTCTCCGTCGTCCTCGGGTAGGTCGAGTTGTCGGATCAGTGACTGGTATGTCGCGGTGTGGAGTCGTAGTTCTTTCAGCTCCGGGAGTTCGACTCGTTGGCCCATCGATCCTCGGGTCCACAGTTCGTCGGCTTCGTCGACCGCGTTCTGTAGTCGGGCGATGACATCGAGTTCGCGTGCTGCTCGTTCGAGAAGGGTCAGTTCTGCTGGCGTGAGGTCGTAGTCAGCGGTTACCGCTTTCCACAGTTTCGCGCCTTCGGTCCCCAACCCTTTCGGCTTTCGGGGTGTCACTGGCCCGCCCGCTTTACCGCATCGGTGACCTGAGACCCGTTGAGCGGCATGACGATCGCTTGCCGCCCAGACGAGACAGCGGCCTGTTCCAGGTCGTTGAGTTCTCGCACGTGCGTCGGTTCGGCGGTTGTTCGTGCTGCTGTTTCGGTCAGCGCGTCCGAGAGCGCTTTTGCTGCCGAGTTCGACTCGGCCGGCGGTGCCTCCGGCTCTCCGAACTGCTCTCGCATGAACCGTTCTAGCTCGGTCTCGGGCTTGCTCGGTTCCTCGGGAACATCGCCGCATAGCTCGCGGAAGGCGTTGTTGAGCGAGTCGGTCATCTGCATAGCCTT
>NZ_JASXSH010000002.1 GCF_030315745.1 Gordonia heveisoli | reverse complement strand
ACCGTGCACGCCGTCGCCGGGCATGTGACCTCGATCGTCGTACGCTTCCCGACCGCCGACGAACTCGGCTTCGATCCGGACGCGATCTTCTCCTCCGATCCGACGCAGACCTGGACCCGCCCGTCGGTGGGCATGGGGACGAGCCGGCCGCCGTCACCTCCGAGCCATCACCACGCCGGTGCCACGCCGGCGCACGGAATGGTCAAGAAGGATCTGCAAGGTTACGTCTGGCATTGCCACACCCTCGACCACGAGGACCACGACATGATGTTGCGTTACCGCGTGGTGCCGTGACACGAACACCGTCACCTGAATAGGTCGCGCTGCTCGCGACCCCGATGTCACACTCTGCCCGGCTGCTCCGTCCTCTTGTCGACACAGTTCATCACGCATCAGGAGGACACCATGACCGCTCGAATCGATCTCTACGGCAGTGGCACCGCAGCCAAGTTCCTGAAGTACATCAACTCGGCGGGCAAAGTCATCAGCGATTCGCCGCTGCCTGCCACGGTCGCCGAACTGGTGAAGATTCGCGCCAGCCAGATCAACGGATGCGGCTTCTGCACCGATATGCACACCAAGGACGCCGCCCATGCCGGCGAGACCGCCCTGCGGCTCAACCTGATCGCGGCGTGGCGGGAAGCCACCGTGTTCTCCGACGCCGAGCGGGCCGCGCTCGAATTGACCGAGCAGGGCACCCGGATCGCCGACGCCGCCGGCGGGGTGCCCGACGAGGTATGGGCGCGGGCCGCCGAACACTTCGACGCCGAGCAGTTGGCCGCACTCATCGGGTTGATCGCATTGATCAACGCCTACAATCGCATCAATGTCATCGCCACGATTCCGGCGGGCGACTACACCCCGGGACAGTGGGGCTGAGGTGTCCGTCGATACCACCTTCACTGCTCTGCGTCCCCGCCTGATCGGGGTCGCGTACGGGCTGTTGGGCAGTGTGACCGAAGCCGAGGACGTCGTCCAGGACGCGTGGTTGCGGTTGCAGCGCAGCGACATCGACGAGATCGACGATCTCACCGCGTGGTTGGTGACCACCACCTCCCGTCTGGCCCTCGACGTTCTGCGTTCGGCCCGTGTGCGTCGTGAGAGCTACGTCGGTCAGTGGTTGCCCGAACCGGTGGAGACCTCACCCGACCCGGCCGACACCGTCACCCTCGCGGACTCGGTGTCGTGGGCGATGATGGTCGTCCTGGAAACGCTGTCACCGGCCGAGCGTGCCGCCTTCGTTCTGCACGACCTGTTCAACCTGTCGTTCGACGACGTCGGCACCGCGCTCGGTCGAACGCCCGCCGCGTGCCGCAAGCTCGCATCGCGCGCCCGCCAGCACGTCGCCGCTCGCACACCACGATTCGACGTGGACCCGAGCGTTCACCACACCGTCGTCGAGGCATTCGCCGACGCGGCGACCTCGGGAGACCTGCAGGGGTTGCTCGATGTTCTGGATCCGGACGCGGTGCTCACCGCAGACGGCGGCGGCATCGTCCGGGCGGCCCTGGAACCGATCGTCGGAGCTGACGCGATCGCTCGGTTCCTCGCGGGTATCGCGGCGCAAGGACCGCACAAATCGATGCGAGCGGCGATCGTCAACCACAACCCGGCGCTGCTCGTGTTCGTCGGCGACGAGCTCGACGGCATTGTGGCATTGGGGATCGCCGATGCCCGGATCACATCCATCGACTTCGTGCGAAACCCGGAGAAGCTCACCCGTATTCGACGCGGCAAGCGGTAAGCGTCCGCGGTCAGCTGCGGAGGTGCCGGTAGGTCGACACCGCCAGGGGCAGGAAGATCGCGACGATCAATGCAGGCCATACGAGCGCGAGGATCGTCGCGTTGTCCGCGAACCAGCTCTCGCCGCCGACCACGGGAGCGCTGAGGAGTTCTCGGACGGTGGTGGCGGTGGCGGAGACAGGGTTGGCGTCGGCGGTGGTGCCTAGCCAGCGCGGCATCGTCGAGGTATCGATGAAGACGCTGGAGAAGAAGAGAACGGGCCAGACCATGATGTTCACGGGGGTAAGCGATTCGGGCCCAGTGGCCTTGAGGCCGATGTAGATACCGATCCACAGCGTCGCGATGCGGAGCATGAGCAGTAGGCCGAGTGCGGCGAGCGCTTCGGGGACCGTGGTCTCGGGGCGCCACCCGAAGGCCAGGCCGCCGGCGATGACGACGAGGATGGTCACCAGGGAGTCGAGCAGGTCGGCGAGGCAGCGGCCTCCGACGACGGCGATTCCGCTCATGGGCAACGAGCGGAATCGATCGGTGATGCCTCGGAGGGAATCGGTGCTGACGGCGGCCATCGTCCCCTCCAGGCCGATGAAGACAGTCATGGCAAGGATTCCGGGCATGACGAAGTCGATGTAGCTTCCACCGAGATCATCGCCGAGGGCTCCACCGATGAGTCCGAGGAAGAGTGCCATCAAGATCAGCGGCCAGAGCCAGTTGAAGACCTTGGTGCCGATCATGTATCGCCAGTGCTGGAGGTCCCGACGGGTGATGGTCCAGGTGTCGGCGACCGCTCGGGCGGCGGGTGAGATCGTTCCGTCCGGAGCGGTGGCGATGGGGGCGGTGGGGGTACTCATCGGATGGCCTCCTTGGCGGTACTCGTCGTGATTCGGTCGGTGTGGAGGGCGGTGTGCCCGGTGACCTGGAGGAAGACCTCGTCCAGGGTGGGCGTTCGTAGCGACAGGTCGCGCACGGTCAGGTTGGCGTCTCGAAGTGCTGCCGAGATTCCGATCAATGAGGAGGCGCGGTCGGCAAGTGGGACGCGGATCAGGTTGTGGTCCACGGTGATGTCACCCGAGGACCAGCGGGAGAGTTCCGCGCGCAGGAGCGTGAGGTCGGCCTCGTCGGCAGGGGTGATCTCGAGCCAGTCGTCACCGGCCTTGGCTTTGAGTTCGGCAGGGCTGCCTTCGGCGACGACCCGTCCGCGACCGAGCATCGAGATCCGGTCGGCGAGCTGGTCGGCTTCCTCCAGATACTGGGTGGTCAGTAGCACGGTGGTGCCGCCGCGCACCAACTCGCGGATCGCGGCCCACACATCCTGCCGGACTCCGGGGTCCAGGCCCGTCGTCGGCTCGTCCACGAAGAGGACGTCCGGCGCGGTGATGAGGCCTGCTGCGAGGTCCACGCGGCGCCGCATTCCACCCGAGTAGGTCTTGACCTGCCGGTCGGCGGCGTCGACCAGCCCGAACCGTTCCAGCAATTCCTCGGCGCGGCGCCTCGCGGACGACGGCCGGTAACGGTTGAGGCGGGCGAACATGACCAAGTTCTGCCGCCCCGACAATGCCTCGTCGACCGCGGCGTATTGGCCGACCAGACCGATCCTCTCCCGAACGCGACCCGAATCGTGTACCGCGTCCAATCCGGCGACCATCACCCGCCCGCTGTCGGGGGCCATCAACGTGGTCATGATCCGCACCGCGGTCGTCTTGCCCGCGCCGTTGGGTCCCAACAGTCCGTGCACGCTGCCACGTGCCACGGTGAGGTCGAGCCCGTCCAGAACTGGTTTGTTCTTGTCTCCGCCGAAACTCTTGTGAACGCTTTCCACGCTGATCGCAGGCTCTCCGGATCGCATCGTCCATCCTCTCTACGCCGTAATTTACGGTGTACGTCAACACCGTACGGTAGTCTTGGCCTGTTCGCACATGGCGAGAAGAGGGAGGATTGTGGCCGCCGAGAAGTCAGCACCCGAGCTGGTGCGTAGCCTCTACCTGCTCTGGGGGCACCACCCGCAGCCGGGCAGGTCGGGGATCAGCGTCACCCAGATCGTGCAGGCCGGCATCGAGCTCGCCGACGCCGACGGGCTGGATGCCACCTCGATGCGGAAGGTGGCCGAGAAGCTCGGCGTCAGCACGATGGCCTTGTACAACCATGTGCCCGGCAAAGACGACCTCACCGCGCTGATGGTTGATGCCGCCTATACGGACTTGTACGACAGTGCCGATTCAGCGACCGATATCAGTGACTGGCGGGCCGGCTTACGTTATGTCGCGCAACGGAACTGGATGCTCTGCACGCGTCATCCCTGGCTGCTCGACATCAACGAGACCCGAATGCTGCTCGGCCCGAACGCCAGCCGGAAGTACGAGGCAGAACTGCGTGTCCTGGACGGGATCGGACTGTCCGATCTAGACATGGACGCGAGCCTGACCACCCTCCTGGGTGTGGTGGAGAGCGCCGCACGTGCCCAGCGCAGCGACCGCAACACACAGCGTGATTCAGGTTTGGCCGACCCCGAATGGTGGGCCGTCGTCGCGCCCGCGCTCGAACATCTGATGAGCGATGACGACTATCCCGTCTCCGGTCGCGTCGGTACCACCGTCGGGACGGCCTTCGACGCCGCTCGAAGTCCCCAACATGCTTTCGACATCGGCGTCACGATTGTCCTCGACGGTATCGAGAACCTCATCCGTGTCACGGCCGAGTCGGCGGGGCAACAGACCTGACACGGCGTCACCGCGCGACTCGATCGCCGCGCAGCTGCGGCCTCACGACGCTCTGGTGAGGACCACCCGAACGCTGGGGGCGGTGTTGGTGACGAGCAGGTGCTCGGCGTTCGGGGCCGAGACGACCGTCCCGCCGGTCACCGTGACTCGATAACCTGCTGGGTAGTGGCGGGCCACCGGAACGAAGATGTCGGTCGGTGCGCTGACGCCGGGTCGGGCCGTCCACGACAGTTCCATCCGGCCGGTCGTCGGGTCGTAACGATATCGGGTCGGAACACCGGCGATGGCCTGCGGAGTCGCGCGGGCGATGACGTTCGCCATCGGGCGGCGCAGCGTGGACAGGTCGTCGGGGTTGTCGAAGAGATCGCCGTCGCCGATGCCGCCGGGGTAGTCGATCCAGTCCTTGTAGCCCCACAGCATCCAGCCGGTGAGGTATTTGTCCGCGAGTTGCATGATGCGTTCGAGCTCGGTCAGGTCCTGGGTGTCACCGAATTCGGTCTGCATCAGTCCTGCTCGCATCCGCGTGGCAGTGTCGATGGCATTGCGATAGACCGTCTCGTCGAGAGCCGGGCAGGCCGGATAGCCCAGCGACGTCGATTCCCGGTCGGCCTTCTTCGTGACCAGTGACGTGCCGCAGTAGTCGTGGAAGCTGTACACGACAGGTGCGACACCTGCCGGAACCGGCTCCAGATATGACGGCACGCCGATGTCGGCCAGCAGATGCGGTTCGTAGAAGACTGGGGTCCGGCGGTCGACGGTGCGCACCGCGCGGGCCAGTCGATCCTGGAGCGGTTGGAGGCGCCCGCGATCGAATGCAGGACAACCGGCGGCACAGCTCGGATAGGCGCTGCCTGGCCAGGGCTCGTTGAACAGGTCGTAGCCGAGTAGTCGACCGTGGTCGGCACCGTTGCTGATCACGCTGTGCGCCAGTGTCTTCCACGCCGATGCCATCGAATCCTGGATGCCTGCACGGTTGGCATAGAGATTGTCGAAGGCGCGCTGCAATGCGGGGTTGAGGAAGGCGCTGGAACCTTGAATCGCCTCGGGAGGGTTGGGGGCGCCATCGGTGAACGTCGCCCAGTCGGGGAACCCGGCGCCGTGCACCTTCTCGTTGTAGTTGTCCTGGTGAAACTCCAGGAGTACCCACAGCCCATTGCGGGTCAGCACATCGACCTCACGGACGATCTCATTCAGATACGCCTGATCGATGCGTCCTCGGACCGGCTCCAGTCCCTTCCAGAACCAGGCCAGCCGAACAGAATTCACACCGAGGCTCTTGATCAGTGCGGCGTCACGGTCGGTCACCGCGGCCGGTGGCGCATGGTAGGGCGGCTTCTTGTTCGCGATCTGCAGGCCGTGTACGTAGATCGTGCGACCCTGATCATCGATCAACCAGCGGCCGTCGGTGGTCACCGCACTTGTGGCAGGTGTATCCGATCGGTGTGGGGTGGCCGCGGTTCGGCTGGTCTGGATGAGGGTGGCCGTCGCGGCCAGCAAGAGCACGCTGGTCAGGGCGACGGCGAGACGCGCACGGATGGGCATGGCGTCACCATAGTGTGGCGCAGCCCTCAGCGGGGATACCCGGAGTCGATTGCTGCCCACAACCTATCGCCACCCACCGACCGAAATGATCGCGCGATCGGGGTGGCTACCGCAGAGCCGGAGGGGCGTACTTCGGTTCGTAGATGGTGATCTCACCGCAGTAGATCAATGTGTGCAGGGCAGTGATCATGACGTCAGGGTAGGTCGGCGGCGATTACCGGGCTGCCGTCTTCGTCCAAGGCGATAGCAAGTACCTGCCAAGTCCCGGGCGCGACGGTGGTTCACGTCATCCACGGGTGCCGACCCTCGGTCGGGCACCCCTCGATCTCGTGAAGGACCGGTCCGCTCGTGAATCCATCGTCTCCGCCCGCAGATGTCGCAGTCCCAGAGCTGCGCCCCGCCATACCCCCGAACGCCCAACCCCCGAACACCGGCGCCCCGACCCGGGCCGTGCAGCGGGTGACCCTCGCCGTGGTGTGTCTGGCGACGGCGATGCTGATGCTCGACATCGCGATCGTGAACACCGCGCTTCCGTCGATGGCCTTCGAGTTCGGGGCCGGGATGTCGGAGCTGAAGTGGGTGGTCGACGGATACACCATCACGTTGGCCGCGCTGGTGCTCAGTGCCGGCGGCTGGGCCGATCGTCTCGGTCGGCGGCTCGTCTTCTTCGTCGGTGCGCTGGTGTTCACCGCGTCGTCGGCGATGTGCGCGCTGGCCGGAGGAATGGATGTGCTGATCGCGGGCCGGATCGTGCAGGGCATCGGTGGTGCGCTGCTGTTCGCGTCATCCCTGGCGGTCCTGGCCGACGCGTTCCCGGATGCGGCCGCACGCACCAAGGCGCTGGCCGCCTACGGTGCGACCATCGGTGCGTCGTTCGCGATCGGTCCGCTGGTCGGTGGCGTACTCACCGAGGCCATCGACTGGCGAGCGATCTTCGCCCTCAACCTGCCGCTCGGCGTGGTGATGATGATCGCCATGCGCTGGGTCCGGGAATCGGCGAGCGCATCGCCGCGCCGCGGCGACTGGGCGGGACAGATCCTGGTGATCGTCGGTCTCGGCGCGCTGACCTACGGGCTGATCGACGCCAACGACCGAGGCTGGGGTGACGCGGTGACCCTCGCCGCGCTGGGCGTCGCCGGACTGTCGGCGGTCGCGTTCGTCGTGGTCGAATCGCGGGTGCGCGAACCGCTGCTGCCGTTGACGATGTTCACCAACCCGATGTTCGCCTGCGCGCAGGTGGTCACCTTTGCGATCTCCGCGTCGATGTTCGCGCTGTTCGTGTACACGACCATCTACCTGCAGGGTGTGCTCGAATTGTCGGCGATCGAGGCAGGGCTGATCTATCTACCGGGCACGATGGCGATGCTGGTGGTCGCCGGACTCACCGACCGGCTGGTTGGACGGGTTCCCGCCGGCGTACTGATCGGTGTGTCGCTGGTGGCGGTGGCCGGGGGACTGGCGTGGATGACCACCGGCGGCGTGACCGGTTCCGGCTGGGGACTCATGCCCGGATTCCTGGTGGCCTGCGTCGGTGCCGGTGTGTTCAATCCGGTCGTCAGCGGTCTGGTGCTGGCCGAGAGCTCCGACGACGACGCCGGTCTGGCCGCGGGCATCAACGATGTGTTCCGGCAGTCGGGTATCGCATTGGGGGTGGCAGCGCTCGGTGCGGTGTTCCCGGCGCAGTCGGTGCTGCACGGCGGCTCGCCCGCGGAGTTCGTCTCAGCCCTGCACACCGCACTGTGGATCGGCGTGGGAATCGCGATGGCCGGTGCGTGCGTCGCCGCGATCGGGATGCGACCGACGCGTGACTGAAGCGGCGCGCCAGACGTCGGGGACTTCTACACTCTCTGAAGATCGGTTCACGATCTTCGACACCCTGCCCGGTGAAGGAGCCACCCGCGTGCGTGAATACCTCATCCTCGGGGTGATGGAAGTCCGTTGTGACGGTGTGCCGGTCGACCTCGGTTCGCCCAAACAGCGTGCGGTGCTCGCGGCACTGGTCCTCGCCCGGGGTGCGGTGGTGTCGACCGATCGACTCATCGACGCCGTATGGGGTACCGCGCCACCGCCGGCCGCACTGACCAGCCTGCAGGCGTACGTGTCGAATCTGCGACGGGCGCTTCGCGGCGGTGGTGCCGACCCGTCGTCGATCGAGCGGGTGAATCCCGGCTACCGGCTCGACGTCACCGGCGACCGCGTAGACCTCGCCGACTTCACCCAGCGCGCATACGCCGCCCGGCAGGCGTCGGCGGCCGGGGACTGGCCGGCAGCCCTCGCCGAGAGTGAAGCGGCGCTGTCGCTCTGGCGTGGTCCGCTGCTGGCCGAATTCGGTGACGAGGACTGGGTTGCGGTGGAGGCCGCGGCGCTGGCCGAATCCTTGAATGCGGTGCGTGACGCGCACATCGGGGCGCTCCTGGCCCACGATGACACCGCGGGCGCACTCGCGGAGATCCAGGTGCTGCGCGCCGACGAACCGCTGCGCGATCGTGGTGTGTGGCTGCAGATGGTGTCGTTGCACCGGGCGGGGAGAACCACCGAGGCGCTCGACACCTACGCCACCCATGTGCGTGCACTTGCCGATGAGCTGGGCCTCGATCCCGGCGTCGAACTCCGCGAACTACATGCCGCGATCCTGCGCCACGATCCGGCGATCGCAGGCTGGCCGCAGCCGCCCAGCGGGGCTCGCGCGGTGGCGGCACCGGCCCAGCCGACGGCACGGGTGGCCGAGCATCCTGCCGACACCGCGCTCGATCCGCGTCCGCTGGTCGGCCGCGTCGATGAATGTGCCGCGCTCGCTGCATGTTTCCGTGGCACGATGCCGACTGCGAGTCGGTGGGTGGTGCTGCAGGGGCCGGCCGGAATCGGCAAGAGCAGACTGGCCGAGGAAGCGGCACGGTATGCGACGGACGCGGGGGAGCGTGCGATCTGGGTCAGATGCCCTGATGTCGAAGGGATTCCGGCGTGGTGGCCGATGCGTCAACTGTGCCGGGCTCTGGATGTGTCGGCGACGGAGTTGCTGTCCATGCCCGGTGGCGCGGATGCCGACACGGCCCGCTTCGTCATCTACGAACGGTTGCAGCATCTCGTCGAGCAGGCGGCCGCCCTCGGCCCGCTGACCGTCATCGTCGACGATGCGCAGTGGGCGGATTCGATGTCGCTGGGATTTCTCACCTACCTGACCGGGGTGGTGCGCGATGTGCCGATCTGTCTGATCGTCACGGTGCGCGACGACGAGGGCAACGCCGACGTCGACCGGCTGCGGGTGGCGATGAACCGAGCCGACGGTCTCATCATCGACGTTCCACGGCTCGCTACCGACGAGGTTGCGGCGCTGGTCCGGCAGATCGCCGACGACGACATCACCGACGTCGCCGCCCGTGCACTGGCCGACCGCACCGGTGGGAATCCGCTGTTCGTCTCCGAATATGCCCGGCTGCCAAACGATCAGCGTCTGGGCCAGGTGACACCCGCGGTGGTCCGATCGGTGCTGGACCGTCGTCTCGCCGCGCTCGACCCGGGGGTGTTGGAGGTCGTGGCCCATGCCGCCGTGCTGGGTGAGGTCGTCGATCCGCCGGTCCTCGCCGAGGTGATGGGTCGCGACGTCGAGTCGATCATGGACTGCCTCGACGAGGCGGCCGACGAACACATCCTGATCGCATCGCCGATGCGCGGTGGCACCGGCTTCGCCCACGCGCTGCTGCGGGAGCAGGCGGTATCGACCATTCGTCCGTTGCGGCGCGCCCGGATCCACGCGCGTGCCGCGGATGTGCTTGGCGGTCCCGGTCTCCCCGACGCGGTGGCGCGCCGGGCCGCACATCTACTGGCCGCGGTCGGGGTCGTCGAGCCGCAGGTGATCGTGCACGCTTGCCGTGCGGCGGCCGATGAGGCCACCGCACAGTGGGATTCGCCGAATGCCGCCTACTGGCTGGAGTCGGCACTGGCCACCTACGAGTCGTTGCCCGCCACCGAATTCGTGCTCTCCGAACGTGACTCGCTGCTCCTCGACCTCCTAGAGGCACTGTCCCGGGCCGGGCGTGCCCAGTCGGTCCTGGAGATGGTCGAGGACCGGTTGGAGCAGGCGGTGCGGCATGGCTCGACGGCGACCATCGGCCGACTGGCGAGCGCGCTGGTGCGCTCCGGTGGCGGCTGGCCCTGGATGGCACCCTGGGGAGGTCCGGGCCGCCTGCACACGGTGCTCGCGACCGCCGAGGTGGCGGCCGCCGACGATCCCAGCAGCCGCGCACGGGTACTCGCGGCGCTGGCGATCGGCCATTGCTATCACCACGACGCGTCGGTACCCGCCGGGCTGCTCGATGAGGCCGAGCTACTGAGTGTCACGGTCGGCGATCCCGATGTGACTGCCGACGTCCTGCTTGCGCGGATGATCACCTATTCGGGTGTCGCCGACCACGTCGACGAAGCCTTTGCGGTGGCCGAACGACTCGCCACGCTCGACCATCAACAGGCGCCGGTGGACCGGGTCATCGCGGATTCGGTGCTCACCATGGCGCTGATGATGGCGGGCAACATCGTTGCGACAGAGGTGCATCTGCGACGCGGCATCGTCGGCAGTGAACGGCTCAAGCTGCCGATCCTGCGTGCCCAGTTGCGCTGGATGGAACTGACGCTGGCGGTGTGGCGAGGAGAGTTCGACCTGGCGTCCGAGCACTACCGCGTGGCCGTCGCGGTGCATGAGGAAACCGAGCTGTACGTCGCGGGTAGCGGCGCCATCGCGATGATGGCGCTGGCCGCCGAACAAGGGTTGCTCGATCAGGTCGTCGACACCGCCGACGTCGACCCGGTGAGCTGGGCTCGGTCGATGACCGCACAGTTCCAGGACAACGACGTGGCCCTGCTGCTGTGCTCGGGGATCGCGGTCATCGCAGGCCGCGCCGGCGACCGAGAGTTGGCCACGACGATGGTCGAGGTCTGGCTGGCCGACGAACGGCCGATGGTGTGGACCTCGTTGGCTCAGGCGGTGCTCCTGGCGCATGTGGTCGCCGACCTGGGCATGACCGTCTACGCGCAGCGGTTCGTCGACTACCTGATGCCGTTTCGGCACATGGTTGCCACCGTGGGGCAGGTGGGTTGTGTGGGGCCGGTCGGCCTTGCGCTGGCCGAACTGCTCATCATGCTCGGTCGAGCCGAGGAGGCCGAACCGATCCTCGACGACGTCGCGGTGCTGGCCGCGCGAACCGGCGGCGTCCCGGCCGCCCTGCGGGTCCGCCTGCTGCAGGTGCTGGCACAGCCCCCGGGGCCGGGCCGCGACCGGGCGCTCGGCGACATCGAGCGGACGGCAGCAGGTATCGGGCTGGTCCAGGTGGCCGCACGTGCTGCCGCGCGCCCGGTGGAGGAAACCGGCTAGATGAAACACTGTGGGCATGAGCGCAACTCTCGTCGCCCGCGGTATCGCCGGCGGCTATGGCCACCGAACCCTGTTCGAGGGGCTCGATCTGACCGTCACCGAGGGTGACGTCGTCGGTGTGGTGGGTGCCAACGGAGCAGGTAAGTCGACGCTGCTCGCGATCCTGGCCGGTGCCCTCGCACCACAGTCGGGCACGGTGACGTGCGCGCCGGGCGACGCCTTCGTTGGCTGGCTACCGCAGGAACATGAGCGGGTCGATGGCGAGACCGTCGGGGCCTACGTTGCCCGGCGCACCGGCTGCGCGGCCGCGACGCGGTCGATGGATGCGGCGGCGGCCGCGCTGGCCGACCCGACCGTCCCGCCCGGCGGGGACGATCCCGCGGATGTCTATGCAGCTGCGCTCGATCACTGGTTGGCAACTGGCGCAGCCGATCTCGACGAACGACTGCCGACGGTGCTGGCCGAGCTGGGGCTCGACACGATGGCGGTGGAGCCGACATCGGCGCTGATGACGTCGTTGTCGGGCGGTCAGGCGGCGCGGGTGGGGCTGGCCGCGCTGCTGTGTTCCCGGTTTGACGTCGTCCTGCTCGACGAGCCGACCAACGATCTCGACCTGGACGGGCTTGAACGTCTGGAGCAGATCGTGACCGGTATGCGCGGGGGTGTGGTGCTGGTCAGTCACGACCGGGAGTTCCTGGCGCGCAGTGTGACGAAGGTGTTGGAAATCGATCTGGCACAACACACCAACACTGTCTTCGGTGGCGGCTACGAAAGCTATCTGGAGGAACGTGCGGTCGCCCGCCGCCATCGGCGGGAGGAGTACGAGGAGTACGCGGAGAAGAAGGCCGATCTGGTTGCGCGGGCTCGCACCCAACGCGAATGGACCAGCCAGGGCGTGCGTAACGCGATGCGTAAGGCGCCGGACAACGACAAGATCCGTCGACGCGCAGCCAGCGAATCCAGCGAGAAACAGGCACAGAAGGTGCGGCAGATGGAGAGCCGGATCGCCCGGATGGAGGAGGTTGTCGAACCCCGTAAGGAATGGCAACTCGAATTCACCATCGGTTCGGCACCCCGGTCGAGTTCGGTGGTGGCGACTCTCAACAATGCGGTGGTACGCCAGGGCGACTTCACCCTCGGCCCGGTCAGCCTCCAGGTGGACGCGGGGGACCGGATCGGCATCGCCGGTCCCAATGGTGCCGGAAAGTCGACGCTCCTGGGTCTGCTGCTCGGCGGCATTACGCCGACCGAGGGGACGTCGCGGCTCGGGACGAATGTCGCGATCGGCGAGATCGATCAGGCCCGTGGGCAATTCACCGGTACGGACGCTTTGGCCGACCGTTTCGAGGGTGTGGTTCCCGAGTATTCGACAGCAGAGGTGCGGACGCTGCTGGCGAAGTTCGGACTGCGTGCCGATCACGTCGACCGTGCGGTCGACGATCTGTCACCGGGGGAGCGGACCCGTGCCGCGCTGGCACTCCTGCAGGCGCGTGGCACCAACGTCGTGGTGCTCGACGAACCGACCAACCATCTCGATCTCCCGGCCATCGAGCAACTGGAATCGGCGCTGGACTCCTATGACGGGGCAGTGCTGCTCGTGACCCACGACCGGCGGATGCTGCAGCGGGTTCGAATCGACCGCCACTGGTATGTCGATGGCGGGCGCGTCACCGAGCGGTGACGTTGTGCGGGTGACTATTTCGTCTCGATGGTCCCCTCGAAGGTGTACGGCGTCGCACCCGGGTGGCAGCCGTGGAACGACGACGTCGGCATCGGTCCCATGAGGCCTACCTTGTCCGGGTTACCCGTGCGCACGGTGACCTGAACCGCATACGCACCGCGGGCGCCGGCCGGGAGGATATCCGGGGTGCTCCCGGTGATCGGATAGATCAGCGACCCGGTGGTGGCGTCGGTGTAGATACACGTCACCGGTCCCTTGACCTGGATCGGTAGTGCCATGCTGCCGTTCTTGACCGTCGCGACATAGGTGCCGGTCGTCATCCCCGACGAGGTGCGCAGTCCCTTCGCCTCGATATTGAGCAGGTGCACCCCAGGTGCGATCAGCATGTCGCCGGATATGGACAGTGCCGCGGGGGTGGCGGCCGGTGCGGGGGTGGCCGCGACGATTGCCGTTCCCGCCAGCGAGGTAACCGCCAGTGACGTCACCGCGACTGCCACGCGCGCCGGTGTTGTCGTGTTCATCCAATTTGTGCGCATCGTCGATCTCCTTCGTTCACCCCGACCGCGCACGGGTACCCCGATCCGAGGGCGGCAAAACAGGGGTTGACATACAACCAAACGGTTGTATGTTTGAGAAGTGACCGAAACGGACGAGGACAGGGCGGACGCCCTGTTCCACGCGCTTTCCGATCGCACCCGGCGTGACATCATGCGGCGGGTGCTGGTCGGCGAACATTCCGTGTCGGCGCTTGCGGCGAAGTACGACATGAGCTTTGCGGCCGTGCAGAAACATGTCGCCGTACTGGAAAAGGCCGGTCTGCTGACCAAACGGCGTCAAGGCCGTGAACAGTTGGCCGCCGGAGATGTGGCCGCGGTGCGTTCGGTGGCATCCATGCTCGGGGAACTCGAGCAGGTGTGGCGCGGGCGCATCGGCCGAATCGACGACCTACTCGCATCCGAACAACTACCCAAGGACTGATCATGCCCGTCACCGACGTCGCGTCCGACCTGGACGCCCGCACCCTCACCCTCACCGCCGAATTCGACGCACCGGTCGAGCGCATCTGGCAGATCTACGCCGACCCGCGTCAGTTGGAGAAGATCTGGGGCCCACCCGGATACCCCGCGACCTTCGTCGATCACGAACTGCGGCCCGGCGGACGGATCAACTATTACATGACCAGCCCGGAAGGGGAGAAGTTCCCCGGTTACTGGAAGGTGCAGACGGTCGACGAGCCGACCGAATTCACCTTCCTCGACGGATTCGCCGACGCGGACTTCAACCCGCTCCCCGATATGCCGGAATCATCGAATGTGTATTCCTTCGCCGAGAAGGACGGTCGCACACTAGCCACCTACGTCAGTACCTACGGCTCGGCCGAAGGACTGCAGAAGGTGCTCGACATGGGCGTCATCGAAGGCGCCTCGCTGGCGATCAACCAGATTGACGAGTTCATCAAGGCCTGACGACCGGGGTTCAGCCTGCTCGGCGGACATCCGCACCGCGGAGGTCCGCCGGCAGGTCTTCATCGGCGCCGCCGAGACCAAGGTGTTCACGCAGGGTCGTACCGTGATACTCCTTGCGGAACAAGCCGCGTCGCTGCAGTTCGGGTACCACATAGTCGACGAAGTCGTTGAACGTGCCTGGTGTCTGGGCGCTGGAGACGATGAAGCCGTCGGCCTCGCCGGAGGTGAAGGACTCCTCGATCTGATCGGCGACATCGCTTGCCGTCCCGACGAATTGGGGCAACAGCACGCCTTGGGCATACAGCTTGCCGATGTCGCGGAGGGTCAGGTTGTCGCGGTGACTCAGTCGGCGGGCGACATCGAAAAGTCCCTGCGTGCCGCTGACCTGAACATTTTCGACCGGTGCGTCGAGGTCGTAGGTGGAGAAGTCGTGATCGGTGTGCACCGACAAGGTGATCAGGCCTGAGATCGGATCGGCGAGCTCATTGTGGAAGGACTGCTTCTCCCGCGCGATCGACTCCGTCTCACCGATGAACGGGATGAATGACGGAAAGACCTTGACGTGGTCGGGATTGCGGCCGAAATCGACCGCTCGGGACTTGATGTCGTCGTAATAGGCGCGTCGGCCTTCGGGTGTCGGATCGATCTCGAAGATCGCCTCGGCCCAGCGCGCGGCGAAATTCTTGCCGGTGTCGGAGGAGCCTGCCTGAATCAGGACCGGACGATGCTGTGGCGAGCGCGGCTGATTCAGCGGGCCTCGGGTCCGGTAATGCGTGCCGTCATGGTCGACCGTGTGGATCTTCGCCGGGTCGGCCCACACCCCCGAATTTTTGTCCGCGGTCACCGCGTCGGCATCCCAGCTGGACCAGAGTTTGATCGCGGTACTCACGAACTCCTCAGCCCGGGCGTACCGTTCCTCATGCTCGACGTGGGCGTCGAACCCGAAGTTCTGTGCCTCGGCCTGGGACAGCGACGTGACGATGTTCCAGGCGATCCGGCCGCGCGTCAGATGGTCGAGCGAGCCGAAGATGCGTGCGACCTCATAGGGGTGGAAGTAGGTGGCCGACTTGGTTACCGCGACACCGAGGTGGGTGGTGACCGCGGCCAGACCTGCGGCCACCAGGCTGGGATCGAGGGTCGCCGCCGCCTGGGTGCCACGCCGGAACGGCTCGGACTGGTCACCGCCGAAGCGGACCGGGGCGGCAAGCAGATCCGCGAAGAAGGCGAAGTCGAACTTCCCCCGTTCCAGGATGCGGCCGACCCGGTGATAGTGATCCGGACCGAAATAGTCGGTGACCGATCCGGGATGACGCCAGGCGGCATGGGAATGGGTGACCGGTGAAGCGATCAGAAATCCGCCGAGATGTAGCTGTCGGGTCATCGGTGGGAAGTTCTCCTCGGGCGCAGTGATGGGGACGCGTGTCGACGTGCCCCAGTCAATGCGTTCGAGCCGACCAATCCCAGGGTTAGCATCGGACTGATTCCGAAGCCGGTCAGTCCGATTTCGGCCAACGCGCCTCGACCCGCGCGTTCAGTTCCGCACGGAGATCTGTGATCTCGGTCAGGGCGTCCTCCGACTCGAGGACTGCGCGGAAGGCGTCGCCCAGGTACCCATCGGTGGTGCTGCGTTGCTGCCCGGCGCGTCTGGTCAGCATCGAGATGATCAGTTCGGCGCCGTCCAGGCGGCCCCAGAGGTAGTCGTTCTGGCGATACGAGGTTTTCAGGAAGGCAGCGAAATGCGCCATCCCGAAACCGTTGAGCTTCGAGTCGAAGAACTGCTCGCGGAGCTTGGCACCCTCCGGGTCGGTCGTCTTGTCGACCTCCGGGGGTGCGAGCGCGTCGGCGGCGATCGGACTGAACTGTGACACCGGGATCGGCGACAGCTGCGGCAATTCCGACAGGGACATCAGCGGATAGAGGATCGCATCCCAGCGTGGGAAACCCAGGTACCGACTGGCCAGCACCACCAGATGGTCGTCGCCAAGCGGAGCGCCGGCGGCGGCCGCCGATGCGATGGATTCGACGAACGCCGACCACAGTGCCGAACTTCCGTCGCCGATCAAGCCCGCTACGGCCTGCCGGTATGCGGCGACGAAATCGGCGACCACCGATGCTTGGTCGGCTGCCCAGTCGGCGGGGCTCCCGAGTGGGAGCGAGGCGACGGTACCGAGTTGAAGGCCGTTGACAAAGGTTGTCAGACAACGCATCAGCTCGGTATCGGCCAGCATCGCCACGGCGCGGTCGGGGGCCTGGCCGGTGTCGGCGCGCATCTGCCAGGCTTGCTTCTTGAGCGCGTTCAGCGCTGCCGTGGGGGCGTCGGTCGTGTACAGCGAGTTGATGCCCGCGATGATGAACTCCAGGCGCCGCTCCCGATACGGGGTGTCGATGATCTGCAGGAACTCGCCGAGGTCGGCGACGTCGGCCGGGTCGTCGCCGGTGGCGGTGAAGAACGGCTGCTGTTCGACCCAGCCGGTCAGAACTCCGGTGACGAAAGTGGCGGTCGAGGATTCATGCGGCAGTTTCAGATAGTCGACCATCGCCGTGGCGATGCGTCGTGCCACCGAGAGCGCCTTGAGACGCTGGTAAGTGCGCCAGGTGGCGGCCATCTCATCTTCGTTCGCTTTATGCAGTTGATCCGAGAGTGATTGGGCCATACCGATATCCATCAGCTTCTCGATGAACCCGAGCTCGTCTGCGCCCGGCCCGGCCAGAGTGTCGATCCGGTTCATGATGTCGGTCGAGATCTCCTCCATCTGGAGATCGGTGATCGACCCGACCTCGACTATCCGCCGGTTGAGGTCCCGCAGCCGGATCAGGTCGCCGACGAAGCTGTGGCTGGTCGCCGGAGATTTGAGCGCGATGAGATTGCGGAAGAACCCGTCGGCTTTCGACGGCTGCGACACGCTCATGTCGTCGATCGGGCGATTGGGGTCCGGTTCGATGTAGATGAGCTCGCGCTGTACCCGGCGTGCCGCCGGGCGTTTGGCGATCGCGTCGATGACGAGATCGAAGGGCGCGTTGTCGAGCAGACCACCGTCGACGAATGTGCGCTGGTCGGGGGCGGAGCCATTCTCCGGATAGTTGAACCGGAAGGCGCCGGATTCGACGTGTGCATCCGAACTGCCGGTTTCGGACCTGAAACGGGCGATGGTGACCGGATCGAAGGCTGCTGGGAACGACGAGGTGGCACGGGCCGCGAAGGCGAGCGTGTGATTGAAATCGGCGTCGAAGTGGGAGTGATCGGTGTGGTCGGCATGGAATTGCAGCACCTGTGCATAGCATTTGTCCCGCTGTGCGATGCCGCCGAATCCGGTGGGCACGGTGACGTCGAATCCGCCCCGGTCGGTGGTGGTGACGAAGAGGGACAGATTGCCGCCGGGCGGAATCAGCGTCGGTGCCGGCCCCGGGTTCCGACTGTTGTCCATATCGTTCAGGGCGTCACGCAGCAGGACCGACATCCGTTCGGACCGTAAGATGGAATGCTTGCCGCCGAATCCGAGGGCGCGGGTCGCAGTGGCCACGATCGCCTGCAATCCGAGCGGCAGGAAGGCCGGGGCGCGCAACAGTTTCCGCAGCGATCCCTGGTTGATCCAGACATCCTTCAGGGACTCCTGGCCGGCGTCGAGGGCCAGAGCTTTGGCGAGGACGACACCGTTGATACCGCCGGCGGAGGTTCCGCCGATGATGTCGATGTTCACCGACATCGGTATGCCTCGCTCCGACAGGTCGCGGAGAAGTTCGAAATAGACTCCGGCACTGTCGTCGGGTTCAAACGGATTCGACGCCGCCGGATCCTGTCCGGCGGCGTCGAAAGTCCGGGACGCCTGTACGAGTTTGTGGAGCTCTTTGGTCACGCCGTGCATATATACGGCCAACGACACGCCGCCGTAGCAGACGAGAGCGAGTCGCAATTCAATACTGTCGGCTGCGCGTTGCTGCGCAATCGTGATCGGCGCCCCAGTGCCGGAATCCCCAGTGCCGGAATCCCCAGTACCGGAATCCGCAGTACCGGAATCCGGAATAGTCGATGGCTGGGTACTCGTTGACTGGGTACTCGATGACTGGACCATGCCGAACATTCTTGCGGGTACGGACGGCGTGTGACCAGGCTATCGGGTCAAAGTCATGCGAACGTTGTCCCCAGTGCTCAGTGCGCGGCTTCGAACGCCTCGATGATGCTCAGTGGGATGCGACCGCGGTCGCTGACCTCATAGCCGGCGCCGACCGCCCATTCGCGGATCGCCTTGGTGGTCTCCTTGTTGCGTGCGGCCGAGGTCGGGACCTTTTTCGCGGTGGTGCTACGGCCGGTCTGGCGAGACACCGAAACGTACTTGTCCAAGAGGTCGCGGAACTGTTGGGCATGCTTTGTCGACGTATCGAATTCATAGCTCTTGCCGTCGAGTGCCCACTTCACGGTTTCGTACTGATCAAGTACCTTGCCGTCGATATCGTCGATGACCTGAACTATTTCCTTCTTCGCCATGGAACTGTTCCTTCAGTCGGCGGTGGGCATGACCGTTACCACGATCACAATGTGGCCCAACGGGTTGATTCAGCGCACGATATTCGTCCGCTCGGATGACAGCATAGCGCGTGTTACGGGAAGTGGCCGCACCCTTGTGTCGTCGAATTCAAGAGTGGCGGATTACACCCACAAATCGATGATGGATCTTTGTGGAGATAATTTGGTGCCAGTAAATCACCGTGGCCGGGTGGTGGTGGTCGTCGTCGGGGTTTCGGATGGCGAACCT
This sequence comes from Gordonia heveisoli, assembly GCF_030315745.1. Lineage (GTDB taxonomy): Bacteria > Actinomycetota > Actinomycetes > Mycobacteriales > Mycobacteriaceae > Gordonia. Next base: position 344,944 of record NZ_JASXSH010000002.1, on the reverse strand, counting down.
TCTCCGTCAGCGGTATCCGAAAGGCCGGGCGGCGGCGTCTCCGATGGCGTGTCGGTGTCGATACCGGCCAGCGATTCAGGTGCGCGATCGGAGGCGAAGATTCGGTGGTAACCCGTTGGGGTGATGGAGAATCCGGATTGTGACCGCGATTCCAGGCAGTACATACCGGAGGTATCCACCAGACAGGAGAATCGCGATATCGAAATGGTGTGCCCGAAGTCGACGATCGAACTCCGGTACAGAACCGGATAGAGATTGCTGCACGCGCCGTGTTCGGCTTCGTCGGCGTTGAGGGTTACCAGATTGCCCGCCCAGACGCAGTTGGCCGGTAGATCCGACGGACGGGAGCGTTCGTCGGAATCATCGTTGATTCGACATGCCAAGGTCGAGGTCCCATTGGTTCCGGTGGAACAGTTCACGCCGGCATCGGGGGTGGAGAAGTGGAAACCGGAAGTGTCCTGCAGCGCGGACCGTTCGGTCACCGAGCCCTGCCGATAGCGCGAGTTCTGGACCCGCGGGGCCATCGAGATCACCCGCCCGATCGACCAACTCGGCAATGCCCTGGCGCTGTCGTCGGTGGTGCGGGTGGTGGTGGTCGTGGGCGACGTCGAGCTTTCGGTCGAAAGTTCATTGGTGGGCGGGATGACGATGGGAGAAGGTGCCGGGTCGGCGGTCAGTCCACAGCCGCCGAGAGCCAGGGTGCTCGCGAACAGTAGGGGGAGGGCGAGACGGCCCACACGGGGTCGGCGTCGCGCACCGTCCCGCGAACTCATCGTCGGGGCGTCGTCCGGGTATCCGTACCCTTGCACCTGTGTCGACCCCCAAGATCGTTCTGTTCTACGTGTTCACCCCGCTGCCCGATCCTGATGCCATCCGGTTGTGGCAGCACTCGATCTGCGCATCGCTGGGGCTGCGCGGCAGGATCATCGTGTCACGACATGGCATCAACAGCACCGTCGGTGGCGATATTCGGCAGGTGAAGCGCTATGTGCGGGCCACCCGAGAGTATCCGGCGTTCAAAAACGCCGACATCAAATGGTCCGACGGCACCGGCGACGACTTCCCGCGGCTGAGTGTGAAGGTCCGTCCGGAGATCGTCACCTTCGGGGTTCCCGACGAGATCGAGGTCGACGAGTCCGGCGTCGTGGGCGGCGGCGCTCACCTGTCACCGGCGCAGGTCCACGAACTGGTGGCCGCGCGGGGTGAGGACGTGGTCTTCTTCGACGGCCGCAACCGGATCGAGGCCGCGGTCGGCCACTTCGCCGGCGCCGTCTCGACCGACGCCGAGACGACACGCGACTTCGTGCCGCTGCTCGACAGTGGGGCCTACGACCACCTCAAGGACCGGCCGATCGTCACCTACTGCACCGGCGGAGTGCGCTGCGAGGTGCTGTCGGCGCTCATGCGTCACCGTGGCTTCTCCGAGGTCTACCAGATCGACGGCGGCATCGTCCGCTATGGCGAGACCTTCGGTGACGACGGCCTGTGGGAGGGGTCCCTATATGTCTTCGACAGCCGGATGAGCACGGACTTCTCCGATCACGCCAAGGTGGTGGGGCAGTGCGTCGAATGCGGGGTACCCACCAACCACGTCGCCAACCACCCCGATCACGACGGCCGTGAACTGGCCGTCATCTGCCAGGACTGCTTCGGAGGATGACGCCGGGGGCCGTGCCGGTCATCGTGGTGGCCGGCTATCTGGGATCGGGGAAGACGACCCTGCTCAACCATCTGCTCCGGGTGGCGGGCCCGACCGGCACGCGCATCGGAGTGCTCGTCAACGACTTCGGCGCGGTCAACATCGACGCGCTACTGGTCTCGGGTCAGGCCGACGGGACGGTCTCGCTCGGTAACGGGTGCATGTGCTGTTCGGTCGACGCCGACGGATTGGGTGACGCACTCGGAGCGTTGTTGCGACCCTCGGCCGGGCTGGACGCGATCGTCATCGAGGCCAGCGGTATCGCCGAGCCGAAGGCACTCATCCGCATGGTGACCGGTATCGCCGACCGTCGGATGCGCTACGGCGGGCTGATCTACGTCGTCGATGCGGCTCATGTCGACGATGTCCGCGCCGTCCACCCCGAACTCGACGGACACGTCGCCATCGCGGATCTCATCGTGCTCAACAAGGCCGATCTCGTCGCGGATGACGTGCTGATCCGGGTGTCGGCGCAGATCTCCTCGCTGAACCCGACCGCGCCGCATCTACGCACCGTCGACGCCGCCCTCGATCCCGCGCTCCTCTTCGACGTGACCCGCCGCCGCGCGGCGACGGAGGATCTTCCCGTTCAGCTCACCCTCGACGCCCTACTCACGGGGGAGCAGCCCGCGCACGATCATCTGCACGCCGACTATCAGTCGGTGTCCTTCGAGAGCGCCGCACCGATGAATCCGCGGCGCCTGGCTCTCTTCCTGGAACGGCCGCCGGAGGGCTGTTTTCGGATCAAGGGGATCGTCCACTTCGACATCCCGCGTCATCGGGGGCGCTACGTCGTCCATGCCGTCGGTGGTTTTGTCCGGGTTCAGCGCGACTCCTGGGGTGCCGGGTCACCCGCCACGAGCATCGTCGCCATCGGGGCCGGCCTCGACGTCGATGCGGTGCTGCGCGAACTGGGGGAGGCCGTCGCCGAACCGCAGACGGTCGACGATCAAGGGGTCCTGGCGATCACCCGCTATCTGGAGTCCTGACCCGGGGGCGCGCCCGTTTTGGGTGCAATGCGGGTGTCGATGGTTGCCCCGACGTCACAGCTGGCTAACGAAATCCACTAATCGCTGGTCGACGATTTTCCAAACGCGACACGCCCTGATTCACTGATAACTCTGTGACTAGAGTGGCCAGAGTTGCTTAATGGAAGGGAGAGGGGCGAACCCTGAGCACCCATGTGCTCATCGCCCAGTACCGCGATGACCCAACAACGACGTTCTCGCCGCCTGCCGTTCGCCGCCGCCGCGGTTGCGCTGCTGACGGGTACGACAGTGCTCACGGCCGCGACTTCGGTGGCACCGGCATCCGCCGCCCCGGCGGCCAAGAGCCTGGCCGGTAAGACTATCTTCCTCGACCCCGGCCACCAGGGCAGTTCGGCCGGACACAACCTCAACGCCCAGGTACCCGACGGTCGCGGCGGCAAGAAGGCCTGCCAGACGACCGGTGCGACCGCGGTGACCGGCGCCAAGGAACACACCATCAACTGGCAGATCACCCAACTGGTCAAGGCCGGACTGGAAGACCAGGGCGCACGCGTGGTGCTGTCCCGCCCCGACGACACCGGATGGGGCGGTTGCGTCGACCAGCGCGCCGCCGCGGCCAGCCGGTCCGGTGCCGCAGTCGCGGTCAGCATCCACGCCGACTCCACCACCACGGGCGCCGACGCCGGCAAGAAGGGCTTCCACCTGATCGTGCCCAAGCTGCCGCTACCCGATGCCACCGCCAGCCGGGTGCAGGGCGGCGAGGGGCGCAAGGCGTCAACCGTGATGCGCGACGCCTTCCTTAAGGCGGGTTTCCCGGCCGCCAACTACGCCGGTGCCGACAACGGCATCCAGACACGTTCGGATATCGCGGGTTCCAACCTGACCACCGTGCCGTTGGTCTTCGTCGAGATGGGCAACCTGTCCAACCCGGCCGAGGCCAAACAGCTGTCGGACAAGGGCGGTCAGCTCAAGTATGCGATGGCGATCACCAACGGCATCCTCGGCTACGTCAAGGGTGACGCGGCCGCGTCGGCCACTACGCCGAATCCGCAGGCGAGCACTCCGCCCGCCACCGACGATCCCGGCCTGTCGATCGTGCTCCCGTTCGTGCAGAAGCTGCTCGCCACCAGCGACCCGCAGGTAATGGCACAGCTGATGCTCGGTGAAGGACAAGATGTCTCGGCGCAGGTACTCAAGGCCATGCTCGGGGTGATCTATGGCCTCTTCGGCGGCAAACTGCCGATCTGAGACGCGGCGGTGTTCGGCTGAGTCCGCCGCCCGAGACGACTAGGGTCGATCGTATGCGCCTGAGCGATCTCAAGGATCTCGTCGTCATGGACACCCCGGTGCCCACCCTGCGCGGACGCAAGGTACTGATCACCGGGGCGGCCAGCGGAATCGGCGCGGCCACCGCGCGGGCCGCGGCCGCAGCCGGTGCCGAACTCGTACTGACCGATCTGCGGGCCGACCAACTCGACGCGGTGGTCGCCGAGATCAACGCCACCGACGAGGCGGTGATCTACCACCTCGCCGGAGATGTCTCCGACTACGACTGGGTCAAATCCTTTGCCACCCAGGTCGACGCCGAAGTCGGGACGATGGACGTGGTGATGAACATCGCCGGTGTCTCCGCGTGGGGGACCGTCGAGAACCTCGAACATCGGCACTGGCGAAAGATGGTCGACGTCAATCTGATGGGCCCCATCCACATCATCGAATGTTTTGTCCCGCAGATGGTTCGCCGCGGTGCGGGTGGTCATCTGGTGAATGTGGCGTCGGCCGCGGGACTGCTCGCACTGCCATGGCATGGTGCCTACAGCGCCAGCAAATTCGGCATCCGCGGTGTCTCGGAGGTACTGCGCTTCGACCTGCGTCGCCATCACATCGGGGTGTCGTTGGTATGCCCCGGCGGCGTCGACACCCCGCTGGTGGACACCGTCGAGATCGTCGGGGTCGACCGCGCGGATCCACGGGTGAAGGCGCAGATCGACAACTTTCACAAGGTTGCGGTCAGCCCGGACAAGGCGGCGTCGGCGATTCTGAAGGGCATCCGCAAGAATCGTTTCATCGTCTACACGTCCTTCGACATCCGTTTCGGCTACTGGTGGGCGCGCAAGTTCGCGCTGCCCTACGAGATCGTGATGCGCATCGCCAACAATCAGTTCGATCACCTCGCCCGGGTGAGCGGGCGTGCGCTGGAAGCCAAGGCGGCCGCCGATCGCGACCTTCCCTCCGGAACCTGACGCCCGCCTGCGGTGAAATGGCTACGCACACGCGATAATCGTCGGCGTGCCTGATGACTCCGTCCTGATCGTGTCGGCGACCCGCGCCGAAGCCCACTACGTGCCCACCGGATCACGGTTGCTGATCACCGGTATCGGCAAGGTCCGCGCAACGATGGCCTTGGCACGAGAATTGACCCTCGGTGCGCCGGTCGCGCAGATCATCAACATCGGGACCGCTGGCGCCCTGCACGACCACCATGCGGGACTGTTCGTGCCGTCCACGGTCGTCGAACACGACATCAGTGCGACCGAACTGCGCACCATGGGCTACGACATGGTCGACGTCTGGGAACTACCCGATGGCGACGGCAGCGTGTTGGCGTCCGGCGACACCTTCGTCGCAGACTCGGCCCGGCGTGCGCAACTCGCTCGTCGTGCGGACCTCGTGGATATGGAAGGTGCGGCCGTGGCCCACGTCAGCAGCGAATTCGGCGTCGCCTGCCGACTGGTGAAGGTGGTCAGCGACAGCGCCGATGAAGGTGCGATGGAATGGCCGGCACTCGTCGATGCGGCTGCTCGCCGGCTCGGCGACTGGCTCAGCGAGAATCTCGGCTGACCGGTCCCGCAGCGGCCTGCGGGTCGTCGCCGAGCTGGGGTCCGCCGTCTTTGCGCAGCACCTGACCGGCGGTGGCTCGCTTCCGCGGGGTTTCGGGCGCGGCGGTCGTCCGGGCGGTGCCTGCTTCGCGCGGGCGCGGTGCGCGCTGGCGGGTCGCTGCGGAAGCGCCACGCTCGCCGGGGGCCTTCGTGGCGCCCGCCGGTGTGCCGGTCGCAGTCGTGTCGCCAGTCGACTTCGGCGCGGTCCGGCTGCGGGTCGCGGTGGTCTTGGCTGTTGTGGTCTTGGCTGTTGTGGTTTTGGCTGCGGTCGCCTTGGCTGCGCTCGTCCTGGGGGCGGCGTCCTTGGCGTCCGACTTCTTGCCACCATTGCCGGCGGAGCGAGTGATGTACCAGCGTCCGACCACGATCAGCAAGGTCACGACGAAGGTCGTCGCCATCGCTGGGAAGGTTGCGGCAAGCTTCGGGATCACCGTGACCAGCAGGCCCTTGAGGTTGTCGGCCTGGTCGTGGTGGATCTGGTACAGCGTCGCGAGGCTGATGCCGAGGCCGATCAGCGGAGGCTGTACCGCCGCGGTGAACAGGGCGCGGCGGCGTACGGCGAGGGCGGCCGCAACACAGCCGACGAAGAGGAAGAACTTGTACGTCGAGCCCAGATCGCCGTTCGGTGTGTCGTCGAGCATGGCGCCGACGCCGGCGAAGACGATGGCAACCAGCACCGCGCCCCACCACGGGACGCCACGCACAGTCGGCAGCACCGACTGTTGATCGAGCGGTACAGCTGCTCGGGCGCGTTGTGGAGAAGGCACGTGATCACGCTACCGGGTCTTCCTCAGAAATCGGTTAAACGCCGGGCCGGAGGTGTCGTACTTGGTGTCCGGCAGGTGTCGTGGATCACCTTCGGTGTGGGCGGATCGTCGGTTTCGCCCAGTGCTTCGAGCTCGGCCAGGCGGCGGGCGGTCACGCCGAGACGATTTTCGGTGACTCCGATCACGGAGTTGTAGGACTCGACGGTTCGGCGGAGTGACGTGCCGACCGCGTCGAGATGGGACAGGACACTGTGGAGGCGCCGATGCAACTGCGTGCCCAACTCGTGGATGACTGCGGCGTCGCGGGCCATGGCGTCGTGCCGCCACCCGAGTGCGACCGTGCGCAACAGTGCGATCAGTGTCGTCGGCGTCGCGATGACGACGTTGCGGGCGAAGGCCGTCTCGATCAGCTCGGCATCGATGCGGGCGGCCGACTCCAGCACCGCGTCGCCGGGCAAGAACATCACCACCAGTTCCGGCGAATTCTCGAAGGCGGACCAGTAGGCCTTGCCGGACAACTTGGCGACATGGGTGCGGACCGCCCGGGCGTGCTCATTCAGCAACCGCTCGCGGTCGGCGTTCTCGACCGCATTCGCCGCGCGCAGATACGCGTCGAGTGGAACCTTCGCATCGACGACGATCGTCTTGCCGCCGGCGAGATTGACCACCAGGTCGGGACGGACGGTGGCGTTCTCGGCAGTGCGCGCCGACACCTGCGTGGCGAAGTCGCAGTGTTTGGTCATCCCCGCGAGCTCGACCACCCGCTCCAACTGCACCTCACCCCACCGCCCGCGGATGTGGGTGGTGTGCAATGCGTTGGCCAGCTGCCGGGTCTGGTCGTTGAGGGCCTGTGACGCCGCGCGCATCCCGCGGACCTGCTCGGACAGCCCGGCGTAGGCGCCGACTCGGTTGTGTTCGACGCGCCGCAGTTCGTCGGTCAGCTGGGCCAGTGTGGTCCGGAGTGGATCGACGATGTGGTTGACCTGGGATCCGATCGCCGAAGATTGCCTGCGCGCGGCGTCCTCGGTGGCCCAGGAGAGCGACGACGCCACGTCCTCGCGCGTGGCGCGTAACGCGTCGACCTCGGCGTGTGCCGCAGCGACCGCGGCCGACGACCGCGCGGCGTGCACGGACCAGCCGATGATCGTCCCCAGGACGACACCGAACAGCAGGGCGAGGGTTGCGGTGATCACGTCATCGATATTGCCGGGCGGCACCGACAGAAATCGGCGGCCTGATTCAGGATCCGTCGATGACGGCCTCGCGGTCGAGCAGGGCCCGTTTGATCGGGAGGCCGTAGCGGAATCCACCCAGCGAGCCGTCGCTGCGGAGCACCCGATGGCAGGGCACGAACAGTGCGGCGGCGTTGCGGGCACACGACGACGCGGCCGCCCGGACGGCGGCGGGTTCCCCGGCGCGTTCGGCGAGTTCGGTGTAGCTCACCGGCGACCCGGCCTCGACTTTGCGTAACACGGCCCAGGCGCGCTCCAGGAACGGTCCCGACCGTTGCACCACCTCGATCCGGTCGGGGGCGGCGTGATCGCCGGCGTAGTAGGCCTCGACCGCGTCGGTGATGGCACCGAGACCACCGGACGCGGTTACCTCCGACGGGCGCAGGGTCCGGGAGATGAGGGTCGTCAGGTAGCCGGGGTCGTCGGTCCAGCCGGAGGCGAGGACGCGCAGTTCGGCGTCGGCGACGACGGTGAAGGGGCCGTCCGGAGTGGTGATGGTGGCCGTTGCCGCGGCGAGCGGGATGGATGTAGTGGGCATGGGTACCTCCCGGGTCGGGGTGGGGCTGTTCGGGTTGGTCTGTTCAGTGCTGGTGGTTCGGGTATCGGGGGATGGCCAAGGTCAGGCGCCGGCGGCGGCCAACCGGTGGCGCCACAGATGCATCGACGCATATGAGCGCCAGGGTGACCACCCCTCGGCCGCGCCGCGATCGATACCGAGTTCGTTCATGGCGTGGACGACGACGAGGTCATGGGTGAGTGCGATGTCGGGATCCCCGGTCACGCGCATGGCGACGATGTCGGCGGTCCACGGACCGATCCCCGGCAACTCCACCAACTGTGCATATAGATCTGACGCAGTCATCCCCGGGTGCGGTTCCACCCGATTGTCCGCCAGTGCGGCGGCGACCGCGACGATCGAGTCGATCCGTCGTCGTGGGCCGCGAAGTACCGACCGGCCGTGTTCGGCGATCGACGCCGGGGTCGGGAAGCAGCGGCCCTGGTCGTCGGGCCAGTCGGTGGGTTCGCCGAGGGCGTCGACCAGGTTGTCGAGGTGGACTCGGGCGGCGGCGACGCTGATCTGCTGGCCGATCATGGTGCGGATGATCGTCTCCGCGGGGTCGACGCTGCCGGGAAGTCGAATGCCGGGCGCGGCGACCACCAGCGGCCCGAGTGCGGGATCGGAACCGAGGACCTCCTCGGCGGCGGCCACGTCGGCGTCGAGGTCCAGCAGGCGCCGGATCCGATTGACCGCGACGCCCAGGTCCCGCATGTCCAGGTGGCGCAGAGTGATCCGGACATGGTCGGCTTGCGGGCTGACCAGTACCGATGCGGTGCCGTGGGGGAGTGACAACACGCGCCGGAAGGTCCAGTCGGGGCCGTCGGTGACCGTCTCGACCCCGGCGACGGCGTGCGAGGTCAGGAACCAGCGCATCCATGCCCAGCGGTAGGGCGGGCGATAGGCCAGTCGCAGGGTGATCCCGCCTGTGGTTCCGGTGATGTCGCGATGCGCTCCGCGGGCCGATCGCAGCTGGGTGGGGGTCATCGCGAAGACGTCGCGCACGGTGTCGTTGAACTGCCGCACACTGGCGAATCCGGACGCAAACGCGATCTCCGACATCGGCAGCGTCGTGCATTGGATGAGGATGCGCGCATTGGTGGCGCGGTGGGCCCGCGCCAGTGCGAGCGGCCCTGCCCCGAGGTGATCGGTCAGGACGCGCGTGAGGTGGCGTGGGGAGTAGCGCAGACGGTCGGCGAGGCCCCCGACGCCTTCGCGTTCGATGACCCCGTCGGCGATGAGCCGCATTGCCCGCGAGGTGGTGTCGGCGCCGGCGTTCCACCGCGGGGACCCGGGCACGGCGTCGGGCGCGCAGCGACGGCAGGCCCGGTATCCCTGTTGTTGCGCCGACGCCCCGGTCAGGACGAAGGAGACATTGTGCGGCCGCGGCGTCTGGGCCGGGCAGGACGGTCGGCAGTAGATGCCCGTCGTCGATACGCAGACGAAGAACTGGCCGTCGAAGCGGGTGTCACGCGCCTGCACGGCTCGGTAGCAGCGATCGAAGTCGAGGTCGGTGGTCACTGCGGACGGGGTCATGACCTCCACTGTGGCAGCTGACGACCGCCCGTGCTGGCGGGTATCGGACATCGCGATTGTGTCCGGTGAGTAGGACGATTCGAGTGACGTACCTAACAATTACTGGCACGATGTGAGCCATGAAATTCGAGGGGCGCAGTCCGCGGAATGTCGGCGATGACCTTCTCCTCGCCGAACTGCCGGCGTGGGGACTGGAAATGATGATGGGGCTGTACGGGCCCGACACGATCAAACAGGCGTGTGATGCCGAACGCGCCGACGGTGCGATCGATCCCGACGCCGAACTCGCGGCACTGTTACGTACCGAGTCGCGTCGACGCACGGTGGTCGCCCCCGCCGGTCGCGCGGAGTCGGCGTCGGCGATGCGGATGGTTGTACCCGCGACGGATCCTGCCCCCGCCGACCGTCCGGTGGTCGGCTACTACGACGGCTATACCCCGGTGAACATCGAGCTGGAGGCGATGAACGCCCTGGTGCGTTACATCACGGGCAAATTCCGGAAGCACTGACGGCCGGTCGCGGCGAATTCGCCGGCGACCTCCCGCGCCGTATGTCCGACGTTTCCTGCTGATGTCGGCCCGGTATGTGAGGATCGTCGCGTGAGCGATACATCCGGAGAGGCTGAATCGACCCTGCCGCCGTCGGGGGATCTGAAGTCCGAGACCGCATTCCCCACCCGCACCGCGGTGATGATGTCGGGCCTGCGTCAGTGTGCGATGGTCGGCTTGCAGGTCATCCTCGTCGTGGCGACGCTGTGGGTGCTGATGTGGCTGTTGGCCAAGCTGTGGGTGATCCTGCTGCCGGTGCTGCTGGCCATCATCGCGTGCACGATTCTGTGGCCGGCGGTCCGTTGGATGCGTGGCCATCGGGTGCCTGACGCCGCGGCTGCATTGGTGATGATGCTCGTCGCGCTCGGCGTTTTCGCCGGTGTCATCGGCGCCATCGTGCCGTCGATCGTGGATCAATCGCCGGACCTGGCGAACAAGGCGGTCGACGGCGTCAAACGTCTGCAGGATTGGATTCAGGGTCCGCCGCTGAACGTCCGCGACGAACAACTCGACAACATCGTCCACACGATCACCGAGAAGATCCAGTCGAGTTCGTCGACGATCGCGGAGGGTGTGTTCAGCGGTGTCGGTACCGCGACGTCGATGCTGGTGACCGTGTTCACCACGCTCGTCCTGGTGTTCTTCTTCCTCAAGGACGGCCCGAAATTCGTGCCGTGGCTGGACCGGACGGTCGGCAAACCCAGCGGCACCCACATCGGCGAGGTGCTGGTGCGGATGTGGAATGCGTTGGGCGGGTTCATCCGTACCCAGGCGTTGGTGAGTTTCGTCGATGCCGCACTGATCGGTATCGGTCTGCTGGTGCTCAACGTCCCGCTGGCCGGGGTGCTCATCGTCATCACCTTCCTCGGCGGTTTCATCCCGATCGTCGGTGCCTTCGTCGCCGGTGCGCTCGCGGTGTTGATCGCGTTGGTGTCCAACGGTGTGACCGCAGCGCTGATCCTGCTCGGCGTGATCCTCGCCGTGCAGCAGCTCGAAGGCAATGTGCTGCAGCCGTGGTTGCAGGCCAAGTCGATGGACCTGCACGCGGTGGTAGTGCTGCTGTCGGTCATGTTGGGCGGCACGCTGTTCGGGATCACTGGCGCGTTCCTGGCGGTGCCCGCGGCGTCGGCGCTGACCGTGATGCTGCGCTACATCAACGAGCAGATAGCCGAGCGTGCCGGGGAGTCGTTGCCGCCGCCGGGGACGCCGGTGGACGAGGACGAGTCGGAGCGGCCGGGGGACCCGTCACCCGATCCGGCCTGAGTCGGCGGGTGGGGATGTCCGGGTGAGGCGATACACTCAACGCCCGTGAGCCTCACCCTGGGAATCGTCGGTCTACCCAACGTCGGCAAGTCGACCCTGTTCAATGCCCTGACCCGTAACGACGTGCTGGCGGCCAACTATCCGTTCGCCACCATCGAGCCGAATATCGGTGTCGTCGAACTCCCGGACCCGCGTCTGGGCCGTCTCGCCGAAATCTTCGGCAGCGAACGCATCCTGCCCGCGACCGTCTCCTTCGTCGACATCGCCGGCATCGTCAAGGGTGCCTCGGTCGGTGAGGGGATGGGCAACCAGTTCCTGGCCAACATTCGTGAGGCCGACGCCATCTGCCAGGTGGTACGCGTTTTCGCCGACGACGACGTGGTGCACGTCGACGGTCGCGTCGACCCGCTGTCGGACATCGAGGTCATCGAGACCGAACTGATCCTGGCCGACATGCAGACGCTGGAGAAGGCTATTCCGCGTCTGGAGAAGGAAGCCAAGAAGAACAAGGATCAGGCTGCGATCGCCGAGGCCGCCAAGAAGGCGCAGGCGATCCTCGACAGCGGTAAGACGCTGTTCGCCAGCAGGGACGAGTTCGACCTGTCGTCGGTGCGCGAACTGCACCTGCTGACCGCCAAGCCGTTCCTGTATGTCTTCAACGCCGACGAGTCGGTGCTCACCGACGACGCCCGCAAGCAGGAGCTGCGCGACGCCATCGCGCCCGCCGACGCCGTCTTCCTCGACGCGAAGGTCGAGAGCGAACTGCTCGAACTCGACGAGGCCGACGCCCAGGAACTGCTCGACTCGATCGGCCAGGATGAGCCGGGCCTGCGTCAGCTGGCCCGCGCCGGTTTCCACACCCTCGGCCTGCAGACCTATCTGACCGCCGGTCCGAAAGAGTCGCGCGCCTGGACGATCCGTCGCGGTGACACGGCACCGAAGGCGGCCGGAGTGATCCACACCGACTTCGAGAAGGGCTTCATCAAAGCCGAGATCGTGTCTTTCGCCGACCTCGACGACGCCGGTTCGATGAACGCCGCCAAGGCCGCGGGCAAGGTGCGGATGGAAGGCAAGGACTACGTCATGGTCGACGGGGACGTGGTGGAGTTCCGGCATGGATAAACGTCTCCGAACACAAAGCCGCGAAGCTGTGTCGGCCGACCTCCGACAAGTTGTCGCGGTGGTTGCACGGTGACAGGGAGGTGCGCATGCGTTGGCGAGGAGTAAGCCATGTTGAGTTCGCGGTCCTCGACTACGAAAGTTCTCTGGAGTTCTACGATGCGCTTTTCGGCTGGCTCGGTTACAGCAGCTTTTCCTCGCTGAACATGGAGTATGAGTCGACGTACTTCATGACCAGAGATCACGTGCGTCCACACAGCTACATCGGTATCCAGCCGGCTGCCTCCGGCGAACGCCTGACGCACCGCAGTCAGGCTGTGGGTATCAACCACGTCGCACTCTGGGCGCGCAGTCGGCGCGAGGTCGATCGGTTCCATCGAGATTTCCTCCTTCCGCGGGCGATCACGGTCACTGATGAGCCTGCGGCGTATCCGCAGTACTGGCCTGGTTATTACGCTGTGTTTTTTGACGATCCCATCAACGGGATCCACTGGGAGCTGGCGTGGGTTCCGACGATTCCATCTCCCCGTCAGGCATGGGCGTCGTACCGCGCGTTGCAGGCTTTCACGCGTAGTAGAGAGGATTTGGCGAACTCGGTTCCGGCTCTCGGCATGCAGGCGCGACGCAAACTGCCCAGGAGATAGTTGTGCGGCGGTCACGTCGAGAATTTCTATGAAGGTCTGGAACGTGGTAGAGTTCCGCTTTAACGTGTAGCGTTAATAACGCATGGCGTTATAGAGTCTCTTGGTGATCAGGTCCTTCGGGAACAAGGACACCGAGCGGCTGTGGCGTCGTGAGCGGGTTCGTTCACTGGACCCGCGGGTGCAGACGGTCGCTTTGCGGAAGCTGCGTCAGGTCGGCTCGGCCGTGACCCTCGATGATCTTCGTGTACCGCCCGGAAATCGGCTGGAGCGGTTGAAGGGTGATCGATCTGGTCAGCACAGCATCAGAATCAACGACCAGTGGCGGATCTGTTTCGTGTGGACGGACGCTGGTCCGGAGGAGGTGGAGATCGTTGACTACCACTGACAAGCTCGCGCCTGTCCATCCCGGGGAGGTCCTGATGGAGGACTTCATCGACGGACTGGGTCTCACGCAGAACAAGGTCGCGGTGGCAATCGGAGTTCCGCCCCGCCGAGTCAACGAGATTGTCCACGGGAAGCGTGGAGTCACGGCCGACACCGCTCTGAGGCTGGCGAGGTACTTCGGGACGTCGGCGGAGTTCTGGCTGAACCTGCAGGACCGCTACGACCTCGACGTGGCTGAGGACCGTGCAGCCGACCAGATCGCAGCGATCGAGCCGCTGTGTACGGCGTGACGGTTGACCGCATTGGGTGACGTTGTACTCAGCGGGCAACTGATCTGCAAGGACGCCGGTGAGGTTGGACTGGTCGAGCGGTATCTGGCGAGTCACATCGCATTGACGCGAGCCGAGTCGGGCTGCGCTTCCTTCGAAGTTGTCCGAACCTCCTTGGATGCAATGGTTTGGCAGGTGGACGAGCGGTTCGTCGATGTGGACGCATTCGAAGCCCACCAACGCCGGGTCGCCTCGAGCGAATGGGGTCGCGTCACCGCACACATCGAGCGCAACTACACGATCCGGGGCGCGTGACAGGGGATCGGCTCGATAGGTTGTTCGGCCGCGGAACCTGGTCGAGTTCCGCTTCAATGTCTGACGCTTCAATGTCTGACGGTTCGATGTCTGATGAACTCCCTCCGTGTCCGGAGTGCGGTGAGGCGTTCAGCTACGAGCAGGGTGCATTACTCGTGTGCCCCATGTGTGGGCATGAGTGGTCGGCGGAAGGCGCCGACGAGATCGTCGAGGATTCGGTGGTCAAGGACTCGGTCGGCAACGTTCTGACCGATGGCGACACCGTGACCATCGTCAAGACCGTCAAGGTCAAGGGTGGTGGGGGCGGTGTTATCAAGATCGGCACCAAGGTGCGCGGCATCCGCCTCATCACCGACGGCGTGGGCGACCACGACATCGATGCCAAGGTCCCGGATTTCGGGCAGATGCAACTGAAGTCGAGTGTGGTCAAGAAGGTCCTCTGACCCTTCAGGGAGGTGCAGGACCGATCCCAACGATCCGCGGTGGCTACCATCGCGCACACCGACGCCCCCGACCGTTCGAGACGTTGACCTGGCGTTGATCGCCAGAAAGAATGGGCCGCATGAATTTTCAGAAGGCCGTTCGGATGCTGGCCTGGAACCATGCGATCACTCGGACGGCCCTGGCGGCCGGGTTGCTCGCCGCACCGTCGACGGTGGGGCGGTCCTGGTTGGGGGACGGAATCGACACTGGCGGTGGCGATGTGGCCCTGCGTGCGTTGGCCGTTCGCGACCTGGTCCTGGGAGTGGGGACGCTCAGTGCGCTGGGATCCAAGGCGCCTGTCCGGCGTTGGTTTCAGCTCGGAGTCGCAGTAGAGATTGTCGAGCTGGCGGCTATCAAGCGTCGTAAGCGCGAGTTGGGGCCGGCCGTCGGCGCCTGGACCGCGGTGACGGCAATGGGTGCTGTCGGCGGGGCGATGGTCGCGCTGGCCATCACGGATGATCAAGAACCGACGTAGGCGGCGGCTTCCGTGAGCGGCGTGTAACAGGCCTCTCTGCCCCGCATCCCGACCTTAGACTCGGCTTATGTCTCGCCTCACATTCAGTATCAACGTCACCCTGGACGGTTGCGTCGATCATCAGGAGGGCATTGTTGACGACGAGACGCACGCCCACTACACGCGCCTCATGGACGAGTCCGGTGCACTGCTGTGGGGCCGCATCACGTACGAGATGATGGAGGCGTATTGGCCGGCGGTCGCCCGCGGTGACGTCGATGTGTCGCCGGCGACGCGCGAGTGGGCACTCAAGCTGGAGGCCAAACCCAAGTACGTCGCGTCGACGACGCGGAGTGACTTTCCGTGGACCAACAGTCACCGGGTCGTCGGCGACCTACGGACGGCGGTGCAGGAACTCAAGGATCAGATCCCCGCCGGGGTGCTCGTCGGCAGTTGCGCACTGGCGACAGAACTGGACCGCCTGGATCTGATCGATGAGTACAGGTTCCTCCTCCACCCCATGATCGCCGGCCATGGCCCCACGCTGTACCAGGGCAGGACTGCCCACTACCCGCCGCCTCGACCTGGTGTCGGTGGAGTCGCTCGGCAACGGCGCGGTCTCGATGCACTACCGACGGGCCGAGTGAGATCCGCCTCGCGGAAATACCCACTCTGTGGATTTATGGCACTATTGGGGTCGTGACGAACGGATCCAGTACGCGCCGAGGCCGCCCGCCGAAGGGGGCAACGTTGTTGTCCAAAGCGGTCATTGTCGGTGCGGCCCTCCAGGTGATCGACGCGGAGGGAGTCGGAGGCGTCAGCATGCGAGCCGTGGGACGCGTCATCGGCGTTGATCCCAAGAGTTTGTACAACCATGTCGACGGCAAGGACGGACTGCTGGATTCGGTGGCCGAATCGCTCTTGGGTGCGCTCGACCTGCCCGAGCCGACGGGCGATCTCGCGACCGATCTCAGATCTATCTCTTACGCGTTCCGGGAGCGGGCCCTCGCGCATCCCGAGGCCGCCTCGCTGGTCCTGACCCGCCAGCTGTCCTCATTCGAAGGGCTTGCGCCGGTCGAGGTCGTGCTCAGCATCTTGATGAACGCAGGCTTCGGCGGCGAGGAATCGGTCCATCTTCTGCGTGTCGTGCTGGCCGCGCTGATCGGCACGCTGCTGCGCGAGGTCAACGCCGGACCGACCTACGGATCAGACGATGCCGCCGGGATCGCCGAGCGGACGGCCGTCCTGGAGGCCTCCGACCTACCGTCTGTCGCAGCCGCGGCACCCCACCTTGCGGCATTCGACGCCGACGAGGAATTCGAGTACGCGGTCGAGCTGGCGCTGGAAGCCGTCCTTCGTCGTGTGCCCGGACGCGAAACCGTCTAGCGTGGAAAGACTTTCGGCGTAGTGGCCCGAGCGTCCATCGCGAGGCCTTCTGCGCGGCCCGCAAGAGTGTGGGGTCGTGGGCGTTGGCGATCTGGATGTTCGGAGCGCCGGATGTCCACAGTTCGCGGAGTCGGTCGTGATTGTCACGGACCTTCGACCAGTCGTAAGCGATGACGCGCTCCATGCTGGTCATCGCGAGCGGTGCTTTGCCATGGCCGTCGATCTGCGCGTGGTGGTAGAAGGCGTCGCCGGCGTGCAAGATCCAGCGGTCGTCGCCCGCGTCGACGGCGACGGCGGCGTGGCCGCGACTATGTCCGGGTAGCGCCACCAGAACGATCCCGTCGCCGATCTCGGTCAACTCGGTCGCGGCGGCAAATCCGCGCCACTGATCACCGGCAGCAGGTTCGTGCCGGACGAGTTGAGGATGGTGGTCGCGCTGGGCCGGCAGGTAGCGGGCCTTCTCGATCATCGTTCGCGGGTCGAGAGCGGCGGTGGCCTCGTCACCGGTCAGGTGGACCCGCGCCCAGGGAAAGTCGCCGAGTCCGCCGACGTGGTCGGCGTCGAAGTGGGTCAGCACGATGTCGCGGACGTCGTGCGGATCGAAGCCGAGTGACTGCACCTGCCGGATCGCCGCCTCGGCCTCGTCGAAGACGGGGCGGATGTAGAAGCGCGACGGACCGAACAGCTTTCCGGGCTCACGTCCGTATCGCAGGCCGAGGCCGGTGTCGACGAGTGCCAGCCCGGATGGTGTCTCGATCAGCAGAACGTGGCAGATGAGACCGTCACGGGTGCCGTAGGGGCGCATTGTGCCGCAGTTGAGGTGATGGACCTTCATCGCAGTCACCCTAGTTCCGCGAGCAGCTTGGCGGCGGTTTCGGGGTCGCCGCCGATCAGCGCGGCGTCGACCTCCTGTATCGGGGTGGGAGCCGTCCCAGCTCTCGGCGGCCATCTTGATCAGTCCGAAGATGAAGGCTTTGGTGCCACCGAGGTCGCTGATCTCGATGACGGTTCCGGGATGGGTTTCGGTGGAGAGGTAGGCGAACCGGCCGTCCTCGCCGCCGATGCGGCCTTCCTGTCCGACGGTGAATCCGGCGGCCAGCGCGCGGTCGTAGAGATCCTGGTAGTTCTCCGACCAATACGCCACTGCTGCACGCCCTCGTGTCCCGCGTCCAGGAAGTCCTTGTACATCGACGGGGCGTCGTTGGTCGGGCTGATCAACTCGATTTGGATGTCGCCGCTATTGGCGACCGCCACATCCATCGTCATATCCGACGGCTCACCGTGGTAGGTGAAGTCACCCGGTTTGACGTCCTTGAGATAGAACCACGGGCCGATGCCGGCCTGTACGAATCCGGCCATCGACGCCTCGATGTCGTTGACGACGTAGCCGATCTGGCGGATGGACCCGAAGAAGTTGGCCACGGGGGCCGGGGCGGGCGCGGCGCCGGTGTGGGCGTCGGCGAAGGAGATGACGATCTTGCCGGTAGCGCCGTTGGCGCGCAGCTTCTCGGCCGCCTCCGAGGCTTTCTCGGGCGTGTATACGCTGTCGACGCGGGCGGTGACCTTGCCCTCGGCCGCTGCGGGCAGGGCTTGATCGGTCAGTGCTGCGACGACGTCGCCGAGTTCGGTTCGGGTTCGGATGCTGAAGGTCGTGCCGATCAGCTTCTGGCGGCGGAACGCGATGGTGTCCAGGTCGAGGCCGGTGCCCGGTCCGGCCAGGCGTCCGATGCTCACGATCCGGCCGCCGATCGCAGTGGCATTCGGCAGTGACTCGAACTGTGGGCCACCGACGTGGTCGAGGGTGATGTCGGCTCCGGCGCCGTCCGTAGCGGCCAGGACACCTTCGACGAGATCGTCGTCGCTGGTGTCGATCGCGACGTCGGCGCCGGCATCGAGTAGCGCCTGGCGCTTACCTGCGCTGGTGGTGGTGGCGATGACCGTGCTTGCTCCCAGCGCCTTGGCCAACTGAATACCAACCAGGCCAATGGAACTCGTGCCGCCGACGATGAGAACGCTCTGACCGGCCGAGAAGTCGGCCTGATTGAGCGCGTCATGCTCGGTGATCAGACCAACCGGAAGGGCTGCCGCATCCGGGTAGGACAGTCCATCGGGGATGGGCACCATCAGTCGTACGACGTGGATTTGTCGATGAATCATCCGCCGAATTCTCCAGGTGACCAAGCCTTCGAGGCGTACCGCCATCAGAAGGGCGGTTCTTCGCCGGGATTGGTGCGGGTGGATTCGCGTTCGGCCCGGTTACGGCGTCGCAACGCCCGCCGCCGGGCATGTTTGTCCGCCGTGCGCGGTCGACGTCGTCGCGGTACCTCACCATCACCCAGAACCCTCGGCGATGGTGGTGGCTGGGCCACCGCGAACCGCACCCGCTGGAGTCCGGGGAACAGGTCCAGATTGTTTTCCGCCGGACCATCTATCACCACCCCTTCCGGGGTGATCACCTCGATCCGGGTATGCCCGTCTGCATCCAGATACTGATCATCAACCCAATCGCCGAACGTCTTGAGTAGATGATGAAACCGGCACTTGACGTTCATGCCTTCCGGGCTGGTCCGCCCACCGGCAGCCGGATCATCATGGTCGTATTCGGTGACGTGATCACCATCAGCCTTCCACGCCGACCGCGTGCAGCCGGGTACCGTGCAAAAACCGTCCCGAATCTTGAGGAAGGTGTCCAACGCGGTCGACGGCCGATACGGATCCGAGCGCAGATGCGGCGGTAGCGGGTGGTCGGCGTCATCTCCACCCAACGGCCGCAGCACAGTGTCGTCGCGGGCCACGATCTGCTGGACGTGTTCCCCGGAGATGACTCCGACCCGTCCACAAAACCAGGACGGTTCGCCTCGCCGGCGACGGTGCCCGCATCGGCCACCACATGCACCATCACCCGCGCATGAACACCCCGATAGTGCACCGGCTCAGGAATCTGGGCGTCGCAGTCGGCGCGATCGCACTCACAGATGAATGGTTCACCGGAGAGCAGGGCGAACATGGCATCCGATTCCCGGGCCGGCTTACGTCGTCGGTCGTTCCGGCAGGCGGTGGCAGCCAACCGCACGACGGCGTCGTGGGAGATGCGGGCATTCTCCGCCGACATCGATACCCCCAGATGTGCCATCCCACCCTCAGCCGAGGTGATCCACGTACCCCGATCGGCCAGGGCGGCGTCACGTTTGCGGCGGACCGCGTCCGGATCATGGCGGAACACAATCCGATCCACCATCGTCCGCAACCCCGCCACCGACCAGCCCCCACGTGCGCGACGTAGCCGGTCGGCGATCCCCGCATCCACCACCGACATATGCTCACCATCGACCAGATCGGTGCGGGTCACGATCGCCGCGAACTGATAGCCGGCGATCAGACCGTCCCGCAAACACGCCCCCACCGCGGGGAGGCGATCACGCATCGCCAACCCGGCCGCCAACAACCGTTCCGCCGCGCACTGGGTGATATGACGACTGACCGCGATACGTGCCGCGACCTGAATGGTGGTGTCCAACAAACGCGTATCCGCATCGACGTCGACCCCGACAGCCATCTCGTCGGCCAACACCGCATCATGCAGCTCACCGATCAGCCGATACGACAGCCACTGCGCGAACGCCTCGGCCTGCGCACACACCGACAAACCCGCCACACCCGCCGCCGCCGAGTCGGCCGGCACCATCACCGTCTTGGTCACCGCCGGCGCCACACACGCCCACCGCACCACCCCCGACTCAACAGCACCCGACTCAACAGCACCCGACTCGACTGATTCGACTTCCGACATCAACACCCACCCCACGATCTGATCGAACGTATGTGCTAACACTAGCCCGCACATCCGACAAGATCGGGACCACAACTCGGGTCTGTGGATGAATGGTCGTGGGGGATGGGTGCTGATCTGTCGTCAAATGTGTTGTGAGAGTGTTGGGTTCACGAGAGTGTCACGGCGCGACCGGGTAGTGGCTGCGAATCGCGATGCGGTTCCAGGAGTTCATGACGATCGCGAGCCAGCTGATTGCCGAGACCTGTTCGTCGGTCAGGGCGCCGTTATCCCATTCGTGACGGTCGGGAACCGGAAGATGCGTCACGTCCTCGGCTAGGGCCAGTGCGGCCTGCTCTTGCGTGGAGAAGTACTGCGACTCGCGCCAGGCAACCACGACCGCAAGTCGATCGGTCGACTCCCCGCCGGCGATCGCGTCGCGTGTGTGCATCCGCAGACAGAAGGCGCAGCCGTTGATCTGTGAGACGCGAATCTTCACCAACTCGCCGAGTTTCGGGTCGAGGCCCGCATCGGCCATCGCCTGGTCGGCCGCCTGGCTTAGTGCGACCACCTTCTCGTAGAGCGGGGTGTGCAGCTTGCTGAGGTTCACGGTGGTCATCGTCGTCGCCTTCCGGTGGGGGGCTAGTTCTTTCAGGCTAGAGTTCGTCCGCCCACATTTGTATGCGCTAGGTATATAACTGTGTTATGTTTTTGTGGTGACGGACCTCAGCACCCTTCTCAGTGACCTCGTGATCGCGGGCCAGCGACTCACGCGTCTTGCTGTGTCGGAGACGGGGGAACGTACCTCGCCGCTGACGTTTCTGACCCTGTCGGCGCTGACCGACCACGGACCCATGCGGACCGGCGACCTCGCGGCCCACGGACGCGTCACACAGCCCGCGATGACGCGCCTCCTCGCCACGCTCGCCGACCAGGGGTGGGTGCGGCGGGTCGCCGACGCCGACGCGCGGGCATCGCGTTTCGAGGTGACCGAAGAGGGCATCGCGATGCAGAAGCAGTGGCATCGGCGGCTCGGTGATGCACTCGAGCCCCGGTTCCAAGCCCTGTCCGACGAGGACATTCAGGCCCTCGCGCGGGCTGTTGCCGTCGTGAACGCCCAGCTCGACCATTCGGTCAGCTGATCCAGACCTGGTGGGTAGCCGCCCACCGACATTCCTGCCGACTGCGCATGCCGTGGCCGACGTGTTCCCAGCCCGACGAAAGGGCATGCGCATGACGCTGACGGATATCGCCGCCGGTGATCGCGACGTACACGATCACCAGATAGTCGAAGAGAAGACTTCCCTGTTTCACCAGTTGATTGCGGTGTGGGCCGTCGCATTCGCGTCCATGGTCGCCTTCATGGGCATCGGTCTGGTCGGGCCGATTCTGCCCACCATCTCCGAGGATCTCAACGCCACCGCGACACAGACGTCATTCCTGTTCACCAGCTACCTCGCGGTGACCGCGGTGATGATGTTCTTCACCAGTTGGCTCTCCGGCCGATTCGGTACGCGCACGGTCATGCTCGTGGGCCTCGCCGTGATCGTGGTGGCCGCGATCGGATGTGCACTGTCGTCGACGGTCGTCGGTGTCATCGCCTTCCGCGCACTCTGGGGACTCGGTAACGCCCTGTTCCTGTCGACCGCGCTGGCGTCGATCATCTCCGCATCGAAAGGTTCTGCCGGACAAGCGATCATCCTCTACGAGGCGGCACTCGGCATCGGCTTGGCCGTGGGCCCGCTGGTCGGTGGTCTGCTTGGTGAGATCGACTGGGTCTTCGCCTTCTGGGGTACCGCAAGCCTGATGGCGGTCGGCTTCGTCGCGATCATCACCTTCGTTCGTGGCGCCGGTCGGTCAGACGGCCCGATCCGGATCTCGGCACCGTTCAAGGCGCTGACCATCCCGTCGTTGCTGATCCTGAGTGTCGTCGCCTTCTTCTATAACTCCTCCTTCTTCGTCACCTTGGCCTATGTTCCGTATCCGCTGGGTCTGCCGGCCGTCGGTATCGGACTGGTCATGACCGGCTTCGGTATTGGTCTCGCGGTGACGAGTATCGTGATCGCCCCGCGTCTGACCTCCCGTGTCGCACCACTGCACGTGCTGTGGATGGGGCTGGTCGTCTTCGCCGCGACCCATGCTGCGGCAGCGTTTTCCAGTGGTGTTCTGCCCCTGCTGATCGTCTTCGTGGTCTTGCTCGGCTTCGAGATCGGACTGCTCAACACCGTGCTCACCGAAGCGGTCATGGAGGCAACCGACCTGCCTCGTCCGGTGGCCTCCTCCGCGTATTCAGGTGTCCGCTTCTTCGGCGGTGCGATCGGCGCGCCGGTCGGGACATCGTTGGCCGCATTCGGTGTCGGCGCCCCGCTCCTGTTCGCCGGGGCACGGCCGTGGTCGGTGCGATCCTGTTGCTGTGCTTCTTCGGGTATCTCACCCGCAAGAGCCACGTGGTGCACGAGACGCCACTCCAGGAGGCGGAGATCATCACCCTCGGCGACGAGTAGACGCCGGATGGTTGTGGCGGGGCCACCGACTGTGCGCCGATGAGATGATGGCGCAATGCCGATGCCACCGCCGCTACCCGTCAGGAACGGCGTGGGGCCGACCCGATTGCGTGTCCCGGACGCTGGGCCGTGGGCGACGATCGCCGACTATGTGATCGCGCGCTTTGATCACCTCGACCCCGACGACCTGCGTCGACGATTCGACACCGGGGAGATCGTCGACGGTGACGGCAGGCCGATCGCCGTCGACGCGCCGCTCGGTCAACATCTCTTCCTCTGGTACTACCGTGACCTGCCCGACGAGGCGCCGATGCCGTTCCATGAGGAGATCGTGCATGTCGACGACGACCTCGTGGTGATCGACAAACCGCATTTTCTGCCGACCACGCCGGGTGGGCGATATCTTCGGGAATCGGCTCTGGTGCGACTGCGCCTCCGGCTCGACAACCCGGATCTGACGCCGATCCATCGTCTGGACCGCCTGACCGCCGGGTTGGTCATGTTCTCGGCGCGGCCGCAGACTCGCGGGGCGTATCAGTCGTTGTTCGAACGGCGCCGGGTCAGCAAGGTGTACGAAGCGGTCTCGGCGCTCCCGCCCGATTGGGATCGGCAGCGGCCCACCATTGCGGGACAAGGATTTCCGGTGCTTTACCGCAATCACATCGATGCGCGTCGGGGTGAGCTGCGCGTGCGGGTCGACGGCGATCGGGAACCCAACGCCGAGACGCTGATCGAGCTGCGGGGGACTGGGATCAGCACTGCCGGAAGGTCGGTGATCCACACGACATTGCGTCCCCACACCGGGAAAACCCATCAGCTTCGAGTTCACCTGTCCGCGTTGGGTATCGGGATCTTGGGCGACCGCTGGTACCCCGACCTTCAGTCGGAGGGGCCAGACGATCCCGACCTCGCTCTCCAATTGCTGGCGCGACAACTGGACTTCGTCGATCCGTTGACCGGCTCTGCCCGACGATTCGTGACCGGTCGGACACTGAGCGAAGCGCCCGGGTAGGACTGAGCGAAGCGCCCGGGTAGGACTGATCGAAGCGCCCGCATAGTCCCCAAACATGACGACTGGTCGATCTTCTCGCCGTAGGCGTGTCACAACCATCTGTGACCCGCGTCCGTCGATATCGTCGGGACATGGCGATCAAGCTGGAGAATGTCGGCATCGCGGTACGTGATCTGGAGGCGGCGATCGCCTTCTTCGTGGATCTCGGTCTCACCGTCACCGGCCGGGACACGGTCAGCGGTGATTGGACCGACACGGCTGTCGGGCTCGATGGCAACCATGCCCGGATCGCGATGCTCCAGACCCCCGATGGGCATGGTTGTCTGGAGCTCTTCGAGTACATCCACCCGACGGCCATCGAATCGGCGCCCGTGCGTCCCAACGAGATCGGTATGCATCGGGTCGCTTTCTCGGTCGACGACATCGACGAGGCGCTTGCCGTGGCCGCCCGGCACGGCTGTCATCCGCTGCGCGGGGTGGCGAACTACCGGGACGTCTACAAGCTGACCTACCTCCGAGGCCCCAGCGACATCCTGGTGATGCTCGCCGAGGACCTGACGAAGAACTGACGGGGGATGTCGCGGGCCGACAGCCGGGACGTGGTCGGCGGGGGATATGTCGCCACCTATCGGTAACGATTTGGTCCGCTCGGGGTGAAAGTCGCGCGGTGCGTCGCGTTCTCGGTGACACTGCATCGGTGAAGCGTTCGGGTCGAGTCGGTTTGTGCGCCCTGTTGATGGTGATCCTCGCTGCCGCCGGCACGCTGGTCGCGGTGCCGGGCCGCAGCGGCGCGGCACCACCGCAGTGGCGGTACACACTGGTCGCGTTCAGTAACGCGAGTGCCCGCGACATGGACGTCTATCAGTCCACCGACGGCACCGACTGGGAGGTCTTGCGCAAGGCGGCGTACCGGCCACCTGCCGGACTGGTGCGTGATCCCAGCATCTTCCGACACTCCGACGGGAACTATTACGTCGCCTATACGACGGGTAACGGTGCGAATGTCGGCATCGCGCGCAGCCGTGACCGCATCCACTGGACGCACGTCATCGACTGGCCGGTGCCGCTGTGCTGCGCGTTTCTGCCGGGCAGCGGTGACGGCAGGGGGTTCGGGTCGTCGAGCGGGCCGGGTTCGTCGGGGTCGGCGGGTTCGAGTGACGGTCCGTCGTTGTCCCCATTCACCACCAAGGCGTGGGCGCCGGAATGGTTCGTCGACGGAGGTCGGGTGAACCTGCTGCTGTCGCTGTCCACCGGCGGCGGTTTCACGCCCTACGTGATGACGGCACTTGAACCGGGACTGCGGTTGTGGTCCCTACCCATCCCGTTGAACGGCATCATCGCCGACCACATCGACACGACGGTGGTCAAGATCGGTGCCACCTATCATGCCTTCACCAAGAACGAGACCCGCAAAGTCATCCAGCATGCCGTCGCGCCGGCGTTGATCGGCCCGTACCGCTATGTCGCACCAGGGAATTGGGGAATGCTGGTCGAAGGTCCGGCCCTGGTTCAGCTGCCCAACGGGGTATGGCGGATGTACCTCGACGCCTACCGGCAGGGGGAGTATCGCTACTCCGACAGTGCCGACGGGCTGCGGACGTGGTCGGCGGTGAAGACCGACCCGTACTTGTCCGGGCGGGTCAGACACATCGGCATCATGCGTGAACCTGCCTGACTCCTTCCGCGGAGCTGGATGCACACCCGTGATGGATCATTGCCCGACGTGGTGTCGATCGTGATGCGATGATGCGTCCATGACGATTCCGGTGAATGCTGACAATTTTGTCCGAGCCGAGACGCATCGGATGTTCGCCGACATCCAGGCCGACGCCGGCGGGATCGGGGTGTTCCGGCACAACCGGGAGCCGGCCCGCATCGACGAGCAGACGGTGATCCGGCTCAACCGCGACACCCTGTACAGCTTCGCCATCGTCGACCTGGCCGAACCGGTCCGACTGTCCCTGCCCGAGGCCGGTGACCGGTACGTGTCGGCGATGATCGTCAACGAGGATCATTACATCAACTCCGTGATCCACGATGCCGGTGATCACGTCATCACTCGCGATGAGCAAGGGTCACGGTATGTCCTTGTCGGCGTGCGGATCTTGGTCGACCCCGTCGATCCGGCCGATATCGCGGCAGTGTCGGCGTTGCAAGACCAGATCAGCATCACCGCCGGCTCCGGCGAGTCCTTCGTCATGCCCGACTACGACATCGCCGGACTCGACGCGACGAGGCACCTGCTGCTCGGCTTGGCCGCCGGTCTCACCAACTTCGACCACTCCTTCGGCCGCGCCGACGAGGTCCGACCGGTGCGTCACCTGATCGCCTGTGCGGCGGGTTGGGGTGGTCTGCCGACGTCGGAGGCCGCCTATGTCGGCGTCGATCCGAAGGTGCCGCCGGGTGACTATGACCTGGTGTTCTCCGACGTTCCCGTCGATGCGTTCTGGTCGGTGTCGGTGTACAACGCCGACGGCTTCTTCGAGCCGAACGCGCACGATCTGTACACGGTCAACAGCGTCACCGGGGCGCGCGAGCAGGACGGGTCGACGGTGGTGCGGTTTGTGGCCGACGCCGACGGAGACCTGCCGCCCAACGCGATCCTCACCCCGCCGGGGTGGAACTACCTGATCCGCCTGTACCGCCCGCATCCGGAGATCCTGACCGGCCGGTGGATGCCGCCGGAGCTGCGTCCGCGCGGCTGAACCGGCCGAAGCCGACCGCGTGACGGGGCGCCGTGGCATAGTGCTCAGGTGTTCGTCTCCACAACCCGCCGGCCACGGGTCCTCGCCGCTGCCGTCGCCATCCTGACCTCGGCGGCCGTCCTCATCGGACTGCCCCCGGGTGACGCCGATGCCGGCCCCGCCGGGTGCGTCCCCTTCGGTACCGCGCAGCTCCCGCCGGGTGCGCCGTCCACCGGAGACCGGACCGGACTGAACGATTTCACGCCCTACCGTGGTGCACTCGCGCCCGCCCGGGTCGACCTGCGCACCGAACGCACCCAGTTCAACCGGTACTGGGAGTTCGCGCTCGCGGACGGGCACCTGCTGACCCGGCCCCGGCAGGCCGCATCCGGCTGGCGGATCGTGCGCCTGCCGTCCTGCCTGGACGGGAGGCTCACCGCGATTTCGCTCGACGACGACGAACTGGTCGGCATCGACCGGGCCGGCTGGATCTACACCATGGACAACGTGACACATGCTCCGCGGCTGTGGAATTGGACGTCGGCGTGGGGTGCGATGCTGTGGATGGCACCGGGACGTAAGCTGCCCGACCGTCGCACCGGGGGATGGGCGCTGAGCGTCACCTCGCCGACTGCGAACCGCGTGTACGCCGACATCGCCGGCCGGCTGCATCCGAGCGGACAGGCGAAGATGACGATGATCCCGGCGCTCACCGGCGACGGCAGCCGCATCACCTACGCCGACCCCTGGCTGCCCAACGACAACAGCTATGAGATCGGCAGCCCGCTTGGCGGCCGGTTCCGGTCGGTGTCCTTGTCGGCGGCAGCCTCGACCACCTTCGTCATGAATCGTTACGGCGACATGTTCACGCGGACCTTCGACTTCGACTCCTCCGGTTCGGATTCGGTGTTCTTCCGCTACAGCTGGGAACCGCAGACCGGAAAGCCGAGTGCCACCGACCTGAACGAGGAGACCTGGGACCGGAGCAAGGCTGCGGTGCAACTGCCCGCACCGGATTGGACACGGCAGCCGAAGATACCCGGCGAGATCACCTCGGCCATCACGGTGATCTCTGCGGGTCCGGGGGCGGAGAACCGCGAGTTGCGTGTCGAGGGCCGCGACGGTGGTCGGACCGGATTCTGGCGCAAGCACATCCGGGATTCGGCGTGGACATTCGTGCCGACCGGATCGCCGCTGCAAGGGCGGCTCCTGCCGAACTCAACGTCCGACCGGTCGGCCGACACCCTCGCCCCGCCGAAGCCATGGCATCTGTCGGGACCGCTGCCGTCGCGGACCGCGGCGATCGACGGTCGAACACTCATCGACATCGGCCTGCCTTACAGCGTGGTCGACCCGCGATTGCTGGATCTGGTCGGGCTGCATGCCGCACCGTCGGGATATCGGTTGGTGGTCAACCACTTCGATCCCGCGGTAACCACCCGTACCGCGGTCGTCGTCGCGCCCACCGGCGAGCGGATCCCGGTGTTACTGCACACCGCCGACGGCATGCGGATGACGCCCGGACATGTCGGACTCACCGCGACACCCCGACATCTGGTGGGGGCCATCGAGATTGCGCCGGAGGACTTCGCCAGGCGCAGCGCGGATCCGGTGTTGACGAGGTTCGTGGAGTCGTGGATGCGCGGCAAGTCGATCGCCGCGATCACGCTGAGCGCCACCGACCATGACCTGGTGGTTCGCTGAGGTTCGGGTGGGACGTGCGGCTCAGACGCTGACGTCGGTCGGGGTCAGACCGCGGGCCGCGTCGATGGCAGGTGCCATCACACCCGCCAGGTCGGCCGCCACATCGACGCCGGGTTCCGGGGGCATCGCCACATAGCTGATCGCCATCCGGGCGATCGCCGACGCGAGCGGTGCGGCCGATTCCGGTGACAGGCTCACCCAGGTCGTGGTGAGGGTCTTGGTCAGGGCATCGGCGGCGGTGGCGATCACGGGAGCGGCGTCGGTGGTGATCAGCCTCAGCAGATCGGCATTCGCCTCGCCGGCCAGTAGTGAGCGGATCAGCGGGTCCTCGGCACTCCGGGTGAAGAAGACCGTGAACGCATCGTGCATGGCGCCCTGCACGTCGTTGGTATTCGCGGCGAAGGCGGTATGCACCTGGGCGGTGAAATCGGCCGCGATGCGCAGGGCGTACGCCTGAGCCAGCCCGTAGCGGGAACCGAATTCGTTGTAGACGGTCTGTCGGCTCACCCCGGCGGCCTTCGCCACCTGCGCCATCGTGATCGCCGACCAGTCGCGATCGTCGAGGAGATCGCGCAACGCATCGAGCAGGGAATTGCGGAGCAATGCCTTGCTGGCCTGCGCGTAGGTCGGACGGTCGGTCATCCCGACAAGCTTATCGGCTCACCTTGCCTGGCCGCGGCCACGGTGTCGGCGATTTCTGCCCGGTAGCGTCGGCCGTCGGCGGGGCGGCCGACGCTGACCGCGCCGATGAGCCCGTCGCCTGCATACACCCGCACCCCGGCGTCGAGGTCGGTGAGGGAACCGTCGATGACGATCCGGTCGCCTGCGGTCGGCCATCCCGCGATCTGGATGTTGATGCCGTACTGCACTGTCCAAGCCAACGGAATCGGCAGCGCCGGTATCTCGACGGCCGCACCCAGATCGCGCATGATCGTCGCGGCGGCGACCTTGCCCTGTTCGGCCGCGGTCATCCACTGCTCGCAATGACGGGGCTGCCCGGTCAGCGGATGCGGCGGTGCGGCCACATCGCCGGCGGCGTAGACGCGCTCCGCGGAGGTGCGCAACTGTGCGTCGGTGTGGATGCCGTCGGGTCCGACCTCGATGCCGGCGCGTGCGGCGAGTCCGGTGTTCGGCGTGATGCCCAGCGCGGCGACGACGAATCCGTGTGCTGCCGTGTCGAACCCGTCGCCGTCGACGCGGTCGGCGTCGGCCGAGGTGACCACCGCCCTGGTGTGCACACTCACCCCATGGTGGCGGTGTTGCGCGGTGAGCAGATCGGCCACCGGTGCGGGTAGGACCCGGCTCATCGGCCGGTCCTGCGCTTCGAGCACGGTGACATCGCCGCCGGCCGTCGCCGCAGAGGCAGCCAGTTCGGATCCGATCAATCCGCCGCCGATCACGATCAGCGGCTGTCCCGACCGGAGGGCCGCACCGATGGCGACGGCGTCGGCGCGGGTCCGCAGGGTTGCGACCCCGGGGGACATCCACGGAAACCGGAGCGGGGTACCGCCGGTGGCGAGAATCAGTGCGTCGTACCCGATGTCCTCACCGTCGGCGACGATCTGTCGCCGACCGGGGTCGATGGCGGTGATCTCGGTGCCGGTCCGGATGACGATGTCGCGGTCCCACCAGAAGTCGCGTTTACGTAAGGTCAGGGTTTCGGCCGACAGATCGGCCGAAGCCAGGTTCTTCGACAGTGCGGTGCGGCGGTAGGGCAGGTCGGGTTCTTCGCCGATGAGGGTGATCGGTCCGGTGAATCCACTGGTGCGCAGCGCCTCCGCCGCCGTCATCCCGGCGATGCCGGTGCCGATCACCACGACCCGTCCGGCCGGTGAGGTGAAGGTCATGGCCGGGCGACCTCGACCATCTCGAAATCTGCTTTGGCAGCACCACAGTCGGGGCAGCTCCAGTCATCGGGGATGTCTGCCCAGCGGGTGCCGGGTTCGATGCCGTCCTCGGGCCAGCCGAGGGCCTCGTCGTATTCGAATCCGCATTGGACGCAACGGAACAGTTTGTAGTTCATGACGGAACTCCTTCGAAGTCGATCTTCTCGCGTACGCCGCAGTCGGGGCAGGGCCAGTCGTCGGGGATCTCCGCCCAGGGCGTGCCGGGCGGAAAACCCTCACGTGGTGCGCCCGCGGTCTCGTTGTAGACGTAATCGCAGACCGGGCAACGGTAGTCGGACATGCTGGCTCCTAGACGTTGTCGGCGGCGGGGGAGACACCGTGACGGCTCAGTATCCGGTCCCGTTTGGTCGGGGCGATATTCACCTGGGTGATGTCGCCGTCATAGTGATCGAGCACTCGCTGGTCCATCACCTTGCGCCACAGCGGCGGGAAGTAGGCGAGCGTGATCATGCTGGCGTAACCCGATGGCAGATTGGGTGCGCCGTCGAAGCTGCGCAGGGTCTGATAGCGACGCGTGGGATTCGCGTGGTGATCGCTATGGCGTTGCAGGTGGTACAGGAAGATGTTGGTGCAGATGTGATCGGAGTTCCAACTGTGTTGTGGGGTGCAGCGTTCGTATCGGCCACTGGCGGTCTTCTGCCGTAGCAGCCCATAGTGTTCGAGGTAGTTCACGGTCTCCAGGAGGGAGAAGCCGTAGACGGCCTGAATCAGCAGGTAGGGCAGGATCTCCCAGCCGAAGATCGCGGTCAACGCCCCCCACAGCACGATCGACATCGCCCACGCGTTGAGCACGTCGTTGCTCGGATGCCAGAACGACTTATCCGACCGCTCAAGGCGTTTGCGCTCCAACTCGATCGACGAGGTCAGGCTGCCCCACACACTTCGGGGCAGAAAGCGCCAGAAGGACTCGCCGAACCGGGAGGTCGCAGGATCCTCGGGTGTGGCCACCCGGACGTGATGGCCGCGGTTGTGCTCGATGTAGAAGTGGCCGTAGAAGGTCTGTGCCAGTGTCACCTTCGACAACCAGCGCTCCAACTCGTCCTTCTTGTGACCGAGTTCGTGTGCCGTGTTGATGCCGATACCACCCATCACCGCGATCGACAGTGCCACGCCGATCTTCGACACGACGCTCAACCCGCCGTCGACACCCAGCCAGGAGAGGTCGTCGGTCGTCCACAGGTAGCAGGCATAGATGAGGCTGGCGAACTGGAACGGGATGAAGGCGTAGATGCAATAGCGGTAGTACTTGTCGTTCTCCAGCTGTTCCATCAGCTCCTCGGGCGGGTTGTCGCCGTCGGGGCCGAAGAAGACGTCCAGCGCGGGCAGGATGACGAACAGCAGTAGCGGGCCGATCCACCACCACACCGGAGAGATGTGTTGCAGCCCATGGCCGATGGCGTTCATGGCGGCGACGAATCCGGTGGCGATGAAGATCGCGGTCGGCGGAATGAGGCCAAGTAGCCACAGATGTCGTTTGCGGTCACGCCACTCCGCGGCCGGAACGGCCGAGCGTGAGTGCATCGGGGTGCTCATGGGACCTCCTGGGCAGAGCTTGATGTGCCGTACATCACTGGACAATATACCCAAGTACGTCTGATGTCTATACAAATCAGTCTGTATGTAAAGACCACGATGGCGGAATGCCCCTGGGAGATGAGTCGGGCTGGGGCGGCGCGGGTGAGCTGGGAGTGCTAGACCGGCATCGGCCGACCGCGCGCCACGTCGACCAGCGCGCTGACCGGGATGCCGCGAGCGCGGCGCCGGGCTCGCACGAGACCGGTGCCTGCGGGGACGAGAATGCGCAGGCCTCCGGGATGGATACGAAAGTCCAGTGGGGTGTCGAAGTCCAACGCCTCGCCGTCCACGCCGGCTGCGACGCGACCGCTGCGGGCCCGGACCTGGAATTCGGTTGCGGTGAACTCATGCCAGTACGGGCTGGTGCGCCGGAGCCCGACGGCCGAGCGCGCCATCAGTGCGGCCGCCTCGGCGGCCGTGGAAGCGGAGACCGCGACGACACCCAGTCGGCCGGTCTCCAGCGACGGGCGGTCGACCGCTTCCAGCGAGGCGGTGGTGGTGTATGGGTTGTTCGACACCAGGACGAGGTAGGCGCCGTCGATCTCGCGGCCGTCCGGGTCGGTGAACTGGATGTCGAAGGAACTGGCCTCCCGTCCGAGGAGATTGGGTAGTTCGTCGGCGAAGGTCTTGGTCTTGTCGCCGCGATAGGAGTCCTTCTGCACGATCTCGGCGTACACCCCGAGTGAGGTGTTGTTCACGAAGAGCCGGCCGTTGGCGGTCGCATAGTCGACGCGATGTTCGATGCCGTCGGTGAAGGCGCTCAACGTCTTTCGCGGATCGTCGCGATCGAGGCCGAGGTCCAGGGCGAAATGATTGCGGGTGCCCGCGGTCACGCATACAAAGGGTATGTCGTGGTCGATCGCGATCGAGGCGACGAGTGCCTGGGAGCCGTCGCCGCCGGCCATACCGAGACAGTCCGCCCCGCGCTCGATGGCGTCACGGGCCAACTGGGCCAGGTCGTCGTCGGGGCCGAGGACGATCGTCTCGACGCCGATCTCGCGTGCGGCGCCGACCAGATCGAAGCGTTCCACCTTGCCGTCGCCGGACTTCGGATTGCAGATCAGGACCGGCCGGCGGGGGATGTGAGCGGCGCGCCGCTGGTCCAGCGCATGCAACTCGGGGACCAGCGCCTGCCGTGCGCACGCCGTGGCGAGTGCGAAGGGGATGACCGCGACGGCCACCCGGAGGATCAGGGCGCCGGGACCGGAGACGGCGTCGGCCAGCGCGGAGATGGTGATCGCGAGTCCGGCGAACAGGATCAGCACGCCACCGGCACGACGGAGACGGCGTTCGGTCACCACCCACCATGCGCCCGCGCCGGCGACCGCGATGCCCAACAGGCCGAACGCCACGTCGACTCCATTGCGAATGGTGAAGATGAGCACGATGGCCACGCAGGCGGCAGCGCTGATCAGGGCCACTACCGCGAGAATCCTGTTCATCGCGGTGCGACCAGAAATGTACGGGCCCCGGCCTGCCACATCGCGTGCAGGTCGTCCGGTTCGGGGTTGCCGGCCTCATCGGTCCGGATGTGACCGAACTCGGCGAACCGTGGATTCTTCCGGCAGATCTCGGTCAGATGGGCGATCACGGTGGCCTCGTCGGTGAAGACCTCGACATCGGCCGGACGGCGCGTCCCCAGCAGTCGGACCTCGATCGGGACCCCGGGCCGCAGATTCTTGCCCCAGGCGAAGCCGGTGCTGATGAGTAGTCGACCGTCGTGGTCGACGTAGGCGACCGGCACGGTGTACGCACGCCCGGTGCGCGCGCCGGGAAAATAGAGGGTGACCAGCCGCCGGCCGATGCCGCGGCTGACGCCGGGAGTCGCCAGGAGGGTGCGGACGAGGCGGTTCGCTGCGGTCTGGAATCGCATCTTCTGTAGTTGCGGGATCGCGGAGTCGTCCATCAGCGGATTTTACCCAGGTCACCACGGATAACGTGCGACGATCGCGGGTATGGACCGGGCAGCCGTGATCGCGGTGGAATCGCAACGTCTCGCCGATGCGTGTGCGCGGGCCGATCCCGGGACGCGGTGTCCGACGTGTCCGGACTGGACACCGGCTGATCTCTTGTGGCACTTGGTGAATGTGCATCTGTTCTGGGGCGAGATCGTGCGTCGACGCATCATCGATGCGGCCGAACTGCCCGCCGGTGTCGGAGTATCCGCATTGGAGTCTGGTGTCGCCGAAGGTGTCGTCGATCATGCCGTGGACGTCATGTGGGGATGGTTGCCCGGCGACGCGAGCTACCGTGCCGAAGCGGTCGTGGAGTTCGTCGCCGCCGACGTCGATCGACGGTGGCTCGTCGAATGTGGTTCCTGGGCCAAGGATTCCGATGGCGAGCGGTTTCCACGGGCGGTGCGGGCGTCCACCGGGACGCCGGCCGCGACGGTGACCGCGGAGGTCGACGACCTCGCCCGGTGGGCGTGGACGCGAGGGGAGACCGTCGCCATCACCGGCGACGAATCGGCGATCGCCGCGCTGACCGAGGTCGTCGGCGCAGGTATCGGATAGCGGTCGCGGCCGCCGACGACGGCGCAAATCTGCTCGCGTCGGGGACAGCTGTGGCGCTAGCCTGCTGTTCGGAAAGTCGAATGGGGGGACAGGTGGATATCCGACGGTTGGGCGTCGCCGACGCCGGGGAGATGCTGACGCTTCAGCGGGCCGCATACGTCAGCGAGGCGCGGCTGCACGACGATCTCGATCTGCCGGCCCTCACCCAGACGATGGCCGAGCTGGAGGCGGAGCTGTCCGAGGAGTCGGTGACCGCATGGGGTATCCGCGACGGCGGCAGACTGGTAGCCGCCATGCGAATTCGTGCGCGCCGCAACGTCGCCGAGGTAGGACGGGTAACGGTGGTGCCGGACCGGCAGGGCGGTAGCCTCGGCTCGTCGTTGTTGCGCATCGTCGATACGGTGGCCGACGATGACGTCGACCGGATCGAGTTGTTCACCGGGTCGAAGAGTGCGGCGAACATTCGGCTCTATCGCAGGCTCGGCTTCGCCGAATGCAGGCGCGAGTCCATCGGCCCCTACGATCTGGTGTTCCTCACTCGGCCCCGCATCCCGGCCGACTGATTCGGCGCTCCCGTTCGGTCGACGGGCCTTTCGTTCGGTATGCGCGCAAACCGGTAGCGGCACCGGATCTCCGGTGGCGTATCGGCATACTGGACCGATGAGCTTCGACATCCGGGACGTGGCCGGCGTCGACTGGTCCGAGCGGGCCGACGAGGGGTATGCGGCGCTGATCGAGTCGGCGCGGGCCCTGGTTGCGGGAGAATCCGATCTGATCGCCAACGCGGCGAACCTCTCGTCGCTCGTGTACCACGCGCTACCGCGGCTGAACTGGGTTGGCTTCTACCTGTACGACGGGACCGAACTGGTCGTCGGACCGTTCCAGGGCAAGCCGGCGTGCGTGCGGATTCCGCTCGATCGCGGCGTCTGCGGTGCGGCAGCGCGGACCCGGTCCACGCAGCGTGTACCCGACGTCCATGCCGTACCCGACCACATCGCCTGTGACTCCGAATCCCGCTCGGAACTGGTGGTACCGCTGGTGCGGGATGGCGAGTTGATCGGCGTCTTCGACCTCGACAGCCCCGTCCCGGACAGATTCGGTGACGCCGATCAGTCCGGACTGGAGGCCATCGCGGCGGTGCTGGTCGACGCGGTGGCCTGACCGCCGCGGTGGACTCGACAGCGCGCGGGTGCCGACGCACCCCGACACGCCCATCTGCGACGATGGCCGCATGAACTTCGCGAACCGGACGGCGCCGATCGCCGCCGGGACCGTGGTGGTGCTGTCCGCCCTGTATTTCGCGCAAGGGCTTCCCTTCGGCTTCTTCACCCAGGCCGTGCCGGTCATCCTGCGACGCTCCGGTTTCGGGTTGACCGAGATCAGTGCGACCGGCGTGCTCTTCGCGCCATGGGCACTGAAATTCATCTGGGCGCCCTTCGTCGACCGCTACGGAACACGCAGGCAGTGGCTGCTGTGGATGCAGTTCGGCTCCGCTGCCGTGGCGCTCGGGCTGGCCTGCCTGAATCTGTCGTCGACGCTGACCTGGTTGTTCATCGGCATCGCCGTCGTCAACCTGCTCTCGGCGACGCAGGATGTCGCGACCGACGGACTGGCTGTCCAACTGCTCGCTCCGTCGCAGCGCGGCGTCGGTAACGGGATTCAGGTGGGCGCCTACCGAATCGGGATGATCGTCGGCGGCGGCGGGCTGCTATGGCTGCTGTCGCTCGCCGGGTGGCGTGCGATGTTCGTCGCGATGGCGGCACTGATGCTTCTCGCCACCGTGCCGGTCTGGTGGATGCGCGCGGGCACGTCGATCCGCGGTGCGCGACGCGACCGGGGTGACGGTTCGGTGCGCGAGACCGCGAGCGAATGGCTGCGCCGGTTGCGTCGGCCTGGCATGGTCGCCTTCATCCTGATCATCGGTGCATTCAAGTTCGGTGACTCGATGGGGTCGGCGCATGTGGGCTCGTTCATGGTCGACGCCGGACTGACCGACGGACAGATCGCGCTCGTCAAGGGCGCGCTGTCCTCGGTGGGGGCGCTGGGCGGCGCCGCCATCGGCGGCTGGCTGGCCTACCGGTTCGGGCGACGCAACGCGCTGCTGTACGGCGGCATCGCGCAGACCCTGAGCCTCGGGCTGTACGTCGTATGTGCGGCAGGCGCCGGGGGATTCGGGCTGATCGTCGTCGCCAGCCTGGCCGAGCACATCCTCGGTGGTGCGGCGACGGTTGCGGTGTTCACGCTGATGATGGATGCGACGCAGGCCGATCATGCGGGCAGCGACTACACCCTGGCGGCCTGCGCTGTGGTGATCGTACAGGGAGTCGCCGGGGTGGTCGGCGGCATCGTCGGCGACCTGTTCGGCTTCGGCGCGCTGTTTGCCGCCAGTGCAGTGCTTTCCGCGGTGGGTTGCGCGGTGCTGGTCGCCGGCCTCGATCGCGGCGTCGGACCTGCCGAGATCCGACGATATGCGCGCGCGGTCGGGGAGAACGCGCCGAACAGCTAGCGGGGACCCAGCAAGACGCGGACCGCGACGTCGACGATGGCGTCGAGATCGTCTCCGAGGTTGCCTGCAAGCCACTGCTGGGCCAGTTCGGCCATCGATCCGGTGAACATCGCGGCGCGGACCGCGGAGGCGATCGAGTCGCCGTCACGCGTGCGATTCTCGGTGACCGATGCTTCCCGCAGCATGTCCTGGGTAGCGGCACGACGCTGTGCCAGAACCGGATTGGCGCGCGCCTCGGTGAACAGCACCCGACCGCGCCGAGGGTCGGCGGACCCGAAGTCGAGGACCGCGCGAATTCCGGCGCGGGTGCGTGCGCGTACCGAGTCGTGCGCGTCGGCGATCGCCGCGGTGACCACCGTGGTCAGCTCGGCGGACGTACGGTCGTAGACGGCGCCGAGCAGGGCGTCGGTGTCGGCGAAACTCTCGTAGAAGTAGCGTGAGTTGAATTCGCATGCACGACAGACGGATCGGACGGAAAGCGCGGCTTCGCCGTCGGTGCCGAAGATGTCGAAACCGGCATCGATAAGACGGGCGCGGCGTTCGGCTCGTCGGTCGGCCAGCGGTACGCCGGCCCATCTGGTGGGGCTGGACACGATCCTCAGCATACGGCTGTCGACAATCGTGAACGGATATTTGGTGACAGGTGTTCCCAGAATGATCTATTCTGGGTACACCTGTCACCACACGGGAGGGTGTGTCATGTCGCTGTCTGTTGACCTGCTGTCGATGTCGCCGGTGCGGATCCCGAAGATCGATGCGGTACGGATTCCGAAACTGCCCGCGGTGCCGATCGGCCTGCCACACCAGGTCATCGGGAGATGGCTCAACGACCGATTCGACGAGAACATCCGAACCAAGTTCTTCCGCGGGATGGATTTCGAGAATCCGGCTGGAGATCCGGGCTGGTTCGGCCCCGACAGTGCCACCTGGTACGTCCACTCGCATACCCCGGCATTGCTGTTCGGGTTGCAGTGCGCGTCGTACCTGGAGCGACTGGACCCCAGTATCTACTGGATGGGCATGCACCATTCACGGCTGGTGACCAGGGCGGACTCGCCTGATGCGCCGGTCCGGGTGGACCCGGAGGGTGCGAATATCCGGCTCGGGCACTCGCTCGCCTTCTTCATGGGTACGGCCTATGGCTCGACCGAGACCGCTGAACGTCTCGCACGGACGGTGCGCGCGATGCATCACACGATCAAGGGTGTGCGGCCCGACGGGTTGGCCTATGACGCCGACGATCCGGCGTGGCTGCGCTGGAACTATGCGACCGTCGTCTGGGGTATCGCCACCGCACACGAGATCTACCACCCGAAGCCGTTGCGGGGTGATGATCTGGAACGGTACTACCGCGAGTTCGTCCGGGTCGGTCACGCGCTCGGTGGTACGGATCTGCCGGAGACCAAGGCCGACACCCTGGAGTGCCTCAAGGAGTATCTGCCCAAACTCGGCCTGACCTACGGTAACGCCGCCGCCACCGGCAGCAACATCACCAATCCCGCTCAGGCGGCGGTGGATTGGGCCATCCGGGACACGATGCCGACGTGGGCCGCCAAACTTGTCCTCCATCAGCGTCCGAATCCCGTCGAACGTCGCGCCCGGCGCAGTGCCGTATGGGCGGCCATCAACGGTGTGCACCTCAGCATGGGCGAAGCTCCCGAATTCGCGGCGGCGCGGCGCCGGGTCGCGGCCGGGACGACGGTCCCGCACACCCTCCCGACCTACGTGCTCGGAACCGATCCCGAACTCGATCGTGACGAGGTCGAGGCTGCGTTCAGTTAGCCGGCGTACAGGTCAGAGCTTTACCTCGACCTCGTCGGCGAGGCGGAAATCGGCGACCAGGGGTAGGCGGTCGCCGCTCCAGAATCGGCCAGGGTCAAACCAGTTGGAGTGTTTGCCCGCGTCGATCAGCCCCATGTCGGCATAGGTGATCGCGACGACCTCGGCACAGTAGGCGGCCTCCAGGCCGGGGGCGTGTTCCTGTCGCCGGGACTGTCGTTCGCGCGCCTTCCGCTCCAGCACCGGGATACCACGGACGACGTCGACACTGGTCGGGATCCGGCCGCGGAACCAGCGGGTGGCCAGCCGGGCCGTCGACGGGAACGGTGTCCCGTCGAGCCGGGCGATCGCGCGCAACAGGGCATCCTCCTGCGCGGCCGTGACATCGGGACTCAGCTGCCGGATCCAGCAGCGCTGGTCATACTTGATCATCCACTGCTCCACGGCCTCTCGGGCGTAGTGGAGTTGGACCCCGCGGTGATGATCGCCGGTCCAGACATCGAGAAGTTTGTCGCCGAGTTCGGCATGCCA
The DNA here is from genome assembly GCF_030315745.1 of Gordonia heveisoli. Lineage (GTDB taxonomy): Bacteria > Actinomycetota > Actinomycetes > Mycobacteriales > Mycobacteriaceae > Gordonia. The sequence continues at coordinate 305,937 of NZ_JASXSH010000002.1, read as the reverse complement.
CATCAACGGAGGTAGGTCATCGACGGCGACAGTCATCGCGACATGGTTCACCGGCGAGTTGGTGAGCGTACGGATCGCGCGGTCGGGACCGGAATGCCCGCGAAACAGCCAGATGTCGCCGGTGCGCGTCGAATCGAGCGCTTCGTCGAGGCTGATGGCGCCGGTCGCGCGTCGTGGATCCACGGATGCAGAGTAGTCCACCGACTACCCTGATGGGCATGCGTAGCGTGTGGAAATGGCTGGGTTTGGCCGGGGCGGTCGGGGTTGCCGCCGGTGGTGCGGTGGTTGCCCGCGACCAGCGGAAGAGGACTTCCTACAGCGCCGACGATGTGCGCGGTCGACTGCATGAGCGGCTGGCCGCGGCGCAGGCCGCTGATGAGGCCGCAGGTGAGGCGGCATCCACGGGGGACCAGCGACAACCATGAGAACCTTCGATCCGCTTGTGCCGCCCACCGATCCGGTGACGGCCCTGACGCGGATCGCGTGGTTACTCGAACGCACCCGGGCGAATTCTTACCGGGTGGAGGCCTTCCGGCGTGCGGCCGTCGCGGCGTCGGAGCTCGGTCCTGCCGAACTCGGCCACCGGGCGGCCTCGGGCAGCCTCACCGAGATCCGCGGGATCGGCGCGCGCACGGCGTCGGTCATCACCGCGGCGCTGCGCGGCGAGATGCCGGAGTATCTGGCCGACCTGCAGCGTGACCAGCAACCCCTGACCAGTGGTGGTGAGCGGCTCGCCGAACAGATCGTCGGCGACCTGCACGCGCACACCGACTGGAGTGACGGCGGGGCACCGCTGACCGAGATGCTGGACGCGGCAGCGGCATTGGGGCACCGATGGCTGGCGGTCACCGACCATTCGCCACGGCTGACGGTCGCCAACGGACTCAGCGCCGAGCGACTGACCCGGCAGATGGACACCATTGCGGCACTCGACGAATCGGATGTCGGGTTGACCGTATTGACCGGCATCGAGGTGGACATCCTCGACGACGGGACCCTCGATCAGGACCGCACGCTGCTCGACCGACTGGATGTGGTGACGGCGTCGGTGCACTCGAAACTCCGTATGGACGAGCCATCGATGACCCGGCGGCTGCTCGCCGCTGTCACCGATCCGCGGGTGAATGTGCTGGGCCACTGCACCGGCCGACTGATCACCGGTGGTCGGGGCACCCGGCCGCAGTCTCGTTTCGACGCCGCCGAGGTGTTCGCAGCCTGCGCGGCATCGGGTACCGCGGTGGAGATCAATTCTCGTCCCGAGCGGGTCGATCCGCCCGACGACCTCCTGGTCCTGGCCCGCGACGCCGGCTGCCTGTTCGCCATCGACTCCGACGCCCACGCCCCCGGACAGTTGGAGTTCAAGTCGCTCGGAGCCGAACGTGCCGACCGTCTGGGGATCGACGTCGATCGAATAGTCACCACCTGGCCGGTCGACCGCGTGCTGGCCTGGGTCGCGCATTGAGCCGTGGGCTCACGGGTTGGTGAAGGCGGCCAGGAACTCGGTCAGCATCTTCGCGGTGACAGGGCGGGGGAGGGTGTGCACGGCGGCGATGATCGCGGCCATGTCCAGCGGGCCGCCGCGTGCGTGGGGATCGATCCCGGCGGCGACCAGCGCGGCTTCGGTGGCCTCACTCGGCAGAGCCAGTACATCGGCGACGGCGAGTGTTCCGTCGGCGAAGGCGGCGGCCAGATCAGACAGGGCGGCAGGAGGTTTCGCGGCGGCTTGGCCACGCACCGCGTCCGCGGCGCGGCGACAGGCGTCGACGAGATCGGTGCGCACGGTAGCCGTGACCGGGGTCACCGTGAGGTGGGTGGTCGCAGGCAGATCCGTCCCGTCGGGCTGGGTGTAAGCAGGCTGCATCTGGAGCGTGAAGCCCCGCTCGGCGACGGCCGCTGCCCACCGGTGCGGATCGACGGGTACGTCGGCGGTGGGGTCGGCGGCGACCGCGAACACCGGCCCGGTCGGTGAGCCGACGACGCGCAGTCCGTCGATCGCGTCGACGGCCGCGATCAGCGACTGCGACGCGTCGCGGGTGGCGGCCACCAACTCGGCGAATCCGTCGGTGCCCAGGAAGCGGGTGATCGCCCAGGACGACGCGATGCCTGCGGCGGACCGCGAACCGAGCAGCGTCGGATTGACCACCGGATAGCCCGGCCAATCGGTGGTGGAGAAGTACTGGGCGCGATGCCGATCGCGGTCGGTGTGCAGCAGCAGCGAGGCGCCCTTGGGGGTGTAGCCGTACTTGTGGAGGTCGGCCGAGAGACTGGTGACCCCGGCCACCCGGAAATCCCAGGCCGGGGTGTCCGCACCCCACCAGGGCAGCGCGAAACCGCCCAGGCAGGCGTCGACGTGCAGCGCGATGCCCCGTTCGCCCGCGATGCGGCCGAATGCCTCGATCGGGTCGATGCAGCCGGTCGGATAGTTGGGTGCGGAGGCGACGAGGAGGAAGGTGTCGTCGCAGATCGCGGCGGCGACGGATTCGGGTGTCGGAACGGAGGTCTGCGGGTTCACGCTGAGTCGGATCGCGCGGACACCGAGCAGGTTCGCCGCCTTGGTGAACGCCGCATGGGCGGTGGAGGGCAGCACGACTGATCCGGTCCCGGGTGCAAGGCCGGCGGCGTCGCGGGCCGCCTTGACCGCGAGGATGCAGCTCTCGGTGCCGCCCGAGGTCACCGTCCCGACCGCGTGGGCTGCGTGGAAGATGTTGCGCCCGAAAGTGATCAGCTCACGCTCCATCGCCGCCACCGATTCGAAGACGGTCGGGTCCAGTGCGTTCACCGGCTGGACGCGGGCGATCGCGGCGGCCGCCAGGTCGTCGAGTTCGGACCGGCCGGCGTCGTAGACGTAGGCGAGGATGCGGCCGCCATGGGTGGGGGCGTCCGCGGCGCGGAGGTCGTCGAGTTCGGCGAGGATCTCGGCCGCCGATCGCTGTGGTGGGGTGGTCATGGACGGGATCCCTTCGTGACCGGACGCTGCGGCACGGCGTCGGGGGCGGATTCGGGGGCGGTGCGCGTCGGCGGATGCAGGCCGAAGCCGCGGATGAGGATGACCACCCCGGTGGCCACGAGCAGCGCCGGTACGGCGGAGAATCCGGTGACGATGCCGACGAGGGCGGTGGTGGGCTGGTCGGCGTGCTCGTCGCCGGTGGACGAGACGAAACCGGTCGCGCCCAGGATGCCGAGGAACGCGGCGGGGCCGATGGCCAGGCCCACCGTCTCACCAGCCGTCCACAATCCCGACATGGCGCCACCGCGATCCTCGCCGGCCTGCGCCGAATATTCGTCGATGACGTCGGGGAGCAGCGCGAGCGGGAAGGTCTGCATACCCGCGTACCCGACGCCGGCGACGGCCACCGCGGCCAACATCCAACCGCCGGGTCCGGCGGCGGCGGGCAGGAGCGCCGCGGAGCCGACGATGAAGAAGGCGGAGGCGGCGAGCAGCCCACGTTCCTTGCCGTACCTGTGCCCGAACCGATACCAGGCGGGCATCACCACGATCGCCGGTGCGACCAGCGCGACGAACAGAAGCGTGAGTGCCCCCGAGTCGTCGAGGACGTAGGTGGCGACATACTGGGCCGCGGCCAGCATGACCGCGCTGGCCAACGCTTGGACCACGTAGACGGCGAGCAAGGCGCGGAACCGGCGACTGGTGCGCCAGGCCTGCACGGCATGCCGGTATCCGTGTTCGGCGGCTCCCTCGGCCCGCTCGGCGGTGCCGGAACGGCGGGCCGCGCCGAGGGTGGCCGCGAGCATGCCGCCGGAGATCACCACGCCCGCGGCCACCGCCATCACGAGATAACCCGCGGTGCCGCCGATCGCATCTCGGATGGCGGGGGCGCCCGCACCGACGAGCAAGATGGTCACCGCGAGCACCGCGATCCGGGCGGCGACCAGACGGGTCCGTTCGTGGTAGTCACCGGTCAGTTCGGCGGGCAACGCCACGTAGGGCACCTGAAACAGCGCGTACGCGACCGCGGCGAGGGAGAAGAACACGAGCACCCAGATCGCGCCGACCCACTCGGGCCAACCGGGGCGGGCGCAGAAGGTCAGCACGAACAGCGGGGCGAGTGCGACGGCGCCGACCAACATGCCGCCGCTGCGTCGACCGCGGGTCCGGCGTGCGTGATCGCTGCGGGTGCCGATGAGTGGATTGACGGCTATGTCGATGAGTTTGGGGAGCAGGACGACGGCCGCCGCGACCAGTGCGGCGACGCCGAGTGTGTCGGTCAGGTAGTAGGCGAGGACCAGCCCGGGTAGTACGCCGAAACCGCCGGTGCCGACACTGCCCGCGGCATAGGCCGCGAACACCGGCCGCCGAACCCGTGCCGGGGGTTCGCCTGCACTCATCGAGATCCTTCCACCCGCTCCCACATCCGGACGTAGGCCTCGGCGGCGGCGAACAGATCGCCGACGAGTCGCGGGCCGTCCGCACCGGCCTGCACGCGCAGGCTCTCGATCCAATCAGGAAGTAGTCCGTAATGGGCGGTTCCATCGCGATTGACGTCGAAGACCCGGCGGCCGGTCACCTGCCGCCAGATCCGGGTGCGGCCATCAGCGGCGAGGAAGGGGTAGACGACGGGTGTGCGCGTGGCGGACGGGCGCGGGTGGGCCTGTTTGCCCAGCCCGCCCATATCCGGTCCGAACCCCACTCCGAAGTAGAACCGGGGATCGCGCTGGGCGCGCAGGATCCGCCACGCGGACAGGAAGTCTGGTGGCAGGTCGCCGTGGCGGCCGACCTCACCGGGCTCGGCTTCGGCGGGGGTGGCGAACAGGCCGACCGCGCCACCCGCGGTGAGGATGCGCCGGTAGTTCGTCTTGTCGGTCCAGCTGTGTGACGACACGACTCCCGGATAGTGGTGTGCGGCAATGATGTCGAGGACCCGGGTGGCAGATTTGACGCTCAGGTGGTCGACGTCGACGATCATGCGTCGCGCGATGATCGCGCGCACCGTGTACTCGCCGAGGGCGGTCAATCCCCGGACGTTGCAGGCGTTACGGGGATAGCCGACGACGGGGTTGTCGTGCTGGTCGGTGGGGCACGGCTGGGTCACCCACGGATGTCCGGTGGACAGTTGCTGCCCGGCGTTGACCGCGACACCGGTGGCGCCCTGATCAAACCGGGTGCCGCCGAGCGCGTTGTCGAATTTATGGGTCAGGATCACCTGCCGGATCCCCAGGGCACGCAATTCGTCGAGCCCACGGTCGATGGCTGCGCGGTCACAGGCGGCGGGCCGGCCGGGGGCACCCTCGCGGCATCCGAACGGTTCGGCGACCTCGATGCCGAGGGTGACGGCGAGTTTGCCCGCGGCGACGACTCGGCGGGCCTGCGCCGCGGTGGTCACGATGCGCAGGAACCCGCGGCCGGGACCGCCGGCCTGCGCGTCGATGTAGTCGCGCAGACCGAGCAGCATGCGGTGCTGGATGCGGATCGATTCCATCTCGTCGCACGGCTGATCGCGTAGCGGGTAGTTCTCGCAGAGCACGCGGTTCTGGACGTAGTAGTTGTCGATCATGCGCAGGCCGGACCGCCACGCGCGCTCGATCCAGCGGTAGTACGTCTGCTCGTGGGTCAGGGAATCCCAGCGCGGCCAGTCGCGGAAGGTCGGCCAACCCACGGTGTCGTGTGGTCCCGGTCGGCTGAGGACCTGTTCGCCGACCGCGAGGACGCCGTCGCGACCGTGGTCGGGACAGTCCCGCAGGGCGACGGTGACCCCGAGTGGGCTATAGGGCGCGCCGCAATGGAATTCGCCGCCGAGGAACTGTTCGGACATCAGGTGGGCGTGGGAATCGACGAATCCGCGCAGGTTGCCGTCACCGTCGACACCGGTGAACGGTGCGCCGTCCACATCGAGTTCGGCATCCGGAAAGTTCCGGCATCCGGTGGCCGCTCGCGATTGCACCCCGTGGAGTTCGACGGCGCCCGATCGCAGGGTGATGCCCGCGGCCGAACCGGTCGCGGCCCAGATGGATCGCGAGGTCGGCCTCGGCTCCACCGCAACCGATCCGCGTGGACCGGCACTGAGCAGCCGCGCGTCCGTGCCGTAGAACAGGAACCGCCCCAGGCCCGCGGCCCGCACGCGGAACGGACCCGAGCCGGTACCGAGCGGACCACCCTGGTGAGACAGGGCGACGCAGCGCCCCGCCAGGGCGTTGACCTCGGCGGTGGTGGTTGGGGTCGCGTCGGCGGCCGGAGAATGCATCGCGCCCGTCAGCAGTGCGAGCGCGGCGAGTAGCGGTAGCGCCACTCGGGTGACGGGTCGCCGGAATCCGGCGCCCGGCGACGTCCTGTGTACCCCCACCCGCATTGGGGGAAGGTTGCCAGATATCCGCCGGTGCCGGGGAGTTTGGCTCACGATGAGTGGTAGGACGCGCGGTGAGTCGGCGGCATCGGCGACCGGTGGTGGCGAGCGGGCCGATTTCTGCGGACACTGGGGTCAGACGCCGTGCTCAGCTTCCCGGCGCGTACCGCAACCGGCGGAAGGATCACGCCATGACCGACGATCGGCATTCCTCGAACGGGCCATTCGGCTTCGGACCTGAAGACTTCGACCGATTCGCGCGGGAGGCGCAGGACGGTTTGCGGGAGATCTTCGGAAAACTCTTCGAAGGGCAGTCGACCTCGGCTTTCTCGTCGTTCTTCGACGACGGCCGAACCCGGACACGGCGGCGCGGTGACCCCGCGACCGCCGGGGACAGCGGTGCCGGGGTGTGGGCGGTGTTCGTCGTCGACGAAGACGGCGGTGCCCGTGTCGAACAGGTCTACGCCACCGAACTCGACGCCTTGCGCGCCCATCAGACCAACACCGACCCGAAACGCCGGGTGCGGTTCCTGCCCTACGGGATCGCGGTCAGCGCGCTCGACCCGCTGCTACCCGCTGCACGCGACGACAGCAGGCCCGACGAACAGTGAGCCCGAATTTCATCGGCCGACCACGTTTTCGCCACCGCGCGGACAACCATCGGTCGTAGACTGACCGCGCCCAGTACGCATCGTGGTCAGGAGGCCGGCTTGTCCGAGGAGACCCGTTCCGAGCAGCTTTTCGGGGGATTGTCACGACGCGACTTCCTCGCCCGGGTCACCGCCGCCGGTGGTGGGGCGCTGCTGACCTCGTGGGCGGCGCCGATCATCGACAAGGCCTACGCCTCGGCCGACCCGGCAGGCACCGGATCGCTGAACGACATCGAGCACATCGTGCTGTTCATGCAGGAGAACCGGTCCTTCGACCACTATTTCGGCACCTATTCAGGAGTTCGGGGTTTCGGCGACCAGTCCTCGGTGTGGAAGCAGTACGGCTGGGCGCCGGGTGTCGGGCCCACGCGCACGGGGTACACGCTGCCGTTCCGCCTCGACACCCGCCACGACACCCGGTTGGATGGCGAGTGCATCAACGACCCCGATCATTCGTGGGCGGGTATGCACCGCGCGTGGAACGGTGGTCGCAACGACGGCTGGCTGCCGATGTCGGTCGAGGCGGTGGGCGCAGCCAACGCGCCCGCGCTGATGGGCTACTACGAACGCGCCGACATACCCGTACATCGGTCGCTGGCCGAGGCGTTCACCCTGTGCGACAACTACCACTGCTCGGTGCTGGGGCCCACCGACCCGAATCGGCTGTACTGGATGAGCGCGACCATCGACCCGGACGGCAGCCATGGTGGACCGCTGCTCGAAACCCCTACGCTCATCCCGAAGTTCGCCTATTCGTGGCGCACGATGCCGGAGAATCTGCGCGACGCCGGCGTCAGCTGGAAGATCTACAACAACCGCGACATCGGACCGGTGTCGTCGGTGATCCTCGACGGCATGATGGGCTGCTTCCGGCAGGCCCGTGATCCGCGGTCGGAGCTGGCGCGTCGCGGCATCGACCCGGTGTATCCGCAGGGCTTCGCCGAGGATGTGCGCACCGGTAGGCTTCCGAAGGTGTCGTGGGTGGTGCCGTCGGCGTTCACCTGCGAACACCCGGCGCTGCCTGCCTCCTTCGGTGCGGTCGGCATCGTGCAACTGCTCGACATCCTCACCTCGAATCCGGCGGTCTGGGAGAAGACCGCGCTGATCATCAGCTACGACGAAAACGGTGGATTCTTCGACCATGTCACCCCGCCCACCCCGCCCGCGCGCACGCCGGGGGAGTTCGTGAGCGTTCCCGACATCGGAAAGGTCAAGTCGTCGAAGGGAATCCGCGGACCGATCGGGCTGGGCTACCGGGTGCCGTGTCTGGTCATCTCGCCCTACAGCCGAGGTGGTCTCGTCGCCTCGGAGACCTTCGACCACACCTCGCAGTTGCGCCTACTGGAGAAGCGGTTCGGTGTCGAGGTGCCGAACCTGACACCGTGGCGCCGCAGCGTGACCGGCGACATGACCTCGACCTTCGACTTCGCGCGTCGGCCCAACGCCTCCCGGCCACGATTCGGCGATCCGGTACCGCAGGCCAAGAACTCGCTGGCCCAATGTGGTCCGAATGTGGCGCTGGGGACGCTCGGGCACGGTACGCCCTATCCGGTGCCGCGCAATTCGATGCCGCGCCAGCAGCCCGGGTCGCGGCGGGCGCCCAGCGGCCCGGTCGGGTAGCCCGACCGCTACGAGACCGGCACCGGTTGGCGAAGCCGCCGGGCGAGGGCATCGGTGAGGCCGACGACGGCCGCTGTGGCCGTCGCGGTCGCCGGATACCGCACCCGGACGTCGAGTCCACGGTGCGTGCGGGAGAACCAGATCTGTACGTCATCGGCGGTCGAGCAGGCCGAGATATGTTGTCCGCCGCGAAGTTCCGGACCCAGTTTGCGATAGTCCAGGAACGACACCATGAACAGGTCGCCCGCCGGGAGTTGCGGTGCGCAGCGGGCGAGCACATCGGGGAGCGGGATACCGGCGGCATCCACCGCCCGCCGTATCGCGGCCCGCGCGCCGGGCCGGTCACCGCCGTCGACGACCACCGGCGCGTTGGTCACCAGCCAGCCTGCCGTGGCATGCCACCCGGAGTCCCGCCGACCGCGGGTGTGCAGGGGGATCAGCGTAGCCAGCCGATCGGGACCGCCGAGGTCGGCGACGGCGCCCGCGAGTTCGGACAGCAGGGCCGCGAACAGGCCGTCGTCGAGGTGCGCAGCGTCCTCGTCGGCGAGCAACGTCCGGACGTGAGTCGCCTGACCGGTGGCGGCGGGTACGTCGCCCAGCGGTAGTGGGAAGCGCGGAACCTTGCCGCCGGTCTCGGCGAAGAACTGCTCCCAGGTGGCGAAACCCGCTGCCCGGTCCGCAGATTCGTTCATGGTCGGACGGGCATCCTCGCTGATGCACCGTTGGACGAACCCCGCGACGACCGGCGCCGGGGTGGCCGGATCGTGGTAGAGGGCGACGATGCGGCGCAGCACGATGTCGATCGTCAACGCGTCGGCGTGGGCATGGTCGAAACCGCACAGCAGGGTGGTGCCGACCAGCGCGAAGCACAGACCCGGACTCGCCCGCGGATGACAGCGCGAATTGAGCAGCGCCACCACATCATCGGTGTCCACCATCCCGGCGTGACGCGGGGTGACCTGTAGCTGGTCGGGGCTGAAGAGATGCTGGCGGGGCTCCGGGTCGCAACGGAATCGCAGCCGGAGCGCCTCCTGTTCGGCTATCACCTGCCCGATCACCGTGGCGACACGGGCGATATCCACTCCCGCGACGTCGCCGTCGGGGAGGGCGGGGCCCGCCAGCTCGACGCTGCCTGCCAGCCACACCGGCCGGCTGCCGGGTGTCGCGTGCTGGCGGAGGTGATTGCCCTGGTTGAAGGACACCGGCGCGCCCTGCGGGTCGGGTTCTCCCGCCCAGTCCAGGACGAATTCCACCAGGGCGCCGCGGAATTCGACGTGTCCGACCGCGGTGACCCTCAAGCGCCCAGTCCGATCGCGACGGGAGCGGTGAGCGCGGCGGTCAGATGTGCCCGCACCGTGTCGAAGTAGCGGGTGACCGCAGCCCCGGCGACCGGATTGTCCGGACACTGGGTGGCGATCCACAAGCCGTCGTGGTCGCGGCTGATCCATTGCGACGCATTGCGGGTGCGGCCCTCGCCGGTGAAGAGCACTGCGTCGGACAGTTCGCGTTGAGCCGGGAACCACCGGAAATCCAGGTAGGACACCATCTGTGGGCTGCCCGCCACCGACGGATCGACCCGGCCCGTCCCGATCAGGGTGGCCAGCACGGCGTGTGCGGGCAGCGCCGACAACCGGCGCGCTCGCGACAGACCGGCGGCGGCGTCGCCGATCACCTCCCGCAGCGTCGCACCCTGTACCGGGAAGGCGACCGGGGCGAAATTGCAGTACCAGCCCTGAGCGAGCTGGTGTTCAGCGCTGCCCCGGGTACTCAGCACTGTCGCGGTGGCGAAGTGATCGCGCCCACCGAGTTCGCGGTCGGCGAGGGCGAGGGCGGCGTAGACGGCGGCGGTGAACCCGGTCCCGGCCGCCGCCGCGACGGCCGCTATCGCCTCGGTGTCCTCGGCGTCGGCGAGTTGGGCACGACGAATCCGGACCCGCTGGGGGACCGGACCGGCAGCAGTCTGCTCGAGTCCGAGATCGAGGGCGAACCCGGGTAGGCGACCGTCGGTGGGCCGCAGGGCATCCGCCCATTCCGCCACCTCGGCGTCTCGTTCCGCGATCTGTCCGGCGAGCGCGTATTCGGTTGCCACATGGTCGATGTGACTGCCGGACCGGAACCCCGCGCCGCCGTGATAGCGGTCGAGGATGTCGGCGATCCCGATGGCCTGGGAACTGCCGTCCCCGAAGGCATGGTCGATGCCGAAGTACAGATCGAATCCGTCGTGACGCACGACCGCACCGAAGACGACGGCCGGGAAGGAGTCGAAGACGGCCGACCGCGCCAGCCGGGCATCGATGTGCGCGGCGATGTCCCGGTCGGCCACCACGGGATGCTCGGTGGTCAGCTCGACGTCGCCGGCAACGATCAGATGACGGGTGAGTTGTTCGCCGTCGGCGCGGAAGACACAGCGCAGGCCAGGATGATCGCGCAGGAACGAGGTCAGAGCCGCGGTCAGCCGCGACTCGTCGAACCGACCGGGTACCTGGACCGCGGCACAGGTGTAGGCGCGATGCGGTCGGTCCTCGGCGCGGGCGGCCAGCACGCCGGTGATGTGATCACGCTGTAGGAAAGACACCGGAACCGGATGCGGTGGAGCGCCTTTCGCCGCATTGATGGTGCGTGCGGTCGGTACCCAGTCGACGACGGTGCCGGCTTCGGGATGCCACTCACGTCGGGCCACGATCCTCATCGCCGGTCACCGCCGTCCGTCCGGACGACCACGGGATCGGCGATCACCGGTGCGTCGCCGTGCTCGGCGACCTCACGCAGCACGGCGGAGAACTCGGCGATGAATGCGTGCACCGAGGCGCTGGCCGTGTCGTTGCCGGGGAACCGGGTGGACAGGTTGATGCCGTCGGCCGTGCGGTTGATCCACAGGTAGACCTCGTCGTCGCTCCGGACCGGACTGCGCAACGCCCGGTCGCGCGCGGTCCACTCGCCGGCACCGGGGATGGTCCGCCCGTCGATGTAGGACACCACGAAACGCGGTCGGGGCGAGATCTCCAGAAGTTCGGCCACCCGGCCGAAGGAATGCGCGGCCAGGGCGCGGTGCGCCTTCGACGCGGTGGCGGTGCCGGTGAGTGCGGTGGTGAAGGACTCGGCCGCACCGAGGTCGTCGTGCACCGGGATCAGGCCCACGAACCAGCCCGCCGCGAGATACCACTCGGGGGAGGTCCGGGTATGCATCGGCATGATGTAGCGATTGACCCGGTCGCCGCTGAGCCGGGCCAGCGCGATGCCGATCGCGGTGAGGATGCCGGTGGAACCGGAACTGCCCGACGCCTTGCAGACCGCGCTGAACGCCTCGGTCTGTGCGCGCGGCAGAATCCACAGCGAGACGCTCGACTGGGTGGTGCCACCCGCGCGATCGGTTTCCTTCGGCCCCACCGGAAGCGGGAATGCCGGAAGCCGGTCAGCGTCGCTGCCCGAGTGTGCGGCAACGGTATCCGCGCTCAGGAAGTCATCCCAGGCGCGCACCGCCGGATGGTCGACGGTGAGTGCGGCGGCGGCCAGACTCTCGGCGGCGCTGTGGTCGACGAAGGACCCGCAGCCGGGAAGTGCCGGCTCGGTTCCGGCGACGACCGCGCGATAGATCTCGCGGAGCTCGACGATGGCCACGACCTGGGTGTAGGCATCCATCACCGCATGGTCGGCGCCGAAGACGACGGTGAATCCCTCGGTGGTCTGCGGATCGCAGTTGGCGCGGTCGTCGGCGTGCGCGGCGTGTTCGACTGTGGTGAAGACGATGTGCGGCCAGGTGTGCGCACGCACCTCGGAGGCGAGGAAGGCCTCGATGTGGCGATAGACGTCCAGCGAGGAGCGGACCCGGCCGTACCGGCGGACATCGATGGCCAGCGACCCGGTGTCCAGCACCCGACGGCGCAGTCCGTCGCCGGCCGCGACCGCGGTGGTCCGGAAGGTCTCGTGGCGTGCGAACCATCGACGCAGCGTGGTCGCGAAGGCTCTCGGATCGAGGGTGCCCTCGAGGTAGAAGGCGGTGCCGATCCATGACGTGTCGTGGTCGCGAGTGTGGGCGAGATGTGCGGCGTGATTGGTCGACAACGGCCGATCATCGTCGGCCCAGGCGGATTCCGCGGTCGAAGGGATCCACTCGGTGATAACCCCCGAAGGAGTCGGATAGTCGGCGAACTCCGTGTACTCCACTGTTCTTGATACCTCTGGCGCTAGTGCAATGGCGGGACAGCGCCGGAGCCGCGATGGCGGACTCTCCGGCCTGTCGTTGGGTATCTCGAGATGAGTGTCAGACCGGTCGTGCCGCTTGCGATCCGCGGGTTGCGGACATCGCCGGCATGGCATCGACCGACGAACGCGCGTCGGTGAGCGGATTCGTCTGACACTTTTCGATTCTGGTGCCCGTCTACCCCCAACCGACAGACGGACGATGAATGCGTACTGCATTCGTTCGTGAGCCTAAGGTGCGCGGCCGAGTCTGACCAGACTTCCGGTCCGAGTGCGAAACCTGTTCTTGCGCTGGTTAACGCAAGATGAAATCACCTGGCAGCCGATTGTTTTCACGATGAGAAAAAGTTGGCCGGGCCGAATTTCTGTGTCGCGGCACACAACCGACGGGTGCGTGTTGTTGCTCACTGTGGCGGACGGCATCGTGGGCCTATGCTGACTCGAGCATGACTCGGCAGACGGTGTCGCGGGCTTCGGCCACCGGAACGAGTCGCCGCGCGAGGGTGCGTGCGGCGACGATGACGGCGGGATCGGTGAGCGCATCCAGATCGGTGGGTGCCAGACGGGTGAGCCGCGCGCCGCGGCCGGCCCCGGCTCGGGCCAGCGCGCCCGCCCACATCGGTTGATCGGCACTGAACCATCCGATCACCGACGGGATGCCCGCACGGGCCGCGGCCGCGGTCGTACCGGCCCCGCCGTGATGCACCGCGCCATGACAGTGGGGCAGCAGCCGCTCATGGTCGAGGCCGGTTCCAACCGCAAGCACCGCATCGTCGGTGCCGCCGTCGCCCTCGGTGATGTGATGCGTGGTGTGGGCGATGACCCGCAGCCCGCGGGCGCGCAGGTGGCCGACGATGGAGCCGATCCGGGCCGCAGGTACCGGCATGCTGCCGAATCCGACATACACCGGCGGCGGGCCGGTATCGGCCCAGGCGATGGCATCGATGGTGGCGGTGTCGTCGCCGTTGAGGGCGCGCCGGGTCATGTCGTCGGGCACCAGGAATCCGCTGAACGGACGCTGGTCTCCCCACTCCGTGGCGAGTCCGTCGAAGAGTGCCGGGTCGTAGGCCTGCACTTCGGGCCGGCCGGCCGAACGCAATCGTCGGCCCAGCGGCTGGTCGGCGACGGGCAGCCCGAGCCGTACGCGCAACGCGCGGTCGTCGCCCCGCGTGCTGAGCCAATAGCCGTGGTCGACGACGGACCACAGGGCGGCCCGGGCCGGGCGGGGCAGGCGTCGGTAGGTGGGTGACACCGCCGCGTTGGCCCGGACCGGGCAGTAGTGCAGTGGGATGAATCCGATACCACGGCTCTCGGCGATGGTCGCTGCCCGCTCCTGGGCGAGTAGCCCGGTGACCAGCACGTCGGACTCGTCGGCGAGCTCACCCATGACCTGTTCGGACATCGCGGACCCGTAGGACCCGACCTCGCGTAGGGCTTGCATGCGGGTGCGCGGATTGGCGGATTTGAGTCGTTCGGCGACCAACGGGGTGGCCAGCAACTCGGCGGTCGACGGGCACAGTGTGCGGGTCGGCAGGCCGGTGCGTTCGATCATCTCCACCAGGTCGGCGGCCACCGCGATCGACACGCGGTGCCCGCGCGCATCGAGGGCGGCGGCCACCGCGAGAGCCGGCTGGACGTCACCGCGGCTACCGTGCAGAGCGAAAGCTATTCGCATAACGCCTCTTCCGCCGCGGGACGGCGGCCTCCCCAACCTGCCGCGGTCAACCCCCAGCGGGCCAGTTCGACGTCGAGTGCGGCGGTCAGTGCGGCGTCGTCGGTGATGCGGTCCGGATCGAGGGAGGTGGCGCACAGGGTGATCGTGCCCGCGCTCTGCGATACCCAGCCGCTGACCCCGCCGGCCATGCGGCGCAGTCGATCCCCGTCGCCGACGGCGGCGACCGACCGCATCGCGACCGGGCCGGGTAGCGCCGAGCCCAGCGATGCGAAGTCGTCGTCGAGGTCGCCGAGGTTGGACGCGAGGCACAGGGGTGCGCCGAGCCCGGCGGCCAGCCGGGCGACCATCCGGTCGCCGAGCGCCTGGGCGACGATCCCCAGCCGGGCGGTCGGACCGGGTCCCGCGGCAGCCGATCGGTAGGCCTCCTTGCAGGCGGTGCGCAGCGGACCGAGATCGCGATAGCGGTCGGCGCTCACCTCGACGCTGGCGGTGACCCCGGTGGTCGCGTTGGCCCGGCGATCGCCGTCGGTGCGTGCCGACATCGGTAGTGACACACCGATGGTGGTTCCGCGGGCGACCCGTCCGCTGTCTTCGAGAACCCCGACCATGATCGCCACGAACAGGGTATTGGCGGTGCCACCCGCGTCCTGTGCGGCCCGACGGAAGTCGGCGGCGTCGATGGTGCGGATGGTGGTCGGTGCATATGCTGCGTCCCCGCCCGGCATGGTCGGGGACGGTGTGGTCAGGAGAGGTGGCACCGCCCGAGCGGTGGGCGAGGTGCTCGACGAGCGGTCGGCGGCCATGGCGAAGGCCATCCGGCCCGCCGTGGCGATCAGCGTCGCCGAGTCGCGCAGGCTGTCGATGACCCCGCCGGCTGCGTCGGTCGCGTCGTAGTCGATGCCCGCGACCGCCTCGGACACCGCGGCCATGATCGCGCCGCCGTCGGCGACGACGTGGGAGACGATGAGCGACACGAAGATCGACTCGCCGTCCGACGACGGCGCGGTGGTCAGTCGCCACGACGGTCCGTGCCGGGTGTCAAGAGGTTCGTCGACGCGATCGCGGGCCCAGGCGGCCTCCGCACCGGCCGGGATCGGCTGACGCGACATCCGGAATCGTCCGGCGCCCGGGGTGTGGATCCACCGGTCTCGGCCGGGTACCCGGCGCCGCCGGACGAGTCGGCTGAGACGGCCGCGGCGCAGCCGGTCGGCGAGATCGGTGATGACGTGTTCGGGGGTGTCGCCGGGGATCTGCCAGACGCACTGATTGGTGACCGGCAGGCCCAGAGCGTGCTCCATCCGCACGAACAGGTCGTCGTCGGGGGTCAGGCGTTCGGGGGCAAGAGGGTTCATCGGTCACACCCGGCTCAGGTAGGCGCGCAAGGCCAGCGGGGCGGCCACCGCGATGATCGCCCCGGCACCGAGCAGCGTCCAGCCGATGTGCGCGGTCAGCGCACCGTCGTTGGCGAGCGACCGGAACGACGACACCAGATGCGATACCGGGTTGATGTCGGCGAGCGTCTGCAACCAGCCCGGCATCGTCGAGGTGGGTACGAAGGCGTTCGAGGTGAAGGTGAGCGGCATCAGGATCAGCATCGAGATACCCTGCACCGCACTGGCCTTGGACATGATCACACCCATCAGTGCGAAGATCCAGCTCATCGAGAAGGCGGCGAAGACGACGAGCAGGATGCCGCCCAGCGTGCCGACGATGCTCCCGGGCCGATAGCCGAGGACGAGTCCGACGACCAGCGACATGGTGGTGGCGATCGCGTAGCGCAGGATGTCGGCGGTCAGCGAGCCGGCCAGCGGCGCGATGCGGGCGATGGGCAGTGACACCAGTCGGTCGAAGACGCCGCTGTCGATGTCCTCGCGCAATTGCACGCCGGTCACGACCGAGCTGGTGATGGCGACCGACACGAGCACCCCGGGCACCAGGGCGGGCAGGTAGGACTGCACGCCGCCGGCGATGGCACCGCCGAAGATGTTGGCGAACAGGATCGTGAAGACGATCGGCACGACGATGACGTCGAAGAGCTGCTGCGGGGTGTGACGCATCCGCAGCAGACCGCGCCGGGCGAGGGTGAGGGTGTCGCGTACCGCCTGGCCCACACCGACGCGGGTAGCCGGTGACACCGGCCAGTCCCGCATCGACGCGGCCGGTGCGGTGCTGACGTCGAGTGAGGTACTCATGCGGGCTCCTGTCGGGTCATGGCGAAGAACACTTCGTCGAGGGTCGGGCGGCGCACCGCCAGTTCGGCGACGACGACGCCGGCCGCCTCCAGGTCGGTGACGATCCGGGCGGACAGGCCGGGGTCGGTCAGCGTGGCCGACAGCCGGGCCGCCTCGGGGCTGGGAACGACCTCGGTGCCCAGGCGGGCGCGGACGATCGCGACGGCGTCGTCGAGGCGGGTCGGATCGGCGACGCTGACCTCCAGCGATCGCGCCCCGACGCGGTCCTTGAGGACGTCGACGGTGCCCTCGGCGATCACCCGCCCCGCATCCACGACGACCAGCGAGTCGGCGAGCTGATCGGCCTCGTCGAGATACTGGGTGGTCAGCAGGACCGTGGTGCCCTCGTCGACGAGATCGCGTACACACGCCCAGACCTGCGCGCGGGTGGTCGGGTCCAGGCCGGTGGTCGGCTCGTCGAGGAACAACAGCGCGGGCGGCGTGATCAGTGAGGCGGCCAGATCGATGCGCCGACGCATCCCGCCGGAGAAGCCGGTGATCGGGCGGTCGGCGGCCGCGGCGAGTCCGAACCGGTCGACCAGCTCACCGGCGCGGGTACGGGCGCCCCGGCCGTTCAGGCCGCGCAGCCTGCCGAACAGTTCGAGGTTCTCGATGGCGGTCAGATCCTCGTCCAGTGACGCATACTGGCCGGTCAGCGAGATCAGTGACCGGATGGCGGTGGCTTGGCTGACCACGTCGCGGCCGAAGATCTCGGCCCGGCCACCGTCCGGTCGGATCAAGGTGGCGAGCATGCGGACCGTCGTCGTCTTCCCCGCGCCGTTGGCGCCGAGCATTCCGCAGACGGTGCCGGTCGGGATGGCGAAGCTGACGTCGGCGACCGCGTGGACGCCGCGGAATGACTTCCGCAGCGATTCGGCGTAGACGGCCGTTTCCGGCAAGGTGACCACTGGTGTCCTCCGATGCTGTGCGTGTTCCCGCTCAGCCTGGCCGACGCCACTTTCAAACCGGTTTCAGCGCAGCAGACGATGGATTGCGGCGGCTCTGGTGGGACGGCTGCCGGACCCGGGAGTGGGCAGATCGGGCAGGGCCAGGACGGCGAAGTCGCGCCGGTGACGAAGGGTGCGCGCGGCGGTGGCCGGCGGACTGTCGGGGGCCAGCCCGCGCGCCTTGACGATGGCGGCGGCAGCAGCGCCCAGGGACGGGAGGTCGGCGTGGTCGCCGCGGTGCAGCCGACGATCGAGCGCCGCTTCGAGATCGTCGGCGGCGATGCGCGCGTGGGTGGTACGACCGGCATGGGCGAGCAGGGCGACGGCGACCGCGTGCAGATGCACCGAGTGTCCGTCGGACGGGGCGCCGACGATCGACAGTGCGCGGTCGGCGGCGCTCAGCGCACGGTCGGCGTCGGAGTCGATGAGGAGTTGGGCGCGAGCCATATGCGCGGTGGCCACATACGGGCGGTGGCCCGCACCGGAGTCATGGAGGCATTCGGCGAGCAGTTCGGCGGCGGCAGCACGATCCACCCCGACCGTGGCGGCCGCCTGGTGCACGCGCATGCGGGCGGCGTCCTCGCGGAGGCCGATGGAGTCGAAGATTTCCGCACTGCGTTCGAAATGGATTGCGGCAACTGGATACTCGCCGAGCTGGCTGCTGATCCGGCCGAGGCGGCCGCGAGCGTTGGCGGACAGCCACGGATGGGCGGCGCGGTCGGCGGCGACCCCGGCGCGCCGGGCGCAGCGTCGCGCGAAGACCGGATTCGCGCTGCGTTCGGCAACTTCGGCGCGGACGAGGTCGGCGGCGGCCGCCACCACCGGATCCGTCGCGTCCGCAGCGGTGGCCAGGATGCGGCCGACGGTGCGTGGTGGTGCTACCAGCAGGGTGCGTCCGAGTGTGTCGATGCCGGGAGTGTCCTCGTCGATGGGGATGCGCCGCAGCAGGATTCGTCCGCGAGCCGCATCTCGGTAGGCGCCGAGTGAGACGAGGTGGACGATGGCGAAGCACAACCCGACCGGGTCGGCGTTTCCCGCCGACGCTGCCTGAACCGCCGCGCGGCACAGCCGCACGGTGTCGTCGTGGCCGCCGGTCCGCAGCCAGCGCCACGACACCGCGGGCAGCAGCGTCAGATCCGGCGGCGAGTCCGGATCGAGTAGCGACAATATCGATTCGGCAGTCCGATCGAAGGCGGCCGCGGCCTGCGCGACCTGTCCGGTACGCAACTGCGTCAGCGCATCCCGGACCTGCTCACCGGCCCATCGGCGGTGCCGGGCGGCCAGATGTTCGGCGAGGGACGGCAGTGCCGCGGTGCGTTCGCGGGCGAAGTCGCGGATGGTCTCGGTCAGCCGATAATGCGTACGCCCGGTGCTGTTGTCGCCGGGACTGTCCGGCTCGTCCACCACTCGCAGCAGGCCGTGGGCGCACAGTGTTCCCAGGTGGTCGATGTCGACCTCGTCGAAGGTGAGCGCGTCGTCGAGGGAGAACACGCCGGAGAAGCGGGCGAGTGCGGCGAGCGCCTCCCGGGCCGGTACCGGCAGCAGTTCCCAGCTGGACTTCACGACGTCGGCGAGGGAATGGTGACGCCCGCCGTCACCGACTCGTAGCACGGTCATGTCGGCGTCGAGTCGGTCGATCAGGTCGGCCAGCGTCAGATGACGTAGCTGGGCCGCGGCCAGTTCGAGGGCCAACGGGGCGCCGTCGAGCCGGCGGCAGAGTGCGCCGACGGCGTCGGGATCCAATCGGTTCTGCGGCGCGATATCCCGTGCGCGGACGGTGAACAGTTGTGCCGCAGAACTTTCCGGGAGCGCTGTCACCTCGATGATGCGGCCGGTGCCCGGGTCCAGCGGTACCCGGCTGGTCGCCAGCACCCGGATGTCGCGACGAAGGTCGCCGACCTCGCGGACGAGGTCGGAGACGACACCCGCGACCAACTCGCACGCATCGAAGACGATCAGCGCGCGCGACGGCAGCACCTGGGCGAGCATCGTCGCCGGAGATCTCGTGGGCGGCCCGGTAGCGGAATCGATGTCGAAGACGGCACCGCTGCCGACCGCGGCGGCCACCGCCGCGGTGACATCGGCGGCGGTGTGGGCGGCGGACAGGTCGACGAAGACGTCCGGGTCGGTGCGTCCGGCCGAATCGGCGCGGTGATGCGCGGCGAGATGATGTGCGACCAGACGTGTCTTCCCGATACCGCCCGGTCCGACGACGCAGACCACCGGCGACTCGGTGAGTGCGGAGCGAAGTTCGGCCAGGAGGGCGGGGCGGGGCACGAATTCATTCCGTGGGGGCGGGGGAGTTGCGGTGAGTTCGGCGACCACGCCGCCGTCGGTGTCACGTCCGGAGCGCAGTGCCGCGGTGTGCGCGGCCAGCAGCTCCGATCCGGGGTCGACGCCGAGTTCCTCGGCCAGGGCGCCACGCACCGCGGCGAAGACACCGAGCGCGCGGTTGGCGTCCCCGGCCCGGATCCAGCCGTGCATCTCCAGCGCGGCCAGCCGTTCGTCGAGGTCGGCGCCGTGTTCCCGATGGGCGGCGATCTCCTCGGCGACTCGGCGCGGATCGGTGGCCAGCCGGTGGGTCCAGGAATGTTCCAGCAGCGCCTGGTGGCAGCGTCGGGCCCGGACCTGTAGCCGGTCACGCAATGGTCCGGGTGGCAGTGCGGCACCGGGTTCGGCGCGCCACAGGGCCAGCGCAGCGGTGGCGCGCCGGTCGTCGGGGTCACGGGCGATGGCCTCCGCGGCGGCGAGATCGGATACCGGATCGGGTCCGACATCGGAAGCGATGTGCGGCACACGCCAGCGATACCCGGCGACCGTGGATTCGACGACCTCAGTGCCGACGAGGGTGCGCAGCCGGGAGATGAGGGTGTGTACGGCTCCCACCGGCTGCCGCGGCGGATCGTCGGGCCAGACGTCGTCGACGATGTGCTCGACGCCCACCGCGTGCGGATGGGCCAGGGTCAGGCTGGTGGCCAGGGCCCGAAGGCGTCCGGAGGTGACCGGCACCTCGTCGTCGGCGATCAGCACCGTCGTGGGTCCCAGCACGGACACCAGCTCGAACATCATTCCCCAACCCGTTCGGACACCCGACTTGTCCGAACACCGGTACCAAGTCCAGCACACCGTGCGGGCCGGTGCCCCCTCCACGGGTGCAGCTCACAGCGTCGGCCGGGCGTGGTCTGGGGAACAGACGCAGTCGGGGCCGACACATCGGTGATGTGTCGGCCCCGACCGGTGGTCAGTGCGCTGGCGGCTTACAGGTACTGGCCGCAGACCGGCCAGGCGCCGGCACCCTGGGTGGCGAGGACATTCTCGGCCACGCGGATCTGCTCTTCGCGCGAGGCGTTCGAGGCGCTACCCGAGCCGCCGTTGGCCTCCCAGGTGCTCTGGCTGAACTGCAGGCCGCCGTAGTAGCCGTTGCCGGTGTTGATGGCCCAGTTGCCACCGCTCTCGCACTGTGCGACGGCATCCCAGTTGTGGCCGGCGGCGGAGGCCGGTGCGGCCAGCAGGCCGAACGGCGCGGCGGCGAGGGCGCCGACGACGGCGGTACGGGCGATGATCTTGGTGATGTTCTTGCTCACGGTCTGTTTTCCTCCTTCACCACCCGGCTTTGAATGGGTGGTCGACTTTCGGACCGTGGGCGACACTACGGATTGATAACGGTGGGGTCACATCACGGAATCGCGCCGCGACGTTTTGGTAACGCTGTGATAACGCTGGGAGAATTCCGCGTTGTGCCTGCGCACGTCGGCGTGTCGCACGCCCGGGCGTGCCGCGGCGCAGGCCGTGCCGGCATGGCGAAGGTCACACCGAATATGTGAACCAGGTCACCGACAGGTGGCCGAACAGGCGTTTTTCGGCGGCGTCTTCGGTACTCGACATCGGCGGTACGCCGGCCGCGATTTTTTGCCCGTTCCCGCGTCCATCCCGGCAATGCCCGGACAGGGCTCGGACCCGACGGCAGAGTGGATGCCGATAAAAGTTCGGGCGCCGGTCGGCGTGACGCATGAGGAGGTAGACGGTGGGCGAGATCGAGGAGAACCCGGTGCGCACCGAGGTCACCGACGGGATCGGGATCATCACCCTGGGGGCGGCTCGGCGTCGCAACCCGCTGTCGGTGGCGACGATGCGGCAGATCACCGAGATACTGACCGCATTCGATGCTGATCCCCGGGTTCGCGTGGTGATCATCCGGGCGCTCGGTCCGGCGTTCTCCGCCGGACATGACCTCACCGAGCTCACCGACCGCACCCTCGACGACGAGCGGGAGATCTTCGCGGCTTGCACCGAGATGATGGCCGCCGTCCACACGATCCGCTGTCCGGTCGTCGCCGAGGTCGCCGGGGTGGCCTTCGCCGCCGGATGCCAGCTCGTCGCCACCTGCGATCTCGCCATCGCCGGTCGCTCGGCCAGATTCGCCACGCCGGGCGTGCGTATCGGACTGTTCTGCTCCACCCCGATGGTCGCGGTGACCCGCGCGGTGGGCCGCAAGCGGGCGATGCACATGCTGCTGACCGGCGATTCGATCGACGCCGACACGGCGGCCGACTGGGGGCTGGTCAACGAGGTCGTCGACGACGACCGGTTGGCCGCTGCGGTGCGCGAGCTGGCCGGGCGCATCGGAGCATCCAGCGCGCACACCCTCGCCATCGGCAAACAGGCCTTCTACCGCCAGATCGAACTCGCCGAGGCGGACGCGTATGACGAGATGGTGGAGACGATGGCGGCCAATGCGATGACCTATGACGCCCAGGAGGGGATGTCGGCGTTCCTGGACAAACGCACCCCGGTGTGGCGGGACGCCTGACCGGTGACCGACAACGGACATCGCCGCGACCGGCACCGAAGTGCCGACCGCGGCGATGGCTGTCGGTCGTGGCGAGCGGGTGAGCTACTCGGCGGTGGCCGTGACGAAACGCGCCAGATGGGCGTCGGCCGTACCGAACTCGTACTCGATGGCGGTGAGCCGTTTGAAGTAGTGCCCGATCGCGAGTTCCTCGGTCATACCCATGCCGCCGTGCAACTGGACCGCGTTCTGGCCGATGAAGCGGGCCGCACGGCTGACGGTCGCCTTGGCGGCCGAGATCGCGGCAGCACGCTCGGCGGCCGGTGCCTCCAGCGACAGGATCGCCAAATACTGCGCCGCGACCGACTGCTCGAGCTCGATCAGCATGTCGACCATGCGGTGCTGCAGAGCCTGGAAACTGCCGATCGCCACACCGAACTGCTGGCGCTGCTTGGCATATTCGACGGTGTCGGTGTGCACCTTGCGGAGCAGACCCACGGCTTCGGAGACGACAGCCGCAGTGGCCTCGTCCCAGGCCTTGTCGAGAACCGCGGCGCCGTCGGCGACGATTCGGGCCGACGCCGGGACCCGCACATCGGTGAACACCAGGTCGGCGGCCGGGCGGTCATCGATGGTGCGTAGCGGATGAGAGGTCAGGCCGGCGGGTGTGGCGTCGCCGAGTTCCAGCAGGAACAGCGACACACCGTCGTCGGTAACGGCACTGACGATCAGGTAGTCGGCGATCGGTGCCGAGGTGACCACGATCTTGGCGCCGTTGATGACCCAGTCGTCGCCGTCGGGGACTGCGCGGGTGGCGATCCGTGTCGGGACACCGCCGGACCCGTCTTCGAGGGTGGCGAGCGCCGACAGGGCCTCGCCCTCGGCGATGCGGCGGGCCGCATCCAGCGCGGGCTGGGCGCCGGTGGCGTGCAGCAGCCGGGCACCGAGTACGACGGTGTCCACGAAGGGTTCGACGACCAGGGCGTGACCGAGCGCCTCGGTGACCACCATGAGTTCCTCGGCGCCGCCGTCATCGCCACCGACCGCTTCGGGCAGGCAGGCGCCGATGACACCGAGTTCCTCGGCGAGCGCGGTCCAGATCTCGGGCTGCCAGCCGGGCCCGATCTTCGCCGCGGTACGGCTGGCCTCCAGGTCATAGCGTGCCTCGAGGAACTTGTTGAGGCCGTCGGAGAGGAGCTGCTGCTCCGGAGTGAGTGTGAAGTCCATGGTCTCGTCTTCCTTACAGCCCCAGCGCGGCCTTGGCCAGGATGTTGCGCTGAATCTCGTTGCTGCCGGCGTAGATAGAGCCGGCCCGGTCGTTGAAGTAGTGCAGCGGTGCGACGGCCTGCCACGGTTGTCCGGAGACATAACCGTCGGTAGGCGGGGTGTATTGGAAGATCGGGCCACCCGGACGGGTCGCGTGCGGCTGGAAGACTCGGCCGTGCGGGCCGGCGGCCTCCACCGCGAGCGTGGTGATCTGCTGGGACAGTTCGGTACCCAGGATCTTCAGCATCGACGCCACCGAACCGGCGTCCTTACCCGCGCCGAGCGCGGCCAGCGCGCGGTACTCGAAGACCTCGAGGATCTTGGCGCGCACACGGATGTCGGCGAGCTTCGCGACGAAGGCCGGATCCTCCGACAGCGGGCCACCTCCGGGGGCGATGACATCTGCGGCCTGGCGACCCAGCTCCTCGGCCATCACCTGCAATGCCGGTGCGGCCGCGCCGCCACCACGTTCGAAGATGAGCAGGTACTTGGCGACGGTCCAGCCGTCATCGATCTTGCCGAGCACATTCTTCTTGGGCACCCGAACCCCGTCGAAGAACACCTGGGCCTGGATCTGCTCGCCGGAGGCGAAGACCAGCGGCTGGACCTCGATGCCGGGGTCGTTCATGTCGATGAGCAGGAAGGTGATGCCCTGCTGCTTGCGCTCCTGACGCGAGGTGCGCACCAGGCAGAAGATCCAGTTGGCCTCGGACGCGTGGGTCGTCCAGATCTTGGAGCCGGTGACCACCAGGTCGTCGCCGTCCTCGACGGCTGCCATGGCGAGCGAGGCCAGGTCCGAGCCGGCTTCCGGTTCGGAGTATCCCTGGCAGAAGAAGACGCTGCCGTCGAGGATTCCGGGAAGGAAGTAGTCCTTCTGTTCCGGGGTGCCGAAGGCCATGATGGCGTGGCTCACCATGCGAATACCCATGGGCGACAACGCCGGTGCCCCAGCCAGGATCGACTCGCGGCTGAAGATGTAGTGCTGGGAGAGCGTCCAGTCGCAGCCGCCGTGTTCGACCGGCCAGCCGGGTGCGGCCCAGCCGCGTTCATGCAGGATGGCCTGCCAGGCCATCGCGGCCTCGTGGTCGGAGTACACGCTGGTGCGCAGCGTTCCCGCGGCCCGCAGGTCGGGAGTCAGCTTGTCGTCGAGAAAGGCTCGGACCTCGTCGCGAAACGCGGCGTCGGCCGGGGACCAGTTCATGTCCATGAGCGGCGAAGACCTATCTGTAAACGGTTGTGTTCAGATTCGTACCCGGGTGAATCTACCCAATGCCCCAGATCGCGCAACAGTCCAGGGTGTGACCTGGCTCAAGTGTCGGCGGCAGTGCCGTCGGGAGTGTCACCGGCAGGCGTCGCCGCACCCGCCTGCGCCGCGGGTTCGTCGGCCGGCTGCTCGGGTTCGTCGGCAGGCAGATAGGCATCCTGTGCCGGTGGCGGTGGACCCTGGCCCGGCCGCCAGGAGGACACCAGCACGTCGGCCCAGCGGGTGGACGGATCGATATCGATGAGCAGTGCCTTGGCGAAGAGAGTCAGCGGCACCGCGAGGATCGCGCCGAGGGGGCCGATCACCCACGTCCAGAAGATCAGGGAGACGAAGGTGAGCGTCGTGGACAGCCCGACGGCGTCGCCGACGAACTTCGGCTGGATCACCGACTGGATGATCACATTGATCACGCTGTAGACCGCGATCACCAGCAACATCTCCGATGCGCCCCCGTCGAGTAGGCCCAGCAGCGCGGGTGGGATCACGCCGAGTACGAAGCCGATGTTGGGGATGTAGTTGGTGATGAACGACAGCAGGCCCCACAGCACCGGCAGTGGCACGCCGATCAGCCACAGGGCGCCGGTGTCGAAGACGGCGACGATGAGTCCGAAGACCGTCGACACCCACAGATAACTGCGCGTGCCGCGGGCGAAGGTGCTGAAGGCCGACGCGATGTCGGGGCGGGCATCGCGGACGACCGCCATGCGTTCGTCGAAACCCATCGCGTCGGCGGCCATGAACAGCAACACCGTCACCACCAGGATCAGGGCCGAGGCCACGCTGAGTGTGCTGGAGAGCAGATCGGTCACCAGCGAGATCAGCTTGGATGCGTCGAGATGGGAGAGCATCTCGTGCACCTTGTCCTCGTCGACGCCGTGATCGGTGAGGAAACCTTTGAAGCTGTCGACCAGATCGTCGAATTTGTCGCTGTAGGTCGGCAGGATGGTGGCCAGCCGGGCGATCGAGTAGGCCAGTGCGCCGAACATCCCGATGAGGATGCCGTAGACCAGCAACAGGGTGACGATGAAGGCCGACCAACGCGGCCAGCCTTTGCGGCGCAACCAATTCGGGATGGGTTGCACCGCGACGGTGAGCATCAGCGCGAGGAAGAGCGGGCCGACCATCGAGGCCACCGATTTGATGCCGGCCACGGCGACCACGAGGCCGGCGAGAGTGAGCAGCACGATCGCGCCACGCGGCATCGCCCAGGAGTGGGCGGTAGCGGTGGCGGTCGCGGCGGTGCCGGTGGCGTCTGTGTTGGTGGCGTCTGTGTTGGTGGCGTCTGTGTTGGTGGCGTCTGTGTTGGTGGCGTCCGTGTCGGGGGTGGCGGGACCGGCCGCATCGGGGCCGGTGGACGCGGAACTGTGACGGGCCATGGGTGCCGACCTTCCCTGCCTGGATCCGCCGGTTGGCGGATGCCCCACAAGTGTTGCCCACCGACGGCGCCGGCGGGCGGTGAAATCCCCGATCACGTCACCGATGTCGGTTCGGCACCCCTGCCGAAGGCAGTTGTGATAAGTCCTGCCGAAGGCAGTTGTGATAAGCCTGCCGAAGGCCGTTCGGCCCCCGTCGGACTCAGTGTCCGGTCCACTCCGGCGGTCGCTTCGTCACGAATGCGGTGATCCCCTCGAGGGTGTCGCGCGCGCCGATCAGGGTGTCGAGTACGGCGGTGCTGGCATGGATCGCGTCGAGTTCGTCGGCGATCGCATCGGTGTGTTCCATGGTCTCCAGCGACGCACGCACCGAGACCGGTGAACCGGCCAGGATCTCGGCGGCGACCGCGCGGGCGAGGTCGAGAACCGTGCCGCGCGGCGCGATCCGGCTGACCAGACCGGCCGCGGCGGCCTCGGTCGCCGACAGTCGGCGACCGGTCAGGATCATGTCGCGGGCCAGCGCCTGCGGTACCGAACGCGGCAGCCGGACCAGGCCACCGGCCGCCGCCGCGAGACCGACCCGTACTTCGGGCAGACCGAAACTGGCCTGCTCATCGGCGACGACGAGATGACAGGCCAGGGCGATTTCGCAACCGCCGCCGAGCGCGAAGCCGTTGACCGCGGCGATCACCGGCTTCGGTTTGCTCGGCCGGGCGGTGAGACCGGCGAATCCGTTCTTGGGCACCGAGAATGCGGCACCCCCCGCGGTCGCGGCGAGATCGTTGCCCGCCGAGAATGCCTTGTCGCCCTTGCCGGTCAGGATCGCCACCCACAGTTGCGGGTCGGCGAAGTAGGCGTCGAAGACCTCGTCGAGTTCGGCGTTGGCCGCCGGATGCAGTGCATTGCGGGCCTCGGGACGGTTGATCGTCACCTCGAGCAGGTGGCCGTCGCGTCGGATCTCGATGTGCTCGTAGGAATCCCGGAAACCGAGGAAGCGGGGATGCCGACGCTCCGCGGTCGCGCGGTCGGCGGACACCCGGTTGCCGCCGGGTGTCGACCGCACGAAGATCTCCGCGCCGATCGGCTCGCCGGACGCCAGCAAATCGATCATCTCGGTGTCATCGGACTCGACGGTCCCGACGAAACGTCGGGTGCGTTCGCCGGTACCCGGATCGAGCAGCCGACCGATGACGGTTCCGTTGCGGCGGCCGCTCTTGGTCGAGGTGAGGGTGTAGGTCTCGATCACCGCGGTGCCGTCGGCGTCGTCGATGCGGGCGATCGACGGGCGGGCGTCGAGGCGTTCCTGGATCTCGGCGCTGTGGTCGGCCCGCCAGTGGGTCGGTGTCGTGGAATAGACGCCGACCGCATGTTTGGACAGCACACCACCGTTCGCGACGACCACGCCGTACTCGCCGGGGGTGCGGCGCACTCGGGTGACGATCTCGGCGATGGCGTGCGTCGAATAGTTGTTGCCCGGTCCGCCGAAGAACGGCAGCCCGCCGGTCGCGGTCAGTCCGCGCGGATCGTCGGGACGCAGGCCGAAGGCGTCGCAGATGTTGAACACCGCGATCGGGAAGCAGCTGTAGAGGTCGAGATGGGTGACGTCGTCGAGACCGATGCCGGCCACCGCGAGCGCATGTTCGAGGGCTGCCGGTGCGGCCGGGGCGACGGACAGATCCGGACGTTGCATCATCGGCTGTTCGACGAGCGAGGCGTGTCCGTGCAGGAAGACCCAGCGGTGCGGGTCGATGCCCGCCTCCTGCGCGGCGCGCACACTCATCACGACGACCGCGGCGGACTGGTTCACCTGATCGCGGGCGACCAGCATCCGGGTGTACGGGTCGGCCACCACGCGATTGGACTCCGACACCGCGATCAGTTCGTCGGCGGTGCGCTCGGTCGGGGCGGCGGCATACGGATTGGCGGCGGCCACCCGGGTGAACGGCGCGAACAGCTCACCCATCGAGCGGGCGTAGGTGGCGCGGTCGGCACCGAGTCGGTGGCGTCGGGCATTTTCCAGCAGCGCGTACTGGGGCAGCACCGCGCTCAGGCCGTGCCGGACCTCGCCGACGCTCACGATGCCCTTGAGTCCGAAACCGCGGTCCTCGAGATCTCCGTCGACGGTCTCGGTGAAATCGGGACGGTCGTCGGCGGGACGCGACTGGAGGTTGCGCACGGTAGAGATCACCTCGACGCCGAAGATGACCGCGGCGTCGCTCGTCCCGTCGGCGATCCGACCGCCGAGTTCGGTGAGCAGTGTCTGCGGTGTCTGGCCGCCGGTGGGGGCCTGGATCGCGCGACGCGGGTTCATGCCGGTGCGCTTGGCAACCGACCGGGGCATGTTGTTCGACCGGCCCAGCGGCGCGGCCGACATCGGTGTGGAGATCTCGAAGGACCGCACCGCGGCGACGGTGTCGATGACGGCCGCGAGTGCGGCGGCGTCCGCGCCGGAGTCGGTCAGCGCCACGGTGACCGCACGCGCGGCCAGATCGGCTTCGCCCAGAGCCGCATAGTCGGCGTCCTGGAGTCGTTCGGAGGCCTGTCCGACCCCGACGATCACGGGGGTATTCGGGTCGAGCTGGTCGATAGTCGCCATGGTGGCAGCCTCCTGCGCTTCACGTTGCGTCGCCTCACAATGACACTGCTCGATGGCAATGTCGGTGCCCATACATCTACCGTGCCGCGTTGTGGGGCGCGTCACTGCCCCCGACTTCATGCCGATCGCGTTCCGATCACCGCGGGCGCAACCGTGGCCGATCGGGATCGGGTTGCCCACACTTGCCGCCTGAGACAACCACCTGGAGAAAGGACCCCTGGTGACCGCGACCGTCCCATCGACCACAGCGAGTGAGCAGCAGCATTCGGGCGAGCAGACCCAGCCCGGCGGTGAGCGCCCGGCAGCCGGCTACACCGACGACCAACTCGACGAGATCTTCGCGCCGATCTTCGCCCGTATCGCCGACGGGGCGGTTCGGCGCGAGGATGATCGTGCGTTGGCCTATGACGAGGTCGGCTGGCTGCGGGAAGCCAAGTTCGGCGCACTGCGTGTGCCGGTCTCGCATGGTGGTTACGGCGCATCCGTCCGGCAGCTGTTTCGGCTGCTCATCGACCTGGCTGCGGCGGAATCCAATCTGCCGCAGGCACTTCGGGTGCACTGGTCTTTTGTGGAAGATCAGTTGCTCGCTGAACCGGGCGCCGAGCGTGATGCGTGGCTGGACGCGTTGTCGGCGGGCAAGTTGGTCGGCAACGCCATCACCGAACCCGGCGTGGGTGCGATCGGCCGGTATCAGACCGCGCTGGTCGACGGGAAGCTCAACGGCACCAAGTACTACAGCACGGGCAGCCTGTACTCCGACTACATTCTGGTCGCCGCCGACCGGGACGGCGAGCGGGTGTCCATTCTCGTCGACGCAGATGCCGCCGGTGTCACCCAGCACGACGACTGGGACGGCTTCGGGCAGCGCCTGACCGCCAGTGGCACCACCGAATTCGCGGACGTCGAGGTCGCGGAGGATCGGGTGCTCGGACCGGGTTACGGTGCCGACGGCCGTACCTACGGCACCTCCTATCTCCAGCTCGTGCAACTCGCCGTGCTCGCGGGCATCGCCCAGCGCGCCACCGAGGACGTCTCCGGCTGGGTGCGTGACCGCACCCGAACCTTCACTCACTCGCCTGCCGACCTGCCCCGCCGCGATCCGCTGGTGCAGCAGGTGATCGGCCGTGCGAGCGGAGCGGTCTACGCCGCGCGCACGCTGGTCCTCGACATCGCCGATCAACTCGACCGGCTGCTGGCGGCGGGCGGCACCGACGAGAAACTGCTGGATCGGGTCGAATTCGACGTTGCCCGCGCGCAGAGCGTCATCATCCCGCTGGTACTCGACGCGGTCACCGGGCTGTTCGAGGTCGGCGGCGCATCGATCACCTCCGAGCGACTGCGCTTCGACCGGCACTGGCGCAACGCGCGGGTCATCTCCGCGCACAATCCGCTCATCTACAAGCTGCAGGCGGTCGGCGACCATGTGCTCAACGACGCCGATCTGCCCTACGCGTGGAGTGCCGGAGCAAAGTAGGACGCGGCTGCACAAGGCGATTCGGCCGGGGGACCGGAGCGGGTCCCCCGGCCGAATCGTTACGGTGGGGCATATGCAGCGGATGGCTCACGCGGACGCGGTGTCGTATTGGATGTCGGCGTCGATTCCCAACGATCAGTTCCTGCTCTACTGCTTCGCCGATCCGGGAATGGACCTGGACGGGTGTGCCATCCAGCTATGGGCGCGGGCGCGGGCCGTCCCGGATCTGAACCTGCGGATCGTCGACGTTCCCGGCGCGCTCGATCATCCCTATTGGGTGGACGCCCCCGCACGTGCGGAACAGGTTGTGGTGCACACCGGTTCACATACCTGGCAATCCTGCCTCGACGTGCTCGGTGCGACGATGCGCGAGCAACTGGCGCCGACCGAGGCGGCCTGGCGTCTGCATCTGTTCGGGCCGGT
Organism: Gordonia heveisoli; assembly: GCF_030315745.1. Taxonomy (GTDB): domain Bacteria; phylum Actinomycetota; class Actinomycetes; order Mycobacteriales; family Mycobacteriaceae; genus Gordonia. The sequence continues at coordinate 275,130 of NZ_JASXSH010000002.1, read as the reverse complement.
CGCCGACGCGCCGAGGGCGGGGCGGGACGCGGTGGTCGTCGTCCTGCAGATCGTGCACGCGCTCGGCGACGGCCGTCGGACCGCGCAGATCGCCCGCGAACTGTTCGACGCGCCGGCCGACGTGCCGGTACCCATCCGGCTGCGCAGTGATGTCCTCACCCGGGGGTTGGCCGCGGCCGGTGGCGTTGCACGGATGCCGTGGCAGATGGCGGCGGTGGCGACCGGAGGTGTCCGCTCCTATCGACTGGCCCGGCACGAGGAGGCGACGCGGCGAGCCGACCGCTCGTCGCCGGGCGGCTATGCGCTGTCGTCGGTCAACGTCGGTCCCGACGACGACCGGTCGCTGCGCGTGATCACCGTCGATCGTGCCGAACTGACCGGAGGAGGTGCGTCCAGCGTGACCACCGCCGCGCTCACCCTGCTGTCGGTGGCGTTGCCGCGACTGCTGGGTGACCCGCCGTCGGTGGGTGTGGAGCTGACCGTCGGCCGGGTTCCGGATGGGCTGGCGCGCAACAACTTCGGTAACGTGAGCGTCGACCTCGCGCTCGACGTCGACGACCTGGGCGACCGTGCCCGGCAGATCTCGCTGCGTATCGACGACGCACGCCGGCACGCCACCAGGGCGGCCGCGGCGGTGGCCCGACAGGCCGAGATGTCCGCGCCGGCCTTCCTGACCCGCTGGGGGACAACACGATTCGACACCAGCCGGAAGCCGGCCCAGGTCACCGGCAATACCGTTGTGTCGTCGGTGAACCGCGGCCCCGCCGACCTCAGGCTCGGCGCCGGGACAGTGGTCTTCAGCGCGGGCTTCCCCGCATTGTCGCCGGTACAGGGACTCACCCACGGGATCCATGGACTCGGCGACACCGTCGCCATCTCGGTGACCACCAGCCCGGCCGTCCTGGGGTCGGCCGAACTCGACCGCTACGTCGAGGACCTGCGGTCCGCGATCGCGGTCGTCGGCGCGTCGGTCAGTACGGGGTGATGTCGCGACCGGTGGCCGGCACGTCGACCGCGGTGCCCTTGCCGCGGGTCAGACGTTTGGGCAGCCGGTCGGCCAGTCCGCCCAGCGGTGCCACCGTGGCGTTCAGCAACTCGACGGTCGCCGACAACTCGTGCACCGTGTCCTGCATCGCGATCAGGCTCGGGGCGAGCTGACCGATCACCTCGGTCAGCTCGGTGATGCGGTCCAGGGGACCGTTGGGGGCGATCGCGCGCTCGACGGCGCCGTTGTCGCCGAGTAGCTGATCGAGCAGGCCGCCGTCGTCGGCGAGCCGGTCGAGCGTGCCACCCGGTGCGGTCAGTTTCTCCAGCAAGCCGTCGGGCGCGGTGAGTTTGTCGACGATCCCGTGTTCGGACGTCAGGCGTTCCAGGATGCCCTCGTTCTCGGTGAACTGATCGACCACACCACCCGGCCGGGTTAGCCGGTCGAGCGGACCGTTCTTCGCGGTGAGCCGGACCAGGATTCCGTCGTCCTCGGCGATCTGGTCGATCAGGCCGCCGGGCTCGGTCAGCTTCTCCAGCAGGCCGTCCTTGGCGGTCAGGCGGTCGATGACCCCATCCGGGTTGAGCAGTCGCTCCAACGGGCCGCCGGTGGCCAGGATACGGCCGAAGGGCCGATCCGGGCCGAGCAATTCGGCGAGCTGGCTGAGCAGCGCGATGGGGGTGCGGGCGCTGCCGAGTTCGTCGCCGGACAGCCCGAGCGCGGTGTTCACCTCATGCTGAACGCTGTTGGCGGTGATCCGCGCGATGGTCACCGCCGATTCGGCGGCGGTCAGCGCCACCCCGGCCACTGCGAACCCCAGCCGGAACGGCAATTCGACGACGGCGCGTGCGGCCGACTCGTTCTCCATGGGACCGACCCTACTGTTCGCCCGCAGCTGTGCCGCTCACTTCGCCTGCGCGTCGGCTTTGGCGGCCGCCTTCGCGGCCTTCTTGAAATCGCGCACCTTCTGCAGCGAATCCGGGTCGACGACGTCGGCGACCGAACGGAAGCCCGACTTCCCGTAGTCGCCGACGACCTTCGCCCAGCCGGTCGGCGTGACACCGAGCTGTTTGGCCACCAGGGCGGTGAAGATCTTCGCCTTCTGGTCACCGAAACCGGGTAGCGCGCGCACCCTGGCCAGCAGATCAGCGCCGGTGGGGGCCTCGGTCCAGATGCGGGCGGCGTCGCCGCCGTATTCGTCGGCGACCACGCGGGCGAGTGCCTGTACTCGACCGGCCATCGACCGTCCGTAGCGGTGGATCGCCGGCGGGGTGGCACACAGGTCGGCGAAGGCCTCGGGGTCGGCGTCGGCGATGGCGGCCGGGTCGAGACTGCCGAAACGCTCCCGGATCTTGGCCGGTCCGGCGAAGGCCCGTTCCATCGGGAACTGCTGGTCGAGGAGCATTCCGGTCAGCAGTGCGAACGAGTCGGTCGACAGCAGTTCGTCGGCGGCGGGATCCTGAGCAATCTGCAGCTTCACCATGGATCGATTCTGGCAGATCGACGTCCCGGGTGACCCAATCCGGCCTGCGCGCCGATCCGACCCTCCTACACTGTGTCCATGATCACCGGGGTGGAGCGGGTACGTGATGGGGTGGCGACGAACGGGTCGCGGCGGCGAGCGGTGCGACTCGGCCTGGTCGGCGCGGTCGGGGCGCTGTTCGCGGCGTTGCTGAGTGCACCTGTGGCGCAAGCGATCCCGGAGTACACCGAACCGAATCTGGTGACCACACTCAATTGCGGCAGTGCCAATCCGCTGGGGAATGGTCCGTTGCCCGTGCGGGTGGACGTCTACAACCAGATCGCCTTCCCCTCGGACGGGCTGCCCGGCCCGGCGATCTCGCTGATCGGCTACAGCCTCACCCGCCCGCAGGCGCTCGAGTACACCATCGAGGTACGGGTGAACTGGCGCAATCAGCGGACCGGACGCACCGGGTCGGTGACCGTGCCCAGCCGGGCGCAATCGGTGCGCTGGCAGGTCGACCTGCATCCGGGTAGCGGTCCGGTCGCCTTCACAATCCACCAGAAGGTCGGTCTGATGCTCTTCGTCCCGATGGTCAATCCGCAGTACTCGACGTGTCGTGGGCGCGCGGTCGCCTGAAGGATCACGCCGCGGTCACCGATAGCCCGAAAGGCCGTGGTGCCAGTGCACTGATGCGTAGCCTGAGGTTGTTGCGCCTCTTGTGGTGAGAGGGAACCGACAGCGGACAGCGAGGTCCTCATGTCTGAAACCCATCAGTCGGAGATCGCCCATCAGCACCGGGCGAAGGTGATCGGCGTGAGTGTGGCCGCCGCGGTCGGCGGCTTCCTCTTCGGGTTCGACAGTTCGGTGGTCAACGGGGCGGTCGACTCCATCCAGGACACCTTCGGTCTGGGTAGCCTCTTCACCGGTTTCGCGGTGGCGATCGCCCTGCTCGGCTGCGCGCTCGGTGCCTGGTTCGCCGGCCGGCTGGCCGATGTCTGGGGTCGCAAACGCGTGATGTTGCTCGGCTCGGTCCTGTTCGTCGTATCGGCGATCGGCACCTCGCTGGTGGTCACCGTCTGGGATCTGCTGCTGTGGCGCGTGCTCGGCGGTATCGGTATCGGTATCGCCTCGGTGATCGCGCCCGCCTACATCGCCGAGATCGCCCCGGCCCGCTTCCGCGGGGCCCTGGCGTCGATGCAGCAGCTGGCCATCACCCTGGGCATCTTCGCGGCCCTACTCTCGGACGCACTGCTCGCCGACAGCGCAGGCGCGGCCTCCGACGACCTGTGGTGGGGGTTGGAGGCCTGGCGGTGGATGTTTCTCGTCGGCGTGGTGCCCGCGGTGGTCTATGGCGTGATCGCACTGCTGATCCCGGAGTCACCGCGCTACCTGGTCGGTCGCAATCGCGACGAGGAGGCCGCGCGCATCCTGCAGGAGGTGACCGGCGAGGTCGCCCCGCTGGATCGTGTGCGCGAGATCAAGCTCACCGTCCGGCGCGAGTCCTCCGCGTCGATCCACGACATCCGGGGTCCCGTGTTCGGCTTGCACCCGCTGGTGTGGGTCGGCATCTGGCTGGCCGTCTTCCAGCAGTTCGTCGGCATCAACGCGATCTTCTACTATTCGACGACCCTGTGGCAGTCGGTCGGTTTCAGTGAGAGCGCGTCGTTCAAGACCTCGGTGATCACCGCCGTCATCAACGTGGTGATGACGTTCGTGGCCATCCTGTTCGTCGACCGCATCGGTCGTCGCAAACTGCTGCTGATCGGCTCGGTCGGCATGTTCATCGGCCTGCTGATGGCGTGTGTCGCCTTCACCCAATCGACCTATAAGCAATCGGGGAGCGTGGGCGACGTCCTCTGCGAGGCGGGTAACACCACCAAGGAATGTCTCACCCTCGACGACCCCTGGGGCGTCCTCGCACTCATCGGTGCCAATCTGTTCGTGGTCGCCTTCGCCGCCACCTGGGGGCCGGTCATGTGGGTGATGCTCGGGGAGATGTTCCCGAACTCGATTCGTGGTGTGGCACTGGGCGTCTGCACCGCGGTCAACTGGATTGCGAACTTTACCATCTCCATGCTGTTCCCGACTGCGTCCGAGCAACTCGGTCTGGGCTGGGTGTACGGCTTCTTCGCCGTCTGCGCGGCGTTGTCGTTCCTGTTCGTCCACCGACGCGTGCAGGAGACCAAGGGGCTCGAACTCGAAGAGATGGATGCGGTCGCGGCGTCTCGGCTGGAGGCCAACGAGGCGGTTCGAATCGCGAAGCTCGGTCAGTGACTCCGAGCCGGTTGGCGGCGGACCCGGATCGGCTCAGCGGCCGTCGTCCGCCGCTCGGCCCACGCCGTCGAGCAGCAGGGCCTGCGCCGCGAAATAGGACGCCAGCACCCAGATCTCGGCCGCCTGACGTACGCGCGGATGACGGAGTAGATGCCGCCTGTTGATGATCGTCAGATCGGAGGCGAGGAACAGTAGGCCACCGATGCGGACCTGGGGCTGGGGGGTCGGGGTGGTGGACGCGAGCGCCGACATCAGCACTAGGGTCTGACCGTAGGCGCCGAGAACCGGCAGCAACCGGGGACGATGCAGCGCAAGGACTGCGGCAGACTCGGCGAGTAGTAGCCCGCGTGGTGCGAGGGTCCGCGGTTCCGGGCGCGCCCCACGGCGCCACATGGTGGCCGCATAGCAGAGCTGGGCGCCGGCGAAGAGCGTCGCACCCAGGCGGAGATTCTGATCCTTGGCCTGGGGTTCGGTCTCGAACTCCTCGTTCAGCATGAACCGGTCACCGGTGGCGGAGAAGCCGATCACGCCGGCGAGTAGGACGTTGTCGACCGGCGGACGTTCCCGGCCGCCGGCCGCGACATGTGCGGCGAGCAGCGCGATCGGAATCGGTTTGGTGATCGCAGCCGATCGTCGGGACCCCAGGGCGCCGCACGCCGTCGCGGCGGCCGCGCTCACCGCGTAGGCGATGATCCGGGGCCGCAGGCGGCGTCGCGTCATGCGTTGATCACACCCACCGCGGGCAGGAAGAAGCAGCTGCGGTTGCCGTTCTGCGCGGTGCCGAACACCGCCGACAGCACGGTGCCCTGACCGGTCTTGACCGGGGCCAGCCGAACGCCCGACAGCAGTGGCAGCACGCTGGTGATCCGCGGATCGCTGACCGGTTTGAGGTCGGCGAGACCGCCCTGGAAGGTGGTGGTGTTGAACCAGGCGACCTGCATGGTGCCACCCGATCCGCCGCCCGTGGTCGCGGGTACGAAGGCGTAGGCCGTCTCACCCTTGTCGACCAGATTCAGGGTGTCGGGGATCTTGACGCCCGGGATGAGGGTGAGGATCGGCGCGAGCTGGGCCAGCGGGTCCTGCTTGAGCGGCCACGGGCCGGGTACCGCGCCGGCACCCGCGGTCACCAGTCCGAGCGGGTTGTCGGCGGTCGGGGTGGCACAGAACGGCGACACCGAGGGGGAGAGCGTCTGGATTCCGAGGGCGCGCAACAACGCGGTCGGATCGGTCGCGGCCACCGGCCGGGCCGGAACCTGCGCGCCGGCCTGCAGTGAACCGAGCTGACCGATGAGGTCGGTGATGTTCAGCTGACCGGTCGCCCCGATGATCGCCTGCGCGGCCTGCAAGGCCATCTGGTCGACGCCGGCCGCCTTGAGCATCCGCACGGCGGCGGCGAGCTCGGAGTCGAGCGGATTGGACGGCAGGGTGATCGCATCGACCGGGGTGGCCGCCGGTGTCGCGGTGGCGACACCCGTGCCTGCGACGACGGTCCCGCCGATCGCGGTTCCCAGCACGGTCGCCGCGGCGATTGCGGTCCCGACCAGTCCGGCGCGCAAGCTCGGCATGACTGACTCCTTAGTCTTTCGGATCTCGTTGTCGTGCGGGTCTCGCCACCGGCAGAACACGCTGTGAAGAATGTGGCGCATGTGGCAGAAGTTGTTTGAGTTAACAGAAAAGCATGGGGCGTCGTCGACCCACAAGTGATGAGTCCGAGCTGTGACCCCGATGCGATCGCAGGGATACCCCGCAGATGAGCCCGGACGGTTGGATCAGCACGGACGGTTGGATCAGCACGGACGGTTCGGTGTCAGGGACAAAAGGCGACGCCCCGACCGGATGGTCGGGGCGCCGCCTGTCGAGAATGCCGCTGGTCGCGATTCTCCTGGGGCTCAGATGTAGGCGAGACCGATGGTCGGGACGATGCCGCAGGACATCACGCGGCCCTTGGTCTTGGTGGTCACCTCGCCGTAGATGGTCGAGATGACGCGGCCCTTACCGGTCTTGGCGATACCGGTGAAGGTGCCCGGCCCTTCCTTGACGTTGATCTTCGGGTTGCGCTTGAGCAGGGTCTGCCCGGTGCGGCCGTTGTCGATGTTGATCCAGGTGACGGTCAGCTGATGTCCGGGACGGTCCACGGCCGGGCCGGTGCCCAGGCTGGTGTACACGTAGCCGGCCTCGCCGCGCTTGGGACCGGGGGCGGGCGCCTTCTGCGGTCCGGCGGTCACCAGGGCGCGGCCCAGCGAGTTGCCGTCCGGCTTGCAGTTGAATCCGATGGTCGGATAGAGGAACTCCTGGATCTTCGGGGCGTTCGGGCCCTTCGGGATCTCCGGGTCACCGGGCTTGCGTTCGGCGACCTCGGTGCGGCTGACCATCTCGCGGCGGCCGGGCTCGCTGAGGAAGCTGACGACCGACTTCCAGATCGCGCTGACCTCGGGCGGTAGGCCCGGGGTCGCGGCGAGGGTGCTCGCCTGCTTGAGCAGGGTGGCGTTGACCTTGCCGTCGGGGCCGGGGGTGATGACCGAGCCGATGATCGCCGGTGCGAAGGCGCCGAGGGAATCGAGAACCTGCTGGTCGACGCGCGGTGCGGCGGGCGCCGGTGCGGCCTGCGCGGCGGTGGGCATGGCCAGCGCGACTGCAGCGCCGAGCGCGATGGTCGCGGTGCCGATCCGGGTGATCCGTCGTCCGCGGCCCGAGCGTGAGCGTGCGTTGAGCGGCCCTGTGAAACCCACTGATGCTGTCCTATCGGTCGGGGTGCCGGGGCTGGCTTCGGTCGGACAGCCCGGCGCCGGGACGGTGTCGAAGCCCGCTCGACGGTGGCGTCGAGGGGTCATGTCGACGGTCATTCTATGCATCACGTCACCATGGCTGTCCAGACGGACCGCACTGTTGTTGCAGTGATTATTGAGGTTATTGATGCAATTGTTATCAAAGTGACTCGAGCTTTTCGGATGGTCGGTGCGCCGGTTCGCCTGGTTAGATCAGGTGTCGGTGGGAAACCCTCCCCACCCTGGTGACCCTCAGGAGAGCGGGGCAACGTGCGGAATCGTCGAACCGGCCACACGCGAGTACTGCCGTCTCGGCCACGCTGTCGGACCCTCGGTCTGATCGTCGTGCTGCTCGGCTCGGTGTCGCTGTTCGGCGCATGCGCCGACGACGCCCAGGCCGGAGCCGAGGTCACCCTGCTGACCCACGACTCCTTCGATCTCCCGCAGGCTGCCTTCGACGAGTTCCGCCGTGAGACGGGGATGACCCTCAAGATCGTGCGCGGCGGTGACGCCGGCCAGCTGGCATCGGTGGTGTCGCTGACGCCCGGCTCGCCGAAGGCCGACGCGGTGTTCGGGATCGACAACACCTTCGCCTCCCGGCCGATCGAGGCCGGGGCACTCGAACCGTATGCGGCGCCCGCCGCCGTCGACGGTGCGGGCCAGTACGCGATTCCCGAGGCGCGCGATCAGCTCACCGCGGTCGACCGAGGCGACGTCTGCCTCAACATCGACGAAAGCTGGTACGCCGAACGCAACATCACGCCGCCGGCCAACTTCCGCGATCTCGCCGATCCGAAGTTCGCGGCCCAGTCGGTCTTGATGGATCCGGGGACTTCCTCACCGGGCATGGCCTTCCTGCTGACCACCATCGGCGTCCTCGGTGAGGGTGGCTGGCAGTCGTACTGGCAAAAAGTGGTCGCCGGCGGTGCGGAGATCGTGCCCGGCTGGGAAGAGGCCTACAACGACCGGTTCACCGCGGGCACCAACCATGGCGACCGCCCGATCGTCCTGTCCTACGCGTCATCGCCGGCCGCCACCGCCGGAACGAAAGCGTTGCTGGACAACTGTTTCCGTCAGATCGAGTACATCGGCATCCTCAAGGGCACCCGCAATCCCGACGGTGCGCGCAAACTCGTCGACTTCATGCTGAGCCCGACGGTGCAGAAGGCCTTGCCGTCGTCGATGTTCGTCTACCCGGTGCAGCGCGACACCCCGCTGCCCGACGGCTGGCAGGAACGCGCACCGTTGCCGTCGTCGACGGTGAACATGCCGCCGCGTTTCATCGCGCAGAACTTCGAGAAGTGGCTCGATCAGTGGCGTACCGCCGTCGGGCGGTGACCGCGACAGCGATGCCGGGCTCGCCGATCATGCGGCGTGTCGGCGGGATCGCCTGGCGGGCGATCCCGGCAGTCTTCATCGCCGGCCTGTTCATCTGGCCGGTGGCAACCCTGGTGCGCCGTGCGTGGTCGGCGGCCGACACCGAATCCGGTGGGATCGGCTCGATCGTCGAACGTACCGACGCGATACACCTGCTGGGGGTCACCCTGGGGCAGGCAGCCGCCTCGACGGTGCTCGCGATCGTCGCGGCCATCCCGATCGTCTGGCTCTATACCCGCGTCCGCGGGCCGGCCGCAGTGGTGCTGACGGTGGTCGTCACGGTGCCCTTCGTGCTGCCGACGGTCGTCGTCGGCGTCGCCTTCCGGGCCGTCTTCGACGGCCCGTTGGCTTTCACCGGCATCGAGTCGGGACTGCCTGCCGTCCTGGTCGCCCACGTCTTCCTCAACGTCGCGGTGGTGGTGCGGGTGGTCGGTGCAGCCTGGCGGGCACTGGACCCGCGGGTCGTCGACGCAGCACGCACCCTGGGAGCGGGCCGGTTACGTGCCTTTGTCACCGTCGTCGCGCCCCGGTTGGCTCCGGCCGTGGCGGCCGCGGCGACACTGGTGTTCTTGTTCTGCGCCACCAGTTTCGGGGTCATCATCCTCCTCGGCGGTGGCACCCTGCGCACCCTGGAGACCGAGATCTACACCCAGGCGATCAGCTATTTCCGGCTGCCTGAGGCGGTCGTGCTGTCGATGGTGCAGATCGTGGTCGTGGTTGCGGCACTGGTTGTCTCGCGGGTGGTCAGCGGTTCGGCGGGCGCCGGATCGGCCGGGGTATTCGAACCGAGGCGTAGCCGAGGGGGGCCGGGGCAGTTGCTGGCGCTGGCCGCCGCGGGTGTGTGGACCGTGGCACTGCTTGTCGCGCCGATCCTGGGTCTGGTGTGGCGATCGGTGTTTCCGGACAGCGCCGGTGGTGCGACGCTCGACGGCTACCGTGCGCTGGCCGATCCGGTCAACGGGGTGACACCCCTGGCGACCCTGCGGTATTCGCTGGGCACGGCCGCTCTGGCGATGGTGATCGCGCTCGTCGTCGGCCTCCTCGGTGCGCTGGCGCTGCACCGGCCCCGAGGGGTGGTGGCCGGCATCGGCGGGATCATCGCGATGATCCCGCTCGGGATCAGTGCGGTGACACTCGGCTTCGGATACCTGCTGGTGCTCGCCGCTCTGCCCTATGAGGTGGCGGCGTCACCGCTGATCATCCCGTGTGTGCAGGCGCTGATCGCGATTCCGTTGGTCATTCGCATCATGATGCCCGCGCTGGAATCGATCCCGCCGCGACTACGCGCGGCCGCGGCCTCTCTCGGTGCCGGTCCGATCCGCGTGTTCGTCGACGTCGACCTGCCGATCATCGGCCGGTCTCTCGGTGCCGCAGGCGGTTTCGCCTTCGTGATGGCGCTCGGCGAGTTCGGTGCGACGAGTTTCCTGGCCCGGCCGGACACCACCACGCTGCCGGTGCTGATCGGATCCTCGCTCAATCGTCCGGGCGCGCACTACTTCGCGACGGCGATGGCGGCATCGGTGCTGATGGTCGCGGTGACGACGGCGGCGGTGATCGTGGTCGAGGTGTTCCGGCCGCGCAGTGGGGTGCTGTGATGCTCGACATCGATGGTGTGCGTCTCGATTACGGCGCGACGACGGTCATCGACGACCTGAGCTGGCAGGTCGGTACCGCCGGTGCGCCGGTCACCGCGTTGCTCGGTCCGTCGGGCTGCGGCAAGTCGACGCTGATCCGTGCAGTGGCCGGACTCGAGCCGGTCGCCGCGGGTCACATCCGGTTCGACGGCGACGATCTCGCCCAGGTGCCGGTGCACCGACGCGACTTCGGGGTGGTGTTCCAGGACGGCCAGCTCTTCGGTGGACGGACCGTCGCGGCGAATGTCGGCTACGGACTGCGCATGCGCCGCTGGCCACGCCGCCGCATCGCCGACCGGGTCGCGGAGATGCTCCAGCTCGTCGAACTGCCCGACCTCGCTGACCGGCGCGTCGGGGAGTTGTCTGGCGGTCAGGCCCAACGGGTGGCGTTGGCGCGGGCGCTGGCGCCGAGTCCGCGGCTGCTCCTGCTCGACGAACCGCTGGCCGCGCTCGATCGAGGCCTGCGGGAACAACTCGCCGTCGACATCGCAGGCATCGTCCGCGACGCGGCCACGCCGACCATCGTGGTGACCCACGATCACACCGAGGCGGCGCTGATGGCCGATCGTATCGCGGTGATGCGCGCTGGCCGGATCGTGCAGTCGGCGACGCCGGACGACTTGTGGCTGGCACCGGTCGACGCCGAGGTCGCACGCTTCCTGGGCTGTACCACGGTGCTCGACGCGACCGTGCGCGGGCGGGTCGCCGAGACCGCGTTCGGTCCGGTCCCGGTAGATCTGCCCGACGGCCCGCGGCGGCTGGGATTGCGTCCGGAATCGGTGTCGGCGGACCCGGTGGGACCCGACGCCGACGGCGGGACCGGCCTGGTGGTGCGCGTCGCGCCGCTACCCGGCGGCACCCGGGTCTGGGTCGATTGTGTGGCCGGTGAGGTGGAGGCGGTGGCCACCGCCCCGGTGTCGGTGGGAGATGGGGTCACCCTGGGCCTGCGGCCGGGCCGGGTCGCGGTCATCGGCGGGTGACGCCGCACGGTCACCGCAGCGCGTGATCCACCGCGTCGGCGATGAGTCGCCCTGGGGTGATCGCGCCCGCCGCACCCAGCGGTTCGAGGGTGCGGTTGGCGGTGAGTATCGCGATGCCGTGCAACGCGGTCCACAGTCCGGCGGTACGCGCCCACCTGTCGGGGTCGGGGAGCGCGGGGTCGGGTAGGCCCGCGATGACCATCTCGTGCAGGGCACCGACCAGGGGGACAGACAAGGCGCGGAGATCGGCCCCGGCGCCGTCGAGGATGTCGTGGCGGAACATCAGCTCGAACATCGCCCGCCGCGAGACGGCGACGTCGACGTAGACCTGTCCGGCGCGGCGCAGCCGGTGTGCCGGTTCGCCGGACCGGCCGGGATGGTTCCCGACGTCAGGGAGAGGTGCGGTGAGGATCGGGACGAGGAGTTGGGTGAGGTCCTCCAGCCCGCGACGCGCGATGGCCGCGAGCAGGGCTCGGTGCGTGGGGAAGTGGCGACGCGGGGCGCCATGGGACACGCCGGCCCGCCGGGTGATGGCCCGCAGTCCGACCGCGTCGGCGCCTCCTTCATCGAGCAGCGCCACCCCGGCGTCGACCAACCGGCAGCGGATGCTGTCGGGACTCGTCGATTCGACCATGTAGACAGTGTCTACCGGGCAGCCCTAGGCTGTCACGTAGACAGTGTCTACTTGTGTCGTCGAATGTTCGGGAGGGTGGGTCCATGTGGTACTGGCTGTTCAAATACGTGCTGGTCGGACCGCTGCTGTGGCTGCGCTACCGTCCGCGGGTCGTCGGTGCCGACCGCATCCCGTCCGCGGGGCCGGTGATCGTCGCGGCCAATCACCGCGCCTTCGTCGACTCCCTGCTCATCTGCTTCGCGATCTCGAGGCCGGTGTACTTCGTCGCGAAACAGGAGTACTTCGCAGGCGTGGGGTGGCCCGCTCGGCTGCGGCGGTGGTTCTTCACCGCGGCCGGTCAGATCCCCATCGATCGGCGCGGCGGGGACCATGCCGGGGCCGCGCTGGCGACTGCGACGGCCATCCTCGACGCCGGCGGCGTGTGGGCGATCCATCCGGAGGGGACCCGCACTCCCGGCGACAGGATCTATCGCGGCCGGACCGGGGTGATGCGGGTCGCACAAACCACCGGGGCGGCGGTGTATCCGGTGGGAATCCGGGGTACCGGAGGTCGGTGGGCACGCGCGTCGGTGGTGATCGGGGCGCCACTGGGGCCGGAGGTGACGGCCGACCTCGATGCCCGTGCGGCGACCGATCGGCTGATGGCCGACATTGCCGTGCTGGCCGCGGTCGGCGTCGTCGGGGAGTATGCCCAACGCGACCGGCGATGACGGCGAGTTTCGTTGAAAACGACTGTGCAGCAGAGATATCCGCACTACCCGATCAGGATTTGCGGGCCTTCTTGAGCGCCTTGCCAAGGTCCTTTTTGGACATATCGTCGACGTCGAGTTTGCGCATCCGATTGACCACGACGGGACAGCGCACACACCGCGTCGACGAGCGGCAGCACTTCTTCTTGGGCTTGAGTCGACCCACCTTGGCCGGATTAACCTTGCCCATGCCCGGAGGCTAGCACGGCGCGCAAATGGTGCTGTGATCGCGATCTCACCGCCGGAGGCGATACTCTGTCTGGTTGAGAATGTATCGGTGATCTGCGGCATCAGCCTTCGGTGGCGTCCGTTTCCGGCTGCCGATCCCACCATTACACGAAAGAGAGCCCGTGAGCGCTGCACTTAATTTCCGTAACGTCGCAATCGTTGCGCACGTCGACCACGGAAAGACGACCCTCGTCGATGCGATGCTCCGGCAGTCCGGCGTCTTCGGCGAACGCGCCGAGCTGGTCGACCGGGTTATGGACTCCGGCGACCTCGAACGCGAGAAGGGCATCACCATTCTCGCCAAGAACACCGCGGTCCACCGTCGTCAGCCCGACGGCACCGAGGTCATCATCAACGTCATCGACACCCCCGGTCACGCCGACTTCGGTGGCGAGGTCGAGCGCGGCCTGTCCATGGTCGACGGTGTGGTGCTGCTCGTCGACGCCTCCGAGGGTCCGCTGCCGCAGACCCGCTTCGTGCTGCGCAAGGCGCTCGCCGCGTCACTGCCGGTCATCGTGGTCGTGAACAAGACCGACCGCCCCGACGCCCGCATCCAGGAAGTCGTCGACGAGACCCAGGACCTCCTGCTCGACCTGGCCTCCGACCTCGACGAGGAAGCAGCCGCGGCCGCCGAACTCGTGCTGGACCTGCCGGTGCTCTACGCCTCCGGGCGTGCCGGCATCGCCAGCACCGAGCAGCCGGCCAACGGCGAGATCCCGTCCGGTGACAACCTCGACCCCTTCTTCGACGTCCTGCTCAAGCACGTCCCGGCTCCCAAGGGGGATTCGGAGGCGCCGCTGCAGGCCCACGTGACCAACCTCGACGCGTCGGCCTTCCTCGGCCGTCTCGCACTCGTCCGCATCCACAACGGCACGCTGCGCAAGGGACAGCAGGTGTCCTGGTGCCGTGAGGTCGACGGCGAGGCCGTCGTCGAGCGGGCGAAGATCACCGAACTGCTCGCCACCGTCGGCGTCGACCGCGCACCCGCCGAGTCCGCCTCGGCCGGCGACATCGTCGCCGTCGCGGGTATGCCCGAGATCATGATCGGCGACACCCTCGCCGACGTCGACAACCCGCAGCCGCTGCCGCGGATCACCGTCGACGAGCCAGCCATCTCGGTCACCATCGGCACCAACTCCTCGCCGCTGGCCGGTCGCGTCTCCGGACACAAGCTGACCGCGCGTATGGTCAAGACCCGGCTGGACTCCGAGCTCATCGGCAACGTCTCGCTGCGGGTCCTCGACATCGGCCGACCCGACGCCTGGGAGGTGCAGGGCCGCGGTGAGCTGGCGCTGGCCATCCTCGTCGAACAGATGCGCCGCGAGGGCTTCGAGCTGACCGTCGGCAAGCCGCAGGTGGTCACCCGCAAGGTCGACGGCAAGGTGCACGAACCCTTCGAACATCTCACCGTCGACGTCCCCGAGGAGTACCTCGGTGCGGTGACCCAGCTGCTCGCCGCGCGCAAGGGCCGCATGGAACAGATGAACAACCACGGCACCGGCTGGGTCCGGATGGAGTTCATCGTGCCCTCCCGTGGTCTCATCGGGTTCCGTACCGACTTCCTCACCGAGACGCGCGGTACCGGCATCGCCAACGCCGTCTTCGACGGCTACGACTCGTGGGCAGGCGAGATCCGGGCCCGCCACACCGGTTCGCTGGTGAGCGACCGGGCCGGCACCGTCACCCCGTTCGCGATGATCCAGCTCGCCGACCGCGGCACCTTCTTCGTCAACCCGGGTGAGGACAGCTACGAGGGTCACGTCGTGGGCATCAACCCGCGCCTGGAGGACCTCGACATCAACGTCACGCGCGAGAAGAAGCTGACCAATATGCGTCAGTCCTCGGCCGACGTGATGGAAACCTTGGCCAAGCCGATGCAGCTCGACCTCGAAGGTGCGATGGAATTCTGCGCCGCAGACGAATGTGTCGAGGTCACGCCCGAGGTGGTGCGAGTGCGTAAGGTGCATCTCGACAGCTCGACCCGCGCCCGCGAGCGTTCGCGTGCCAAGGCCCGCGACGCATCGGTGAGCTGATAGATCGGTGACCTGATCCACCACACACCGCCGCGGCCGGCACACCGGCGCCACCCCTGGGCGTCCGGTCCGGCCCGGCGGGGTGTGTGGTGGACGGGTCGTCCGTTGGCGATGGCAGTGTGTCGGGTGGAAGCAGGACCAAGGTGTTTGGGGGTACGTACGTGAGTCGGACGTCAGTCAGGCCGGGCCGCGGCGGCTCTTCTCGCAGGCTCGCCACCGCGTTCGCGGCGACCGTCGCAGTCTTCGGGCTGGTCGCCTCGGGGTGTATGTCCGATCCGCCGCCACCGGTGCGCGACACCGGCCCCATCCCGACGCCCACCGAATATCCGACCGAGAAGTCGGTCTACATCGCGACCGATTCGGTGGGTTCGGGGTTCAACCCGCACATCGCCTCCGATCAGAGCCCGGTGACGACCGCAATCGCCGCGATGACCCTGCCGAGCGCTTTCGCGCCGGTGTCCACCCCGACCGGTGTGCAGTGGCAGCTTCAGCGTGACTTCGTGACGTCGGCCGAGGTGACCTCGGAGAAGCCGTTCACGGTCACGTATCACATCCACACCGACGCGCAGTGGTCCGACGGACTGCCGGTCACCGGAGACGACTTCAGCTACCTGTGGCAGCAGATGTCGCGGCAGCCGAATGTCGTCGCCCCGGCCGGCTACCGGCTGATCGACTCGGTGCAGTCCCGTGAGGGTGGCAAGACGGTTCTGGTCACCTTCGCCGAGCGGTATCCGGCGTGGCGGGAACTGTTCTCCGGACTGCTGCCCAGCCACGTACTCAAGGGCGCGCCTGCCGGATTCCAGACCGGCATGGACACCGGGAAGCCGGTGTCGGCGGGCCCCTTCGCGATCGTCGCCATCGATTCGACCCGCGACGAGGTGCGACTGACCCGCAACGACCGATACTGGATGACACCGTCGAAACTCGACCAGATCGTGTTGCGGCGGGCCGGTACGACCGCGCAGATGCTGGATTCGGTGCGATCGGGTGACTCGTCGATCGCCATGCTCGGTGGGGGTGCCTCGTTGCAGAGCGTGCTCAGCTCGGTGCCCGG
The DNA here is from genome assembly GCF_030315745.1 of Gordonia heveisoli. GTDB lineage: Bacteria > Actinomycetota > Actinomycetes > Mycobacteriales > Mycobacteriaceae > Gordonia. Next base: position 258,952 of record NZ_JASXSH010000002.1, on the reverse strand, counting down.
GATGTCGGTGCGGCGCGACCTGAACGCGCGGTCACTGGGCGTCAGCGTCAACGCGCGGACGCCGGTGATGGCCGACATCAACGTGCGCCGTGCGGTCCTCGGGCTCATCGACGCGCGGGTGGTCACCTTCGCCGCCACCGGCGATTGGATCGTCGAACCCTATGCCAACACGGTGTTCGCGCCCTCAGATCGCGGCTACACCCCGGTGAACCGCCCACGCCCGTCGCGCGAGCAGGTTGCCGGATACCTGCGCGACGCAGGTTATGTGCCCGGGGCACCGACCCCGGTCGGGCAACAGGCGGATCCGAATGTGCCTACCCTGCCGGTGGGGGTCGCACCGCTGCAGCGCAACGGCGCGGATCTCGCGGTACGGGTCGGCGCGGTCAGCGGCGACGTGCGGGCCACCTCCGCCGCAGCTGCCATCGTCGATCAACTGCGTGCCGGCGGTATCCGGGCGCAGGTCGTGACCATGCCCAACAGCGAGCTCTACGGGGCGGCCCTGACCCGGCAGAAGGTCGACGTGATCGTCGGCTGGAGCGGTCTGGGTGTCCCACCGGCGGCGTCGCTGGCCTCTCAGGTCGACTGTGACCAGCCCAAGCCGGGTACCGAACCCTCGCTGAGTACACCGCCGACGCCGACGAGTGTCGCACCCAGCGACTCCGACGCCGCGACCAGCTACGCCAGCAACATCTCCGGGCTGTGCGATGCTCGCCTGATCGAGCTGGCCCGGCGCGCACTGTCGGCCGACGATCCGATGCCTGCGCTGAACGCGGCCGAACCGCTGCTGGCCGCGCAGTTCAGCTACATTCCGCTTTACCAGGACAGCATGCTGGTCGGGGTCGATCGGCCGGCGGTTGTCGGGGTCCCCGACACCGGACCGATCCAGGTGTCGATCTTCGGTTCGGCAGGCACATGGGATCTGCCCCAGTGACCGCACCCGGCTCGAGCTCCCCGCGCGGCGCGACGCGGCGCCTGCTGCTCGTCCACGCACACCCCGACGACGAGACGATCATGACCGGCGGGGTGATCGCCCGATACCTTGCCGACGGGGTCGACGTCCGGGTGCTCACGTTCACCCTCGGTGAGGAGGGGGAGGTCATCGGCGACGAGTACGCCGCCCTCGTCGCCGACGGTGGCGCCGATCAGCTCGGCGGCTACCGCATCGCCGAACTCACCCGTGCGCTGGCGGCGCTCAGCCCGGCCGGACAACCGCCGCTGGCGCCACGCTTTCTCGGCGGGGCCGGTCGCTGGCGGGACTCGGGAATGGCAGGCTCGCCGTCGGCGCAGCATCCGCGCGCTCTCGTCCAGGCCCCCATCGACATGCTCGTCGAGGCGTTCGTCGATGAACTGCGGTCGTTCGCACCGCAGGTGCTGGTGACCTACGACAGCGCGGGCACCTACGGGCACCCCGATCATCGACTCGTGCACGAGGTGTCGGTGCGTGCGGTCGACCGGGCCCGTGAACTCGGGATCGCACCGGCAAAGGTGTACGAGTCGGTGACCGAGGCCTCCGCGCTGCGGACCGGCCTGGCCGACGCCACGCAGCGGGTCCCGGACGGCTGGCGGATGCCGCACGACGGCGAACTGCCCAGCTACCCCGACACCGACATCACCACCGAGGTCGACGTCCGGTCGGTCTACGAACGCAAGGCCGCGGGTCTGGCGGCGCATGCGACCCAGGTGACCGTCGCGCCGTCGGGGCGTGAGTACGCGCTGTCGAACAACATCCTGCAGCCGATCTTCGGCCACGAACATTTCATCCGGACTGCTCCGGCCCCGACCGGCGGGGAGCGCGAGACCGACCTGTTCGCGGGTCTGGACTGATGCGCGTCGTCGACCGGGTGATGCTCGCCCTGCTCGTCGTGGACGGGCTGGTGGTCGGCGTCTTGTCGCTGTTCTTCGCGTACACGCGTTTCGGTGGGGTCGCCTGGCCGGTGGCCGGACTCGTCGGTGGCCTGGTGAACTGTGTGCTGCTGTGGCTGGCGGCCGGATTCACTGCGACCGGCTGGCGATATGCGCCGCTGGCCGGGTGGATGGTCGGGGTGTTCCTCGGCGCGGTGCCGGGACCAGGCGGGGATGTGGTGCTCGCCGGGGATGCGTCGGAGACCGTCCCGACGATGCTGCTGCTCGCCTTCGGCGCGGGGCTGCCGGCCGTGCTGATCCTCTCGGGTCGCCTGCCGGCACCGAAGGGCAAGGCGGCCACCGCCCCGGGTAAGCCCGGCAGTGCGCGACAGGCCACACCGGCCACCACGACGAGCCCGGCCCAAAAGACGAGCACGGCCAAGAAGACGAGCCCGGCCCAGAAGAAAAGCCCGGCCAAGAAGACGAAATCCGGCCGCAAGCGGGCAGGCAGATAGTGCGCGCCCGGAGCGGACCACTCGGCCCGAGGGCGGGTTCGGCGCCTGACGTTAGAGTGTGAGCATGGTGTTGCGCGCGTGGGCCGAGGACATCCACGCCCCCGTCGGGGACGTCCGAAGTGCGTTGAGCCGGGTACGTGAGAACCCGGCGACCCTCGACGATCGGGAGTGGGTGGCCCTGCTCGGTGCCGCCGGCGCCGAACTGGACGAACTCGCCGGTCTCGCCGACTCCGCCCGCGCCCGGGTCACCGACCCGACGGCCTTCACCTTCGTGGTCAACCGCAACCTCGACACCGGTGTGGCCGCAGCCCTCGAATCCGCGCCGACCCTGGAGGAACTCGTCGCCGAGGCGCGCGCGCTGGGTGCCACCGAGATCTGTATGCAGGGGCCGTTGCCCGCCACGGCGCCTGCGGACGGCTATCTGCGGCTCGTCGAGCGGATCGTCGGCGCCGCACCCGATCTGCATCTGCACGCCTTCCGGCCCACCGAGATCCACGACGGTGCCGCCCGGCTGGGGCTGAGCCTGCATGACCATCTCGCCGCGCTGCGTGCGGCGGGCTTGGGGTCGGTGCCCGGCACCGCCGCGCAGGTCCTCGACGACGAGGTCCGGTCCGCGCTGGCCGGAGGTGCGCCGGTCCCGTCGGCGAGTACCTGGGAGGCATCCATCATCGCCGCTCACCGCGTCGGCCTGACCTCGACCGCGACACTGCTCTACGGACATCTGGAGACCCCGGCACAGCAGGTGGCACATCTGCGTCTGCTCAACCGCATTCAGGACGAGACCGGCGGTTTCACCGAGCTGATCCTGATGCCGATGCTGCCGCAGAACGCGCCGCCGCCGGTCGCCGCACTCGCCGCCACCGGGCCGTCGGAGCGAGAGACTCGTGCGGTGCACGCGGTGGCCCGGCTGATCACCCTCGGCCGTTTCGATCATCTGCAGGTGGCCTGGACCAAACTCGACCGCGCCCTGGTCACCGATCTGCTGAACGGTGGTGCCGACGATATCGGCGGACTGTTGCTGGACGGCACGCTGCGTCCGGATGCCGGTGCCGAGGCCGGTCTGGTGCTCGGCGCCGACGATCTCCTCGACGTCGCCACACGTATCGGGCGCAGTCCCCGACAGCGAACCACCCGATACGGCGAACCCACTGCCGCACAGCGTTATCCGATTCCGCAGGTACAACCATGACCGCACTGGAGCCGTCGTCGCCGACCGAGGTCGACGTGGCGATCGTGGGTGCCGGATTCGCCGGACTCGGGATGGCGACTCACCTCGCGCGGCGGGGTCGGGAGTCCTTCGTCGTCCTGGAGCGGGCCGACGCCGTCGGCGGAACCTGGCGCGACAACGTCTACCCGGGTATCGCCTGCGATATTCCTGCACACCTCTATTCGTTCTCCTTCCGGCCGCCGCGTGACTGGTCGTCGCTGTATCCCAGCGGTGCCGAGATCCGGGACTACCTGGAGCAGACGGTGACCGACGAGGGCCTGGCACCGCACATCCTGTTCGGCCGCGCACTGGAGGGGGCGCACTGGGATGCCGACGACGCCCGCTGGGTGATCACCACCACCGTCGATGCGTCGCGGGCCGGTGCCGATCGGGTGACCGGCGATGTCGCCCACCCGATCCGCGCACGGAATCTGGTGCTGGCCGTCGGCCGGCTGTCCGAGCCGCGGATTCCCGAAATCGATGGGCTGGCGGACTTCTCGGGCGAGGTGGTGCACACCGCAGCCTGGTCCGACGACCTTCGGGTCGCCGGTGCCCGCATCGGTGTGGTGGGGACCGGCGCGTCGGCGGTCCAGGTCATTCCGCACCTGGCCACCGTGGCCGACGAGGTGGTGGTCTTCTCGCGCACCCCGCCGTATGTGGTGCCCCGCGCAGACCGGGCGTATTCGGCGGCCGAGCGCGCCGCGATGCTCGACCCCGCCCAGGCTGACGACACCCGCAACCGGTTGCTGCGGGAGGCCGACGGCGCGTTTGCGCAACGATTGGGACTACGGCCCGACATCGACATGATCCGCAAGCGGGCTAGCGACCATCTCCACGACCAGGTGCCCGACCCGCATCTGCGTGCTCTGCTCACCCCGGACTACGAGATCGGCTGTAAGCGGATCCTACTGAGTGACGATTTCTATCCGGCGCTGAGCCTGCCGAATGTCACGCTTGAGCCCAGCGCATTGGTCGGTGTGGTGGAGAGTAAGGCCACCGCCCGCAGTGGTCGTCGCTATGACCTCGACATCCTGGTGATGGCAACAGGTTTCGAGGCGGCCCGCCCGCCGGCGGCGAACCGGGTCGTCGGGCGCGGTGCGCGCAGGCTGTCCGATCACTGGTCGAAGGGGATGACCTCATACGCCTCCACGGTGGTCACCGGATTCCCCAACATGTTCGTCCTCGACGGCCCGAACGCTGCGCTGGGCCACAACTCGGCGATCTACATGATCGAGACCCAGCTCGAATATGTGGTCGGTGCACTGGATTTCATGGGCGACGGGCAGGTGCGGTCGTTGGAGGTGTCGGCCGAGGCGGAAGCCGCCTACACCCGGGAGATCGACGAACGCAGCGCCAGCACAGTGTGGATGACTGGATGTGACAGTTGGTATGTCGACCCGGAGAGTGGTCGGCTGACGCTGTTGTGGCCGGGTACCGCGGAGTCCTTCCGTGCCCGCAACGGCAACTTCGATCCGGCGGCTTTCGGGGTCGGATGACTCTCATGGGAGGTGAGTCGCATGCGCGAATCTGCGGCGAACGGTACTGAGACAGAACATCAATCGGCAGACCACGGATGGGTACATGACCGATCCGGGGCGCTCGCGGCAGCGCGCACCGGGGCGCCCCTGGGGCTTTCGCAGGTCGAGGCGTTACTGTCCTGTGCCGGCGACGATCTCGTCGCTCTGCAGGAGATCGCCGCGGGACTGCGCGACGACGGTCTGGCCGCCGTCGGTCGATCCGGCCAGATCACCTACTCGCGCAAGGTGTTCATCCCGCTCACCCGACTGTGCCGCGACCGCTGTCACTACTGCACCTTCGTGACGGTGCCCGGAAAACTCGCTCGCGCGGGTGAAGGGATGTACCTCGAACTCGAGCAGGTCGTCGAACTTGCCCGCCGTGGAGCCGAACTCGGTTGCAAGGAAGCATTGTTCACGCTCGGTGACCGGCCGGAGGATCGGTGGCCGCAGGCCGCGCAATGGCTGTCCGAGCGCGGCTACACCTCGACGCTGGACTATGTGCGGGCCGCAGCGATCGCGGTGCTGACCGAGACCGGGCTGCTGCCGCATCTGAACCCCGGCGTGATGAGTGCCGAGGAGATGCGCAGGCTACGACCGGTGGCGCCGTCGATGGGCATGATGCTGGAGACCACCTCGCGCCGACTGTTCACCGACAAGGGGCAACCGCACTACGGCAGTCCCGACAAGGATCCGCTGGTGCGGCTGCAGGTGCTGCGCGACGCGGGCGAGGTCGGGGTTCCGTTCACCACCGGCATCCTGGTCGGCATCGGCGAAACCCTCACCGAGCGTGCGGAATCGCTGCTGGCCCTCGCCGACATCGCCTCCGCGGGCCACGTTCAGGAGGTGATCGTGCAGAACTTCCGGGCCAAGCCGGACACCGCGATGCGCGGCACCCCCGACGCCGAGATGACCGAATTCCTCGCCGCGGTGTCGACCGCCCGGATCGTGCTCGGGTCGGCGATGCGTATCCAGGCGCCGCCGAACCTCGTGTCGGCCGAGGAATGTGCTGCGCTGATCGCCTCCGGCGTCGACGACTGGGGTGGGGTGTCACCGCTGACCCCCGACCACGTCAATCCGGAGCGACCCTGGCCGAATCTAGATGTGCTCGCCGACCTCACCGCGCAGTCCGGTTTCACGCTGACCGAGCGGGTCACGGCCCAGCCGCCGTATGTGCTCGGCGCCGACGAGTGGATCGATCCCGCTCTCGCCGATCATGTTTCGGCGCTGACCGACCGGGCGACGGGTCTGGCGATCGACACGCGACCTACCGGCCGGCCGTGGCGCGAGGTTCTTGACCGGACGGCACCCCGGTGAAAGTGGGGGAGGAACGAAACTAGGGGAGGAGTTCTTCCCCGAGTTTCCGGTACTTCCCCGCGATGCAACTGGGCGACGAACACGAAACCCGGGGAGGAACCGTTCGTCCCCTAAGTGCAGGAGGGGTCAGGCCACCGCGCTGAGTGCCTCGTAGCCGCCGACGACGTCGGTGGCGCGGTGCAGGCCGAGGTCCTGGAGCGCGGCAGCCGCCAGACTCGACGTATATCCCTGCGAGCACAGGATGATCCAGCGCACGTCGTGGTCGACGGCGGCAGGCAGGCGGGCGTCGCTCGCGGGGTCGCAGCGCCACTCGAGCACATTGCGTTCGATGACGATGGCACCGGCCGCCTGCCCCTCGGCCGCGCGTTGCGCCTGCGGTCGGATGTCGACCAGGATTGCGCCGGAAGCGACTTCGGCGGCGACTTCGTCGGCGGCCAGGCGATCGATACGGGCACGCGCGGCGTCGAGGATGTCGTCGATGGTCGGCGGGGTGGTGGCCACCCGGATTCGTGCGGCGGTCATTCCGGCTGATCCGTCAGCTCGGTGCGGTCTCGGCGCAGGTGCCCCGCCTCGGTGACGTCGTAGTAGGACATCGCGGTCAGCGGCGGTGAGTAGGCGTGCACGCTCAGCGTCGGCGTGGCCAAGTCGACCGCCGCGCTGGCGGTGGTGACCGGCGCGGGGTTGGTGGGTGGTTCGTTGCGGATGACGTCGTGCACCCAGCCCAGTGGAAAAGCGGCCTGGTCGCCCTCGTCGAGGATGCGGACCTGGAGGTCGTGGCCAGTCCAGTGGTACTCGCGCAGCGAACCGGACAGTACGGTCAGCGCGCCGAGGGAGCCGGCATGATCGTGCAACTCGGTCGCCTCGCCGGGAGTCCAGCTGATCAGCCAGACGTCGACGTCGTCGTCGGCGTGGATGCGCGTCGCCCAGCGCTCGACTGGGTCCCACGTCGCGGGGAGGAGATGGTCGTGCCGTCCGTCGAGGACGTCGGCGACGCCCTGATCGGTGATGCGCAGGAGGTCGGCCGGGCGTAGCCGAGTCGGGAGATGCGTGCGCGGCCGGGTGACGGTGGCCGGGTCGAGGGTGCGGTCGGCGCGGGCGCGGGCGCGGTCGGCGGCGCTGCGAGAGGCCGGGGTCCGGACGGTGGGCCGGGTGAGCGTGGAGGTCATCGGATGTTCCTTGGGAGAATCCGTCACGACGACAACGGGTCGCGACGATGGATCGGTCAGGTCGGCTCGGGTGCGTCGGTGTCAGCGACAGCAGGACACGTGACGACAGCGCATGGCCATCAGGGTGCGGGAACCCATGGCTTCGGCCGAGCTCGGAACGACGATCATGTGGTCACGATGAAGCATCTCGCGCGCGCGGACCAGGGTTCGCGGCGGCGTGATTCCAAAGGCGGGATCATCCGACCATGCCGCCGCGGTGTGATCCACGTTACGAAACCCCGATATCCGGCCAGGTCGCCAGGGGGCGGCTGTTCGGTACGTGGATGCGGGGCGGATACTCTTGTCGGGTGGACTGCCCGGGGGCGCGGCGTGCCGTCTGTTCGGCTGCCGATCCAGCACCGCCGGGTGTCCGCACAGACGGCACAACCAGCCCTTGTGTCGTGCCGGACCGGGGTTCGCGGCGAGCCGTGACGCCCCTGCCGCATACAGATTTTCAGCGAAGGAGAGTGTGGTGACGTACATCATCGCCGAGCCTTGCGTCGATGTCATGGACAAGGCTTGCGTCGAGGAATGCCCGGTCGACTGCATCTACGAGGGCGGGCGCAGCCTGTACATCCAGCCCGACGAATGCGTGGACTGTGGCGCCTGCGAGCCGGTGTGTCCGGTCGAGGCGATCTTCTACGAAGATGATGTGCCCGACGAGTGGGAACCCTACGTCGGTGCCAACGTCGACTTCTTCGACGAGCTCGGCTCGCCGGGCGGTGCCAGCAAGATCGGCAAAACCGACTACGACGCACCGTTCGTGAAGGCCCTGCCGCCGATGAACCAAGAGGAGTGACGGCACCGGTGACCGCGGATTCAGCCGGAGGCCGACGGGCCGGGCGTCGCCGGGTGAGTGCGATCCTGCCCGACTTCCCGTGGGACACCATCGCCGCAGCCAAGGCGACGGCGGCCGCGCATCCCGGCGGGATCGTCGACCTGTCGGTCGGTACCCCGGTGGATCCGGTCGACCCGCTGATCCAGCGCGCGCTGGCCGCGTCCGCCGAGTTTCCCGGATATCCGACGACGATCGGCACCCTGGACCTGCGCACCGCGGCCTGCGATGCCCTGGCCAGACGGCACTCCGTCACCGGCTTGGACGAGTCGGGCATCCTGCCGGTGATCGGCACCAAGGAGGCGATCGCCGGTCTGGCGTCGACGCTGGGTGTCGGTGCCGGTGACGTCGTAGTCATCCCCGAGGTCGCCTATCCGACTTACGAGGTGAGTGCGCTCCTCGCCGGTGCGACTCCGGTGCGCGCCGACTCCACCGTGGCGCTCGGACCGTCCAGGCCGGCCCTGATGTTCATCAACTCGCCGTCGAATCCCACCGGCAAGGTGCTCGGCGTCGACCATCTGCGCAAGGTTGTGCAGTGGGCGCGGGAACGCGGCACGATCCTGGTGTCCGATGAGTGCTATCTCGATCTCTGCTGGGATGAGCAGGCATTGTCGATTCTGGACCCGCGCGTCTGCGATGGTGACCACACCGGGCTGATCGCGGTGCATTCGCTGTCCAAGGTCTCCAACCTGGCGTCCTACCGGGCCGGGTTCTTCGCCGGCGATCGGGAGCTGATCGCCGAACTGCTGGCGGTCCGCAAACATGCCGGACTCATGCTGCCCTTCCCGATCCAGGGGGCGATGACCGCCGCGCTCGCCGACGACGAGCACATCCGCGCGCAGTACGAGCGCTACCGCGCCCGCCGGGAGGTGCTGCGCACGGCCGTCCTCGACGCGGGCTTCCGCATCGACGAGTCGCGGGCCGGTCTGTACCTGTGGGCCACCCGGGATGAGCCGTGCCGGGACACCGTGGACTGGTTGGCCGCCCGCGGCATCCTGGCCGCGCCGGGCGACTTCTACGGTCCGGCCGGGGTCCGCCACGTCCGGATGGCGCTGACCGCCACCGACGAACGGATCGCCGAGGCCGCACGGCGGCTGACCGCCTGACGCGACCACAACGCCACAGATGACATCGGCGCCGGTGAGATCCCATTCGGGAATCCCACCGGCGCCGTCGTCGCTCCGGCCGTGACCGGCTCAGTTGTGCTTGTGCAGCATCTCGTTGAGGGCGATGCCGTCACCCTTCCACGGCACCACCTCGACCGCGCCGGTCAGGCTGTTGCGCCGGAACAGCAGATTCGACTGGCCGGCGAGTTCGCGGGCCTTGATGCTGGTGCCGTCGGGTCCGGTGACCTTGGTGCCCGCGGTCACGTACAGCCCGGCCTCGATGACGCAGTCGTCGCCGAGCGGAATACCGCAGCCGGCGTTGGCGCCGAGCAGGCAGCGCTTACCTAGCGCGATGATCTCCTTGCCGCCGCCGGACAGAGTGCCCATGGTGGACGCGCCGCCGCCGATGTCGGAGCCGTCGCCAACGACGACGCCCGCGGAGATGCGGCCCTCGACCATCGACGAGCCGAGCGTGCCCGCGTTGAAGTTGACGAAACCCTCGTGCATGACGGTGGTACCGGCGGCCAGATGGGCGCCGAGACGGACGCGGTCGGCGTCGCCGATGCGGACACCGCCGGGCACGACGTAGTCGACCATCCGCGGGAACTTGTCGATGGAGTACACGGTCACCGGTCCGCGCGCACGCAGCTTGGCGCGTACCTGCTCGAAACCGTCGACGGCGCAGGGACCGTGGTTGGTCCACACGACGTTGGCGAGCAGCCCGAACTGACCGTCGAGGTTGGCGCCGTGCGGCTTGACGAGCCGGTGCGACAGCAGGTGCAGGCGCAGGTAGACGTCGTAGGCGTCGACCGGGGCTGCCGACAGATCGCTGATCGTGGTGCGCACGGCGATCGTCTTCACCCCGCGGGCCTCATCCACGCCGACGAGCTCGCGGAGTTCGGCGGGGACGGCGGCGGAGTCGGGGAAGGTCGTCTCCGAGGTGGTCTCAGTGCTGAGTTCGGGTGCCGGGAACCAGACGTCCAGGACGACCCCGAGGTCGTCGGAGCCGCCGTTGGTCACGGTCGCGATGCCGGTTGCGATTGCGCCAGTCGTAGTCACGGGACGTCAGTCTAGGCGATGAGGAATAGTGGAACAGGTGACGGCCGACTCCGGCGCGAACCCGCCTCAGCCCTACCGTGAGGTCCGGGCAGCGGTGCTGCCTGCGACGATCTGGCGGGTCGAACGGCAGGCCGGTGGCTCGAGTATCGATCCCGACGGGTGTATGGACCTGATCTGGACCGGGCGGACACTTCTGGTGGCCGGTCCCGACACCGTCGCGAACCTTGCGGCGACCGACACCACTGCGACGGTCACCGGGATCCGCTTCGATCCCGGTTGTGCGCCCGCGGTACTGGGCGTCTCGGCGGCCGACCTCCGCGACGTCCGGGTGCCCGCCCGCGACATCTGGACGGGCAACGAGATCGAGCGGCTCGCCGAGCGGCTGCATGAGTCGCCGACCCCCGGTGCCGACCTGGAACGCTGGTGTGCCGCCCATACGCGCGGGGTGACACCGGAATGGGTGGGGGTTGCGGTCGACGCGCTGCGGGCCGGGACGTCGGTTGCCGACTGCGCCCGCACGGTCGGCATGACGGAGCGGTCGTTGCATCGACAGTCGTTGCGGTACTTCGGCTATGGCCCGAAGACGCTGGGCCGCATCCTGCGAATGCGGTCGGTGACTGCCCTGCTTTCGACGCCCGGGGCGGGTTCGCTCAGCGACGTTGCGGCGCGGTGCGGCTATGCCGACTACGCGCATATGTATCGCGAAGTGCGCGCCCTCACCGGTCGTGCGCCGTCCTCACACGCCGCTGGGACTCACGTCAGCGCACTGTAGAAGTCGACGGTGTTGTTGTCCGGGTCGCGCACCTTGGCATACCGCTGCCCCCAGAAGGCATCGAAAGGTTTGAGTTCCGACTGGTATCCGGCCGCGACGAGGTCGGCGTGGATGGCGTCGACGGCGGCCGGATCGGTACAGGCGAATGCGAGCGACATCTGCGGGCCACCGGTCCCCGGCGTCCATTCGGGGTCGATGGACCGCGCCACCTCCTGGGTGTCGAACATGATCGCGAAATCGCCGACCTGGGCCTGTGCGTGCGGTGCGGATTCGGCACCGTCGTCGAAGGTCAGCCCGCAGCGCCGATAGAAGGCGAGCGCTGCCGCCATATCGGCGACGACGATCGAGAGGGCGTTGGGACGCGGCGTGGCCGATGCGGCCGGATCGGGGATGCTCATGGATCCAGCCAACACGATCGCCCGACCGTCGTCATGAACGAATCGGACACGGGATGAGATCGTCGCGATTGCGGGGCGTCATACATTCGGGCCACACCTCTGGTCAGGCGGCTGTCGCGTCTCTACCGTGGCGGTATGTCCGATCTCGGCCGGCAGGATCCGCCCACGCAGGCGACGTCCACACAGCTGTCGCCGGCGCGACGTAAACGGCGCCGACGATGGATTCTCGGTGGCGTGACCGCAGTCGTCGTGATCGCGCTGTCGGTCGGCGCATATCTGTTCCAGCCCTGGCTGATCTTCGTCGACACCGTGGTCGACGACGAGATCCCGGTCGCGGTGACCGCCCCGTCACCCGGTGCTCCGGTGCCGCCCGGACAGCCCGTGCTGCTGTCGACCGGAAAATTCATCAGCCACGAGCACGACACCTCGGGTTCGGCGTCGATCATCGAGCGGCCCGACGGGACCCGGATCTTGGCGATCGCCGATCTGGATACGACGACCGGCCCCGACGTCCACGTCTATCTGTCCGACGGCGCAGTGGTCGGGGGAGTGGGTGGGTGGCGCAAGGCCGCCAACGCAGACAACGTCGACCTCGGTGAGATCAAGGGCAACAAGGGCAATCAGGTGTACATGATCCCGGCCGACGTCGACCTCGCGAAGTATCCGGCGGTCTTCCTCTGGTGTGTGCGCTTCAGCGTCTCCTTCGGGGCCGCGTCGCTCGAACCCGCCTGATCCGCGGGGCGCCGACACCGGACTACGGTGAGACCATGCCGTCTGCTCTCGATCTGACCGCCGATCCCGTCGATCTCACCGCCGCCCTCGTCGATATCGAGAGCGAATCCCATCACGAGGCGGCCATCGCCGACGCCGTCGAGCTGGCGTTGCGCGCGCAGGCGCCGAACTTCGAGGTCCTCCGCCACGGCAATCGGGTGCTCGCCCGCACACATCTCGGTCGCGCACAGCGGGTCATCCTGGCCGGGCACCTCGACACCGTGCCGGTCGCGGGCAACCTGCCGCATCGTCGTGAACCTGCCGGCCCCGAAGGTGATGTCCTGCACGGCTGCGGCACCGTCGACATGAAATCGGGGGATGCGGTCTTCCTCCATCTGGCTGCGACCCTCGCCGAGCCGGCCCATGACCTGACGCTGGTCTTCTACGACTGCGAGGAGATCGCCGCGCGGTACAACGGCCTCGGGTTCATCGAACGGGAGCTACCCGAGTGGTTGCGCGGGGACGTGGCGATCCTGGGTGAACCGACCGCCGGACAGATCGAGGCGGGCTGTCAGGGCACCGCGCGGATCCGGTTGAGCACCACCGGGACACGCGCCCACTCGGCGCGGGCATGGATGGGGGACAACGCGATTCACAAGCTGGGTGCGGTGCTGACCACACTGGCCGCCTACACCCCACGGCGGGTGGACATCGACGGCTGCGAGTACCGGGAGGGGTTGTCGGCGGTCGGTGTCGGCGGTGGGGTGGCCGGCAATGTCATCCCCGATGCCGCCCACGTCGACGTCAACTTCCGGTTCGCCCCGGACCGGTCGGAGCAGCAGGCGATCGACCATGTACGCGAGGTCTTCGCCGATCATCTGGCCGACGGGACCCTCGGTTTCGAGGTGACCGACTCGGCGTCGGGTGCGCTACCGGGCCTGGCGCATCCGGCCGCGGCCGCACTCGTGGCGGCCGCCGACGGTCGCTTCCGCGCCAAATACGGCTGGACGGACGTGTCACGCTTCTCCGCACTCGGGATCCCGGCGGTCAACCTGGGGCCGGGGGATCCGAACCTGGCCCATCGGGTCGATGAACGGGTACCGGTCGCCCAGATCCGCGAGGTGACCGAGATTCTGCGCACCTACCTGTCCTGAGGTGTGGCGACGGGCGCGTGGCGTCGTCGGCGCTTGCTAGCGTGGCCGTCATGCCCAGCACCCCAGAAGCCCATCATGTTCCGCCGGCTCCCGCCGAGGAGGTCTCGATCGGGGAGACGACCATCGTGGACGAGGAAAGCCAGTACACCCGCTATATCGGGCCGATGCGGGTCCGCCGGGACACCGACGACGTCAAGACCACCGATCGGCGGCTGCTGGAGTGGATCGATCCGCGCGACACCGGCCTTCGCGCCGAACGCACCACCCGCGACGCCTGGCGGGTGCTGCGCATCCAGTCCGAATTCGTCGCCGGTTTCGACGCGATGAGCGATGTCGCCGAGGCGGTCACGGTGTTCGGGTCGGCGCGCAGCGCGCCCGGCACCGCCGACTACGAGCTGGGTGTCGAGGTGGGACGGGTCCTCGGTGAGGCGGGCTATGCGGTGATCACCGGTGGCGGACCAGGTGCGATGGAGGCGGCCAATCAGGGTGCTTCCGAAGCGGGGGCCACCTCGATCGGGCTCAATATCGAATTGCCCTTCGAGCAGCACCTGAATCCGTGGGTCGACCTCGGCATGAACTTCCGCTACTTCTTCGTCCGCAAGACGATGTTCGTCAAGTACGCGCAGGCCTTCGTCTGTCTGCCCGGCGGTTTCGGCACCCTCGACGAGATGTTCGAGGCGCTGACCCTGGTGCAGACCAAGAAGGTGGTGCGCTTCCCGATCGTGTTGGTCGGTTCGGCGCATTGGGGCGGACTGGTCGACTGGATGCGGACCGTGCTGCTGGACAAGGGGATGATCGCCGCCGAGGATCTCGATCTGTTGCATATCGTCGACGATCCCGCGGAGGTCGTCGAGATCATCGACGCGGCGCGCGCGGGCCGGGCCGGCAGCGGATCTGTCAAACCATGAGCGCGGTCTGCGTCTACTGTGCGTCGGGGCCGGTTGAGCAGCGCTACATCGACCTCGCTGCCGACCTCGGCACGGCGCTCGCGCGGGGCGGTCATGTGACCGTGTCCGGCGGCGGCAACATCTCGATGATGGGTGCGCTCGCCGTCGCCGCGCGCGCGGCCGGCGGTCGGACCGTCGGGGTGATCCCGCGGGCCTTGATGGCCCGTGAGGTGGCCGATCTGGATGCCGACGAACTCGTTGTCACCGAGACCATGCGGCAGCGCAAGCAGATCATGGACGACCGCGCCGACGCCTTCATCACCCTGCCGGGTGGGATCGGGACGCTGGAGGAACTCTTCGAGACCTGGACCGGCGGATACCTTGGGATGCACGACAAACCGGTGGTGCTACTCGACCCGTTCGACTTCTACGCGCCGCTGCGGGGGTGGCTCGAGGACCTGTCGACCCGCGGGTTCGTGAGCCGACGGTCGCTGGACCGCCTGCTGGTCGTCGGATCGGTCGATGCGGCCCTGGCACTGATCGGCCCAGGCGATGCGGCCGAGGGCGTCGGGTGACTGTGACCCACATTTCCTACTGGTCGGTAAGATAGGGCATACTTCGTCAACGCGCGTTGTATGAGTTCGCGCACGGTAATTCATTCACCCGCTTCCTGCGTCAGAGAGCGAGACACGTGATGGCCTCATCGGGCACCAAATCGGTTGTCGGAATCACCGATCTGCTCAAGGGCGTGATCAAGATGGCGCCGCAGGCGCCGCTGATGTTGCGGCACGCGCCGGGCATGCTCCGCCGCCCGCCGGAGGCGAAGAGGACCATCGGCCGCATCTTCGCCCAGCACGCCGCCGCACATCCCGATCGTCCGTTCCTTCGGTTCGAAGGCAAGTCGATGACCTACGGGGAGGCCAACCGCAGGGTCAACCGTTATGCGGCGACACTGGCCGCCGACGGGGTCGGCAAGGGCGACGTGGTCGCGATCCTGTCCAAGAACTGTCCGACCGATCTGTTGCTGATGCTCGCCACGGTGAAGATCGGCGCCATCGCGGGCATGCTCAACTACAACCAGCGGGGCGGCGTCCTCGAACACAGCGTCAAGCTGCTCGGCGCGCGGGTGCTGGTCCACGACCCCGACTGCGCCGAGGCCTTCGACTCGATCCCTGGCCAGATACTGCCCGCCCACGTCTACGACTTCACCGCCTTCGACGCCGCCGCCGAGGGTAAGCCGGAGACCGATCCGGCGATCACCGCCACCTTGCCCGCCTCGACCGAGGCGTTCTACATCTTCACCTCGGGCACCACCGGGCTGCCCAAGGCCAGCGTGATGAGCCACAACCGATGGCTGGCCAGTATGTCGGGTATCGGCGGACTCGCCGTTCGGCTGCGGGCCAGCGACACCCTGTACGTGCCGCTGCCGCTCTACCACAACAACGCGCTGTCGGTGTCGTTGTCGTCGGTGCTGGCCTCGGGTGCCTGTATCGCCATCGGCCGACAGTTCTCCGCGTCGCGATTCTGGGATGACGTGATCGCCAACCGGGCCACCGCCTTCTGCTACATCGGCGAGCTGTGCCGCTATCTGCTGGCGCAACCGCCCAAACCCACCGACCGCGCACATTCGGTTCGGCTGATCGTCGGCAACGGTATGCGCCCGGACATCTGGGACGAGTTCCAGCAGAGATTCGGCATCGACCGGATCGTCGAGTTCTACGGTGCGAGTGAACTGAACCTGGTGTTCGTCAACGCTTTCGGTGCCAGCCGGACCGCGGGCTTCTGCCCGCTCCCGTACGCGATCGTCGATTACGACGAGCACGGCGCACCGAAACGCGGTGCCGACGGACGGTTGCGCCGCGTCGGCCGGGGCGGCACCGGTCTGCTCATCACCGGCGTCAACGATCGGGTTCCGGTGGACGGCTACACCGATCCGGCCGAGACCGAGAAGAAGATCGTCCGGGATGCCTTCAAAGAGGGCGACGTCTGGTTCAACTCCGGCGATCTCGTGCGCGATCAGGGTTTCAGTCACATCGCCTTCGTCGACCGTCTCGGCGACACCTTCCGGTGGAAGGGCGAGAACGTGGCCACCACGGAGGTCGAGGCCGGCCTCGACGGCATGGACGAGATCACCGGTTCGGTCGCCTTCGGTGTAGAGGTACCCGGCACCGACGGTAAGGCCGGGATGGCCGCGGTGACCCTGCACGAGGGCGCCGAACTCGACGGGCGCAAGCTCGCCGAACACCTCTACAACGCGCTGCCTGCCTACGCCGTGCCGCTGTTCATCCGGGTGGTCGACCATCTGGAACAGACGTCCACCTTCAAGAACCGCAAGGTGGAACTCCGCGACGAGGGTTACACCGACACCGCCGACGACACCGTGCTGGTACTCGCGGGACGCGCGGGCGGGTATGTCGCCTACTACGACGACTATGCCGCCGACGTAGCCGCGGCCCGGGTGCCCAAGGGCTGAGTGTCCCTGCGCTGAATACCCACCGCGCTGAATACCCACAGCGCTGAGTGCCCCAACCGCTGGGCCACCCTGGGACTGGTCCGCATCGCGGTCGCCTACCCTGGGTCGCATGAGTGACAGGGGCCTCGTGGCCGGCTTCGACGCCGACGCCGAGACCGGCATCGGACCCGATGCCGGTATCTCCCCGACGCTGTGTGGGCGTCCGGTGGCGACCGATCGGGCGTTGGTGATGGCGATCGTCAACCGCACCCCCGACTCCTTCTACGACCGGGGTGCGAGCTTCTCCGACGAAGCCGCGCAGGCCCGCATCGCCCAGGTCGTCGCCGAGGGTGCGGATCTGGTCGACATCGGCGGGGTCAAGGCCGGCCCGGGCGACGAGGTCGACGCCGTCACCGAGGCTGCCCGGGTGGTCCCGATGATCGCCTGGATCCGCGACAGCTACCCGGACCTGCTGATCAGTGTGGACACCTGGCGTGCCGACGTCGCCGATGCCGCCTGCGCGGCCGGTGCCGACCTGATCAACGACACCTGGGCGGGTTTCGACCCCGACCTGTCCGCGGTCGCCGCCGCGCACGGGGCGGGCATCGTCTGCTCGCACACCGGCGGGGCGACCGTCCGGACCCGCCCACATCGGGTCGGCTACACCGATGTCGTCGCCGATGTGCTCGCCGACGTCACCGCAGCGGCCGAACGTGCCCTGGCAGCAGGTGTCGCGCGTGACGGCATCGTGATCGATCCGACGCACGATTTCGGCAAAAACACCCACCACGGGCTGACCTTGTTACGCCACGTAAAAGATCTTGTTAATACCGGCTGGCCAGTGCTGATGGCGCTGAGCAACAAGGACTTTGTGGGGGAGACTCTGGGTGTCGAACTCGAACAACGGCTGGAGGGAACACTCGCCGCGACGGCACTGAGCGCCGCCCAGGGCGCCCGGATCTTTCGCGTTCACGAGGTTGCCGCCACCCGGCGCACGATCGACATGGTTGCTGCCATAGCGGGAACACGACCTCCCGCCCGAACAGTCAGGGGACTCGCATGACCAAACAGGTACGCCGAGACCAACCGCTCAACCGCGCCGCCCGCAAGGCGACCGCAAACAACAATCGCGACCGCACGGCCATCTGGCCGACCTCTGCGGAGACGGCCGGACGCAAGCAGCGCTGGTCGACGACCCACACCTGGGAACAGCCCGACTGGACGATCGACGAACTCATCGCCGCCAAGGACGGCCGAACCGTGTCGGTGGTGTTGCCCGCGCTGAACGAGGAGGAGACCGTCGCCGATGTCATCGCCTCGATCCGCCCGCTCGTCGGCACCCTGGTCGACGAACTGATCGTGCTCGACTCCGGCTCCACCGACGCCACCGCGGAACGGGCGACAGCCGCTGGTGCGCAGGTCGTCTCCCGTGAGGAGGCGGTGCCCGAACTCGAACCCGTCAAGGGTAAGGGCGAGGTGCTGTGGCGGTCGATCGCGGTCGCCACCGGCGACATCATCGCCTTCGTCGACTCCGACCTGATCGATCCCGACCCGATGTTCGTCCCCAAGATGCTCGGTCCGCTGCTCGTGAACCCCGACATTCAGCTCGTCAAGGGCTACTACCGTCGGCCGCTGCGCACCGGGGATACCCAGGACGCCAACGGTGGCGGCCGCGTCACCGAACTTGTGGCACGCCCGCTGCTCGCCTCGCAGAAGCCCGATCTCACCGCGGTGCTGCAGCCGCTGGGCGGTGAATACGCCGGTACCCGCGAACTGTTGTCGTCGGTGCCGTTCGCCCCCGGCTACGGCGTCGAGATCGGCCTGCTGATCGACACCTACGATCGCTACGGTCTGGAGGGCATCGGCCAGGTCAACCTGGGGGTGCGTACCCACCGCAACCGTCCGCTGATCGAACTCGGGGTGATGAGCAGGCAGATCGTCGGAACCCTGATGCGTCGATGTGGGCTGTCGGACTCGGGTGTCGGACTCACCCAGTTCACCGCGGAACCGGACGGTTCGTTCACCCCGCACACCACCGAGGTGTACCTCGAGGACCGACCGGCGATGAACACGTTGCGTTCGATGAACGACTCCGACGCCGAGATGGCTTCCTGACCCGCGGGTGTCACCCGTCGAGAACGTGGCCGGCGGCCGGGTCGTGATGACCCGGCCGCCGGCGCATCTGTGCCCCCGGATCGCCGACCGGCACGTCTGCCAAGATTGACGGTATGCAGACGATACTGCTGTACCTGCTGATCATGGCGATCGTCGTCGCCGCCGTCTTCGCCGTCGTCTGGTTCGTATTCGGGCGAGGCGAGGACCTGCCGCCGCTGCAGCCGGGGACGACACTGACGACGCTGCCCCGATCCGGCGTTGCCGGAGACGACGTGCGCGCGTTGCGATTCGCGGTCACCCTGCGCGGTTACAGGCAGTCCGAGGTGGATTGGGCGCTGGCCCGGCTGGCCGGTGAGATCGACGAACTCCGTCAACGGCTGGCGTATGTGCATGCCGGTCCCATCCCGCAGGCAATCGCCGACGAGGTCACCGACGAGTGGCCGACGGCGACACAGTCCACTCCGTTGACCGCTGAACCGTCCGTTGCGGCTGCGGAGGAGGGGGGCGAGACAGCGTCGCCGAACCTCATCGACGGTGCCCCGGACCCCGATTCCGGCGTTGCGGACGGGGCTGACAACACGGACACGTCCGCCAGCTGACCTGTCAGTAGTGACTGCCAAGTATCATGATGTCCAGCAGTGCCTTCTGAAGGGAGCTTGAGAAATGGCGGCAATGAAGCCACGTACTGGGGACGGCCCCCTCGAAGCGGCCAAGGAAGGGCGTGGAATCGTTGTCCGGATTCCGATCGAAGGTGGGGGGCGGCTCGTCGTCGAGTTGACCGCCGATGAGGCTGCGGCCCTCGGCGAGGAACTGCGCGGAGTCACCGGCTGACCGGAGACGACCAAGCGTCGACCGACCCGGCTCCGGGTCGGACGGCGGCTGTCCGCGCGATTCTCGACGTACTCCGCTGTCCAGTGTGTATGGCCACATTCACACTGGTCGGCGGCGTATTGCGTTGTCCGCAGCGGCATAGTTTCGACCTGGCCCGGCAGGGGTATGTGTCGTTGCTCCATGGTGCGTCGGGGACGCTGCGGGCCGATACCGCTGCGATGATCGACGCGCGGGACCGCGTACACGGCGCCGAGGTCTTCGCCCCGCTGATCAACACCTTGACCGACCGGACCACACCGGTGATCACCGCGGCTGCGAGTGGGCATCCAGTGCTGGTGGACGCCGGTGCCGGTGCCGGACACTATCTCCGGGCGGTCACGCAAGCGGCGACGGCCGCCGACCCGACGCGCCAACCGCGCCCACTCGGTATCGATCTGTCCAAAGCCGGTGCGCGCGCGATGCTGCGCGGCCGGCCCTCGATCTCCGCGGTGATCGGTGATGTCTGGCAGGGCCTGCCGGTCGCCGACCACAGTGCCACCGTGGTGTTGTCGGTATTCGCGCCCCGCAACGTCGCCGACTTCGCCCGGGTGCTCGCCGCCGACGGAGCGCTGTTCGTGGTCCATCCGCGCGCCGACCATCTGGGCGAGATCGTCTCCGCGATGGGCATGCTCGCCGTCGGCGATGCGAAATCGGCACGGGTGCACGACTCGGTGGGGGAGCACTTCGACATCGTCGACGAGTATGCGCTCACCTATCGGCGCGCACTCGATGCCCGGACGGTCGCTGACCTGGCAGGCATGGGTCCATCGGCCTTCCACCTGGCGGCCGACGAGATCGCGGACACCGCACGGTCGCTCGTCGGTGACAGCACGATCGACGTCACGGTGTCGGTGACACTGACGGTGTGCCGGCCACGCCGCTGATCGCTGGAACCTCGGCGGTGTTCGCGGCGAATCGTCAGTGCAGCACGCCGCGATAGACCTGCAGGGTTTGAGCGGCGATGGCATCCCAGGAGAACTCTGAACGTGCGCGTTCGCGCCCGGCCGCGCCCATCGTGCGGGCCGTCTGCGGGTCGGCGACGACGGCGTTGACGGTGTCGGCGAAGGCCATCTCGAAGGTGCGCGGGTCGGCCGGGTCGTAGCGGACCAGGCGGCCGGTGACACCCTCACGCACCACCTCCGGGATGCCGCCGACCTCGGAGGCGACGACCGCGGTGGCACAGGCCATCGCCTCCAGGTTGACGATCCCCAGCGGTTCGTACACCGAAGGGCAGACGAAAACGGATGCCGCGGTCAGGATCTCGCGGATGCGCGGCAGGGGCAGCATCTCGCGTACCCAGTACACCCCGGATCTCGTCGCGGACAGTTCGGCGACCGCGACTTCGATCTCGGCGCCGATCTCGGGGGTGTCGGGGGCGCCGGCACACAGCAGCAGCTGGATGTCGGGGTCGAAGCGGTGCGCGGCGGCCACCAGGTGGGCCACCCCCTTTTGTCGGGTGATGCGACCGACGAAGGCCACGATCGGCCGGTCGGGGTCGACGCCCAGCCGCACCAGTGCCGACTCGGGCCCCCACGGATCGTCCACCGGAAACCATGCCGTGGTGTCGATTCCGTTGCGTACGACGTGGACGCGGTCGGGGTCCAGTCGCGGGTAGGTGTCGCAGACATCGGTGCGCATCCCCGAACTCACCGCGATCACGGCGTCCGCATATTCGACCGCGTTGCGTTCGGCCCAACTCGACACCCGGTAACCACCGCCGAGTTGTTCGGCTTTCCATGGGCGCATCGGTTCCAGCGAATGGGCGGTCAGTACGTGCGGAATCCCGTAAAGGGCGGCGGCGAGGTGGCCGGCCAGCCCGGTGTACCAGGTGTGTGAGTGCACGATGTCGGCGGCGGCGCCGACGGTCATCCGCAGATCGGCCGACAGCGTGGTGATCGCGGCATTTGCGCCCGCCAGCGCCGGGTCGGGGCCGTAGACCTGTGCGGTGTCCCGGGCGGCGCCCATGCAGTGCACGTCGACGGTTGCGAGGGTGGACAGGTGACGGACCAGCTCGGTCACGTGTACGCCGGCACCGCCGTACACCTCGGGTGGGTACTCCCGGGTCATCATCGCCACCCTCATGGGGGAAACGCTAGTGCCAACCGGCGCCGGGCGCATCCGATGAGCGCTCGGCGTGCCGAGCTGTCGCAGCGGGCGGTTTCGTCTGGCCCCCGCGTGCGATGGCGGTTAAGTTGACAGGGTGAGATCCCAGCCGCACGTCCTCGGTATCGTCCTCGCCGGCGGAGAAGGTAAACGCCTGTACCCGTTGACGATGGATCGTGCGAAACCCGCGGTGCCGTTCGGTGGTGCGTACCGTCTCATCGACTTCGTGCTGTCGAACCTGGTCAATGCCGGCTACGAACGCATTTGCGTGCTGACACAGTACAAGTCGCATTCACTCGACCGTCATATCTCGCAGACCTGGTGGACATCTGGGTTTCACGGCGAGTACATCACGCCGGTCCCCGCGCAGCAGCGCCTGGGGCCGCGTTGGTACACCGGCAGCGCCGACGCGATCTTCCAGTCGATGAACCTCATCACCGACGAACAGCCGGAGTACATCGTCGTTTTCGGCGCCGACCACGTGTACCGGATGGATCCCTCGCAGATGGTGGAGGCGCATATCGAATCCGGTGCCGACGTCACGGTCGCCGGTATCCGGGTGCCGCGGTCGGAGGCGACCGCGTTCGGCTGCATCGACTCCGACGAGTCGGGCCGGATCACGCGCTTCCTGGAGAAGCCGAGCGATCCGCCGGGCACCCCCGACGATCCTGACGTCACCTTCGCCTCGATGGGTAACTACGTGTTCACCACCGAGGCACTCGTGGAGGCGATTCGCGCCGATGCCGCCGACTCCGACTCCGATCACGACATGGGCGGCGACATCATCCCCGCCTTCGTCGAACGCAACGCCGCCTACGTCTACGACTTCAAGAACAACGAGGTACCCGGGGCCACCGAACGCGATCGTGGGTACTGGCGCGACGTCGGCACACTGGACGCCTTCTACGACGCCCACATGGACCTGGTGTCGGTGCATCCGATCTTCAACCTGTACAACCGGCGTTGGCCGATCCGCGGTGAGACCCACAATCTGCCGCCGGCCAAATTCGTGCAGGGCGGGATGGCACAGGATTCGGTTGTCGGTGCCGGCTGCATCATTTCGGCTGCGACCGTGCGGGATTCGGTGTTGTCGTCGAATGTCGTCGTCGAGGACGGCGCGATCGTCGAGGGTACGGTGCTGATGCCGGGTGTCCGCATCTGCAAGGGTGCGGTGGTCCGGCACGCCATCCTGGACAAGAACGTGGTGGTGGGGGAGGGCGAGCACCTCGGTGTGGATCTCGACCACGACCGGGAACGCTATTCGGTGTCCGCCGGTGGTGTGGTGACGGTCGGCAAGGGGATTCGCGTCTAGCGCCCGGCGTGGCCGGTCGTCCCTACGTTCGAGCCGAGGCGGTACGCCCGAGCTCGATCAGCCGTGCGACGTCGCTGTCGCGGGTGTCGGCGGGCAGATCGTCGACCGGCCACCAGCGCAGGTCGACCGATTCGTCGCTGCACACGATCGCGGGTAGCGAACCGTCGGCGGTGGCGGGAGCCACCGCGACGAATCGCACGTCGAGGTGGCGGGTCGGCACTCCCAGTGAGCAGGTGATCGGATGGGTGTGCAGCTGGGCGATGGGGCCGACGAGTACGAGGTCGGGGATGCCCGATTCCTCGCGCGCCTCGCGCAGTGCTGCGTCGCGCAGGGTGGCGTCCTCGGGTTCGCAGTGCCCGCCCAGCTGAATCCATGCACCGACCCGCGGGTGCAGTGTCAGCAGCACATGGGTGCGTGCGGTGTCGAAGACGATCGCCGAGGCCGTCAGATGTCCGGCCGCACAGGCGCGTAGGCAGGCGTCGTCGGTGGCGGCCAGGAACGCCAGATAGGCGTGCCGCAGCGCGTCCTGGTCCTGGTCAGGCGCTCGCCAGCCGGTCAGCAGTTCGGTCGCCGAGGCGTGCAGGGATTCGCGGCTCACAGTTCGATCACCCAGTCACCGGTCGGGGCGGCCGCACGCGGTGCCTGCGCGGCCGCCGGATACCCGACGGCGACAGCGCCCAGTGGCTCCCAATCGTCGCCGAGGTCGAGGGCGGCGCGCACGGTGTCGGCGGCGAAGATGGTCGAGCCGACCCAGCAGCTACCGAGGTCGTGCGCGGCCAGGGCGATGAGCAGAGTTGCCACCGCGCCACCCCCGGCGACGGTGAACATGGTGTGCTCGGCGGCGTTGCGACGCTCGTCTGGGTAGTCGTGTGCGCCGTCGGGGACCAGGAACGGGATGATGAGTTCGGGTGCGTCGTAAAGGATTTGACCGCGGCGTAGCCGACGTTCGATCGAGTCGGGTGTCTTGGCGTCCGACTCCAGGTCCTGGCGCCAGGCCGCGGTCATCGCGTCGAGCAGCGCGGCCCGGCGCTCGGCCGAGCGCACCCAGACGAACCGGACCGGATGGGTGTGATGGGGGGCCGGTGCGGTCAGCGCCTGTCCGAGCGCGGCGCGCACGGTGTCCGGGTCGACCGGGGTGTCGGCGAACTCGCGCACCGACCGTCGCGCCAGCACGGCCTCCGCCCGGCCCTGCGCGATGGCCTCCTCGGTGCCGAGGCGGAACAGATCCTCCTCGGCCGGCCGGATCAGCTTGGCCGCGGTGGTGCCGTCGTCGACGGGGTCGAGACCGCGGACCACCGCCACCGGCACACCCGCCAGTTTGCCCTTGACCAGGTCGGCCGCCGCTGCCACCTCGTCCGCGATGGCGATGTCGGTGACCAGCAACTCATTTCCGTGCTCGTCGCTCCCGCCGGCGTAGGGGTGGGTGACCGTCAGGCCGGCCGCGCCGATGGCCACATCCGTCTGTCCGGTGCGCCACGCCCGTCCCATCGTGTCGGTGATGACCACCGCGACGTCGAGGCCGGCCTGCGTGCGCAGCGCCGTTCGTAGGCGGGCAGCACTGCCGTCCGGGTCGACCGGCAGCAGGGCGAGCTGATCGGCGGGCACGTTGGACCCGTCGACCCCGGCTGCCGCCTGCACGAGACCGATGCGGTTCTCGGTGATGAGGGTGCGGTTCTTGCGGGCGAGGACGCGGACCGATTCCTCGTCGACGAGCCGGCGGCGCAGGGCGTCGCGGGCGTCCGGGTCGGTGGGGGCCTCGACCATCCGCCCCTCGGTCTTGGAGATGATCTTGCTGGTCACGACGAGGATGTCGCCGTCGGTCAACCATGGTGCGGCGCTGAGTATCTCGGCGGCGACGTCGGTGCCGTCGGCGAACTCGGGAAGTCCGGTGACCGGTCGGATCTCGATGCTGCCGGGTGCGCGGTGATCGGCCCGTGGCGAGAGGTTCACGCGTCGCCGCCCGGGGTGGCGACACCGACGAGGGCGCAGGCCGCGCGGACCATGTCCGCGGTGGTGGCCGGATCGGTCATCAGCAGCGGGGCCGATCCGATCGCGATGGAGTCCACGCTCGCACTGTCGCCGTCCGCGATCAGCCATCCGTCGAGGATGCCGTTGCCGCTGCGTGCGCCGTAGTGCTCGGCGATGGCCTCGGCCGACGTCTCGACACCGAGAACGGAGAGACACTCGTCGGCCATCCCACGCAGCGGGCGATTGTCGATGACCGGTGAGATCCCGACGACCGGCGCGGCCGTGGTACGCAGGGCGGCCCGGATACCCGGGACGCTGACGATCGCGCCGATGCTGACCACCGGATTACTCGGGGCGAGCAGCACGACGTCGGCACCGGTGATGGCGTCGACGACGCCGGGTGCGGCCACGGTGTCGTCGGAGCCGACCTGGGCGAAACCGAATGTCGGGATCTGGGCCCGATGACGAACCCACCACTCCTGGAAGTGAATTGCCACGCGCTCGCCGTCCTCGCCGTCGGGTTTGGCGACGATCACGTGGGTCTCGTGTCGATCGTCGGTGGCCGGCAGCAGGCGGACACCGGGCTGCCAGCGCTTGCAGAGCGCCGCGGTCACGTCCGAGAGGCGGTAGCCTGCGTCGAGCATCTGGGTGCGGATCAGATGGGTGGCGAGATCTCGGTCACCGAGGCCGAACCAATCGGGATCGGCACCGTAGGCGGCGAGTTCCTCCTTGGCGTGCCAGGTCTCGTCGACCCGACCCCATCCCCGTTCGGTGTCAATACCTCCACCTAGGGTGTACATGCAGGTGTCCAGGTCCGGGCAGATCCGTACACCGTGCATCCAGGCGTCGTCGCCGACGTTGACGATCGCGGTGATCTCGTGGTCGCCGCCGGTGCCCGGGTCGTCCTGGTGTGCGGGAAACGGCGTGGCGCCGAGTAATTCGCGGACGCCACTGAGGAATCGGGCGCCACCGACGCCACCGACGAGTACGGTCACCTTCACACGAACACTCTACTGGTCGACCCGCATGTGACTTAGCACACTCCGGGCACGCCGGTTCGTGTCAATCCACAGGATGAACCTTCACGGTGGTATTGAGATTTTTTCTATCTCGGCTTGACCCGAACCGCCTTGGGCGTGTGTAATCACAACAGTGTCATTCCGGGTTTGCTATCGAGAACCGCTGAAGGGCAACGGTTTCGATCAGGTGTTCGAATCCGGGTGGTGAGAACGGGCACCGTGGGTACGGTCGTTCGTTCGGGCACTTGGTGAAGATCGAAAAATGGTGTGGCAGATGTAGCCGACGTGGATGGGGCGCCTCGCGACAGCGGGGAGGCCCGGCCGACGCCGGCAGACGACAAGACAGACTACGACTTCCCGAGTTAGGAGGCGCCGACGATGGCTTTCGACAACACGATCGGCAATCCGCTTGAACCTGTTCGGCCGCAGGGGTCACCGGGTCGCCCGAGCATCGTCGCCGAGGCGGACGATCTCTTCAAGAGTCTTGGGCCCGTGGATGTTTCGATGATCGGCGGCACTGCTGTCGAGTCCGCTCCGGCATCGGAAGAACTGTGCGAACCCAATCACCGCCGTCATCTCTCGGTGGTGTCCAACGACTTCGATGGTCTCTTCGACGCTGTCGAGGAGGAGTGGCAGGATCGCGCACTGTGTGCGCAGACCGACCCCGAGGCCTTCTTCCCGGAGAAGGGTGGCTCCACCCGCGAGGCCAAGCGCATCTGCTCGGGCTGTGAGGTCAAGGCGGAGTGCCTGGAATACGCGCTGCACAACGACGAACGCTTCGGCATCTGGGGCGGACTGTCCGAACGGGAGCGTCGTCGCCTCAAGCGCGGCATCATCTGAGTCGACACGTCGATCAGCGTCGATCGATCACCGCGGGCCGATTTCACTCAGGTCCGCGGTCGATCACGTCCTCATCCACGCCTAGATGAGTGGCCACCTGCTGGACCAGTACCTCATGCACCAATTCGAGTAGCTCGGTGCCCTTCTTCGCCCGGCTCTCCAAGGGGCGGCGGAACAAGATGATCTGCGCCCTCGTCGGGAGTCCGTGTACGTCGATGCCTGCGGGGATCAGTCGTGCCAACGGGACCGCGCCATCCGCGGTGACCTCGTCGGGCCACTGCACCGTCTCTGGATCGCGCGGTAGTAGACGTGGAATCTCGTCGACCGCGATGTCGAGTTCGGAAATCTGATCGTGCCAGGACGCGTCGATCTCGGCGAAGGCCTCCAGCGCCACCGCGTCGAACTCGTCGGATCGGCTGTTCCAGGCAGGCACCGACGGCGGGAGTAGTGGTGCACGCAGGCCGCGGCCCCGTCGATCGCGCAAACGCGCTGGTCGGCGTGGCGGCCGGGGTGGGCCACCGCGGTGCCCGCCGACCACACGTCGGCGGGACGGCTCGATTCGCATGGCGTGAGTGTAGGAGTTCGGCGCGACATTGTCTCGTGTGGCCGCGCGAAGCGGTGGCCGCGTGTCGAGATCGTGTTGTCGGCCGTAGGGGGCTAATCTCGACACGTGAAGCTTCCCCGACAGTGCTGCAGGCCAGGCTGCGCCCGGTCCGCGGTGGCCACGTTGACCTTTGTCTACGCGGAGTCGACCGCGGTGATCGGCCCGCTGGCCACCGCCGACGAGCCGCATTCGTGGGATCTCTGCGACGACCATGCACGTCGGATCACGGTGCCCCGCGGCTGGGAGATGCTGCGCAGCGAGCGCGGTTTCTCCGCGCCTCTGGCCGAGGATCATGAACTCACCGCGCTCGCCGAGGCGGTCCGCGAGGCCGGGGTCGCCGCGGGTGGCCGCGGCGCATTCGCCGAGCACACCGGATATGACCGTGGCGCAGGTTACGACCGCGCCGGCCTGGGTCCGCGGACATCGGCTCCGGATCTCTTCGACGGCCTCGACGACGACGCGCGCCCCGGCCGGCACCGCGCCAACGGCCCGGTCGACGAGTCGGTCGGGATGTCCGCGCGTGCCGTGCACAAGCCGCGACCGGGTCGTCGCGGTCATCTGCGGGTGCTTCCCGATCCTGTCGACTGAGTGACTGTTCGCTCACGGCGGACCTTGATACCCGATACGGACACCGGTCCGTGCGCGCCGACATCTCCGGCTGGCTACGCTGGTGTCATGCGCACCGGTACACCTGATCTCGACGACGCCGAGGAGTTGTTCTCTGCCGACGTCGACGGTCTGTTGCGTGGGGTGGCCCTGGCCGGCGCGCAGGTGCGCGCCATCGCCGAGGCGGAGCGTGAGGGAGTGTTGGAGCCGCTGGCCGACCTGCGTCCGCGCAGCGTGGTCATCGTGTACGGCGGGGCGGGTATCGCCGCTCGGGCGGCCACACTGATCGTCGCCGCGGTGTCCGCGCGGATCGACGTCCCGATCGTGACCGCACCGACCCTGCCCGGCTGGATCGGCCCGCTCGATGTGGTGGTGATCGCCGGTGACGACGCGGGAGATATGGCGCTGGCCGATGCCGCCGCTCGCGGACTGCGCCGTCGTGCTGAGGTGGTGGTGGTTGCACCTATCGCCGGTCCACTCCGTGATGCCTTGGGGGGCAATGGAATCGATCTGTCCCCACGGCTGGACATCGAGCCGCGGCTGCGGTTCGTCGGGTTCGCCGCGGCCTTTCTGGCGGTGCTGTCGGGACTGCGTGCGGTGCGTTTCATGCCTACCGCGCCGCCGCTCGATGAGGTGGCCGACGCGCTGGACGCCGAGGCGTCCGCAGGCCATCCCGGGCGGCAGAGTTTCCACAACCGGGCGAAGGCACTCGCGTTGCGTGTGCAGGGCCGGCCGGTGGTGTGGTCCGGCGACAGCCCGGCGGCGACCGTGGTCGCCACCCATGCCGCGGCAAGTTTCGTGGCGCTCGCCGGGGTGATTTGCGCGGCGGCCGACCTTGGTGATGCGGCCGCGTCGGTTGCGGTGTCCGGGAACGACTCCGGTGCGGCGAGTGCTGTCGACTCGATCTTCTACGACCCCGAGATCGATGGTCCACGCGCGGGAATGCCGACCCGGGTGCTGGTGGCGACGACCGCGGCTCGCGAGTGGTTCACCCGCAGGCGCGTCGGTGGGCTGGCCGATGTCGAGTTGCTGATCGGCGACGACACCGAGAGCGGCGAACGCCGATCGGAGTCGGGTGCGCCCGAGTGGGCCTCACCGCCCGCGCCCGGTGAGGACGTCGTCGCGGACAGTCCGGTGAATCTGATGTCCTTCCTGATATTGGTACTGCGAATGGAACTGGCGGCGGTCTACCTCCGCCTGGTGGGGAACACGGTGCGATGAAAGCCCTGGAAGGTGTCATCCGTCCGTACGCCTGGGGATCGAGAACTGCCATTGCGAGTATGCAGGGGCGCTCGGTGCCCTCGGCGCATCCGGAGGCGGAGCTGTGGTTCGGTTCGCACCCGGCGGGTCCGGCCAGGTGTCTCGGTGCCGACGGCATACCCGAGACCAACCTGCTCGCCGCCATCGAAGCCGATCCCGTTGCTGCACTGGGATCGTCGAGTGTCGCCGCCTTCGGTGACCGGCTGCCGTTCCTGGTGAAGGTGCTGGCAGCCGAGGAATCGCTGTCGCTGCAGGCCCATCCCTCCGCCGAGCAGGCGCGGGAAGGATTCGAACGCGAGAACGCGCTGGGTCTGGCGCTCGACGCGCGCGACCGCAACTACCGCGATCCTTGGCACAAGCCGGAACTCATCGTCGCCATCACCGAGTTCGACGCACTGGCCGGCTTCGCCACCCCGGAGCGGACCGTCGAACTGCTGCGCCATCTGCAGGTGAGTGCACTCGACCCCTATCTGGGTATGCTTGCGGGCCAGCCTGATTCGAGCGGCTTGCGGGCGCTGTTCACGACCTGGCTGACGCTGCCGGAGTCGAGTATCAAACTGCTCATTCCCGAGGTGCTGGCGGGCGCGGTGGCCCGGCTGGCGGCCGGCGACACCGACTTCGGTCCGGAGCTGCGCACCGTCCTCGAACTCGGTGAAGCCTATCCGCTCGACCCGGGCGTGCTGGCGTCCCTGCTGCTCAACCGGGTACGGCTGGAACCCGGTCAAGGGTTGTACCTGCCCGCCGGGAATCTGCACGCCTACCTGAGCGGCACCGGAATCGAGATCATGGCGAACTCCGACAACGTGCTGCGCGGTGGGCTGACACCCAAACACATCGACGTCCCGGAACTGCTGCGGGTGCTCGATTTCAGCCCGGTGCGTACCGCCGATCTGACGCCGCCGGTACGCACCCTGGGCGCGGAACGCATCTATCTCACGCCCGCACCTGAATTCCGGCTCTCTCGTGTGGAATTGGACGGGACCGGGCTGACCGGATCATCCTCGATCAGCTTCGACATCCCCGGCCCACAGATCCTGTCCGTGCTGAGCGGCACCATCGAGGTTCGGCCGCCGGTCGGCGAGCCGATGACCGTCACGGCCGGTCAGGCGGCGTGGATCGCCGACGAGGACCCCGATGTCGTCATCCGTGCGGCGTCCACGCGTGCGGTGTTCTTCCGGGCTCTGGTACCGGTTGCCGGCCTGCCCACTCCCGGTTGACACGAGGTTGGTTCCGTCGCTCCGCCGAACCGGCTCACCTGCGGGTGTCGGCCGCGATCCGGAAGGGGATGGTGGGCCCCACCGGCCACGCGTGGGTACCCAACGCTATCGGTGCGGTGACCCCGGCCCGATCGGACTGCGTCCGGTGGCCGCCGATCATCGTCCACTCGGCTGGGGTGGCCACCATGGTGACAGTCTGTCGTAATGTCCGGGTCGCAATCGAGATCTCCTGTGGTGCACGGGGATTCTGACGGATGACAACGTCGGCGTCGGCGATCGAGATGCTGCCCGAGTGAGTCACGGGGGCGATGTCGTCGGTAGGTGGTCGCCCGGCCGTCCCCGGTGGCAGAACTGTGATCCGGGTGGTGCCGGGCGGGGGTGCCGGTATGTCGACGCCGTCGGCCACCACGGCCCGCAGTGCACCTCGGCCAGGTATGCGATCGGTCGACAGCGACAGTGCTCCCAGGTCGGCCACCGTGGCGATCACCGGTGCCCAGTCCTGCGGTCGGCGGCTGTGGACGACGACGTGGGCACCGATGGCGACCGCCCGCAACACCACCTGTGCGGTCAGCGCGAATTCGGCGGCGAGGACCACATGGGCGATATCGGCACCGATCAGCCGGATGGCGATGCCCTGCCCGGCACGATCGGCACCCACCAACTGACCGCAACCGGCCGCGGGTAGACGCAGTTCCCGGGTGATCTGGCTTGCCCGTGCCCCGGTGACCGGTGCGACCATGCGCTCGATCGGTGCGGTTGTCTCGATCGGCAATCCGGCGACCAGCGCGTCGAATTGATGACCGTCGAGGCGGCGGACGCCTGCGGGTAGACCGATCGGCGTGGTACTCGTCTGCGCCGGTGTGGCGGTGCGGATCACGCCGCGCAATTCGAGGCCGCCGCGGCTGTCGTGACGCATTGCGAGGACCGTCGTCACCGATATCGGTCCGGCGGGCCACGGTGCCGACAGCGCCGCCACCAGCTGTGCCGGTTCCACCGATCCGGTCGTGAGATGTGTGGCCGGACCTCCGCCGGTTGCGCTGCCCCGCAACGACGTCCAGCTCTCGGTGACGGTGTCGAGGTCGGTGCCGTCGAGTAGTTCGGCGGTCACCGCGGTGATCTGCGCCGCGGTCAGGGGCCGCACGTGGAGGCCGGCTTCGGTCAGTCGTTTGGCTACGCGGCGCGTGGCGATGGTGGCGGTACGCAATGCCCCGGTGCCGCCGCCGCCGCGGCGGGCCACCGCATCCGGGCAGTCGAGTGGATCCAGGCGCAGCACGATGAGGACCGACCGTCGCGCGGTGGCAGGCAACGGTCCGACGGTTCGGGCGTAGACGTCGGCGGCTCGACCGATTCCGCCGATACGGCGACCGTGCGATACCACCTCGATCGACGACAGCCGGATGTCGTAAGGATTGATGCAGTCGGCCAGCACGTCGAGTGGGATCGTCTGTCCGGTGTCATCGGCGACGGCGGTGTGGCCGGGTCCCAGCGTGGTGAGGATCGTGGCGGGCGGGGCTATGCGCAGCATGGTGATCAGGGTTCGGCCGGTCCAGCGGGTTCCGATGGTGGACACTGCGCGGGCTCCGGTGGCGGATCGATCGTCGCCGGTGGGGATGTCGAAGGGGGCCGGGAGACGGTCGGCACCGCGGCGGCGCCGGTTGAGCCAGAAGGAGATCCGCTGCCGGATGCGGCGAGCGGCCGATCCGGTGTCGCCGACCGGAACGAGGGTGCAGGCGGCGACCATCGACAGCCCGAACAGAGTCATGCCCCACAGGTTCCCGACGATCAGCCAGCCGATCGCCCCGGCTGCGAGGATCACCTGCGCCACGATGGTCACGCCTGCGTCGACGGTGGTCGCCACGGTCCCCGGCCGAATCCGTGACACAGTCATCCGCAGCCCCCCAGATCAAACATCGACAACGATGATCACGATCGGAAACGAGTACCGGGCCGACGACGTCCCGACGTTTCGCGTATCGCCGAACTTCTGTACCTGGCGGCGCGAATGTCCTTGTGGGCGGTGGAAAACCGTCCGGCACCCGGCCGATAGTCGGTTAGGCTACTACCGCGAGAGCGAGGGCGGTCGAAGTTCATCACAACCTCGCAGGCGTCGGGGCCGCGGGTGGGGATCGCGGAGATGGGGGAGACGGGACGATGGCGCGTCAGCTCACGACGAAGGCGCAAGTCAACGGCTATCGGTTTCTGCTCAAACGACTCGAACATGCCCTGGTGCGGCGAGACGTCCGGATGCTGCACGACCCGATGCGCACGCAGTTGCAGGCGTTGACGGTAGGTCTGGTCCTCGGGCTGCTCCTGCTCGCCGGGTGCGGTATCTGGGGTGTGGTCCGGCCGCAGGGTGCGGTGGGCGACGAGAAGATCGTGATCAGCAAGGATGGCGGCGGCACCTATGTCCTGGTCGACGGCACGCTGCATCCGGTGCTCAACCTGGCATCGGCCCGACTGATCGTGGGCAGCGCGGATTCGCCGAAGTCGGTCGCGGACAAGAAGCTCGACGGATTTCCCCGCGGCCCGCTGCTCGGCATCCCCGGTGCCCCCGGCGCGCTGCACTCGTCGGCGCAGGGACATGAGTCGAGCTGGACGGTCTGTGATTCGTCGTCGACGACTCCCGGCACCCCGGTGGAGTCGATCGAACTGTCGGTGATCGGTGATCATCCGCGACTCGACGACCGGATCGGTACCGCCGCATCCACCGACGCCGCCCTGGTGACCAGTGGTGGCCTGACGTTCCTCGTCTACCACGTCGAGGGTGCCGGATCGCCGACGCCGGTACGCGCCCAGATCGACACCGACGACGTCCCGGTGCTTCGCGCGCTGGGTGCCGAAGGCGTACGACCGCGTCAGATCAGCACGGCTCTGCTCAATTCCTTTCCGCGGGTAGACGATCTGCGTGTCCCGGTGATCCGCGACGC
This sequence comes from Gordonia heveisoli, assembly GCF_030315745.1. GTDB lineage: Bacteria > Actinomycetota > Actinomycetes > Mycobacteriales > Mycobacteriaceae > Gordonia. Next base: position 225,137 of record NZ_JASXSH010000002.1, on the reverse strand, counting down.
CGGTCTCCCGGCGGCCGGTCTACCGGGCGTGCGAATCGGATCGGTGGTCAAGACCACCGGCCTGCACGACGAGAGCCACTATCACGTGGTGCTCGCAGACGGCGTCCAGCCGATCGGTGCGCTCACGGCGGAGATCCTGCGGCTCGCCGACCGTGGCGGCACCATCCCGGTGATCACCCTGTCGCCCGGGCAGGTTGCCGCGATGCCGGTCGCCGCGAGCCTTCCGGTCGGCGCGTTCCCGGTCCGGCGGCCCCGCCTGCTCGACACCGGCACCGCACCGGTCCTGTGCCGATCGTGGACGCGTGGGTCGCGTCCGGCGGCGGTGACCACCTTGCTCGCCGGGCGGTCACTACCGCTTCCGGCCGATGCCCGGCCGGTGCACATGACCTCGACCGACGGTGCCGGGCCTGGCGTCGACCGGGTCTACCTGCGCCCCGGGTCGGGTGAATACGTTCAGGCAACCGGCGACGAGAGCGACAGCCGCCGGGCCGAATCCCTGTTCTACGTGAGCGATTCGGGGGTGCGTTTCGGTGTGCCGGATATCGGCACCGGTACGGTCCTGGGTCTGGGAGACAGTCCGCGTGCCGCGCCATGGTCGATCATCGGTCTGCTGGCAGCCGGCCCCACCCTGTCGCGACCGGCGGCCCTCGTCTCCCACGACGGACTCGCACCGAATCCGTCGGCCGGCGTCGTCGCCGACCCGTCCGGCCGATGAGGTGCGCCGACGATCGGCTCAGGTGAGCGGCCCACCGACGATGTTGCCGACGATGCCGGCGATGATGTTGGTGCCGTCCTCGTGGCGCAGTTCGTCGTACCAGGCCGCGGTCTTCGCCGGATCCTTGGCATGGGTGACGTCGCAGCGTTTGCGGGCACGCAATACGAGTTCGGCGGCGCGCTCCGTTCGCGAGGATTGATAGGCGGCCAGCGCCGCCGACACGTTGTCTGGGTGGTCGCGGAACGAGAATTGGAGTGCCACCGCATCTTCCATCGCCGAACAGCCGCCCTGGCCGATATCGGGGGTGGTGTTGTGTGCGGCGTCGCCAAGGAGCGCCACGCGCCCGGCGACCCACGTGTGGAAGGGATCGAGATCGAAGATCTCCACCCGGTTGGTGGCGGCCGGATCGAGTGCCGCGATCAGTTTGTGTACCCCCGGTGCCCAGTCGGCGAATTCGGCGGTGAGAACCTCACGCGCGCTGCCGCGTTCGTACGGCGCGTCCGCAGGCATCGGTACGTCGAAGAAGAAGTAGAAGCGGTCCCCGGCGACCGGCATCACCGACACCCGCCGACCGTCACCGACGTAGGTGGTCCATTCGGTGGCCGGTCCGATCTCGTCGTCGGCGGCGACGAGGCCGTTGAAATTGACGTAGCCGGCGTAGCGGCGCTGCGCCGGGGTGCCGAGCACATAGTCGCGCGTTCGCGATTTCGCGCCGTCGGCGGCGATCACCACGTCGGCGGAATCGATCGTGCCGTCGGCGAACTCGACGGTTGCCGCGTCGGGGCCGTCGGTGACCGAGATCATCTTCTTGCCGAAGTTGATGTCGGCGTACCCGTACGCCTCCATCAGCATCAGCTGTAGTTCGGCGCGGGCTACCGGGTAGGGGCGCTGGCCGACCTCGTCGATGAGGGGCGCCATACTGAATCGGCACATGGTGTCGCCGGTGAAGCCATCGAGGTAACTCATCGAGTCGACGATGCCGCCGAGGGCCGCGGTTTCCTCGGCGAGGCCGAGGTGATTGAGGCATTTGACGCCGTTGGACCAGACCGAGATCGCCGCGCCGACCGGCTTGTTCTCGGTGACCTGTTCATAGACCGTGACGTCGATACCGAGTTGTTTGAGCGCGATGGCCGCGCTCAGGCCACCCATCCCGGCCCCGATGATCACAGCCTTCACGTTGGATCCTTCCCATGAGCGGTCACACGGACGTGTCCGTGTGCTCGGCTTCAGGTTAGGACGATGCGCAGTTGTGCGCGCGGCGAGTGAAACCCTGGCGGCGCCAAGACCGGCGGAGGGTCGAGATCAGAATTCGCCGCGCCCGGCGACCAGCGCGGTGACCATCGTCTCCCACTGCTCGATGATCGTGGCGATGTCCAACCCTTCGACGTCGATGAGGTGTTTGACGGCGGACGCCGACAGCAGTGGTGTCTGTACCGCGATCGTGGCCACTTGGAGGTGAGGCCCGAAACCCAACTCGCGCAACAAGATCTGCACATGCAGCGACGATGCCCGGCCCACCGGGTGGCTCATGAAATCGTCGCCGCCACCGCCGGCCTCGAGGAGGATGTCGAGGTGGGCGGCGGTCATCTTCAAACGGGCTCGGCCGTAGGCGAGTAGTCGCTCGAACGCCGGTGCGCCGGGACCGAGCGGCGCCGGGCCCGACAGATAAGCCTGCTGCATCTCCGATTCCGAATGGTCCAGCAGCGCGTACATCAGCCCGGTGCGGCTACCGAAGCGCCGAAACACAGTACCTTTGCCAACACCGGCTTCACGCGCGACCGCATCCATGGTGACCGCCGCGGCGCCGTGGTTGTCGATGAGGTTCTTCGCGGCGGCGAGCAGCAATCGCCGATTGCGGGCGGCGTCGGCACGCTCGGTCTCCGCGCCGGACAGGCGCAGCGGGACGGGGGAGTGGTCGGGGCTGTTCGACACAGTGACGAGCCTAACGTTTGACGCCGGACGAAATTATTCGGACTCGGGTCCGGTTGAAACGGACTGTACCCAAACGAGAGGAACGAGATGTCAGAACGCGTGGTCGAGTTGGTCGCACTGGTGGGGAGCCTGCGGGAGGCGTCGATCAATCGGCAGCTCGCCCAGCTGGCCGCGGATCGCGCACCGGCGGGTGTGCATGTCACCGTCGTCGACTATCTCGGTGACCTGCCCTTCTACAGTGAGGACCTGGATCCGGGCAGCGCCCCCGACGTCGATCTCGATGCCGGTGTGGCACGGCTGCGCGGCGTTGTGGGTAGCGCCGACGGAGTCCTGGTCGTCACCCCGGAGTACAACGGCACGATCCCGGCGGCGCTCAAGAACGCCATCGACTGGCTGTCCCGGCCGTATGGGAATGGTGCGCTGCAGGGCAAGCCGGTCGGCGTCATCGGCGCGGCGCTGGGCCGCTACGCGGGCACCTGGTCGCGGGAGGACACCCGTAAGTCTGTCGGCATCGCCGGGGGACGGGTGATCGAGGAGGTCGACTTCGGCCTGCAGACCTCGGCACTGGGCGAGAACGGACTTGCCGACGCCGCCATCGTCGAGCCGCTCGTCGCCGCCGTGGCACGTCTCGCGACCGAGGTGGCCGTCTCGGTCTGACGGCTGCCTGCCGGCCGCTGAAAGCCGGGCACTGATTCTTCGGCGTCGCCGGGGACGTCCCTCACGGGAGTCCCCGGCGGCGCTGTCTCGTGGTGGGGCGCGATCCGTCGGGGCGCGGTGTAGGGCCGGGAAACAGACTGTTACCAATTTGTGACCAGGTGAGGAACGGCCGGATTGTGGGTCACCTGTGGATGGTTGCCCCGGTTGCTGTGGAGATCCGGGGGTCTTCTGTGGAGTACTGCACAAAATGTTGTGGACGACACGCCGGACGCGCCCGACTTCACGATCGTGTATACCCGCCGACCTGCGACTTTCATGAATGTCATTCACAAGTGATTGTGGTTGGCAGAATTGTCAGCCACTAGGTGTAGTGTTTGGGATACCAGTCAGGCGGATGGGAGTGGCCCTTGCGGCCGGTTCTCAATCCACTGCGAAGACGGTGACTCAGATCACTATCTTCACTCTGGGAAACCACACGTCACTGGCGAATCCACTACTTGAGGAGACATCCACATGGCCATCACCGTCTACACCAAGCCGGCTTGCGTCCAGTGCAATGCGACCTACAAGGCCCTCGACAAGCAGGGGCTGGACTATGACGTCGTCGACATCAGTGAGGATCCCGAGGCGCGTGACTATGTGATGGCGCTGGGCTACCTGCAGGCGCCCGTCGTGGTCGTCGGTGACGAACACTGGTCGGGCTTCCGCCCCGATCGCATCAAGGCGCTCGCGGTCAGCGCGGCCTGACACCTCGCTTACGCGAAGGCCCGGTACGTGGCTGATCCGAAGGGGAAGCCGGATCCGCCCGACCGGGCCGAGTTGTTTCAGATACCGCCCAATGGAAACCCGATCGATAGCGAACCATCCGAGATGACCTGAGGAGGCGAGGGCGACCATGCCGGTCACTGAGCCACTGATCGTCTACTTCTCGTCGGTGTCGGAGAACACGCACCGCTTCGTCGAGAAGCTGGGTATGCGCGCCGTGCGGATTCCGATCCTCGACCGGTCGGCCGATCGTGAACACACCGACGGTTCCCATCCTGCTATCTCGGTCGATGAGCCGTACGTACTCATCTGCCCGACCTATGGCGGACACAAGGCCACCGGCAAACCCGGCGGATTCGTGCCCAAGCAGGTGATCCGGTTCCTGAACAACGAACACAACCGAACGTTGATCCGCGGGGTGATCGCCGCGGGCAACACGAATTTCGGTGCCGAGTTCTGCCACGCAGGCGACATCATCTCGCATAAGTGCGAGGTGCCCTACCTCTACCGGTTCGAGCTCATGGGGACGACCGACGACGTCGAGCGTGTCCGGGCCGGACTCACCGACTTCGCCGCCCGGCCCGAATTCGCCGATCCGGCGATGCTGCGGTTGCACGGCGCGCCGGCCTGATCGTCCATATCCCCCGTTTGTTCCAACAGCCGATTGTCGTACCCCCGTCCTACCCTCAGTTTCATCACCCATCTGCCCAGGGAGTCTCTTCGTGTCGCCTACCGTCGCCCAAGCATCCAGTTCCGGCGCCGTCGCCACCTCGCGTACCGCCTCGGCCAGTCAGTCGGGGGTGCATGCGGGGCCGTCCGGCCATGAGCCCGGCGACCTCGACTTCCACGCACTCAATGCGATGCTCAACCTGTACGACCGAGATGGGCGGATCCAGTTCGACAAGGACCGGGAGGCCGCGCGGCAGTACTTCCTGCAGCACGTCAACCAGAACACGGTGTTCTTCCACGACCTCGACGAGAAGCTCGACTATCTCGTCGAGGAGAACTACTACGAGCCCGAGGTGCTCGCCAAATACGACCGTGAGTTCGTGAAACTCCTGTTCGGGCATGCCTACGGCAAGAAGTTCCGGTTCCCGACGTTCCTCGGGGCGTTCAAGTACTACACCAGCTACACGCTGAAGACCTTCGACGGGAAACGCTACCTCGAGCGTTTCGAGGACCGGGTGTGCATGGTTGCGCTGACGCTCGCCGACGGCGACACCGCGCTGGCCCGCAACCTGGTCGACGAGATCATCGAAGGCCGGTTCCAGCCGGCGACCCCGACGTTCCTCAACTCGGGTAAGAAGCAGCGCGGTGAGCCGGTGTCGTGCTTCCTGCTCCGCATCGAGGACAACATGGAGTCGATCGGCCGGTCGATCAACTCGGCGCTCCAACTGTCCAAGCGTGGTGGCGGTGTTGCGCTGCTGCTGAGCAATGTCCGTGAACACGGTGCCCCGATCAAGAAGATCGAGAACCAGAGCTCGGGTGTCATCCCGATCATGAAGCTCCTCGAGGACTCCTTCTCCTACGCCAATCAGCTCGGTGCCCGGCAGGGTGCGGGCGCGGTGTACCTGCACGCCCACCATCCCGACATCTACCGCTTCCTGGACACCAAGCGGGAGAACGCGGACGAGAAGATTCGCATCAAGACCTTGTCGCTCGGCGTGGTGATTCCCGACATCACCTTCCAACTGGCCAAGAACAACGACGACATGTACCTGTTCAGCCCGTATGACGTGGAACGCGTCTACGGCAAGCCGTTCGCCGACATCAACGTGACCGACACGTATCACGAGATGGTCGAGGACCGGCGGATCCGTAAGACCAAGATCAAGGCCCGCGAATTCTTCCAGACCCTCGCCGAGCTGCAGTTCGAGTCGGGCTACCCCTACATCATGTTCGAGGACACGGTGAATCGGGCCAACCCGATCGACGGCAAGATCACCCACTCCAACCTCTGCTCGGAGATCCTGCAGGTCTCCACCCCGTCGACGTTCAACGACGACCTGTCCTATTCCCATGTGGGCAAGGACATCTCATGCAACCTCGGCTCGCTCAACATCGCCAAGACGATGGACTCACCGGATATCGGTCAGACCATCGAGACGGCGATCCGCGGTCTGACCGCCGTCGCCGATCAGACCGCGATCGATTCGGTGCCGTCGATCAAACGGGCCAACGACGAGGGACACGCCATCGGCCTCGGCCAGATGAACCTGCACGGCTACCTCGCGCGCGAGCGGATCTTCTACGGCAGCGACGAGGGTATCGACTTCACCAACATCTACTTCTATACGGTGCTCTACCACACGATCCGCGCCTCCAACCGGGTCGCCGCCGAGCGTGGTGCCTCCTTCGCAGGCTTCGAGAAGTCGAAGTACGCCAGCGGTGAGTTCTTCGACAAGTACACCGACCAGGTGTGGGAGCCGGCGACCGACAAGGTGCGAGATCTGTTCGGCCAGGCCGGGATCCACATCCCGACCCAGGACGACTGGCGGGAACTGAAGGCCGCCGTCGCCCGCGACGGCATCTACAACCAGAACCTGCAGGCGGTGCCGCCGACCGGGTCGATCTCCTACATCAACCACTCGACGAGTTCGATCCACCCGGTCGCCGCGAAGGTCGAGATCCGCAAGGAAGGCAAGATCGGCCGCGTCTACTATCCGGCGCCCTACATGGACAACGACAACCTGGAGTACTACCAGGACGCGTACGAGATCGGTTACGAGAAGATCATCGACACCTACGCGGCTGCCACCCAGCACGTCGACCAGGGTCTGAGTCTGACGCTGTTCTTCAAGGACACCGCCACCACCCGCGACGTCAACAAGGCGCAGATCTACGCCTGGCGCAAGGGCATCAAGACGCTGTACTACATCCGCCTGCGCCAGATGGCCCTGGAAGGGACCGAGGTGGAGGGCTGCGTGTCGTGCATGCTGTGAGCCTGTGCGCCACCACGACTTCCGGACTTCGAATGACCTGTGAGACGAGGAATAACCGATGACCTCCACCGAAAGCCACAGCCCCGCCGACGGCGCACCCATCAAGCTGGTGAGCCGGGTTTCGGCGATCAACTGGAACCGTGTGCCGGATGAGAAGGACGCCGAGGTGTGGGATCGCCTCACCGGCAACTTCTGGCTGCCCGAGAAGGTGCCGGTGTCCAACGACATCCCGTCGTGGCACACCCTCACCGAATACGAGAAGCAACTGACCATGCGGGTCTTCACCGGCCTGACGCTGCTGGACACCATCCAGGGCACCGTCGGTGCGGTCTCGTTGATCCCGGATGCGACCACCCCGCATGAGGAGGCGGTGCTCACCAACATCGCATTCATGGAGTCGGTGCACGCCAAGAGCTACAGTTCGATCTTCTCCACCCTCTGCTCGACGAAGGAGATCGACGAGGCCTTCCGCTGGTCGGAGGAGAACGAACAGCTGCAGCGCAAGGCGCAGATCGTCATGGACTACTACCGTGGCGACGACCCGCTCAAGCGTAAGGTCGCGTCCACCCTGCTGGAGTCGTTCCTGTTCTACTCCGGCTTCTACCTGCCGATGTACTGGTCTTCGCGTGCCAAGCTCACCAACACCGCCGACCTCATCCGGCTGATCATCCGTGACGAGGCTGTGCACGGCTATTACATCGGCTACAAGTATCAGCGTGGACTCGAGGTGGAGTCGCCGGAACGTCGTCAGGAGCTCAAGGACTACACCTTCGAGCTACTCTTCGAGCTCTACGACAACGAGTCCGACTACACCGAGGCGCTCTACGACGAGGTCGGCCTCACCGAGGACGTCAAGAAGTTCCTGCGGTACAACGCCAACAAGGCGCTGATGAACCTCGGCTACGAAGCGATGTTCCCCAAGGACGAGACCGACGTGAACCCGGCTATCCTGTCGGCGCTGTCGCCGAACGCCGACGAGAACCACGACTTCTTCTCCGGCTCGGGCAGCTCCTACGTCATCGGCAAGGCCGTCAACACCGAAGACGAGGACTGGGACTTCTAGCCACCCCACCAGGCTCACCGATGTGTAGCCTCTGGCCGCGGATTCCGCGGCCAGAGGCTACACATCTGTCGGCACCTCGACGAGCCGGTCGTACAGGTCGCCGAGTTCGTCGATGGTCTCGGCCATATCTGCCGGGGTGACACCGGTGGCGCGCAGCGCTGCGCGCAGAGCGGTGCCGTCCAGGTCGGTGAGCGGATTCATCCGGCTCGGCGTCGGCAGTGGCGGCAGAATCATTGCGCCGCCGAAGAAGTCGTCGGTGACCGGGGTCTGGCCGTCGTCGGCGTCTGCTTCGGTGGTGGGGCGCGGGGTGCGGTCGCCGGCTGCGTCGAGTAGCGACTTCAGGTCGGTGCCCATCACGCTCAGCAACGTCAACGGGGAACGGTCGATCTCGGCCGCCACCTCGTAGGCGACGGCGAGTGCGTGAATGCAGCGCACCGCGCCGTCGGGGCAGGTGCAGTCCGAGGCGATGTCGGCGGTCTCGGTCGGCAGGATGAGCGAGCCGAGCGTCGCCGGCTGTTCGCCACGAGTCAGCGACATCAGATCGTCGACCGCCCCCTGCGCACGCAGCAACTGGGTGACCGTGCCTGCGTCCACGACGCGCATCGTCAGGATGACGTCGAACGGATCGAGCTGGCTGCCGTCCACCGACGCCGACACCCGGCCTGGCCCCAGGCTCAGCCGCCGGACGTGGCGATCGCGAAAATATCTGCGCGCCTTGGTGATATGACGGCTGTCGGCGACGGTCGGGGAGTTGCCATCGGTCCGGCCCTCGACGACGTCGACGAAGGCCCGGCCCCATCGGGTCAGGGCATACCCGCGTACCGGCACCGTGCCGCGACTCATTCGCTGACCGCCTCGTCGCGCAGGGCCAGGAGTTCATGCAACTGCGTGTCGTCGAGGTCGGCGACCCAGTTCTCGCCGGCCGCGACCGTCAGCCGGGACAGTTCGCGTTTGCGGGTGATCATGTCGTCGATGCGTTCCTCGATGGTTCCGACGCAGATGAAGCGGTGCACGGTGACCTGCTGGTGCTGCCCGATCCGGTAGGCACGGTCGGTGGCCTGGTCCTCGACCGCCGGATTCCACCAGCGATCCACGTGCACAACATGATTGGCGGCCGTCAGATTCAGCCCCGTGCCGCCTGCCTTGAGGGTGGCCAGCAATACCGGCGGACCGTCACCGGCCTGGAAGTCGGCGACCAGGCGGTCGCGGTCGCGTCGGGACAAGCCACCATGCAGCAGCGGTACCGACGTGCCGAGCAGGGGAGAGAGCCACCCGGACAACAGTTCGCCGAACGCGGCGAACTGGGTGAACACCAGCGCGCGGTCATTCTCGGCGATCAGGGTGGTCAGCGTGTCGGCCAGCAACTCGACCTTGCCGGAACGGTGTTCGTCGGCGTGCAGCATGCCGGTACCGTCGGCGAGATAGTGCGCCGGATGATTGCAGATCTGTTTCAGTCGGGTCAGTGCTGCCAACACGTTGCGGCGCCGAAGAGCGCGCTGCTGTTTGTCGCGTAATGCGACCATCAGCTCGTCGATGACCGCTCGATAGAGGGCGGCCTGCTCGACGGTCAGATTGGCCCGCACGGTGATGTCGGACTTCTCGGGCAGGTCGGCCGCGATCGTCGGATCGGTCTTCTCCCGACGAAGGATGAATGGCGCCGTCATTGCGGTCAATCTGCGTAGTGCTGCCGGATCGCGTTCGCGCTCAATGGGTTCGGCGTAGCGGTTGCGGAATACCGAGGCCGACCCCAGCAGTCCCGGGTTGACCAGGTCGATGGTGGCGCGTAGATCTTCGAGCCGGTTCTCGACCGGCGTGCCGGTCAGCGCGATCCGGTGCGCCGAGGGTAGTGACCGCACCGACTTGGCGGCGATGGTGTTCACATTCTTCAGATGCTGAGCCTCGTCGACGACGATGCGATGCCACGTAGCGTCACCGAGGCGCTGCTGGTCGCGACTGACGATCGCGAACGTCGTCAGCACCACATCAGCCGCCGCCCGACGATCGTCGAAGTCCTTTCCCGCGAGCCGATCCGGACCGTGGTGGATCATCACCGACAAGTCGGGGGCGAACCGGTGGAGTTCGGCGGCCCAGTTGCCGACGACCGACATCGGGCAGACGATCAGCGTCGGCGGCCGGGCACCCGCAGCACGTTCGTGACATTCGAGGGCGATGATCTGGATCGTCTTGCCCAGACCCATGTCGTCGGCCAGCACACCCCCGATACCCAGGGTTGCGAGCTGGGCCAGCCACTCCAGGCCGCGCTGCTGGTAGGGGCGCAACTGCGCCCGAAGTCCCGGCGGCTGCGGCAGTTCCGGTGGCAGTACCCGACCGGTGGTGGCGATGTCGTCGAGCCAGGACAGCCCCTCGACCCTGGTCACCGGGACCGGGACGTCGGTGGCATGACCGGTGATGAGACCGAACAGTTCGCCGAAGTCGGCGGGTGCGCCTGCGGTGGCGCGCTGGGTCAGCACGAAGGCGGCCGCACGCGACAGCGCGGCCTGGTCGGCCCGGACCCAGACGCCCCGAACTCGCACGAGATCGCCCTTCTGCCTGGCGATCTCGTCGAGATCGGCATCGGTGAGGGTGATCGCGTCGGAGGTGTCGCCGAGCGCCAGCCGCCACTCGAACTCGCGCATCTCCCGCAAGCCGACCATCGCGGCCGGTGCGCCGCCGCCGGGTACCGGCACCGCGCGAATCCCCAGGGTGGGGCGGACCTCGGCGATGGTGCGCGGCAACAGGACCGGGAAGCCTGCCTCGCCGAGCGCGGTGGCGCCGGTGGCGAAGAGGATCTCGGCAAGGTCGGTCGGCAGCAGGAAGTCGAGGGAGTTGCGGTCCGGGTCGGCCGCGCCCAAAGCGCCGAAAGCCCGCACCGCGGCCGCCAATTCGGTGGTGATCTCGTCGAGTTCGTGACTGTTGAGCCGATGCGGCTGTACCGGTTCGAGGTGTCCGCCCGCGGTGCGGCGGCACACCTGCAATCGCCAGCGCGCGGCGCCTGCGGCGCCCACGCCATCATCCGGCTCCGGATCGTCCCACGCGGAGGCCCATGGGTCGTCGTCGGCGATGAGGTCGTCCGCGTCGTCCGCGGCCTCGAATTCATGCAGACGGAACACGAGAGTGTGGTCGGTGGCGCGCGGACTGGAACTCCAGCGCTGCCAGGTCTGGGCCGCCGCCGACAACCGTTCGGGCGCGCACGGTGCGGTCGCCTCGGCGCCCGGCAGGAGTGCGCCGACCACCGGCGCGCAGGCGGCGGGCACCCCCAGGCGAGACGTGGATGCTGCTATCCGCGAACGGGTTTCGTGGTCGACGAGCTCGGCGAGTAGATCGTCGATGGCCGCACCGCCACCGTTGTCGAGAAGGACGCGCGGCGCGGAGTCGGCGACCACCGCAGTCCACGCCCGCCACGACGGCGTCGGGACGGCCTGCCAGCGCACGACCCACTCACCGGCGATGTCGGCGACCGCCGGGGTCACCGATGCGGCGGCGATGAACCGGCGTACACCGTCGAGCAGGTAACGGTAGAACCGCACGTCGCCGGCGACCGGCAGCGACCGGGTCGCGTCGAGAAGGGTGACCGCGGAACCGACACCGAGCGTGGCGGCCGGCACGAACCGCCGGTGCCGCCCGGCGTCGACGACGGCGATGGTGCGGCGAAAACGCCGGCCCGCCAGCAGTTCGCCCAGCTCCGGTGCGATCGACGGTTCGGGCACGGTGGTGTCCACCCACACCGACATGCCGATGCCGGAACGCCACAACAGATGGACGTCGGTCACCGGTGCGACGGCCGGGTCGGTTGCGGGAATCACGCCGCTATGCCTCCCCGGGGATCGTCGGTGCCATGTCGTCAACCATAGGTCGTGACACCGACGCCGACGCCGGTCGATGGCGCGGGACGGCAATGAGGGGGTTTCGGCGCGCGCGGTGGTGGACAATACGGGGATGCCGGACGCGAAACGTCAGCCGCCGATCAGTCCCGTCGACCGTGGCCGGGCCGCGCGCCGGGTGGTCAAACGCAGTCGACTCGGCGAATGGGACCCGGACACCCGCGGACACGATCCGCTGGCCACCATCCTGGCGCAGAACGAGCATCGAGATCCCCGCCTGGTGCCCATCCGGCTGGGCCGGATGGCGGCCTCCCCGTGGACCTACTACCGGGGAGCGGCCGCGGTGATGGCCGCCGACCTGGCGTCGCGGCCCAACACCGGGATCGACGTGCAATTGTGCGGAGACGCGCATGTGCTCAACTTCGGTCTGTGGAACACCCCGGAACGTGTGCTGGCCTTCGACCTGCGCGACTTCGACGAGACGCTGCCCGGTCCGTTCGAATGGGACCTGCTGCGTTTCGCTGCGAGTCTGGTCGTTCTCGCGCGCGAGAACGGGGTGACACCCGAGGTCGCCGACGACGCGGTGCGCGCGGGATGCCAGGGCTATCGGACCTGGATGACGACCTATGCGGGCTGGCCCGAACTGGACGTGTGGTCGGAGATCATCGACGTTTCTCACCTGGTCGCCTACCTGGTCTCGGAGAACGACGAGCAGGCACTTGACCAGATCCTGGAGAAGCAGGCGCGTAAGCGGAGCAGCCGCGGGGCGTCGAAGAAGTTGACCCAGCTCGTCGACGGCCGTCGACGGATCATCGAGAAGCCGCCCTACCGGGTGCATGCGCTCGCCGACCACGCGCCGGTGCTGGCGCAGGTCATCGACGATTACAACGCCAGTGTCGCCGACCACATCTCGGTGCTGCTGCGGCACTTCGACCTCGTCGACGCCGTCCAGCAGGTCGTCGGCGTGGGGAGCGTCGGGATGCGCGTGTTCCTGCTGTTGCTGGAGGAACAGGCCACCGGTGACCCACTGTTCCTACAGGTCAAGCAGGCCGGTCCGTCGGTCTACGAGGAGTTCCTCGGGCGCAGCCGGTACGTCAACCACGGCGCGCGAGTGGTCAACGGGCAGCGGTTGATCCAATCGGCCACCGACATGTTCGTCGGCTGGACGCGGATCGGTGCCACCGACTTCTATGTCCGACAGTTCCGCGACGGCAAGGTGATTCCGAAGGGAGAGACCATCGCGGGGCGCCTGGCCGAGTTCGCGGCCGCCTGCGGGCATGTGCTGGCTCGCGCCCACGCCCGCAGTGGGGACGCCCGGATGATCAATGCCTACATCGGGTCGTCGGCGCTCGTCGATGAGTCGGTATTGAGCTTCGCCAATGCCTATGCCGATCAGACCGAACGAGACCATGCGCAGCTGGTGGCCGCGGCCGCCGACGGCACGGTCGTCACCGCGCCCGGCTGGCCCTGAGACCGTCCGGCGACGAATCGGTTGTGCCGGAGCGGTGGTGTGGCGCGGTCAGGCATCCACCTCGCGCAGCAGGCCGGTCGCGACGTCGAAGACGAAGCCGCGCAACGAACTCGTCTTCGTGATGAACGGGGAACTCCGGATACGGGTCAGTGATTGGCGCACATCGTCGTCCAAGTCGGTGAACGACTCGGCCGCCCACGCAGGCTTCTGACCGATCTCGGTCTGGATGCCGCGTTTGAAATCGTCGTCGGTGAAGGTCAGCATCCCGCAGTCGGTGTGGTGGATCAGGATGATCTCGGTGGTGCCGAGCAGGCGCTGGCTGATCGCGAGGGAGCGGATCTCATCGTCGGTGACCACGCCGCCCGCATTGCGGATGACATGTGCCTCACCATCGGCGAGACCGAGGATGCGGTACACGTCCAGACGTGCGTCCATACAGGCGAGTACCGCCACGTGACGACTGGGCGGCAACGGCAGGGGACCGGAGAAAGTCTTCGCGTAGTCGACGTTGTTGGCGAGATATTCGTCGGTGACAGTCATACGTCCAGGCTGCTGCTGACATCTCGATCAGGCGAGGGTTGCACTCATCGTGGCGCGATCTCGCCGCCGGCCGCCAGCACCTGCCGGGACGACGCGGGACTCAGGACCCCTGCGACGAACCGTCGCGCAGCGATGCCTTCACATCGTCGAAGACGAGCCATGCCGCGGCCAGACCCTGGCCGTGATACCAGACGTCGTCATCCACCGCGAGGACGCGCTTCCAGGTCGGCGCACCGAGATCGAGCCAGCGGTCGCTGAGCAGGACGTCCTCGCCATGCGCCTGGCCGTCCTTGCCGACGAAGCTGACATAGATCAGGTCGCCGTCGACGTCGGCGAAGTTCTGGTCGGTGACGACGAAGGACTTCTGGACCCGCTGCGGCGCCGGACGCTGCGCCCCGATCATCGCGAGGACGCCCGCGGCGAAGGTGTCGTTACCCGCGATGACGGTGTCGGCGGGAGTGAAGCGGACCAGGGACACCCAGGTGTGGGCGGCATCGGACCAACGGCCGAGTGCGGCGGACCGGTTGGTGAACTCACGCAACCGGGCGGTGCCGGCCCGGTTGCGGCCGAGCGCATCGGCGACCGCCTGGAACTGGTCCTGCCACGTGCCCGGCTTGATGGTGACCGTCTCGACGCCGGTGAAGGCTGCGGCCGACGCTGCGGTGGCCGGTGTGGTCAGCACGATGTCGGCGTCGGCGCGCTGCACGGCCGCCGGGTCGGGCGTGGCGCCCACGGCCGGCACCGAGGTCAGTTGCGGGCCGAGGTAGGCGGCGACGCTGCCCGGGGCGGCAGTCACCGCGACCACCTTGGGACCGAGACCCAACGCGCAGACGGCGTCGAGCAACGCCGGATCGGTGACCACGATGCGGCCGACGTCGGGCCGGCCCTCATCCGGGGTGGTGGCCGGTCGGCAGGTCTGCGCATAGTCCCGTTCGGGCGCGACCAGGTTGACCTCTGCGATCCGGGTGGTCGAGGTCGAGATCGGTGAACCGTCGGGGGTGCGCAGAACGTCGTCGGAGGCGCAGCCCGCGCTGAAAAGGGCCAGCGAGGCGCATATCGACAGGGTCAGTCCGCGCACGAGACGGGCCTTTGCTCCGCTGCGCTGCACCCGCCCAACCTAGCATCGGGGCAGAGTCCGATCCCACGGACGCCGCCCGCGTCGGTGCACGGTGCGCGCGACGGCGACACGAGCAGCGCCCACGGCATAGGTGTCACCGTGTTGGAGGTGCGCTGACCTGGCCGAACGGATGGTTGCATCAATCAATTACGACAGATCGTAGGACCGGGTCGGACGGGGCGCCCGGAAGGGTTTAGGATCACTTACCAGCGCTCGGTTTGTTCATGTGCCGACCTGGGAGACCGTCGCGGGTACTCCCTTTAGAGGTCGGGCCAGAGGAGGATCTGTGACCGCGGTAGACCAACCCACCACGCAAGTGGCTCCAGTGCGTCCGTTTCCGGAGCGCTATCAGCCCAAGGGTTCGTTCTTCTACAAGCTGATCACCACGACCGATCACAAGTTGATCGGCATGATGTACATCACTGCTTGCTTTGCCTTCTTCCTGATCGGCGGCCTGATGGCCCTGCTGATGCGCGGAGAGCTCGCCCACCCGGGTATGCAGTTCCTGTCGACTGAGCAGTTCAACCAGCTGTTCACCATGCACGGCACGGTCATGCTGCTCATGTACGCGACGCCGATCGTCATCGGCTTCGCGAACTTCGTGCTGCCGCTGCAGATCGGTTCACCCGACGTCGCCTTCCCGCGACTCAACGCGCTCGGCTTCTGGCTGTTCGTGTTCGGTTCGACGGTGGCCATCGGCGGCTTCCTGACCCCGGGTGGTGCGGCCGACTTCGGCTGGACCGCCTACACCCCGCTGACCGACGCCGTGCACTCGCCGGGCGTCGGAGCCGACCTGTGGATCATGGGTCTGGGTGTGTCGGGTCTGGGCACCATCCTGGGTGCGGTCAACATGGTCACCACCGTGGTCTGCCTGCGCTGCCCGGGTATGACGATGTTCCGCATGCCGATCTTCACCTGGAACATCCTGGTGACCTCGGTGCTGATCCTGATGATCTTCCCGCTGCTGACCGCCGCCCTGCTGGGCCTGGAGGTCGACCGCCAGTTCGGCGCCCACCTCTACGACGCGGCCAACGGTGGCGTGATCCTGTGGCAGCACCTGTTCTGGTTCTTCGGACACCCCGAGGTGTACGTCATCGCCCTGCCGTTCTTCGGCATCGTGTCCGAGGTCTTCCCGGTCTTCGCCCGTAAGCCGATCTTCGGTTACTCCGGCCTGGTCTACGCGACTCTCGCCATCGCCGCACTGTCGGTCGCGGTGTGGGCGCACCACATGTACGTCACCGGTGCGGTCCTGCTGCCGTTCTTCTCCTTCATGACATTCCTCATCGCGGTACCAACCGGCGTGAAATTCTTCAACTGGGTGGGAACGATGTGGAAGGGGAATATGACGTTCGAGACGCCGATGCTGTTCTCCGTCGGCTTCATCGTCACCTTCCTCTTCGGTGGTCTGACCGGTGTCCTGCTGGCCTCGCCGCCGCTGGACTTCCACCTTTCCGACAGCTATTTCGTGGTCGCACACTTCCACTACGTGCTCTTCGGCACCATCGTGTTCGCCACCTACGCCGGCATCTACTTCTGGTTCCCGAAGATGACCGGGCGCATGCTCGACGAGCGTCTCGGCAAGGTGCACTTCTGGCTGACCTTCATCGGCTTCCACACCACCTTCCTGGTGCAGCACTGGCTGGGTAACGAGGGCATGCCGCGTCGCTACGCCGACTACCTGCCGTCGGACGGTTTCACCACGCTGAACATGGTCTCGACTGTCGGCGCCTTCATCCTGGGCCTGTCGACCCTGCCGTTCCTCTGGAACGTCTTCCGTAGCTACCGCTATGGCGAGGTCGTCACCGTCGATGATCCGTGGGGCTTCGGTAACTCCCTGGAGTGGGCGACGAGCTGCCCGCCGCCGCGTCACAACTTCACCGAGCTGCCTCGGATCCGTTCCGAGCGTCCGGCCTTCGAGCTGCACTATCCGCACATGATCGAGCGGATGCGTGCCGAGGCCCACGTCGGTCCGGGCCACGGACACGACAGCAAGGTCGTCGAGGATGTGCGTCGCGATCCGCTGACCACTGGCAGCCATGAGGCTTCCGGGGACGCCGATCCGCGCTGACCCGGTGACCAACGCGAAAAACGGTAGTTCTTCGACGACGGTTCTCATCACGGTCACCGGTCCCGACCGGCCCGGCGTGACGTCGGTCCTGATGGGGGCGCTCGCCGGTCGGCGGGTCAGCCTGCTCGACGTCGAGCAGGTGGTGATCCGAGGCCAGCTGACGCTGGGTGTGCTGGTGTCGGCGACCTCATCCGACGATGAGACCGAGGCGCTGCAGGATGTGGTCGAGCAGGCCATGAACTCGATCGGGATGAACGTCCGGGTCGAGGTCGGGGCCGATTCGGGTGGCCACGCGCCATCGACCCATGCGGTGGTCCTTCTCGGTAGTCCGGTGACCGCCGAGGGGTTCAACGCGGTGGCCGCCGAACTGGCCGGTCAGGGCGGCAACATCGACTCCATCCGCGGGGTTGCCGACTACCCGCTGACCGGTCTGGAACTCATGGTCAGTGTGGCCGGTACCGGACCCGGTGGGCAGGGCACCGTCGCCGCCGACGCCGCGCTCCGCAAGGGGCTGGCTGAAGTGGCTGCCCGGCACACCATCGACATCGCCGTCGAACGCGGCGGGCTCACCCGTCGCGCCAAGCGGGTCATCGTCTTCGACGTCGACTCCACCCTCATCCAGGGTGAGGTCATCGAGATGCTGGCCGCGAAGGCCGGACGTGAGGCCGAGGTCGCCGCGGTCACCGAGGCCGCCATGCGTGGTGAACTGGACTTCTCCGAATCGCTGCATCAGCGGGTGGCGGCTCTCGCCGGTCTCGACGCATCGGTGATCGGTGAGGTCGCCGATTCGCTGCAGCTGACGCCGGGCGCGCGCACCACCATCCGCACGCTGCACCGGCTCGGCTATCACTGCGGCCTCGTGTCCGGTGGTTTCCGGCAGGTCATCGACGGACTCGCCCAGGAACTGGAGATCGATTTCGTCCGGGCCAACACCCTGGAGATCGTCGACGGCAAGTTGACCGGCAGGGTGATCGGTGAGGTCGTCGACCGGGCCGGGAAGGCACGCGCACTGCGATCCTTCGCCGATCAGGTCGGGGTGCCGATGGAACACACCATCGCTGTCGGCGACGGCGCCAACGACATCGATGTGCTCTCGGTCGCCGGACTCGGAATTGCGTTCAACGCGAAGCCCGCGCTGCGCGAGGTCGCCGATGCGGCGCTGAGCCATCCGTTCCTCGACGCTGTGCTCTTCATCCTGGGTGTCACCCGCGATGAGATCGAGGCGGCCGATGCTGCCGACGGTGTGCTGCGCCGCGTCCCACTGGAGTGACGTGTCGTCTCCGGACACACCTGTCGCCGACGCTGCGTTGATCGAGAATCACCGGCGTCTGACCAGCTACGTCGGCGGTCACGACGATCCGTCGGACCCTGCCGATGTCCGCGCCATGCAGATGGTGTTGCGGATAGAGAAGGCCGACCCGCCCGACCGTACCGACCTTCTCGAGGCCGGCGCACGCGCCGTCGCCCTGCTGTGTCTGGACGACCGCAGCGCAGGCGACGGGCCGTGGGCGCCGGAACTCGACGTCTGGTGCGACGCACGGATCAGGAAGATCGCCCGGCGGGCCCGGGGCGCGCACTGGGTTGCGGCGCAGGAAGTGTGGGGGGTCACCGCGACGCAGGGCAGCGCGCAGGCTCGAGCCTTCGTGCCCGGCCGGATCGGCGACGTCGATCGCCGGATCTCCCGGTTGCAGATCGGCGGCACCGAGGTGGACGGAGCACTACCGACGCAGGCGCCCGAACATGGTGTCGTGCTGTGGATCAACCCCGAACTGGATATGTCGGTGGGTAAGACCGCGGCACAGGTCGGGCACGCGGCAATGCTGGTCGTCAGATTGCTGTCGGTCGCCGATACCGCGCGGTGGCGTGCCGACGAGTGCCCGCTCGCGGTGCGCGTCGCCGACGTGGCGAGGTGGCGGGAACTACTCGGCGCGGATGCGGCAGGGCGCGCGGTCGCGGTTCGCGACGCGGGTTTCACCGAGATCGCACCCGGTTCGGTCACCGTGATCGCGGAGGTCCGCTGATGAGCGATCCTGTCCTGCCCGACTGGGCCCAGGAACTGGATCTGTCGCCACACCCCGAGGGCGGTTGGTTCGCGGAGACCTGGCGCAGCGACCTGACCTTGCCCGAAACCGTTCTTCCGTCCGGCTATTCCGGTGCCCGGTCGGCAGGTACCGCGATCTACTTTCTGCTGCTCCCCGGAGAAGAATCGGCGTGGCACACCGTGCGCGGCGCGGAGATCTGGCTGCACCATCGCGGTGCTCCAGTCATCCTCGACCTCGGCGGCACCGACGACGCGCCGGGGGCGCCGCAGCCGATTGCGCTCGGACCGGATGTCACCGCGGGGCAGCGGCCGCAGGCGGTGGTGCCGCCAGGCTGCTGGCAACGCGCGCGGCCGGCGAGGGCTGAGGCGGCGCTGGTCAGTGCGATCGTGGTGCCCGGGTTCGACTTCGACGACTTCCGGCTGGCCTGACTCGTATCCGTGGTAGATCCTCCGTGACGCTCGCAGCTTTGTCGGCGGGCTGCTCAGGTGGCCGGTGGGCGAGGGCTGGTGAGGGCGACGGGCGTCGGGGCCAAGTGCGCCAACGTATTTCGCCAGATGGCCCGATCGGGTGCGATGGCTGCGACGATCAGCTCGTCGGCGTCGGCGTGTCCGGCAAACCAGTCGAGATAGTCGCGCACCTCGGTGGGGGTGCCGACGCCGGCATAGGTCATCATCGCGTCGATCTGGCGGCCCTGCGGCACGGACAGGATGGCGTCGGCCTCCTCGTCGGTGAAGGTCCGCCCGCGGCCGAACAAGGCGGTGACCCGCTGCCGCTTGGCCGCCTGCAGCTGGGCGTGCGCGACGGCCGGGTCGTCGTCGGCGATCGCGCAGAGACCGGCGATGACATAGGGCTCATCGAGCACCGTTGACGGTTGAAATTCCCTGCGGTACAGGGCAACCGCCTCGGTCAACGCCTGTGGCGCGAAATGTGACGCGAAGGCGTAGGGCAGCCCGAGGGCGGCGGCGAGCTGGGCCCCGAACAACGACGAGCCGAGAATGTAGAGCGGCACATCGGTGCCTGCGCCGGGTGTGGCGCGGACTCCCTCAACCCGGGAATGCTCACCGAGATAGCCCTGCAATTCGAGGACGTCGCGGGGAAACCGGTCGGCGTCGGCGATGGTGCGCCGCAGAGCGGCGAAGGTCTGCTGATCGCCACCCGGCGCCCGGCCGACACCCAGGTCGATCCGACCTGGATGCAACTCGGCGAGCGTGCCGAACTGCTCGGCGATGGCGAGCGGGGAGTGATTGGGCAGCATGACACCGCCGGCGCCGAGGCGGATCGTCGAGGTGTGTGCGGCGACATGCGCGATCAGCACGGCCGGTGCGGCTGAGGCGATCGTCTTCATGTTGTGATGTTCGGCGTACCAGATGCGGTGGTAGCCCCACCCCTCGGCGCGCTGCGCGAGATCGACACTGGCGGCGAAACTTTGCGCGGCGGTCTCACCGGGGCCGATATGTGCCAGATCGAGGATGGACAACTTGCGGGGCTGCGAACTCACATCGAAGTCAAGGCGGTAACCCGGGCGGGTTATTCCCGCTGCCGTGTTGGGACGTCGCGGATGTGTGAACCGGCGGCGTGGTGCAGGATGGAGGGCGTGCCCGAATCCGATCCCGATCTGTTGATCGACTTCTCCGATGTGTCCCTGATCCGCGGCGGAAACACCCTCGTGGGCCCGATCACCTGGCAGGTGGAACTCGACGAACGCTGGGTGGTCATCGGACCGAACGGTGCGGGGAAGACGTCGCTGCTGCGCATGGCCGGCGCCGAGGTGCACCCGACATCGGGTTCGGCCTTCGTGCTGAATGAACAGCTCGGCCGGGTCGAGCTGCGGGAGCTGTCCATCCGAATCGGCACCGCCAGTGCACGATTGGCCGACCGTGTCCCCGACGACGAGATCGTCAGCGACGTGGTGATCTCGGCCGGATACTCGGTGCTCGGGCGGTGGCGCGAAACCTATGACGACGTCGATCGGGCGCAGGCCGTCGAATCACTGGAGTCGATGGGAGCCGAGCACCTCGCCGACCGGCGATTCGGCACGCTCTCGGAGGGCGAACGGAAACGGGTGCTGATCTCGCGCGCGTTGATGACAGATCCGGAACTGCTGCTCCTCGACGAACCCGCGGCCGGACTCGATCTGGGCGGACGTGAGGAACTGGTGGAGCGGCTGTCGCGGCTCGCCGTCGACCCGGATGCACCGGCGATCGTGCTCATCACGCATCACGTTGAGGAGATCCCCGAAGGATTCACCCATGCGCTGATCCTCTCCGAGGGTGGCGTGGTTGCGCAGGGCCTGCTCGAAGACGTGGTGACGGGGGAGAACCTGTCGACCGCGTTCCGGCAGCAGATCACCCTGAGCAAGGTCGACGGCCGCTTCTTCGCGCGCCGAAGTCGGCGTGCGGGCGGCCACCGCCGGGCGGAGGGTTGACGGGCGCCGACTAGGGTCGGGGGAGACCGGACCCGCGACACCGCGGTCCGCCCGTTCGTTCCGGAGGTACCGATGTCCGCGCCCGAGTCGACCACTCCCGAATCCGGCGCCCCGGCGGCGCCGCTGCGTGATGCGGCAACGGTGGTGCTGGTGCGGGACGGGTCCGACGGCATCGAGGTCTTCCTTCAGCGGCGCGTCAAACAGATGGCCTTCGCGGGCGGGATGACGGTGTTTCCCGGTGGCGGCGTCGATGCCCGCGACGCCGAAGCCGACCTCGCGTGGTCCGGTCCCGGCGCGCCGTGGTGGGCGGACGCCTTCAACACCACCGAGGAGACCGCACAGGCGCTGGTGTGCGCGGCCGTCCGGGAGACGTTCGAGGAATGCGGCGTGCTGCTGGCGACCGGTGCGGAGGGTGAGGTTGTCGATCCGGCCGCGCTGTCGGCCGAACGCGCCCAGCTGGTAGACAAGTCGCTGTCGCTGGCAGAGTTCCTGCGTGCTCGGTCGCTGACGCTCCGCGCCGACCTCCTGGCGCCCCTCGCGCATTGGATCACCCCGGTCAACGAGAAGCGTCGCTACGACACCCGCTTCTTCCTGGCTGCGGTCCCACACGGGCAGCACCCCGACGACGCGACCACTGAAGCCGAGGTCGCGTTGTGGGCGGGCGCCCGTGCGGCGTTGACTTCGTGGCGCGACGGTAAACACTTCCTGCTACCGCCCACCTGGGCGCAGTTGACCGAGATCGCGCGCTTCGATTGTGTCGATGATCTGCTGGCCGCCGATCATCGGATCGAACCCATTCAGCCCGACGTGACGCCGGGGGCCGGTCTCGCCAGACTGAGTTTTCCGTCATCGGATCGCTACTTCGAGGCACTGGGCGACCAGCGGACACCGGAGCTGTAGGGCCAGGCTCAGCCCGAAGCGGTGTCCTCGTCGGCGGCGATGCCGTCGCGTTCAGCCCAGTC
Organism: Gordonia heveisoli; assembly: GCF_030315745.1. Lineage (GTDB taxonomy): Bacteria > Actinomycetota > Actinomycetes > Mycobacteriales > Mycobacteriaceae > Gordonia. The sequence goes on along the minus strand of NZ_JASXSH010000002.1, from coordinate 202,617 downwards.
GAGTAGTTCGTCGATCCGGTGGCTGACGTCGTCGATCTCGGCGTGCAGGTCGCCGAGAGCGGCGAATCGGGTGGGCACGGTGGCGATGGTGAAGTCGTCGGGCACGATGTCGGCGATCTCCGGCCACGACACCGGCGTCGAGACGGTGGCACGCGGATTGCCGCGCACCGAATAGGCCGCGGCCATGGTGTGGTCGCGGGTGTTCTGGTTGTAGTCGACGAAGACCGCGCCGGGGTCCCGATCTTTCCGCCACCACGCGGTCGTCACATCCTGCGGCGCGCGACGTTCCACCTCGCGGGCGAAGGCCAGTGCCGCCCGCCGGACGTCGTGGAAACCCCAGTCGGGTTCGATGCGGACATAGATGTGCAGGCCACGGCCGCCCGATGTCTTCGGGAAGCCACGCATGCCCAGATCGTCGAGTACCTCGTGCACCACCCCGGCGACCCGGCGTATCCGCGGGAAGGTGCAGTCGGGCATCGGGTCGAGGTCGATGCGCCATTCGTCGGGAGACTCCGGGTCGGCGCGACGCGAGTTCCACGGATGGAACTCGACCGTCGACATCTGGACGGCCCAGATCACCGCGGCGAGTTCGGTGACGCACAGCTCGTCGGCGGTGCGGCCGTAGCGCGGGAAGTAGATCTCGGTCGTCTGCAGCCAGTCCGGTGCACCGGCAGGCACCCGCTTCTGGTGCACCTTTTTGTCCGCGACCCCCTTCGGGAAGCGGTGCAACATGCAGGGGCGCTCGCGTAGCGCGCGGACGATGCCTTCACCCACCGACAGGTAGTACTCGACCAGATCGAGTTTGGTCTCACCACGCTCGGGGAAGTAGACGCGATCCGGGCTGGAGATCCGCACGGACCGATCGCCGACGGTCAGGACGACTGGCTCGCCTGCGGACGCATCGCGGCTCATGTCGCCAACAGTAGTGTCGGATCCCGCCCATCGGGGGTCGACCACATAAGGGCAGGCTGACCCGGTAGCCTTCGACCATGCCTGAGTTCGTCACCCTCGAGACATCCGACGCACACCCCGGGGTCGGCACGATCCTGCTGAATCGTCCGCCGATGAACGCCCTGAGCCGTCAGGTTCAGACCGAGTTGCTCGCGGCCGCCGAGGAGGCGACGCTGCGCGACGACATCAAGGCCGTGGTGGTCTACGGCGGCCCCAAGGTTCTGGCAGCGGGTGCGGACATCAAAGAGATGAACGACATGACCTACGCGGAGATGGCGAAGATCGCCGGTCGGCTGCAGGACAGTCTGGGCGCCATCGCCGAGATCCCGAAACCGACTGTCGCGGCCATCACCGGGTATGCGCTCGGTGGCGGACTCGAGGTCGCGCTCGGCGCCGATCGCCGGATCGCCGGTGACAACGCCAAGTTGGGTGTGCCGGAGGTCCTTCTCGGTGTGATCCCCGGCGGCGGTGGCACCCAGCGTCTCGCACGTCTGGTCGGTGCGGCCAAGGCCAAGGATCTGATCTACACCGGTCGCTTCATCGATGCGGCTGAAGCATTGTCGATCGGGTTGGTCGACGAGGTCGTCGCACCCGACGAGGTGTACAACGCGGCGCTCGCCTGGGCCGGACAGTTCCGCAATGCCGCCTCGGTGGCGCTGGCGGCGGCGAAGAAGGCCGTCGACCAGGGGCTGGGAGTCGACCTGGACACCGGCCTGAAGATCGAGGCCCAGCTGTTCGCCGCATTGTTCGCCACCGAGGACCGCCGCATCGGGATGCGTTCGTTCATCGACAACGGTCCCGGCAAGGCCGAGTTCCTCGGCAAGTAGGCATCCGCCGGGTTCCTCGGCAAGTAGGCATCCGCCGGGTTCCTCGGCAAGTAGACACAGCCGAGGTCCTCGGCAAGTAGACACAGCCGAGTTCCTCGGCCGCATCACGAAACTGCACTTCGAGAAGATGACGTACGACGAAAGCGATTCCACCGACATGACCAACGTGACCCCCGACGTCGATCCGGCGCCGAATCCGCATGCCACCGAGGAGCAGGTCAAGGCCGCTCTGGAGGACACCAAGCTGGCGCAGGTGCTCTATCACGACTGGGAGGCGGAGACCTACGACGAGAAGTGGTCGATCAGCTTCGACGAACGTTGTATCGACTATGCGCGTGGCCGTTTCGACGCCGCCATCTCTGATGCGCCGCTGCCCTACGGCCGGGCGATGGAACTGGGTTGCGGCACCGGCTTCTTCCTGCTGAACCTGATGCAGTCGGGGGTCGCGAAGAAGGGGTCGGTCACCGACCTGTCGCCGGGCATGGTGAAGGTCGCGCTGCGCAACGCCGAGAATCTGGGACTCGACGTCGACGGCCGGGTGGCCGACGCGGAGAAGATCCCCTACGAGGACAACACCTTCGACCTGGTGGTCGGACATGCGGTGCTGCACCACATCCCCGACGTCGAGCTTGCGCTGCGCGAGGTGCTTCGGGTCCTCAAGCCGGGGGGCCGCTTCGTCTTCGCCGGCGAACCGTCGACCATCGGCGATTTCTACGCCCGCTGGATGAGCCGTGCCACCTGGTGGGCCACCACGAACATCACCAAGTTCGGGCCGCTGTCGAGCTGGCGTCGTCCGCAGGAGGAACTCGACGAGTCCTCCCGGGCGGCCGCCCTCGAAGCCGTCGTGGACATCCACACCTTCGATCCCGATCAACTGGCCGGTATTGCCCGCAGCGCGGGTGCGGTCAAGGTGGACACCGCCACCGAGGAACTCGCCGCTGCCATGCTGGGCTGGCCGGTGCGTACGTTCGAAGCGGCGGTTCCGGCGGAGAAGCTGGGTTGGGGTTGGGCTGGATTCGCCTTCGGCGGCTGGAAGCGGATGACCTGGCTCGACGAGAACGTGCTGCGCAAGGTCGTGCCGCCGAAGTTCTTCTACAACGTCGTGGTGACCGGTACCAAGCCGGAGTGAACACCGGCGCTGCTGCGCCGCACTGACGACCGGGCCGTCGACCTCCACCATCGGTGGGGTCGGCGGCCCGGTGTCGTGGTGCTCAGGTCGTGGTGCTCAGGTTCTTGGCGCGGCTGCGTGCGGCGACGACCTGCTCGCGCACACTGTCGGGGAAGATGACGCGGTTCGGGGAGATCTTCTCCGCCAACGACATTCGGCGGCCGTAACGGGTGAGCGCGCGACGATCGGCGTCGGTGGGGCTGATGCCGAGGTGGTGCTGGGCGAGCGGATGCTGCAATGCGCGAACGACGCCTGACGGCACCTTCTTGAACGGGCCGTAGTCGGGGGAGAGGAACTGGTGGCCGTAGGCGCCCATTCCTGGTTCTGGGTCGGTCTGGGTGGCCAGCGCGTCGGCGAAGTATGCGGTGAAGTCCCGGTAGGTCGCGGGCAGGCTGCGCGCGGAGATCCCGTAGATCCGGTACCAGGCGCGGGTGTCCTGGTAGAGCTGTTCGCGTTCGTCGTCGTCGAGGCCACCGTGGAAGGCGTCCACGCAGGCGAAGACGGCGTCGACGTAGGTGCAGTGTTCGAACAGGAAGATCTCCGGGTTGAGTGCGTGATAGCGCACCCCGTCGGGCCGTTGCCCGCTCATGGTGTCGTGGGCGTAGCGGATGAGCCGCACGGAGTCGAAGTCGGTGAGATAGGCCGACTCGATCAGGCACCGGATGGTGCGGGATTTGTGTACGAAGATCCGCTTGGGCACCAGGGAGAACTCCATGGTCGCGGCGGCGATCGCCGGGTTGAGCATCTGCAGCGGAAAGGCCCGGCACAGTGCCGCGATGTACCGTCGGTCGCCGAGGAAGCGCCACAGCAGTGACTGCGGTCCGAGCTCGAGGCCGCCGCTGTTGATGTCGCCGCTGTTGGTGTCGCCGCTGTTGGTGTAGCCGTGCATATTCGTTCTCCTCCCCGACGATCGGGTGCTGGTGAACCAATTGCACACGATCTGAATACGAACGTTACCAGAATATGGATTCGGTTCGACGCGGTTAGGATATTCCCCCGATGGGATACACATTCACCACCGCGGACGTCGCCTACCTGCGGTCACGGCAGGGGATGAAGGCGCTCGAACAAACGTCGCTCCTGGAGTTGTCGTCGGGGTCGATGATCGGTGACATCGCCGACCTGCGCGCCCGGTACGCGCCACAGGACGCCGCGCTGATCGAGACCGTCCGCTGCCGACGTCGTGCGCGTGGCAAACTCCGCAACGCCGACGACCTGCTACTCACCGACGACGCGCTGCAGCAGTCGACGAACTCGGTGGTCGCCGCCCATCGCGCCGCCGAGATCGCGGGCCGACATCGGGGTGCGGTGGTCCACGACGTCACGTGTTCGACGGGCGCCGAACTCGCCGAACTCGCCGGCCGCGACGGCATCGGCGGGGTGATCGGCAGTGACCTCGACGACGTCCGTCTGGCGATGGCCCGCCACAACGTTCCCGGGGTGACCCTGCTGCGCGCCGACGCGCTGACGCCGACGTCGAACGCCGATGTCGTCCTCGCCGATCCGGCCCGGAGGTCCGGCGGCAGTCGGGTGTTCCGGTTGGAAGATCTGTCGCCACCGCTGCTCGACGTGCTGACCGTCTACGCGGGACGCAACCTGGCGGTCAAATGCGCTCCAGGGCTTGACTATTCGATGTTGCGCAACCGCTTCGGCTTTGAGGGCGAAGTGCAGCTGACCTCACTTGACGGTGGTGTGCGGGAGGCGGTGCTGTGGTCTGGTCCGGGCATTGCGCCGGTCCGGCGGGCCACCGTGCTGCGCACCGGTACCGCTGGTGCGGTGACGGCCACCGAGATCACCGATGCCGCCTCCGACGATGTGCCGGTCGGCGAGATCGGGGAGTGGATCGTCGATCCCGACGGCGCGATCGTGCGCGCCGGCCTGGTCCGCCATTACGCGCACCGGCACGGGCTGGGTCTGCTCGACCCGCAGATCGCCTATCTCACCGGCGATTCGGTGCCGGCCGGGGAACGCGGCTTCCGCATCATCGGCCAGGTCGGCGTCGCCGAGCGGGCGTTGCGCAAGGTGCTCGCCGACCACGACTGCGGCAGCCTGGAGATCCTGGTCCGTGGACTCGACGTCGACCCCGACAGTCTACGCAAGCGACTCAAACTCAAGGGATCCCGACCGTTGAGCCTGGTGCTGACCCGCATCGGCCGCAAGGGAACCGGCTTCCTCTGCGAGCCCGGCGTCCGGTTCTGAGACTCCCGCTCATCGATTCCGTTGCCGCTCATTGGATCCAATAAGCGGCAACGGAATCGATGAGCGGGAATTCGCGGCTAGCGGATCTGCGCGGCGCTGTCGTAGAAGTAGACCTCGCCGATATTGGTGGCGACGGCGATCTGGCCGGTCGGCGACACCGCGACGCCGGTGGCGAAGCCGACTGATTCCGGCATCGGCAGCGATCGGAGGGTCTTGCCGTCGACGGTGGAGACCTCGGTCAGCGACAGCGAATCCTTGCCCGCATCGCGAACCACGGTCCACGCGGTGCCCGAGGCGGTCAGCGTGGAGAGGCTCACGGTTGCGAGATCCGTGCGCTGCCACACCTGTTCGGCGTGATCGCCGGTATCACGCAGTAGGGTCAGCGGAGCGCCGATGACCCCGGTCGGAATGATCAGTCCGTCGGGGGAGACCGACATGGTGCCGAAGCCGTAGCCGCCGTTGTTGTAGGCCCAGCGGGTCTTGCCGGTGGCGGCGTCGAGGGCCACGAGCTGCCCCAGGCGGGAAAAGGCGTAGACCGTCGAACCGTCCGCGGACAGCGTGGCCGGGCCGATGACACCGCCGGGAACGTCGGCATGCCAGAGTTCGGCGACCTTGCGCTGCCCGTCGACCTGTCCGTAACCCAACGCGCGGATCTGGGAGGCGATGGCACCCGGCGGCCACACGTTGAGGAAGAAGCGCTCCCGGCCCGGATCGACGGCAGCGGGCGCGGGCACCACGCAGCGGGGGCCGTCACTGAGGCATTCGCCGAAACCGTACAGCGGGTCGTTGGGGTCGGCGTCAGGCCGCAGTTTGACCTCGGGCGCGACGAGTGTGGCGGTCTGGGTGTCGATCAGCTGGATCTGGCCGAGGGTGCTGACGACCAGCGCGACGCCCGGTGCGGCGAACTTCGCCGACAGGGGGACGCCGGTCACCCCGGCACGCCAGCGAATGGCACCGCCGGCGTTGAAGGCCAGGATGGTGGTCTGCTCACCGAGATAAGGCTGGTCGTACTGGTCGACCAGCATCGAGGCGACCTCGACGCCTTCACGCATCCGCTTGCAGAAGTTCTTGCGCCCCGAATGTGGGTCGAGGACGAAGGTGTTGCAACCGTTGGCGGTACTCGCGGTGACCCCGACGTTGGAGCGGGTCGAGATGGTCAGCGGTGCGGTGATCGGGCCGCCGGTCGGGCGGGTCCACGACAGCGCCAGATCGTCGGGGACCGTAGCGCCGGTGAAGTTGGAATTGGCGGCGTTGCCGCCATAGCTGGTCCAGCCGATACCGGCGACCGAGCGCACATCGATATGGCCGTCGGAGCACGCCGCGACGACCATCGCGCAGACGGCGACCAGGGCGCCGGTGACCATCCGGGAGCGTCGGCGCAACTGCGAACCCCCGCCCAGACTCGTCGAACCGGCCCGCATCGAACCGGTCCGTATCGATCCGGTTCGTGTCGAACGCCGTCGGGCTGATTCGGCCATCCTGCTCCTGTCCGCGTACCTGCTTCCCGGCGACGATCGGCCGGATTCTCCCACGTCGGCACCGGCCGGTGGGTACCGGTCGATGCGCCAGCCTCAGAGCCTATCGTGTGCCGAAATCGCGTCGATTAGGGTTTGTCCTCATGACCACGATGTGGAACGCCTCCTACCGGTCGCGCTGGCGTGCCGGCCGTCGGCGCGATCCGGCGCAGGCCCGCTTTCTCACCCGGGATTCATTGCGGTGGGTGGTGCGCAACCGCGCCTACACTCCCTGGTACCTGGTGCGCTACTACCGGCTGGCACGGTTCCGGCTGGCCAACCCGCACATCATCTTGCGCGGCATGGTGTTCCTCGGCCGCGACGTGGAGATCCACGCGACCCCGGAGCTGGCGCGGATGGAGATCGGCCGCTGGGTGCACATCGGCGACGGCAACTCGATCCGTTGCCATGAGGGCAGTATGCGGATCGGCGACAAGACGGTCTTCGGCTGCAACAACGTCGTCAACTCGTATCTCGACATGGAGATCGGTGGCTCCACCCTCGTCGCCGACTGGTGCTACATCTGCGATTTCGATCACCGCATGGACGACATCACGCTGCCGATCAAGGATCAGGGAATCGTCAAGGGGCCGGTGCGGATCGGACCGGACACCTGGGTGGCGGCCAAGGTGTCGGTGCTCCGCAATACGGTCGTCGGCCGGGGCTGTGTGCTCGGCTCGCATGCCGTTGTCAAGGGCGAGATCCCGGATTATTCGATCGCGGTCGGCGCCCCGGCCCGGGTCGTCAAGAACCGTAAGGACGATTGGGCGCGCACCGCGGCCGAACGCGCTGAACTCGAACGCGCCCTCGCCGACATCGAACGTAAGAAGGCTGCGGCCCGACGCGCCGCCGACGCCTGAACGACGCACGTTGTGACCGGGCCGGGTGATCGGGCCGGGTGATCGGCGCCCGCGCATGGCGCGGCGCCGATCACGCGGGTTGCCGGGTTATGTTCCGGCGACCAGCGGGGTGCCCTCGCTGGGCTGTACGACAACGAAACCGGGGCCGTGGAAGGCCAGCTGGAAGGATTCACCCGACCCGCGGCCGATGAGAGATCCCATCTTGAAGTCGTTCTTGAGGCCGGGTTTGAGGTTGGCCGACCAGCACACCGCGGCCTGCGGGTCGACGAAGGTCGGCTGCACCGAACAATCGAGGATCATCGGCGGGCCGTCGCTGGACACGCCGATGGTGCCCTGACCCGTCAGCGTCAGGTTGAACAGGCCACCGGCGAGCATGCCTGCGTTGCCGATCGAGGTGATCTGCCACTGCAGCGACGAGTCGAAGGCCAGCAGGCTGGAGGTGTTCACGGTGATCGAATCCTGCGGGCCCTCGAGTTCGAGGAGGAACACGTCTTCGGCGCGGCGGGCGAAGAACACCTCGCCCTGACCGCTGACCCGCATCAGCTGGCCGCCCTCGTTGCTGATCGCCTTCTTCAGGAAGTTGCTGACGCTGCCCGAGCCTTCGTGTTTGAAGTCGATCTGGCCCTGGTAGGCCACCATCGCTCCCTTGGCGGCCAGCGCGTCGGGCCCGAAACCGACTCGTAGCATCTTCGCCGACTGCATCGTCCAGCGCTGCTGGCTCTGCTTCTCCCGGTTGGACTGGTCGAACAGCGGACTGCGCACAGAGGCTCCTGTCGTGGGTGTGGGGTTACGTCACGATTGTGCGGGATCTCGCTCGGGTAGTGGCCGTTGCGGAATGAACGGTCGGCCGACCGGATGACGAACCCGGCGCTTGGCGGCGAGATAGACCCCGCCGGTGCGATCGGCGACCTCCGACCAGGAGAATTCGGCGGTCAGCCGGTCCCGGGCACGGCGTGCCCGAGCGGCGGCTGCGGCCGGGTCGCTCAGCATGGTCCGGACGGCGGTCGCCAGTCCGGCGACGTCGGCCGGTTCGAAGCTCAGCCCGGTGGTGGGTGCGGTGACGGCTTCGCCGAGCCCACCGGCCGTGGAGACGACGAGCGGTGCGCCGGTGGCAGCGGCCTCCAGGGCGACGATCCCGAATGGTTCGTAGCGGCTGGGCAGGACAATCGCGGCACATCGGTGCATGAGTCGGACGAGTTCGTCGTGGTCGACGGCGCCGAGGAACCGGACTGCTTTGCTGACCCGGTGTTTCCGAGCCTGTTCGAGCAACCAGTCGTGTTGGGTGCCGGTGCCTGCGACGGTCAGGGTGGTGCCCGGATGCGTCCGACGGATCCGGGGGAGAGCCGCCAGCAGATCCTGGACGCCCTTCTCGTATTCGAGGCGTCCGGCGAAGAGCAGTTCCGGCGCGTCATCGGCCGCGGCACGTTCGGCGAACGGCCAGGTCGTCACGTCGATGCCGTTGTGGATCACCTGGATGTCGGCGATGTCGGGGCCGAACAGTCGGTGCACCTCGTCGCGCATCGACGCCGAGCAGGTGATGATGGCGTCGGATTCGGCCGCCAGCCACCACTCGACCGAGTGCACCTGGCGGTTGATCCGGCCGCTGACCCAGCCGCTGTGCCGCCCGGCTTCGGTGGCGTGGATGGTGGATACCAGTGGCACGTCGAAGAATTCGGCGAGCGTGATCGCCGGATGGGCGACCAGCCAGTCGTGTGCGTGCACGACTTCGGGAGTCCAGGACGGGCTGGTGGGCGACATCCGTTCCCCGGCCAGGATGCGTAGCCCGGCGCGGATCAGGGAGTGGCCCATCGCCAGCGTCCACGGCAGCATGTCGGTGCCGAATTCGAACTCCGGCGGGTCTTCGGCGACCGCGATCACCCGCACCCCTTCGGCGACGGTGTCGACGGTCGGATGCGACAGGGCGTCGGTCCCCGACGGCCTGCGGGTCAGGACGACGACGTCGTGCCCGTGCGCAACGAGTTCGGTGGCGAGGTGGTGGACATGCCGTCCGAGCCCACCGACCACCACCGGTGGGTATTCCCACGAGACGAGTAGAACCCTCACGTGGCGTCCCCCGTTTCCTCTCTCATCGCCGCGAGTAGCCGTCGTGCGTCGAGGCCGGCGAACAGGTTGTCGGCGCGGTTCCAACCGGCGGCCAGTTCGGCCGCGTGGGCGTCCCGACCGCGCATCGCGGCGTCGCAGATCTCGCGGGTGGCGTGCGCATGGGTGTGTGCTCGCTGCACAGCGTAGTTGGCGGCGGTGTCCTTGGACACCATGAAGGGCCAGTCACTGGACACGGTCATCAGCGCCTCGCGCACGATCTGGTCGGCGACCCGGTTGCGGCCACCACCACCGGCGAGCAGCTTCTCGCAGGTGTCCAGCGCGGTTTCGGTGACCTCGGCGTTGAGCGTGACCAGGTGCTCGACCTGGGGACCGTTCCACACCCGCCAGTCCTTGCCCGACCCCCACGACGATGCGGGCAGTTCCATCGGATCGCCGACGAAGCCGTTGGCGCGGGCGGTGGCCAGGGTGCCGACGGTGACCCCGGCTTCGGGCAGCCGGCGCAGGACCCGTTCGAGCCAGATCGGACCCTCGAACCACCAGTGGCCGAAGAGTTCGGTGTCGAAGGCGGCGACGACCAGAGCGGGGGCACCGATCCGGGACGACTCGTCGGTGAGCCGACGCGCCACCGTCTCGACGAAGTCGTCGACGTGCCGGTCGATCACGGCGTCGACGAGAGCGGGGTCGTAGGGCTTCTTGGCATCGCCGGGGACGTTGCGGCCGGTCACCCGGAAGCTCTTGAATCCGGTGGTGTGGTCGTAGGTGTGGAAGTCGCGGTAGGCGGCGTGACCGGGATAGCCCGACTTCGGCGACCAGACGCGGTAGCTGACGGTGAGATCGCGGCCGAAGGCGACGACCTCGGTGTCGCCGACCGGGCGACCGAGCGCCGTGTCGCCGTGCAGGGTCGGGCCGTCGACCATGAAATGTCCGACGCCGGCGCGCGCGTACTCGGTTTCCATGCCGGGTGCGAAGGCGCATTCGGGTGCCCAGATGCCGGACGGGTCGAAGCCCCAGCGCGACCGGGCGTCGTTGAGCCCCTCACGCAGCGAGAATCGTCGCAGACGTGGGTCGAGTAACGGCTGGAACGGATGGGCGAGCGGTCCACCGAGCACTTCGATGACTCCACTGGAAACCAATGACCGGATCACCGGCGACGCGCCGTGGCGCCAGTTGACCTCGAAGTCGGCCAGCGCGTGTGCGGCCGCCCGGAACTCGCGATGGCCAGATTCAGCGCGGTCGGGATCGGTGGACACCGCGGCCTCGCAGGCACGCAGCTGCCAGTCGGCCAGCCATTCGTACATCGAGGCGCAACAGTGCGGATCGTCGAGCTGGGCGGCCAGCACCGGGGTGATGCCCAGCGACAGCTGGTCGCGGAAACCGTCGTCGGCGAGTCGGCGCAGCACCTCGACGACGGGCAGATAGGACGCCGCCCACGACTGGTAGAGCCATTCCTCGCCGACCGGCCATCGACCGTGATTGGCCAGCCAGGGCAGGTGTGAATGCAGGACGAAACTGAATTGACCGGGCACTCCGGCCGAACCCCCCATGGCCGTCATCTCCGTGTCGCGATGGCGAGCAGGTCCAGGGATGCATCGATGTCGGCGGCACCAGCGGTGGTGTCGAGGATCTCGAAGTCGGTGACCGCGATGCCCGCGACCGCGTCGGTCAGCTCGGCCGGCCATTCCTCACCGGCGAGCGCGCGTTCGATCTGGGCGTCGATGATCGATCCGCCCCAGCGTGCGTCGAGTTCACGCAGCGTCGGGCCGTGGTAGACGCCGAGCATCGCGGTGACCTCGAAACCGCCGTCGACGAGCAACTCGGTCAGCTCGGCGGCGTGGAGTTCGCGGGTGTGGAACGGGTTGAGCGGGGTGTCGAGGCCGGGGGAGAAGGTGATCCGGTTGGGTGTGGAGATGAGGAGTTCACCACCGGGTCGCAGCACCCGGGCACATTCGGCGATGAATGCCGGCTGATCCCACAGGTGTTCGATCACCTGGAAGTTGACGACGGTGTCGACGGAATCGTCGGCGAGGGGTAGGTCGATGAGGTTGCCCTCGTGCACGATCAGTCCCGGGTACCGGCGGCGGGTGTGCTCGACGGCGGTGTGGTCGTAGTCGACACAGGTCACCGTTGTGGCCGCGGTCGCCAGCAGGGCTGCGCCATAACCCTCACCGGACCCGGCTTCGAGCAGCTCGCGCCCGGAGCATCGGTCGACGATGTGCTGATAGGCGACCTCGTGACGCCGGAACCAGTAGTTCTCGGCAGGGATGCCGGGAACTGTCCGCTCCCCGGTCAGCGCGAGCTGGACGTCGGCGGGCAGGTCCTGCAGCGTCCTGTCATCGGTGGTCATTGTCACGACAGTAGGGCATGGCGTCATGCGGTCGTGGCGGCTGAGTCACCCAATCCTGCGCCGCGACGGTGGGCAGGCGAGTCCGGCTGTCGCATTGTGTGAGGTAGTCGATGTTTAGCGGGAACAAAGGAGACGCTAAAGTGAGGGAGACCAATCGAACCTTACCCATTGGTAAGGTATTGACACCGACGCAGGAGGTCGACGTAGACCCATGACAAATATTGTCGTTTTGATCAAGCAGGTGCCCGACACGTGGTCCGAGCGCAAGCTGTCCGACGGAGACTTCACCCTCGACCGTGAAGCCGCTGACGCTGTTCTCGACGAGATCAACGAGCGGGCCGTCGAAGAGGCACTGAAGATCAAGGAAGCCGATGGCGGCGAGGTCACCGTCCTGGCTGCCGGCCCGGAGCGCGCCACCGAGGCCATCCGCAAGGCTCTGTCGATGGGTGCCGACAAGGCAATCCACATCAAGGACGACCTGCTGCACGGCTCGGATGCCGTTCAGACTGCCTACGTGCTGGCCCGTGCGCTTGGCACCGTCGAAGGCGTCGAACTGGTCATCGCCGGTAACGAGGCCACCGACGGTCGCGTCGGTGCGATCCCGGCCATGATCGCCGAGTACCTCGAGCTTCCGCACCTGACTCACCTGCGCAAGCTGACCGTGGAGGGTGAGACCCTCTCCGGCGAGCGCGAGACCGATGACGGCATCTACCACATCACCGCGTCGCTGCCGGCCATCGTCAGCGTCAACGAGAAGATCAACGAGCCGCGCTTCCCGTCCTTCAAGGGCATCATGGCCGCGAAGAAGAAAGAGGTCGCGGTCCTCACCCTCGCCGAGATCGATGTCGAGCCGACCGACGTGGGTCTGGCGAACGCCGGTTCCGTCGTCACCGCCTCCACCCCGAAGCCCCCGAAGACCGCCGGTGAGCGCGTCACCGATGAGGGCGACGGCGGCGTGAAGGTGGCCGAGTACCTGGTCTCGCAGAAGATCATCTAGTCCTCGCTCCACACGACCAACTGGCGAAGAAAGACATTCAGGAGAAGAACATGGCAGAAGTACTCGTGCTCGTGGAGCAGGACGCCGAGGGTGGACTGAAGAAGGTCACCAGCGAGCTGATCACCGCCGCGCGTGCCCTGGGCACCCCGTCGGCAGTCGTCGTCGGTGCCCCCGGTTCCGCCGACGGCATCATCGACGGCCTGAAGGAGGCCGGCGCCGAGAAGATCTACGTCGCCGAATCCGATGACGTCGCAGGCTATCTGATCAGCCCGCAGGTCGACGTGCTGTCGTCGGTCGCGGAGACCGCCGCCCCGGCCGGAATCGTCGTCGCGGCGACCGCCGACGGCAAGGAGATCGCCGGCCGGCTGGCCGTCCGTCTAGGCTCCGGCGTCCTCGCCGATGTCATCGAGATCAAGGAAGGCGCCGTCGGCGTCCACTCCATCTTCGGCGGTGCCTTCACCGTCGATGCCCAGGCCAAGGGCGATGTCCCGGTGTTCTCGGTTCGCCCGGGTGGCGTCGAGGCCGCTCCGCAGGCCGGTGCCGGCGAGCGCGTCGACGTCGCCGTGCCCGAGCAGGCCGAGAACGCGGTGAAGATCACCAAGGTCGAGGCCAACGTCGGTGGCGACCGCCCCGAGCTCACCGAGGCGTCGATCGTCGTCTCCGGTGGCCGTGGCGTCGGCAGCGCCGAGAAGTTCTCGGTCGTCGAAGATCTGGCCGACACCCTCGGTGCCGCCGTCGGTGCCTCGCGTGCCGCGGTCGACTCGGGTTACTACCCGGGACAGTTCCAGGTCGGTCAGACCGGCAAGACCGTCTCGCCGCAGCTGTACATCGCGCTGGGTATCTCCGGCGCCATCCAGCACCGTGCCGGCATGCAGACCTCGAAGACCATCGTCGCGGTCAACAAGGACGAAGAGGCCCCGATCTTCGAGATCTCCGATTTCGGTATCGTCGGCGACCTGTTCAACGTCGCTCCGCAGCTGGCCGAAGAGGTCCGCAAGCGTAAGTGACGTCCTAGTCGCAGCTCTCCGAACGGCCATCGACCCTCGCGGTCGGTGGCCGTTCGGCGTTTCCGGTGGGTCTTTGCCGCGGTGCGATTCGGTGGGTGTTCACCACACCGGTTCCGACATGACATGACGGGGTTGCCGTGGCGTCGTCCGGGATGGATTCGATGACGGCGTGAACATCACGTCGCAATTGCCCAGAGTCGGCTCCGCCCGGACGTCGGTGCCGACCACGTTGTTGACCGCCGGGCCGCTCCGGATCCAGGTCTCCGACGATCCCGCAGATATCGTTGCCGCACAGCGGCTTCGCTACCGTGTTTTCGCTGACGAACCGGGGTTCTCCGACCGCATCGGGGATGCGGTGACCGGCCGTGACGCGGACCGGTTCGACGCGTTCTGCGAGCATCTGATCGTGCGGCACGATACCGACGGGGTGGTGGGTTGTGCGCGACTGCTGGCGCCGGCACGGGCCATCGCGGCCGGCGGATGGTATGCCGCAGATGAATTCGATGTGACCGAACTCGATCCGATCGGTTCGTCGATGGTCGAGATGGGGCGCGCCTGCGTGGCGTCGGCACACCGTTCGGGGACGGTCACGGCGCTCATGTGGGCGGCACTGTTGCGCTACCTCGACGCCGGTGACTATCAGCACCTGATGGGGTGTGTATCGGTCCCACTGTCCGGTCCGGGGGAACCAGAGGCCGGCGAAGGTGAACGGGGGCAGACACTTCGGGCGGTCCGGGACTTGTTGCGTGACAAGTATCGGGCGCCGGACTGGCAGGTGTATCCACATCGGCGTGCCCACGTCGACGGGCGGGTGCTCGACGAGATCGAACCGGCTCCGGCGGCGGTGGTCCCGCCGCTGATGCGTGGCTACGTGCGGATGGGGGCGCGGGTGTGCGGCGAGCCCGCACTCGACGAAACCTTCGACTGCGCCGACTTTCTGACGGTGCTGGACCGTCGGGGAGCCAACGCCCGCTATCTCGACCGGCTATCGTCGAGTGTCGTCCGGCTGGGCGGCTTGTCGTGACCGCGCCGGCCGGTGATCCTCATGCCTGGTTTCCCGTGAGTCCCTGCGGGACGTCCTGTCTCGATCAGCGGCCGGTTCCGGTCCATCGAATGTTGTTGGTGTTCCGCGTGATCCGTCTGGTTTTGACGCTGTCGCTGGTGGCCGTCGGCCTGCTGGCGGTAGTCGGTCTGCCGCGGCTGGTGCGGCGACGATTCCTGCGGGGCGCGGCACGGTTCGTGCTGGCCGCGGTGGGTGTCGCGGTCGCGGTCGAGGACCGTCGACCGTTTGCCGGCAATGCGCGCGGGCTGATCGTCGCCAACCATGTGTCGTTCCTGGACGTGCTGGCGATCGCGGCGGTCGCCCCGGCCCATTTCGTGGCGAAGGCGGAGGTGGCGGCGATGCCGGGGATCGGCGCCGTGGCGCGCCGGTTCGGGGTGATCAGTGTCGACCGGGCGTCGCTGCGGCGGCTGCCGCAGTCGCTGGACGCCGCGGTGGCCGCGCTGCATCGCGATCGGTGTGTCGCGGTATTCCCGGAGGGGACCACTCGGTGCGGCCGGAGCACCGGCGAGTTCCGGCCGGCGTTCTTCCAGGCGGCGATCGACGCGGGTGTGCCGGTGCTGCCGATGCGGGTGGACTTCCGGGTTTCGGGTGTCCGGGTGAGTGGGCCGGCGTTCATCGGTGAGGACACGATCGGTGAGACGATGACGCGGATTCTGCGGATGCGGCGGCTGACCGTCGTCGTGCGCCGGCATGAAGTCCTGTTGCCCGATGTCGACCGGCGGGAGCTGGCGGCGCGATGCCGCCTGCTGATCGCCGACCATGAGGTACTTGGGCACGAGCCGGACCGGGACGATCGACCCACCCACGGCCGGGTGACCGAGACCCTTCCGCATGCGGCCTGAGGGCGAGATCACTGCACAGATGTGACATCGCACGTTTCCTCATATATTTTGGCTGAAGCGGCCTGTCGTGGGGTCGGGCCGCCTCCCTTCGTTTACTGCCAGGAGGCCCAGGTGACGACCGCATCTCTGACTCGCGACGACGCTGTCGCCAAGTTCCGTGAACTGCGCGAGGCCGGCGGTCTCGCCGACGATGCGGTGCTCGACGCGGTGTGGGCCGGACTGTCGGCGTTGCGTCCCGAGGAGATGCTCGGCGCGTGGAAGGGCGGCGAGTTCGTCACCGGCCACGCCATCAACGGCATGCTGCAGAAAGCCAACTGGTACGGCAAGACCTTCGCCTCGCGCGCCGACGTTCAACCGCTGGTGTGCCGGGATGCCGAAGGCAACCTCTTCTCCAACACCAAGCTCGGAAAAGGTGCGGCCAGCCTGTGGGCGGTCGAGTTCCGCGGCGAGGTGACCGCGTCGATGGTGTACGACGGTCAGCCGGTGATCGACCATTTCAAGCGCGTCGACGAGACCACCGTGATGGGCATCATGAACGGGAAGGGCGGCGTCATCGAAGGGCGCCACTTCTACTTTTTCCTCGACCGGGTGTGAGGTCGGGAGCGCAGTCCGGCCTGCGTGGAATTTGTTGCCGTCGGCCGCGCGTTTATGCTGATTAGCGATGTCCACCCCGTCTCGAGCGCCCGTCTACCTCGACCATGCCGCATCGACCACGATGCGACCCGAAGCCGTCGAGGCGATGACGGCTGTGCTCACCCGCCCGGGGAACGCCTCGTCGCTGCACGGGTCGGGCCGCTGGGCCCGCCGCATCCTGGAGGAGGCGCGCGAATCCATCGCCGCATCGCTGGGTGCCCGCCCGTCCGAGGTGATCTTCACCGGCGGCGGCACCGAGGCCGACAATCTTGCCGTCAAGGGCATCTACCGCGCACGACGTAAGGCCGACGATCGTCGCCGCCGGATCGTCGTATCCGCGATCGAACATCACGCCGTACTCGACCCGGCGCAGTGGCTGGCTGCCGAGGAGGGGGCCGAACTGGTCATCCTGCCGGTCGACGACGCTGGTCTGGTGTCGCCCGCCGATCTGCGGGCCGAACTCGCCGCCCACGCCGACGAGACCGCGCTGGTCTCGGTGATGTGGGCCAACAACGAGATCGGCACCATCGAGCCGATCGCCGCGCTGGCCGCGATCGGTGCCGAGTTCACCGTGCCGGTGCACTCCGATGCGATCCAGGCAGCGGGACACATCCCGGTCGACTTCGCCGAATCCGGTCTCGCCGCATTGAGTCTCGCCGCGCACAAATTCGGTGGCCCGCAGGGTGTCGGCGCGCTGTTGCTCGGCCGTGCCGTCGACTGCGTCCCACTTCTGCACGGCGGCGGTCACGAGCGTGACGTTCGGTCGGGAACGCAGGATGTTGCCGGGGCGTCGGCGATGGCGGCGGCGCTGCGCTGGTGCGTCGAAAACCTCGACGACAACACCGCGGCGGTACGCCGGCTCCAGCAGCGTCTGCTCGACACACTGCTCGGGGTCCAGGGGGCCGCGGTCAACGGTGTGCTGGGTACGGGTCGGCTGCCGGGCAATGTGCATGTGTCCTTCCCCGGATGTGAGGGCGATTCGCTCCTGATGCTCCTCGACGCCAAGGGTGTCGAATGTTCCACCGGTTCGGCCTGTACCGCGGGTGTGGCCCAGGCCAGCCATGTGCTGATCGCGCTGGGGCTGGATGTCGCCGACGCGCGCTCGTCGCTGCGCTTCTCGCTGGCCCCGAGCACCACCGACGCCGATATCGACGCGGTCGCCGAAGTCATCGACGAGGTGGTGGACCGCGCCCGGGCCGCCGGTCTGGTCTCGGTTCCGAACGGGCAGGTGCGCTGATGCGGGTTTTGGCGGCGATGAGTGGCGGCGTGGACTCCGCGGTGGCGGCAGCACGTGCAGTGGAGGCCGGTCACGAGGTGGTCGGAGTCCATCTGGCACTGTCCACCGCGCCGGGCGCGTTGCGGACCGGGTCCCGCGGCTGCTGTTCCCGTGAGGATGCATCCGACGCACGCCGGGCTGCCGACGTACTGGGCATCCCGTTCTACGTGTGGGATTTCGCGGACCGCTTCAAGGACGACGTCATCGATGAGTTCGTCGCATCCTATGCGGCCGGAGAGACCCCTAACCCGTGTCTGACCTGCAATGAGAAGGTCAAGTTCGCGGCGCTCGCGGAGAAGGCCGTCGCTCTCAGGTTCGATGCGCTGGCGACCGGCCACTATGCCCGACTCGTCGACGGTGAACTGCGGCGCGCGGTCGATGACGACAAGGACCAGTCCTATGTCCTGGCGGTGCTGACCCGCGCCCAACTCGACCGGGCGCTGTTCCCGATCGGGGACACCCCGAAACCGGAGATCCGGGCCGAGGCCGCGCGCCGCGGCCTTTCCGTGGCGAACAAGCCCGACTCCCACGACATCTGCTTCATCCCCAGCGGCGACACCCGGGCGTTCCTCGGCGCCCGGATCGGTCTGCGGCCGGGGGCCGTCGTCGACGCGAGCAGTGGGGAGCGGCTGGCCGACCACGACGGCGTGCACGGGTTCACCATCGGTCAGCGCAAGGGTCTGGGTATCGAGGCGCCGGCCGCCGACGGCAAGCCGCGCTACGTCACCGACATCGACCCCGACAGTGGGACCGTGACGGTGGGATCGGCGGCGGACCTGCAGGTCTGGGGTATCGCCGCCACCCGCGCCGTGTGGACGTCCGGGCAGACCCCGGATGCCCCCTTCGACTGTGTCGTCCAGGTTCGGGCGCACGGCGGCCTCGCGCCCGCCCGCGCCACCCCGATCGAGCGCGACGGTGAGCCGGGTATCGACATCGCCCTCACCGAACCGCTGACCGGCGTGGCCCGCGGACAGGCGGCGGTGTTGTATCTGCCCGACGCGCAGCGCGGTGATCTGGTGGTCGGCTGCGGCCGTATCGCCACCACCCGCGCACAGCCGCCCGCCTTGTCGGGCAGCCGGTGACCGACCGGTCGGAGGGTCGGCCCGCACTTCCTGTTGGAGTCGGTACCGGCATCGGGTCGATGCCGGGGGAGTCCGCACGCGATGCGGCGGCCGTCGTCAACGGGGAGCTCGATCTGGCCCACCTCGTCGAATTGCCGGGTCGGGGCCTGGGGGCGGACATGATCGGCCGGATGGCCGCGATCCTGGTCGACCTGCCGATGGATACCGGGACCTGGGGTTACCGACTGGCGCCGCGCGGTTCGCGACTGATGAGACGCGCCGCGGATCTGCTCCGCGAAGACCTCGACATGGTCGAGGAGCTATGGGAGACGGCCGGTTTCGTGGGTTCGGGTCGTCCGTTCAAGATTCAGGTCGCCGGACCGTTCACGATGGCCGCCTCCGTCGAACTCGCCGGCGGGCACAAGGTGCTGCGCGATCGGGGCGCGGTGCGCGATCTGGTCGACTCCGGCGCCGAGGGGCTGCGCAATCACGCCGACGAGGTCAGCCGTCGGCTCGGCGCGCAGGTCGTGGTGCAGATCGACGAACCTCTCGTCGGTGATGTCATCGACGGTCGCATCAAGCCCCTGACCCGGTTCGACGTGATCGAGCCCGTTGCGGTGACCGAGGTCGCCGAGGCGCTGGGCGCGATGATCGAGCAGGTGGGTCGCCCGGCGATTCTGCACAATTGCGGGCGCACACGCTGGGATCTGGTCCGGCGACTGCCCGGTGTCGCGCTGTCCGCCGACCTCACCGCACCCACCGCGACCGACCTCGATGAGATCGGCGCACTGATCGACCGGGGTGACGTGCTCGTTGCCGGGGTGGTGCCCACAACCGGTGACCGGCGCGTGCACGCCGACGCGGTGGCGACCGGGCTCGCGACGCTCACCGACCGGATCGGTCTCAACCGGAAGGTCTTGCGCGACAACGTCATCGTCACACCCACGTGCGGGCTGGCCGGTGCGTCGGCCCAGTGGGCCACGACCGCCCTGAAGATCTCTGCCAAGGCGGGACAGCTCCTGGCCGGCGACCCGACCGCCCTGTAGCGGGGTTCGATGCGCGCCGGGCTCGCGCGCTCCGTCGCCGTCACCGGACGTCGAGTTGGGCGATCGCGCGTTTGGGGGCGATCTGGCGGAAGCTCGCGTCGAGGAGTTCGGCGACCTCGTCCCAATCCGGATCCTCATCCAGTCGGAGGCCCAGCCAGCCATAGGCGCCCAGATAGGCCGGGGTGAAGAACCGCGAATCTGATTCCAGCGCAGGACGTTCGGAAGCATCGGGGATGAACAGGACGGACTGGTCGTGGCGGGCCTTGCTGCCTTTGACGCTGCCGCCGTAGTTGCCGAACATCTTGCCGCACCGGAAAGTCGGGCGGCCGTGGGCGACAACCTCGGTCGTCTCCGGCAGTGCCAGCGCGATCTCGCGGACCCGGAGCAGGCAGGGGTCGGCGTCGTCGAACATGATCGGGTGGGGCATGCCACCACAGTAGATCGTCGCTCACCGGGTTGTCTGTGCCCTCCGATAGTCTCGTTGACGTGGCAGATCTGCAGGAAGAATGGTCGACGCTCGCCGAGGAGATCCGCGAGCATCAGTTCCGCTACTACGTGAAAGACGCGCCCGTCATCTCCGACGGCGAGTTCGACGTACTCCTGCGCAGGTTGCAGGAGCTCGAAGACCGCCATCCCGAACTCGCGGTCCCCGATTCGCCGACCAAACTTGTGGGCGGCGGATTCTCCACGGCCTTCACCCCGGTGGATCATCTGGAACGGATGATGTCGCTGGACAACGTGTTCGACTACGACGAGATGACCACCTGGGTCGAACGTGTCGACGCCGACGCCGGCGCGCAGGTCGATTTCCTGTGCGAACTCAAGATCGACGGGGTGGCGCTGAGTCTGGTGTACCTCGACGGTGTGTTGACTCGCGGGGTCACCCGCGGTGACGGCCGCACCGGTGAGGACGTCACGCTCAACGCCCGCACCATCACCGACGTCCCGGCCCGGCTGACCGGCACGGACGAGTACCCGGTGCCTGCGGTTCTGGAGGTCCGCGGTGAGGTCTTCTTCCGGGTGGAGGACTTCGAGAATCTCAACGCCTCCCTCGTGGCCGAGGGGAAGCCGCCCTTCGCCAACCCGCGCAACTCCGCGGCCGGGTCGCTGCGCCAAAAGAATCCGCAGGTTACGGCGCGCCGCCGGTTGCGGATGATCTGTCACGGTATCGGACGCACCGAGGGATGGCGTCCGACGTCTCTGCACGACGCCTATCTCGCCCTCGGGGCGTGGGGTCTGCCGGTGTCGACGCACACCCGCAAGGTCAGCGGCGCGGCGGAGATCCTCGACCGCATCTCCTATTGGGGTGAGCATCGCGGCGACGTCGAACACGAGATCGACGGCATCGTGGTCAAGGCCGACGATTTCGGCGTTCAGCGCCGGCTCGGATCGACGTCGCGGGCGCCACGCTGGGCGATCGCCTACAAGTATCCGCCGCAGGAGGTGACCACCAAGCTGCTCGACATCATGGTCGGGGTGGGGCGCACCGGCCGCGTGACTCCGTACGCCGTGCTCGAGCCGGTTCTGGTTGCCGGGTCGACCGTCGCACGGGCGACGCTGCACAACGCCTCCGAGGTCAAACGCAAGGGCGTCAAGATCGGTGACGTCGTGACCATCCGCAAGGCCGGTGACGTCATCCCCGAGGTACTCGGTCCGGTGGTCGATCTGCGCGACGACGATGCGGTGCACGACTTCGTCATGCCCGACGCCTGCCCGGAATGCGGGGCGTCACTGCGGCCGGAGAAGGACAGCGACGTCGACATCCGCTGCCCGAATCAGGAAAGCTGCCCCGCACAGTTGCGCGAGCGGCTGTTTCATCTCGCCGGGCGTGGCTCCTTCGACATCGAGGCCCTCGGCTACGAGGCGGCGGCGGCCCTGCTGGAGTCGAACGTCATCACCAACGAGGGCGATCTGTTCTCGCTCACCGCCGACGATCTGATCCGAACCGACCTGTTCACCACCAAGGCGGGTGCCCTGTCGGCTAACGGCAAACGGCTGCTGGCGAATCTGGGCAATGCCAAGCAGGTTCCGCTGTGGCGGGTGCTCGTCGGACTGTCCATCCGGCATGTCGGACCGACGGCGGCCCGGGCGCTGGCCACCGAATTCGGGTCACTGCAGGCGATCGAGGACGCGAGCACCGACGAACTGGCCGCGGTCGAGGGGCTCGGAGCGACGCTGGCGCAGAGTATTCACGACTGGTTCGAGGTGGAGTGGCACCGAAAGATCGTCGAGAAGTGGCGTGCGGCAGGCGTTTCCATGGTCGACGAGCGGGACGAGTCGATCGAACGAACTCTGGAGGGTAAGACCATCGTCGTGACCGGTTCGCTGGCCGACTTCTCACGCGACGGCGCCAAGGAGGCCATCCTGGTGCGTGGTGGAAAGGCATCGGGTTCGGTGTCGAAGAAAACCGATTATGTGGTGATCGGTGAGGCGCCGGGCAGTAAGGCGGCCAAGGCCGAGCAGCTCGGGGTGCCGGTCCTCGACGAGGATGCGTTCAAACGTCTTCTGGAGACGGGGGACCCCCAGTAGCGGTCGCGCCCAGGAGCGCCGTCCGGAACGGTGATTCGGTGTGTGGCAGCCACAATGCCTGAACGGGCACCAGTGGCCCGGCGTCGAGGTCGATGACCTCGGCGCGGCCCCCGTGCAGCGCACCGGGCTCATCGGTGACGAAGGCGCACACACGATGGTCGCGGAGGACAGCAGTCGAGGGCGGCGTGCCTTGGATCGGATTGACTTTGAGAACCGGTTCGATCCCGCAGCGTCGACAGTGGGCGAGCAGATAGTCGGTGTAGAACGATCGGTGTTCGGGCGCCCAGACCATGATCGGGTATGTCCCGAGGTCCGCCATCGCGATCCGCGACCGTCCGGCCAGTGGGTGTTGGGCGGAGACCGCCACGCGCAGCAGATGGTAGGTCACGATCGCCGACGCCAACCGCTGTGGTGTGCCCACTCCCCGGCGAAGAATGAGATCGGCGGCGCCGGACATCAATTCGTCCTCAAACGCTGATGGGAACACCGGCCTCGCGGTGACCGAACGATCGGGGTAGACGTCGAGACCACGTTCGATGATGCCATGGACCTCGGCCCCCGACAGGGCGGGGGAATGGCCGATAACGAAGGGTTCCGGGGACCCGTTGGCGACCCGGCGTACCTCGTCGGCGAGCGCCCTGGTGCCGGCGAGGAGCGGGCGGGCACCGGCGTAGAGGGCCTTGCCCGCCTCGGTCGGCTGCAGGCTGCGACGTGAACGGTCGAACAGGATGACTCCGAGGTCGCGTTCGAGTGATCGCAATGCTGCGGACAGTGCCTGTTGGGTGATGAAGAGTCTGGCCGCGGCCTCCGCGAGTGTCGAGGACTCGACAACCCCGACGAACTGTGCGAGACGTCGGGAATCGAGGCCCGCGACGGCGGGACCGAGGTCCGAGGCAGAAGGAGTCATGAACAAATAGTAGTTGATGAACATCCAGAACACTTCGATGGAAGTTGTGGTTTGCTGCTCGTATGGTCGATTCAGTGCGGGAGTTCCCGCATCGGGACCTTTGGAACGAGAAGAACGAAAGTGTGGATATGACCGACGCTGCCAACAACCCGCCCCTCGCCGGTAAGACTGCGGTGGTCGCCGCGGGCGGCAAGAATCTCGGCGGATTGATCTCGACGAGCCTCGCTGCCCTCGGCGCCGATGTCGCCGTGCACTACAACAGCCCTGCCAGCCGTGACGATGCGGAGGAGACGCGTCGGGCGATCGAGGAGTCGGGTGCTCGCGCGATTCTCGTGCAGGGTGACCTCACCCGGCCGGAGAACGCCGCGAGGCTGTTCGACGAGGCGATCGACGCCTTTGGCGGCGTGGACATCGCGATCAACACCGTAGGCAAGGTGCTGCGCAAGCCGATTATCGATACCAGCGAGGACGAATACGACTCGATGTTCGACGTCAACGCCAAGGCCGCCTACTTCTTTCTGCGCGAGGCCGGACGACGGCTCAACGACGACGGCACCGTCATCACCATCGTCACCTCGCTGCTGGCCGCGTTCACCGACGGCTATTCGACCTATGCCGGAGCCAAGAGTCCGGTCGAGCACTTCACCAGGTCGGCGGCCAAGGAATTCGGCGATCGCGGTATCTCGGTGAACAACATCGCACCCGGACCGATGGACACCCCGTTCTTCTATCCGCAGGAGACGCCGGAGCGAGTCGAGTTCCACAAGTCACAGGCCAAGGGCAATCGTCTGACCCGCATCGAGGACATTGCCCCGATCGCGACCTTCCTGTGTACCGATGGTCGCTGGATCACCGGCCAGACGCTATTTGCCAACGGCGGTTACACCACCCGCTGACAATCGGTCGCGATTGAGTAGGCATACGACGATTGGATAGGGCGCGCACCATAGCCGCACCCGCACAACGAATATGGGTCCGAATCGAGAGGAACTGATGACCGAACAACACCTTCCAACACCGGTGGCCGCATCGTTGGAGGCCACCAACGCCGGCGACCGCGAAGGCTTCCTGGCCTCCTTCACCGCCGATGGTGCGGTCGACGACTGGGGCCGGGTCTTCGTCGGCCGGGAACGGATCGGGGGCTGGAGCGATGCCGAGTTCATCGGCAAGAAGGTAACCCTCGCCGTGAACTCGGTGTCGGTCGCCGATGATGAGGTGACCGTCGTCGCGACCGTCGGTGGCAACGGGTTCAACGGACCGTCGACATTCGTCTACACGGTGGCCGGAGACCAGATCGCGCGAATGACCATCCGCGAATAGCCTCAGCCGACGGCAGCTTCGAACGAACGTAGGGCGACGTCGTCGAACAATACGAAGCGGACCTCGTCGACCTCCGGAACGCGCCCGGGTATCGGCGAGGTTCGTACCGTGTTCACCGCTATCCGGGCACCGTCGTCGATGGGCCAGCCGTAAACACCCGTGGAGATGGCCGGGAACGCGATGGTCGTCGCGCCGAGTTGTGCTGCCAAATACAGGGATTCGCGATAGCAGGACGCCAGGGTCGCGGTGCGGTCTTCGTGGCTCGACCAGACCGGGCCGACGGTGTGTATGACCCAGCGGGCGTCCAGATCGCCTGCGGTGGTGGCGACCGCCCGTCCCGCCGGCAGTCCATCGCGATAGTCGCCTGCCCGTAGCGCCCGGCACTCGGCGAGTATCGCCGGGCCGCCGCGCCGATGGATGGCGCCGTCCACGCCACCACCCCCGAGCAAAGAGGAATTCGCGGCGTTGACGATGGCGTCCACCGACTGCCGGGTGATGTCGCCGCGGATCAACACGATCTCGGTCATCATCTCAGTGTCGCAAAGCCACCCGACCCCGTCCGGTGGTTCGGCAGCACGCGATGGTGGTGGCAAGCGGCTGCGTCGCGCGTCAGGCCTCCGCGCGCAGCACCGTGCTGACGATGCCGGCCAGGTACCCCAGACGCGCGATCTCCGAGGGGCGGAAGTCGGGTCCGCCGATCCGCCCGAGCAGAATCACCTTGTCGCCGTCACCGAGGGGTGCGGCGGCCAACCGGGTGTCCATCTCGTGCCAGACGGTCGGGACCCAGTCGGCCTCGGCGTCGAGTTGGGCGGCGTGCTCCAGGGGAAGCCAGTCGGCGCGGGTCAGCTGCGTCTCGGGTGCACCCGACGAACCGAACAACTGCACCACCCCGCCGCCGGCCTGGGAGACGACCGTCGCCCAGGAGACGCGCAGGACGCGCGGGGCGTTGTCGACGAGGACCTGCAGCCGGTTGGATCGGGCGGTCGCCACCTGATCGACGAGTTCCAGTTCGCGGTGTGTGTCGAGCACCCCGGCATAGGGGCGGATCGAATCGACGCGGACGCCCTTGACCTTCTCGGCCGCCGTGATCAGTCCGTCGGGCAGCGATCCCGGCGCCATGTCGACGACGAGGTCGTCCACCGCATAGCCGTCACCGCGCTCGACGACTTCGAGCGAGAGGATGTCGGCGCCGACGGAACCGAGTTGGACGGCGAGCAGCCCCAGGCTGCCCGGCCGGTCCTCCAGATACACCCGCAACAGGTACGACACGTGCCTCATTCTCGCATCCGGGCCCGTATGCCGCTTGGGCCGCCTCCCGCGTGAGTGCACGGGGACGCGGGTGTATGGGCGGGCAGGTTCAGCCGACGGACGGCTGTCCGGCGACGGGCTGACCCGGCCCGGACTGACCGGGCTGACCAGGTCGGAACGGTGCCTGCTGAGCCATCTGGGCGGGGGCCGGAGCGCCGAGGGGCTCGATGCCCACCGCGGTGCCGTAGGCGCAGACCTCGATGCCCGTGCCGCCGAATTCGGTGGTCTCGAAACGGAACGCGACGACGGCGTTGGCGCCCTTGGCCTGCGCCTCGGTCGCCAGTCGCTGCAAGGCCTCCTGGCGGCACTCGTGCAGCAGGGTGGTGATGCCCTTGAGTTCGCCGCCGGCCATCGCCTTGAACCCGGCACCGATGTTGGCGCCGATATGGCGCGAACGAACGGTGAGGCCAAAGGTCTCGCCGAAGACGTGTCCGATGCGATAGCCGGGGATGTCATTCGTGGTGACGATGATCATGTCGCCCTACGCTACCGGCATGTCGTCCGCCGATGGCCCCGTCCACGGCCCCGCCAAGGCGATGGTGCAGCGGCCGGACGCACCCACATCCGGCACAGGGGTGGCTGGCCTCAGCGGTTGATCGCGCCTCCCATAGGCTTAGGGATAGGCAATCGGCGAAATTCTGGTGAGAAAGGGCATCCCGGTGGCAGGTGAACCGAAGTCCATATCGCGTGACGAGGTCGCGCATCTGGCGCGACTGTCGCGGCTGGACCTGACGGCGGACGAACTCGACGTCTACGCGGCCCAGCTCGACTCGATCCTCACGCATGTCGCGCAGGTGACCGAGGTGGCCGCCGACGACGTGCCGCCGACCGCGCATCCGGCCGAACTGGCCAACGTGCTGCGCCCCGACGTCGTCGTCCCCGGTCTCACCACCGAGGAGGCGCTGTCCGGCGCGCCGGCCGTCGAACAGGACCGCTTCGCGGTGCCGCAGATCCTGGGGGAGGAACAGTGACCGGGACCGACAACGCCACCCGTGCGGCCGGGGAGATCACCGGCCTGACCGCGGCTGAACTGGCCGACAACATCGCCGCACGCGAGCTGTCCTCGGTGGAGGTCACCCAGGCGCATCTCGACCGTATCGCCGAGATCGACGATCAGCTCGGCGCGTTCCTGCACGTGTCGTCCGCCGAGGCGCTGGTCGCGGCGAAGGCCGCCGACGATGCGATCGCCGCCGGACAGGCGCCGTCCGCGCTGGCCGGTGTGCCGATCGCGCTCAAGGACGTGTTCACCACCGTCGACGCACCGACCACCTGTGGATCGAAGATGCTCGAGGGGTGGGTGCCGCCGTATGACGCGACGCTCACCGCGCGGCTGCGTGCGGCCGGGATCCCGATCCTCGGCAAGACCAACATGGACGAATTCGCGATGGGCAGTTCCACCGAGAACTCCGCTTATCAGGTGACCCGGAATCCGTGGGACACCTCGCGTATCCCCGGCGGCTCAGGTGGGGGTAGCGCGGCGGCGCTCGCGTCGTTCCAGGCACCGCTGGCCATCGGCACCGACACCGGTGGGTCGATCCGTCAGCCCGCCGCGGTCACCGCGACCGTCGGCGTGAAGCCGACCTATGGCACCGTCTCCCGCTACGGCCTGGTGGCATGTGCGTCGTCGCTGGATCAGGGGGGCCCCTGTGGCCGTACGGTTCTCGACACCGCGCTGCTGCACGAGATCATCGCCGGCCACGATCCGCGCGACTCCACATCCGTGGACGCACCGGTGCCCGACGTCGTCGCGGCCGCGAAAGCCGGTGCCGCCCAAGACCTCTCCGGTGTGCGCATCGGTGTGGTCACCGAACTGCAAGGTGAGGGGTATCAGCCGGGTGTGCTGGCCTCCTTCGAGCAGGCGGTCGGTGTGCTGCGTGACCGGGGCGCCGAGATCGTCGAGGTCAGCTGCCCGCACTTCACCTACGCGCTGGGTGCCTACTATCTGATCCTGCCCTCGGAGGTGTCGTCGAATCTCGCGCGCTTCGACGCGATGCGCTACGGCCTGCGGGTCGGCGACGACGGAACGCATTCGGCGGACGAGGTCATGGCCCTGACCCGGGACGCGGGCTTCGGTCCGGAGGTCAAGCGCCGCATCATGATCGGCACCTATGCGTTGTCGTCGGGCTACTACGACGCCTACTACGGTCAGGCGCAGAAGGTTCGGACGCTGATCGCCCGCGACTTCACCTCGGCCTTCGAGAAGGTCGACGTGCTGATCTCGCCGACGACACCGACGACCGCGTTCCCGATCGGGGAGAAGGTCGACGATCCGCTGGCGATGTACCTGTTCGACCTGTGCACGCTGCCGGTGAATCTCGCCGGAGTCGGCGCGATGTCGGTGCCGTCGGGGCTGTCCGCCGACGACGGGCTGCCCGTCGGCCTGCAGATCATGGCACCGGCCCTCGCCGATGATCGTCTCTACCGGGTCGGTGCCTCCTACGAGGCGGCGCGGGGACCGATCGTCTAGCGCGGTCGGCTGGCGACAGGCCGCCCACACGTCAGTCCCGTCTGTTCGGTGCCGTAGCGGTGGCCGGTCCCGGTGGGGCCGTCGAGGGCGGTCAGTAGGTCGATGCTGGTGGTGACGAAGCTCGCGATCGGAAACCAGGGCGGTCGGGGCGTGCGGCGTCCGACGCTCACCGCGTCGTCGGGTGTGTGCGGCGGACGCCACAGTCCGGCGAACGACCAGCGCACCACCGGATCGCTGGGATTGGCCAGCACCCGACGGGGCGTCGCCGACCGCGGGGTGACGCTGTCGTCAGGGGGAGCGGTGAGCAGTGTCGTCAGCGGTAGGTCGGCAGCTTCGTGCTCGGCCCAGATCCGGGCGACATCGGCACCGACTGCGCCCAGGCTCTGGCCGTAGAGCAGAAGCTCGGGGCGGTGTCCGTGCGGCCGTTGCGCAAGTCGGTGAGTCACCGTGCGTAGCAGCGCCGTCGCCGATCGGCCGGCCGCTTCCCGATCTCCGATGAAGGCCTGCCACGACGGCACATTCGCGTAGGGGAGGGCGAGCAGCGCGACGTCGTCGCCGAACCGGGTTCGGAAGCCCTCGATCGCCGACCCGTCCACCCAGCCGGAACCGGTTGGCACCGCGATCACCACCGCCCGGCGGTCCAGTCCACCGTCGGCAACCCATCGGTCGACGATCATCCGCG
Source organism: Gordonia heveisoli (assembly GCF_030315745.1). Lineage (GTDB taxonomy): Bacteria > Actinomycetota > Actinomycetes > Mycobacteriales > Mycobacteriaceae > Gordonia. The sequence goes on along the minus strand of NZ_JASXSH010000002.1, from coordinate 173,552 downwards.
CCCGGACGTCGAGGGGAACGTCGGACAGATGATCGCGAAACACGATGCCGGGGAACGGCTCTGGAGCTGTTTGTGCCGCGGTGCGCACGCCTCGGTGCTCGTTGCTCGCCGAGGACATGGCCGGAGCGGTGAACCCGGCGATCAGTGCGATCGCGAGGGTGGCCGCACCCAATACGGCGCGTGGGATGCAGACCAGGGCCGCGACCACGGCTACCGGCGAAATCGTCACGGCGGCAATCCAGTCGATCCCGATCGCGGGTAGGCCGAACGCCCCGCGTAGCAGGTTCTGCCAGCAGGCCGCGGCGACCGTGATCGCCGCGCAGATCGCCACCGTGACCGCGAGGGTGGCCGCATGGGTGCGGGCACGCTCCGGGTTCGCGGGTCGAAACCGGGCCCAAGTCATACCGAGAAGCGTTGCGACGCCGACGAACAGACCGATCACCATAGCCTCCGTCGCGGCTGGGCGGGGCAATGATCCGGGTGCCATCGCGAGGGCGAAACCGGCCGTCGCCGCAACGGGAATCGCGGGATGCGGAGCGCGTCGGTGCGAGACCATCGCACGCTCGATCCTCTCACCCCACATGCTCACCGTGTGGGTGGTCATGCTCCGACCCCGATCAGCGGATCTATCAGCGCCCGTTGGGCGGTCGTCGTCACGAGCTGCCACGACGTCTCCCGTGGCACGGGTACACCACTGCGTTGGCGCCACGTGTTCCACGACAATCCGAGGTCGGCGGCGGCTGCCGCCGCACCGCAGAATGGATTGGTGCAGGAGGCGTACATCTGTTCGACGAGCATCTGATCGAGTGCGCGGCGAGCCCAGCCGCCCAGCGGACGTCCGTCAGCCGCGGCCGCGCGCAGGATGTCGTAGCCGAAATCGTGTGTGCGGCACAGGTCGGTGAATCGCCGCGGCAACGGTACGGGGGAGGAGCAGTCGCCGCGCGGGTTGACGGGTCGGCCCGCGCTCAGTCGTGGTCGGTAGTGCAGGTGTCGCGCGAAGGAGTCCGGCAGAATGCGGATCGCCACCTCCGGACGATCGCCGGTCAGTGCGACGACCACGGCCCCATACGGAGACCGGAGATCGGCGGTGATGGCCGAGTCGGGCGCCGGATCCCGTTCCACGGCAAGGGTGCGGGCCGCGAAGACGCACTGGCCGGCGATCAGCAGCGCCAGGACGGCGGTGAGAGATCGCCGGAACGCCAATCGCTTTGGTGCCCGGCGTTCTTCGCGATCGGGTCGTCGGGGACTGGGATGTTCGGTGGTGTGCGGCCTCATGGTCGTCGACGCTAGGAACCGCTGCCACCACCGCACATCGCACGACAGGCTGACACGAGGTCTGCGGAGGGGCGGGATGGCGACGGTCGGTCCACATCGGTGGGATGAGGCGATCTCCCTCGCGAGTATGAGGCGTCCCGACGATCGCCCACCTAGGGTGGATCCACGAGGTGATGACATGTTGGGTGGGCTGCGTGAGCAGTGGGGTAAGACCGTGGACGCGGTGACCGAGGAGTTGGCGGCGATGCCGGTCGCGCACGCCCCGGCGATCCGGGCGTACTTCTCGTCGAAGGTCAACTGGTTCTTCTTGGTCGTTGCGCTCGTGATGTATTCGGTGGCCTGGCCCACTGTGCCCGCGACGCATTCGGTACCGGCGTATTCCTATCTCGTTCTTGGTGCTGTCGCGTCGCTCCCCATCGCGCTGGCGTGGTCCGCGCCGGTCCTGGGCTGGGCGCTGTCGGCGGTCGGCGCCTTCGTGATCGGACTCGTCGTCCCGACGGTCGACGGCGGCGACATCGATATCCAGGTCGTGCATCTGATCGCACTGCTGGTGTTGTCCTTCCTCGCCGCACTTCGGTGTCGTCTGCAGTTCCTTCCGGTGGTGTGGGCGGTGAGTTCCATCGTGATCGGACTCGCCGTCACACCCGCGGCCAGGAACGGCTGGGTCTTCGCGTTGACGCTCGTGTCCATCCTGATCGGTGTCTGGCGTGTCATGGCCGGTTCGCGCAGGCAACTCGCGGCACGCACCGCGCAGACCGAGGCGGCCCGGGCCGAGGCCGAGGTGGCCCAGGCGCAGACCGCCGTACTCGCCGAACGAGCGAGGATCGCGCACGACCTCCACGATGTGGTGGCACACCGCATGTCGACGGTGGTGGTCATGGCGCAGACCGCCCGATACCGGCTGCCGGACGTATCCGATGCCGCCGCCGCGGAATTCGAGGAGATAGCCAACTCGGCCCGGGCGTCCCTGGACGAGGTGAGGCAGCTTCTCGGGGTGCTGCGGGTCGGCGATCATGATGCGTCGGTCGCACCGAGCCCCGGGCTCGCCGACATCGGTGAACTCGTCGAACTGACCCGCCGCGGCGGTGCCGACGTCGCCTACACCGACGACGCCGATCACGCGGCCGTCTCCGAAGGGCAGGCCCTGGCGATCTACCGGATCGTGCAGGAGTCGCTGGCGAATGCGACCAAACACGCGCCCGGAGGTGCCATCGAGGTGCTACTGAGTACGAATGACGAGGCGATGACCGAAGTGTCGGTGACCAATTCGGCGGCCACCGGGGAGCCACTACGTCTCAGCGGCGCGGGGGTGGGTATCCCGGGGATGGCCGACCGGGCGAGAGCGGCCGGTGGTTCGCTGACCGCGATCCCCACCGTCGCCGGCGGTTTCAGTGTCCGCGCGATGCTTCCGGGTTTTCCGGGACCTCAGGGGCTTCCGGCGTTCCCGGACGCGGAAAGGTAACGTCGACCCGTGCCGATCACGCTTGCCGTTGTCGATGACCAAGCCATGGTGCGTCAGGGATTCTCGGCGCTGCTGGCCGCGCAACCCGACATCTCGGTACTCGGCGACGCCGCGGACGGGGTGGCCGGTGTCGAACTGTGCCGGCGCGTCAGACCCGATGTGGTGCTGATGGATGTGCGGATGCCGCGCAAGGACGGTCTGTGGGCTGCCGAACAGATTCTGGGCGCGTCGGCTGGTGACGGCCCGACCACCAAGGTGCTGATGCTGACCACCTTCGACATCGACGACTACGTCTACGAGGCACTGCGGATCGGGGCATCGGGTTTCCTCCTGAAGGATGCCCCCGCCGACGAACTGGTCCGTGCGGTTCGGGTGGTGGCCGCGGGTGAGGCGCTTCTGGCACCGTCCATCACCCGGCGGCTGATCAGCGAGATGGTCACACGCCGGCGACGACCGTCACGCAATCCCGCGGTTGATCGGCTGACGCCGCGGGAACGCGAGGTCCTCGATCTCGTCGCCGACGGCAAATCGAATGCCGAGATCGGCGCGGAGCTTTTCGTCACCGAACAGACGGTCAAGACGCATGTCTCCAGCCTGCTCGGCAAGCTGTCGCTGCGTGATCGGGCGCAGGCGGTCGTCTTCGCATACGAGAACGGTCTCAAGTAGCCGCATCGGATCGATGGATCCGGGTGAGCTACCGAGCATCACGGCCTATCGCCCACTAGATTGGGGATGTTGCTTCCGACTCTCGTGTAACCGACTGCGGGGAGGTCCCACCACATGGCCAAGAGGTTCGGCATTCTCACCTCCGGCGGCGATTGTCCCGGCCTGAACGCGGTTATCCGCGGTGCGGTGCTGAAAGGGGAGACCGTCTACGGACACGAGTTCGTCGGCTTTCGCGACGGCTGGTATGGCCTGGTCTACGGCGACATCATGGCGTTGGATCGCACCACCGTACGAGGTCTGTCCCACCAGGGCGGAACCATTCTGGGAACCAGCCGATTCGGCCCCTATACCGAACCCGACGGTGGGCCGGAGAACATCAAGAAGGTCCTTGCCGACCTGAAACTCGACGGTGTGATCGCCATCGGTGGCGACGGCACCGCGTCGGCATCCAAACGTCTCTTCGAGGACGGGATCAACATCGTCGGCGTGCCGAAGACGATCGACAACGACATCGACGCCACCGATTACACCTTCGGATTCAACACCGCCGTCGAGATCGCCACCGAGGCCATCGATCGGTTGCGCACCACCGGCAACTCCCACAAACGATGCATGGTGCTGGAGGTGATGGGCCGTCACGCCGGCTGGATCGCCCTACATTCGGGGATCGCCGGCGGGGCACACGCGATCCTCATCCCCGAACAGCCCGAGAGCCTCGACCAGATCTGCGCGTGGGTGACCAGCGTCAAGAATCGTGGTCGCGCCCCGATGGTCGTCGTCGCCGAGGGCTTCAAGCTCCCCGACATGAAGGAAGGGTATTCGGTCAAGGGGCTCGACGGGTTCAACCGTCCGCGACTGGGCGGGATCGGCGAGGTGCTCGCGCCGATGATCGAGGAACGCACCGGTATCGAGACCCGGGCCACGGTCCTGGGCCACATCCAGCGTGGCGGGGTGCCCACCGCCTTCGACCGGGTGCTCGCGACTCGTATGGGAATGGCTGTCGCCGACCTCGTCGCCGAGGCCAAATTCGGACACATGGTGGCCCTGCACGGCACCGAGATCTCCCGCATCACCTTCGACGAGGCGCTCGGCGAACTCAAACAGGTTCCCGTCGACCAGTATCAGGAGATCCGCGTCATCTTCGGCTGACGATCGGTGGGTGCCGGGGCCTCAGCGCAGAAAGCGGCCGAGCAGGCCCTTGCGGCGGGGCGGGGTCGGCGGGATCACTGGCGCCACCGGCTGCAACGACATGATGAATCGGACCCCGTCGCCCTGGGCCGTGTTGCCGTTGCGACGGTCGAAGGCGTCGGCCCAACCCAGCGCCCGCGCGGTCATCTGGTCATGGAGTTCGGCGGCAGTGATCGGGGGATCCTCGTCGCAGTAGCAGCCGGAGTCGAGCGAGCCGAACCCGGACTTCACGATCTCGCGCAACACCACCGATGCCTCTGCGGCGAACGCCATCTCACCGGCCGGGCGGGTGAGCCGGTTGAAGCCGTGGAAGTTGCGCCGCAGCTGATGGTGCGCTTCGTCGAGACGGCCGAGCAGCGCGTAGCCGAGGGCGGGCATGATCCTGTCCTCGTAGTAGAACAGAAGGTCGTTGTCACCGTCGATGACGTCGAGGAACGCGGTGACGGCGCGCAGCCCGTCGTCGCGGTTGCCAGTGAGGACCAGTGGGAGGATTGCCTCGCACGCGGCTTCGCCGAACGGTCGGTCGAACTGGATCTGGCCGCGCACCGCGGGTACCGACAACTCGGCAGCCCGTGTCATCGCGGCCGGCTCGGCGCGTGCGACCAGACGGCTGATCTCGGTGGCGTGGTCCCATGCCGACGTGCGCTGCGCACCGCCGGTCTGATGCCACAGCCGGTATTCGCGTTCCTCGGTGGCGAAGTCACGAAGCCCCTCGGCGATTTCGCGGCGGGCGCCGTGTAGCGATGCGGTGCTGTAACCGGCTGTGCGCAAACGCTGTTCGACGTCGGCGAGAGCGCCGTATAGCTGTGCCAGATCGATGTTGGGGAACTGGGCCATCAGTTCGGTGGTGCTGACGTACCAACTGAGGAGGCGGTAGTACTCACCGGCGTCGAAGGCGGTCGGATCGGCGTCATAATCGTTCAGGCAGCGGGCGAACAACGGAAAAAACTTGTCCCACTGCATCTCTCGACCGAAGGCGTAGGCGAGTTGGCGGCGGGCGTCGAAGGCGACCCCGCGATGCCCGTTGGCGTCGGCGTGTTCGATGATCGTGTACAACTCGTCGATGGCGCTGGCGTCGTCGGCATCGATAGCGGAGAGTCGTTCGCGCAGTTCGTATTCGGTCACGCAAGTGCCCTTTCGAGGAGGCCGAGGAATGAACGGTTCAGCAGCCCGGCGTCGGCCGCTGCCACCGGGTGGTGCCCGGCCAGGAGTGCCTGGCCGTAGAGCGCCTGGACGGCGAGTTCGATGAGGTGGGTGTCGGCGATCCCGGTCAGTGCCGAGGTCACGGGATTGGCGGTGTTGAGGACTAGCACGGCCCGGTTGTCGACGGTCTGGCCGTCGCTCGATTCAAAGGACCCCAGGACTTCCGACCACAGGCCGGTCGAGCGGTCGCGTGCGTCGGTGAACTCACGTGCCCCGCGCGCCGGACGGCCCAGCAGGTAGAGGGCGGGTACCGACGCGGGTTCGAAGCGGCGAAGTTCGGTGCGCGTGCGGGTTTCGGCGAGCACCCCGTCGGCGACATGCTGTACCGACGCCAATGCGGCAGCCGTCTCCGGGTCCGGGTGATGCAGCGTCGCGAGGAGGCGCGCCGGGTCGAATTCCACTGTGGGGGTGTGATGGAGGCGGGCCGACGCGTTGATCATGTCGATGTCGTAAACATAGCCGCCGTTGATGAGCGTGAGGTCGGCCGCCGCGGCGATCGCGGCGAACTCCCGGAACGTTTCCACCGTCGTGGTGTAGGTGAGACGGCCGTGGGCCCGGCGGAGTTGGCCGAGTGTCGCCGGACCGCGGGTCGTCTCCATCGGCAACCACTCGTCGACGATCTCCAACATCTGATCATCGTGCCGCGCCAGCGACTTGATGCCGAGATGGTGGGTTGACAGCACCCGGTCGAGCAGTTCTGGATCGGTGACCGAGGTCTTGACCAGCCATTCGCGTACCGCACTGCCCAGCGCCGCGCGCGTCGCCGCGAGCAGATCGTCGTCGAAGAGGTCCTCGCGTGCGGCGGTGGGCCGCAACATGCCGGTGTCGACGACGCAGCGGACCAGGAACGACCAGGACTTGGGCAGCAGTGCATCGGCCGACTCGGTGAGTAGCATGCGTTTGAGATAAACGCGGTGCCCGGCGTCGGCGCCAGGATTGGCCGCCACCGGCAGGACGAAGGCGAGTCCGTCGAGTCCCGCCTCCGGGACCCGGAGGTCGATGATGGCCAGCGGATCGAATCCGAAGAGTCCGCGGCAGTAGTTGCCGAGAGCGTCGCGCCGTTCGGCGGGGGAACGGTACTCCCGCTGCCACGGCGGCAGGCCAGAGTTGACCACGACACCGTCCACCGCGATGGGCAGCGGCAGCAGATCGGCGAACTTCCGGACCAGATCGACCACTTGGGCGGGCTCGACCCACCGGTGCATGTCGCGACGCGGCCGCAGCGTCACTCGGGTGCCGTGCCCGTGGAGGGCCGCCGGATCGGCGTCGGCGAGTACCCGGGTGCGGTACCGACCGTCGGAGGTACCGACCCACTCCACAGCCGGGCCGCCATCGATCGAGCGGGATACCACCACGATGTCGTCGGCGATCAGGAAGCACGACAGCAATCCGATTCCGAACTGGCCGAGCAGATCCTGTCGCGCGAAGCCGAGGTCGTCGCGTTTGGAACTGCGGCCGACGGTCGCGAGGAGGGTGTGCAGGTCCGCCTCGGTCAGCCCGACACCGGTGTCGATGATCTGTAACGACCCGTCGTGCGTTCGGGTCGGGGAGATGATGTCGATGCGAGCGGGAGCGGCCGAGCGGTGCGGGCCACGCGCCGCGAGGGCGTCGGCGGCGTTCTGCACGAGTTCGCGCACGTAGACATGCGGTCCGGTGTAGAGGTGTTGCGACAGTAGATCGACGATGCCGCGCAGATCGACGTTGAACGCGTGCTCGGTCACTGGCCCCCTTGCCCCCTTGAACGCCCTGGACCCACATCGGCGAGTAACCGGTTGGCGGTGCGCAACGATGAGGCGCGATCGAGCCTAACGGGTTCCGATCGCCGACCAGTGGCCGGCGTCATCGGCTTGAACGACACGGGCCGCCCGCGCTGTGCGGTTCGTCGCCGTAGCCCGTACGACCTCAGGCGGCCGCACGGGGAATGACGATCCACAGGGCCAGGTAGAGCAGCACCTGCGGTCCGGGCAGCAGCAACGACAACACGAACAGCACGCGGACCAGCGTCGGATCCCACCCCCAGCGTTCGGCGATGCCCCCGCAGACGCCGCCGATCCAGGCGTCCGAACGGGATCGGGTCAGTTGTGCGGGGGTGGGTGCGGCGGTGGTCATCGGGGGTCTCCTTCGTCGGGGTGGATCGTCTTCGACGCTAGGAGCGCGTGCGGCTGCCGGCATCGGTGATCACCCGGAACTTCCACCCGGGGATTCGCCGCATAAAATGATCGGCATGACTGCCGCCGCCGCTGAATTGTTGGAGTACGACGAGGTCATCGCGGGCTTCGATCCCGTGATGGGCCTCGAAGTGCACGTCGAACTGGGGACCGAGACCAAGATGTTCTGCGGGTGCCCCACCGCCTTCGGTGCCGACCCCAACACTCAGGTGTGCCCGGTGTGTATCGGGCTGCCCGGGTCGCTGCCGGTGGTCAACGGCAAGGCCATCGAATCCGCGATCCGCATCGGGCTCGCGCTCAACTGCTCGATCCGCCCGTCGAGCGTGTTCGCACGGAAGAACTACTTCTATCCCGATCAGCCGAAGAACTACCAGATCTCGCAGTACGACGAGCCGATCGCCTACGACGGCCACCTCGACGTCGTCCTGCCCGACGGTACGGAATGGCGCGTCGAGATCGAACGCGCGCACATGGAAGAGGACACCGGCAAGTCGCTGCACATCGGCGGCGCGACCGGACGCATCCACGGTGCCAGCCACTCCCTGCTCGACTACAACCGTGCCGGTGTGCCACTGGTGGAGATAGTGACCCGGCCGATCGTGGGCGCGGGGGAGCGGGCGCCGGAAGTCGCCCGCGCCTATGTCGCCGCCCTGCGCGACCTACTCAAGGCCCTCGACGTCTCTGACGTGCGTATGGACCAGGGATCGCTGCGCTGCGACGCCAACGTCTCGCTGATGCGCAAGGACGCCGACGAGTTCGGTACCCGCACCGAGACCAAGAACGTCAACTCCCTCAAGAGTGTCGAGGTGGCGGTCCGCTACGAGATGCGGCGACAGGCCGCCGTGCTGGAATCCGGCGGCGAGATCGTGCAGGAGACCCGGCACTTCCACGAGGCCGACGGCAGCACCTCGGCCGGTCGCCGCAAGGAGACCGCCGAGGACTACCGCTACTTTCCCGAGCCCGATCTGCCTCCCGTGCAGCCGGATTCGGCGTGGGTCGCCGAACTCGCCACCACGCTGCCCGAGCTGCCGTGGGTACGTCGTGCCCGGATCCAGCAGGAATGGGGAGTTTCCGACGAGGTCATGCGCGACCTGGTGAACGTCGGCGCGGTAGACCTGATCATCGCCACCGCCGATGCCGGCGCCTCACCGGAGGCCGCCCGCAGCTGGTGGGTGTCCTTCCTGGCACAGCAGGCCAACACCCGTGCGGTCGAGCTCGCCGACCTGCCGATCACGCCGACTCAGGTCGCCGAGATCGTCGGCCTCGTCGACGAGGGCAAGCTGACCACGAAGCTGGCCCAGCAGGTCGCCGTCGCCGTGCTCGACGGTGAAGGCGAGCCGTCGCAGATCGTCGCCGATCGCGGACTGGAAGTCGTGCGCGACGACTCGGCGCTGCAGAAGGCCGTCGACGAGGCCCTTGCCAACAACCCCGACATCGCCGACAAGATCCGCAGCGGCAAGGTCGCCGCGGCCGGCAAGATCGTCGGCGACGTCATGAAGGCCACCCGCGGCCAGGCCGACCCGGCGCGCGTGAAGGAACTCGTCATCGCCGCCTGTTCCTGAGTCCGACGCGTACCCAACGACGGCACCGGCCCCACCGCGAAGGTGGGGCCGGTGCCGTTTCCGTGTACTGGGGTCGTTACATCCGGTCCGCTACATCCGGTCCTCTACATCCGATCCTCGGTGGCACCCTGCGGCAGGAACCGCACCACCCGATCATCGGTCTTGACCGGCTTGCCATGCCCCTTGTTCACCGTCGCGAACTGCAGCAGTCCGTTGGGCAGCGCGGTCATCCGGCCCAGTGCGCCGTAGCGGCGTTCGAGAACGACGACCGGCTTGTTGATCGAGGGACGTTCGCGGGTGGGTTCATTGATCGCCTCGATGCGCTTGGTGCGGGTGGTACTGACGAAGATAGAACCGGCTGCCGCGGCACACCCGCCGATCTGCGGCTTGTCCGGCCAGGTCCACAACACCTTCGGGCCCGCATCCTCGACCACCTGCACACGGTCGGCCGATGCTGCCTGATCGGCCACATAGAGTGCTCCGGTGTCCGCGCTCGGACACAGCGACACATTCGACCCGAACCCCGATGCGAGGACCTTGGGCCGCGGATTGGGACCCGACGACAGCGAAGTGATCGACAAGACCTTCCCCGCCAGTGACGAGGGATCGTCGGCGAGCGCGGGTCTGCCGGCGTTCCCGGTGGCCACGATCAGTTCGTTCGTGCCGCGGAAGAACATCGAACCCATATTTCCGGTGGCTCCTCGCGGGATTCCGGTAAGGATCGGTTTGGGGACGTCGCCGGGGGCGATCCGAACCACCCGGTTGTCGCTCGCGGTGCTGATCAAGGCGTAGATCAGGCGGTCCTGGTCGTAGGTGGGCGACGGCGCGAAGTCGATCAGGCCGCCGTCGCCGGAGGCATCGACGGGCACGGTCGCCAGTACACGCGGCTGGGTGCCGCGTTTGGCGGTGACGATCTGGCCGGTGGTGCGCACCGCGACGACCGCCGATTCACCTTGCTGATCGCCGGGCATCACGCCTGCGGTGGAGGGCAGGCAGGTGATGATGACCGCCGGATCGGGGTCGGCGCACGGCCCGGTGGGTTCGGGTCCCGGTGTGAGTTCGGGCGGCGGTGGCGACTCCGACTGCGGAGCGTAGGTCACATCATTGGAGGTGAACGGCCCGGCCGCCCGATCGCGGTCCTGTGGTCCGAAGTCGGCGCAGCCGGCCAAGGCTCCGATCGCCAGACTCCCGATGGTGAGTCCGGTGACCATTCGCCGCCACCGATGTGTGTGCCGCCCCTTGCGCATGCCGTCCACAGTAGTAGGGCGTCGCGTCACACCCGACGCGCCACCGACTCGAGACCAGCTTGATCGACACCATCCCGATAGACAGCGGGCCGACTCACCACCTGAGGTCCGGGCGTCGACCACGCCGAGCACCTACAGTCGGATGGGTGAGCGAACGTGACAAGTCCACGAGCGGTCCGACCAGTCCGTACGACGAACCGACGGGCCAGATCCCGTTACCCCCGAAGCCGAGTCAGGACAAGGACGCCTTCTTCGCACAGCATGCGCGGCGGTCGCCCGCGGACTTCGCGCGTGTCGACGATTTGGATGACCTCGATCCCGACGACGTCTCGGTTCGGCGGTCGGAGTCGACGGCAGTCGCCGAGGAGCCGCCGGTGGTCGAGCGGCAGTCGGTGAATCCGGAACCTGCGACCAACCCGTTGCCGGCCTCGGACGAGGCGAACCGACCCGGTGGACCCGATCACGTGACCGAGGTCATCACCACCGCGTCCGCGACCCGAGCAGCCGAGTCCGCCGATGTCTCCGGCAACAGCCCGACCGAGGTGTTCGCGGTACCCACCGCCGTCGACTCGGGCGGCGACCACGCGACCTACGCCTTCGACACCGGCGAACCGTATCCCGCAGATGCGGGCGCACCATCGCTTCCCGGCCGCCACGTCGACGCCGACGACCTCGCCGACGCCCAGGCCCGGGCGCGCCGTGGCACCCTCGATCTCGGCCTGCTGCTGTTGCGCGTCGCAGTGGGTTCGATCGCGCTGGCACACGGTTTGCAGAAGCTGTTCGGCTGGTGGAACGGTCCCAAGCTCAGTGGATTCGAGGACATGCTCGTCGCCGGGGGCTTCGACGACGGCTTCGCCAAACCCCTCGCCATCCTGGGCGCGCTGTCCGAGACGCTCGGTGGTGCGATCGTCATTCTCGGCCTGCTGACCCCGATCGGGGCGTCGGCGATTCTGGGCACCATGCTCATCGCCACCGCCTTCCGGATGGTGGGTGCCGGCGGCTTCAGCTTCTTCGCAGGCGCCGGCGGTGTGGAATACGAGATCCTGCTGGCGGCGGCCGCGGCGGCCATCATCCTGACCGGTCCGGGGCTGTACTCGCTGGACTTCTCCCGCGGCTGGGCCCGACGCCCCTTCTTGGGATCGGTGTTGTGGCTGGTCATCGGGATCGTTGCGGCGGTCGTCATCTGGCTGGTGTTCAACGGCGCCAACCCGATAGATCCGCCGGCACCGGCCCGCTGAGCGCGATCCGGCATCTTCGGACTGAATGCCGCCCCGCGCGTATCGGATGCGCGACGGCGCCTCACTGAATCAGGAAGAACCAGAAAACGGGAGCCGCCCGTCACATCGACGGGCGGCACTCGTGTGTGGATCCGAATCGAGTCAAACCGGGATCAGTCGACCTGGCGGACCGCGCCGCGATCGGCCGAGGTGGCCAGCTTCGCGTACGCGCGCAGCGCCGTGGTGACGGTGCGCTGACGATCGACGGGCTGCCACGGACGCTCGGAGGCCTCCATCTTGGCGCGACGTTCCGCGAGCACCTCATCGTCGACGAGCACGGCCAGGGTCCGGGTCTTGACGTCGATGACGATCGGGTCACCGTCCTCGATGAGGCCGATGACACCGCCGGCCGCCGCCTCCGGCGAGATGTGGCCGACCGACAGCCCCGACGATCCGCCCGAGAACCGGCCGTCGGTGATGAGCCCGCATTTCTTGCCCATGCCGGTGCCCTTCATGAAGGCGGTCGGATGCAGCATCTCCTGCATGCCGGGGCCACCGGCCGGACCTTCGTAGCGGACCACGAGCACCTCGCCGGCCTGGATGGTCTTGGACAGGATGACCTGGACGGCCTCTTCCTGGCTTTCCACGACGCGCGCCGGACCCTCGAAATGCCACAGGTCTTCGTCGATGCCCGCGGTCTTGAGCACCGCGCCGTCGACGGCGAGGTTGCCGCGCAGCACGCACAGGCCGCCCTCGACGGTGTAGGCATGGGCGAGGTCGCGAATGCAGCCGCCCTCGGCGTCGGTGTCCAGCGAACTCCACCGGTTGGCGGTGGAGAAGGGGGTCGTGGTGCGCACGCCGCCCGGGGCGGCGTGGAACAGTTCGACGGCCTCGTCGATCGCCTTGCCGCCGCGGATATCCCAATCGTCGAGGAATGCCGCCAGGGTCGGGGAGTGGACGGTCGTGGTGGTGTCGTCGATCAGACCCGCGCGCCGCAGCTCGCCGAGGATGGCCGGGATGCCGCCGGCCCGGTGGACATCCTCCATGTGGTAGTCCGAGTTCGGGGACACCTTCGACAGGCACGGCACGCCGCGGGAGATCTCGTCGATGACCGACAGATCGAAGCCTTCGACCTCGCCTTCCTGCGCGGCGGCGAGGATGTGCAGGACCGTATTGGTCGAGCCGCCCATCGCGACGTCGAGGGCCATCGCGTTGCGAAATGCGGTGGCGGAGGCGACGTTGCGCGGCAGCACCGATGCGTCGTCGTCGCGGTACCACTTGATGGCGGCGTCGACGACGACCTTGCCTGCGCGCTCGAACAGTCCGTGGCGGGCCTCGTGGGTGGCCAGGGTGGAACCGTTGCCGGGCAGGGCCAGACCGAGTGCCTCAGTGAGGCAGTTCATCGAGTTGGCGGTGAACATGCCCGAGCAGGAACCGCAGGTCGGACAGGCCGACCGCTCGACCTCGGACAGTCCGGCCTCGTCGACGGCGCTGTTGGCCGACGCCGAGATGGTGGTGATGAGGTCGGACGACGGGTGCGCGACGTCGCCGACGACGACCGCCTTACCGGCCTCCATCGGTCCGCCCGAGACGAAGACGGTCGGGATGTTGAGCCGCATCGCGGCATTGAGCATGCCGGGAGTGATCTTGTCGCAGTTGGAGATACAGACGAGCGCGTCTGCGGTGTGTGCGTTGACCATGTACTCGACCGAGTCGGCGATGATCTCGCGGCTGGGGAGCGAGTACAGCATGCCGCCGTGACCCATCGCGATGCCGTCGTCGACGGCGATCGTGTGGAATTCGCGGGGCACGCCGCCTGCGGCGCGCACGGCGTCGGCGACGATCTCACCGACATCCTTGAGATGCACATGGCCGGGCACGAACTGGGTGTACGAGTTCGCGATGGCGACGATCGGCTTGCCGAAGTCGTCGTCGGTGAGTCCGGCGGCGCGCCAGAGCGAGCGGGCGCCTGCGGCCTCGCGTCCGACGGTCGTGGTGCGTGATCTCAACGGTGGCATGGGAGAACTTTCCTCGATCTGCTGGGCATCGTGTCGTTGCACCCGTGATAACGCGGCATCGGGGGCTGTTTGTTTCGTGCCCGCGTACGGGTGCGGCTGGATCGCAGCCTGCACGTTTCAGGCTACTCCGCGGTGACCTGCGGGAACAAAGGGGATTGCGGGCTTGGTCACTTGTCGGCGTCGGCGGCCGCGGCGAACGGATCGGGGATGCGGCCGCCGCTGGCCTGCGACAGTCGCGGAAGATCGCTGAACCCGACCGCGGGCAGCCGGACCCGTCGACCGTCCTCGGTGACCGCGCGCACCGCGCTCCAGCGGGGGAACTGCAGACCCGACAGGTTCGTCCAGGCGATGTCGCGGGTGCCGAAGGTGCCCACTGCGCGCAGGCCGTCGGCGGTGACGATGGTGCGCAGGCGGTGAATCCAGAAACCGAGAAGAACGGGGAGTGCCAGCGTCCAGCCCAGCCAGACCAGGGAGGTGCCGGCCAGGATGACCGCCACGATCAACGCCATCGGCACGGTGAAGTACGCGACACGGTTGATCCGGAACTCGACAGGCAACTCGGGTCCGGTCGGTTCGGCGTCGGGGGACCGGCGATCGGGGGACGGGCGGTCGGAGGAATTACTCGGCACCACCCCATTGTGCCAATGTGTGGTCGGGGACTGTGCAGGTGGTCGCCCGCCGACACCGGCGTGAATACCTGTGTGTTCTCACGATGTGGGACGGGGGTGACCGTAGTTTGACTCGCAAGTGCACGCGGTCATACCGTGAATGCGTGATGCAGAACGGGATCGTAGTACTCGGCTGGCGCGTCGTCGCCTGACCGGTCACACATCGACCCCTACCGGCAATCGACGCGCCACCCTCGAACAGCTTCAGCTGTCGGGGGTTTTTTCTTGTCAGCACCCGGGCAATACGTCATCGCAGTCCGTTCCGGACATCCACAAGATCAATACGACACACAAGATGAGGATCGTGCAGTGAGCGCACCAACAGCACGCACCGACGCCGGCCGAGATGCCGGCCTCCTGCAGGAGTCACCCGCGGCGGGCAACCTCCGCGCGGTAGCCCAGCGCACCGTCGCCCCCGAGCGGGTCAGCGGCGCACAGTCGGTGGTGCGTTCACTCGAGGAGCTCGGCGTCGAGGTCGTCTTCGGCATTCCCGGCGGCGCGGTCCTCCCGGTGTACGACCCGCTTCTCGACTCGCAGAAGGTTCGGCACGTCCTGGTCCGCCACGAGCAGGGCGCCGGTCACGCCGCCACCGGTTACGCACAGGTCGCGGGCCGTGCCGGCGTGATGATGGCCACCTCCGGTCCGGGTGCGACGAACCTCGTCACGCCGCTGGCCGACGCGCAGATGGATTCGGTGCCGGTGGTCGCGATCACCGGACAGGTCGGCCGTGCGCTGATCGGTACCGACGCCTTCCAGGAGGCCGACATCTCCGGTATCACCATGCCGATCACCAAGCACAACTTCCTGGTGAGCAATCCGCTGGAGATCCCGAAGGTCATCGCCGAGGCGTTCCACATCGCCGAGAGCGGTCGTCCTGGCGCTGTCCTGGTCGATATCCCCAAGGACATCCTGCAGAGCCAGACCACCTTCTCCTGGCCGCCGCAGATCGACCTGCCCGGCTACCGTCCGGTCACCAAGCCGCACGGCAAGCAGGTGCGCGAGGCGGCACGGATGATCAACGCCGCCAAGGCGCCGGTCCTCTATGTCGGTGGCGGTGTCATCAAGGCGAACGCGGCTCCGGAGCTGCTGGAGCTCGCCGAACTGACCGGCATCCCGGTGGTCACCACCCTGATGGCGCGCGGTGCGTTCCCCGACAGCCATCAGCTGCACTGCGGCATGCCCGGCATGCACGGCACGGTTGCGGCCGTCGCCGCACTGCAGAAGAGTGATCTGCTGATCACGCTCGGCGCCCGCTTCGACGACCGTGTCACCGGTCAGCTGGATTCCTTCGCGCCCGGCGCCAAGGTCATCCACGCCGACATCGATCCGGCTGAGATCGGCAAGAACCGGCCGGTCGACGTGCCCATCGTCGGCGACTGCAAGGCGGTCATCGGTGAGCTCATCGAGACCCTGCGCGACGAGCTGGCCACCAGCGGCGACAAGCCCGACATCTCCGAGTGGTGGGCCTATCTGGACGACATCCGGCGCACCTATCCGCTCAGCTACGACCGGCAGACCGACGGCTCGATGTCGCCGGAGTTCGTGATCTCCCAGATCGGCAGGCTCGCCGGACCCGACGCCGTGTACTGCGCCGGTGTCGGCCAGCACCAGATGTGGGCCGCGCAATTCATCTCCTACGAGAAGCCGCGCAGCTGGCTCAACTCCGGTGGTCTGGGCACGATGGGATATGCGGTGCCCGCCGCCATGGGCGCCAAGATGGCCAACCCCGATGCCGAGGTCTGGGCCATCGACGGCGACGGCTGCTTCCAGATGACCAATCAGGAACTGGCCACCTGTGCGATCGAGGGGATTCCGATCAAGGTCGCCCTGATCAACAACGGCAACCTGGGTATGGTTCGGCAGTGGCAGACCCTCTTCTATGAGGAGCGCTACTCCAACACCGACCTCGCGACCCATTCGCGGATGATCCCGGACTTCGTCAAGCTCGCGGAAGCCTTGGGCTGTGCGGCTTTTCGCGTCGAGAAGGAAGCCGATGTCGATGACGTGATCGCCCAGGCGCGCGCCATCAACGACCGCCCGGTCGTCATCGATTTCATCGTCGGTAAGGACGCCCAGGTGTGGCCGATGGTCGCCGCAGGCACCGGCAACGACGAGATCATGGCGGCGCGTGGCATCCGCCCGCTGTTCGACGACGACGAGGCGGCGTCGGACCCGGTGGACATCCACGAGACGATGGAAAAGCCCGACGCGGCCGCACCGGCCTCGAACCAGAAGGACGAGCAGTGAGCACCACCCACACCCTCAGCGTGCTGGTCGAAGACCGTCCCGGCGTGCTGGCGCGCGTCGCGGCGCTGTTCTCGCGGCGCGGCTTCAACATCTCGTCGCTGGCCGTCGGGCAGACCGAACTCAAGGGGATCTCGCGGATGACCATCATGGTCACCGTCGACGATTTCCCGCTCGAGCAGGTCACCAAGCAGCTCAACAAGCTGATCAACGTCATCAAGATCGTCGAGCAGGACCCGGCCGGGTCGGTGTCGCGCGAACTGATGATGATCAAGGTGCGTGCCGATGCGACGGTGCGCACGGAGGTGATCGAGGTGGTGAACCTGTTCCGCGCCAAGGTGATCGACGTGTCACCGGAATCGGTCACGATCGAGGCCACCGGCACCTCGGAGAAGCTCGAGGCATTGCTGCGGATGCTCGACCCGTACGGTATTCGGGAGATCGCGCAGTCCGGCGCGGTTGCTCTCGGCCGCGGACCGAAGAGCATGTCGGCGCACCGCTGACGTCCACCAGTTTTCACAATTTCACAGTTCCCTTGAGCGACCAGATGTCTTCGAGGGGGCACCACATATCGAAGGGATTCAACTGTGGCGATCGAACTGTTCTACGACGATGACGCCGATCTGTCGATCATCCAGGGCCGCAAGGTCGCGGTCATCGGCTACGGCAGCCAGGGACACGCACACTCGCTGTCGCTGCGCGACTCGGGCGTCGACGTCGTCATCGGCCTGCGTGAGGGCAGCAAGTCGCGTGCCAAGGCCGAGGAGCAGGGCCTGAAGGTCCTCAACGCCGCCGAGGCCGCCGCATGGGCCGACGTCATCATGGTGCTCGCACCCGACACCAGCCAGGCGCAGATCTTCACCGAGGACATCGAGCCGAACCTCAAGGACGGCGACGCGCTGTTCTTCGGCCACGGCCTCAACATCCACTTCGGTCTGATCAAGGCGCCGGCCAACGTGACCGTCGCCATGGTCGCACCGAAGGGGCCGGGCCACCTGGTCCGCCGCCAGTTCGTCGACGGCAAGGGTGTTCCCGCTCTGATCGCCGTCGACCAGGATCCCAAGGGTGAGGGCCAGGCGCTCGCGCTGTCCTACGCCTCGGCGATCGGCGGCGGTCGCGCAGGCATCATCAAGACCACCTTCAAGGAAGAGACCGAGACCGACCTCTTCGGTGAGCAGGCCGTGCTGTGCGGTGGCACCGAGGAACTGGTCAAGACCGGTTTCGAGGTCATGGTCGAGGCGGGCTATGCGCCGGAGATGGCCTACTTCGAGGTCCTGCACGAGCTCAAGCTGATCGTCGACCTCATGTACGAGGGTGGCATCGCCCGCATGAACTACTCGGTCTCCGACACCGCCGAGTTCGGTGGCTACCTGTCGGGCCCGCGGGTCATCGACGCCGACACCAAGGAGCGCATGCGCGCCATCCTCAAGGACATCCAGGACGGCACCTTCGTCAAGCGCCTCGTCGCCAACGTCGAGGGCGGCAACAAGGAGCTCGAAGGGCTGCGTAAGGCCAACGCCGAGCACCCGATCGAGGTCACCGGCAAGAAGCTGCGCGACCTGATGAGCTGGGTCGATCGCCCGATCACCGAGACTGCCTGAGTCTCAGGCTATTCCACAACGGGTCCGCACCTCATTCGAGGTGCGGGCCCGTTGTTGTTGGGTGTCTTGCGGTCGGCACCTCTGTGCCTGCGGAACGCGGTGGCCGTCGGGATGGTGGTGTTGGCCTGTTTGCGTGAGGTGGCTGATACTGTGACTACGAAAAAAGGGGGGCTATGGTCACAGTTGATGGCGGAATTCTGCGCGATATCGCCAATAGGCGAGAACACTGAATTCTGCAATACGCGGGGAAGCTTTATGCCAACAGGAAAGCTCTATCCGATGAAAGTGGTCGTACAGAACTCTTGCGTGATGGGAAGTCTCCGATCGTGATCATTGAGTCAAAGAACGGTGACGCGATGGCAACGGTCACGGCAAACGTGTTGCGGGGTACCAGGGTGGGGCCGCACTCGCGGGCGAGGTCGCGCCGATGGTGGCGGCTCCGGAGTTGCGGCCAGCCACCGCATTTGCTGTCAGCGCTGGCGTGGGTTACCTAACCGGATTGATTGGAAGGGCTGTCGGAGAGGTGGCCTGCAAATGATCGGTGATCGAGTTCAGTGAGCGAATCTGCGGGTTGTGTTCATGACGTTCCGCTGGCGTGGCAGAGCTATTCTCGTGGCAGTATAAGCGGGACCGGAATCTATGGATTCTTAGCTCTGGGGTTTCTAGGATTAGTTTTGGTTGCTGCTGCTCATGGCATGGAATGGGAGGCTGTTTCGGCGCTGTTGGCGACCCTTGGTTTCGTTCCGGAGATAGTTATGTGGTCACGATCGACTCTGGCCGATCGCTGGGTGAGCGATGCGACAAGGGTGAGGATAGTTGCCAAGGCCCTGGTGATATATCGAGATTTGAGAGTGACCCGGTTGGATATTCTATCCAACTCATTACTGGCAGCGGGGGCCGCGGTTTTCGCGATTGGATTCTTCAACGGTCGGATCGATTATTATGTTCTCCATAGTCCAATGGACAAGATATACTTAAGCGCGTTTATGGTGGTCGGAGTGGGTTGTCTATATCGTGCGATCAGGATTGGATTGCACGATCGCCCTCTTATAGTGGTGACTCCTGAAGGGTTCGTTGTACCGGAAAAGCGGGCTGAGTATTCATGGCGCGATGTCGTCAGGTGCAAGGCTGTTCCGATGAAAGGAGACCGCCGCGGCGGTGCATGGATGTCCGTGGGCTCCACCTTCAAGACGGCGGAGTTCCGCGTCGATGAGTCCGGTTTGGGTGCTCCGATGACGCTTGCGTTGCTCGACTTTTATCGTCGTCATCCGAAACTGCGGGATGAGCTGACGGACGTACGAGTGCTACGTCGTATTCAGGACGGGTCGTTTTCGGTTGAGGTTGCGGAGTGACCGGGGAAGCGAACCTGCCGCCGGCATACGTAGCTGTGCTCCGCGAGATGGCGCGCGACCCGAGGACGGCGGCACTCGGACAGTGTCCCGTGGGGTGGTGGACTTCGGATCCGGCGTGAGCCACGCGTTGTGATCAACGAGCCGTGTTAGATGCTAGGCGATTTGGCGTGGTGAGTCGACTGGTTCGGTGGCGTGGTGTTTGGTGGCGATGACCTTCTTGAGTTCGGCCATGCTGATGTCGGAGAGGTAGCGGCGGGTGACTTGCCACTCGTCATGGGCCTCGATGACGACTGCGGTCGCCAACCGCAGGAACGCGGCGGGGTTGGGGAAGATCTCCACGACATCGGCGCGGCGTTTGATCTCCTTGTTCAACCGTTCGATGGGATTGTTCGACCAGATCTTCTGCCAGTGCGCTTTCGGGAACGCGGTGAACGCGAGCACATCGGGTTTGGCTTCGGCCATCATCGCCGCCACTTCGGGAACGACGATTCCAGGGTGTCAGCGACCTGATCCCACTGCGCGGCGACCTCGGCGGGCTCGGTGTGAGCGAAGCTGGTCTTAACCGCGGCGGTGACCACCGGGGCCTGTTTCGCCGAGACCGCGCCGTGCAGGTTCCGCATGAAATGGACTCCGATGGTCGGCGCCTTCGTCCGAGTCGCGATGAGATTTGGTCCGATCGGGCGACTGTTGAGCAATCCGCGAAATCGATAGCGTTCCATGCGATTACCCCCAATGTCAGTTGATTGCATGTCAGGAGATTGCATGTCAGAAACTTGTCGCCCCCGGCGACGTCTTCATCGGGTCGTGTCGGCGATCGCGGTGGCAGCCGCGATCGGCGGGATGACAACAGCTTTCGCCGATCAGGCGGACGCCGGAATCAAGTCGGCCAAGACTCTTCAAGTGCTGAACGTACGTTCGGCGCCGAGTGCGTCCGGCCAACTGCTGCGCCAACTTCCGGCCAACGTCCAGGTCGGCATCAACTGCTGGACCAACGGTCAGGCGGTCACCGGCAAATATGGGACGACCACCATCTGGTACACCGTCGACGGTGGCGGTTGGGTTACCGACGCCGGTCTCTACACCGGCACCAACAACCCGGTCACCCCGAAATGCGGTGGCGCACCGACACCGCCGCCTGCGACTTCCGGTCGTAAGGTCGGCGCGAAGTCGGGAGCCAACACCGGTATGCGCGGGCAGTGCACCTGGGGAGCAATGGAACTGTGGCGTCAGGCGACCGGCTACTATCCGGCGATCCGCGGCAATGCCAAGGACTGGGCTGACTCGGCGCGGGCCAACGGATGGACGGTGGTCCTCGATGCCCAGCCGCGCAGCATCGTCGTCTTCGCCCCGGGCGTACACGGTGTCGACCGCACTTACGGTCACGTCGCCTGGGTGAAGTCGGTGGAGCGTCGCGGTGACGGTCTCTACATCCACTATCGCGACATGAACCACGACGGTCGCGGAACCGGGACCTGGTACGACGGCGTCACCAAAGACATTCGCGGAATGAGCTACATCCTGGCGCCGTAGCGCCGACCGTGGCCCCCACGCACAGCACTGCGCCCTGAGGTGACATCCACCTCTGGGCGCAGTGTTGTGGGTTTCGCGCCTGAGTCGGCGCCTCCGATCGGGCGGTGTAGTGAAAGGCTACTTCGCCCAGGTGATCTCGGCAGACTCGCGGTACGCCGTCGGGAACTTGTCGGCAATGGTCGAGTCGACGGTGAGGACGACCTTGGCCGGGGTGGCACCGGCCTTGTCGGTGGCCAGGATGGAGCAGCCGGTGCCGGAGCTGATGCTGCTGTCGTCACACTGGTCGAAATCGCCGATGGGCATAAGGCGGTTGAGTTCGTCGCCGGACGCGGTGATGCCGTCGAAGCGGAACGCGCTGATACCGTCAGCGCCGCCATCGGGCGTATCGAGACGTTCGACCGTGTACTTCACATAGAACATTCCCTTGACCTGGGCGTGTGTCTCGGCACTGAACTCGTTGATATCGCCAGCGCCAGCAGGTTCCACCGACGTCACGGTGATCTT
Source organism: Gordonia heveisoli (assembly GCF_030315745.1). Lineage (GTDB taxonomy): Bacteria > Actinomycetota > Actinomycetes > Mycobacteriales > Mycobacteriaceae > Gordonia. Next base: position 151,647 of record NZ_JASXSH010000002.1, on the reverse strand, counting down.
CACCGGTGCTACCCCGGATCCGGCGCTGAGTGACGATGCTGCCACGACAGCCGATTCGCCAACCTTCAGAGTGGTGCCTCCGACGGTGTACGTCGCCGCGTCGGCCGACACGGTCGTCTTGGGGGGAGCGGTCGTCTCCGCCCCGACGACCTGGTTCGTCGGAGGATTGTCGAGGAGCGGCAGATATGATTTAAGCGGGGCGACCTGGTCGGGGACCGCGGCGTCGCAGGCGTTGACGATCGCGCTCGCCGGCGCCTTGATCTGCTTGCGGGCCTCGGTGGCCGCAACGGTGTCGCCACTCTCGACGGCCGCGTTGAACTTGGCCCGCAAGTCAACCAACTGCTGCGTCTGCGACTTGAGGTTCACATCCGTGATCGAGGCGACCATTCCGGCATCGTCAGTCGGGATGACGACGTATTTGCCGTCGACCGGGTTCAGCTTGGTCAGCGTGGAGCCGACGATCACACCCGCTGCGGTCGTGCAGCTGTCCTTGTCGGCCGACCCCGCGGCGGCGTCGGCGTTGTCACCGTCCGAGCCACACGCGGTCGCGGTCAACGCTGCTGCTGCGACGATCGCGGCGAGAGCCCACTTCTTCGGTCGCAATGGATTCATCGTTTCCTCCCCAGTCGAGAATTTCGAAGAATGGAGCATAGCGCACAAACTTCACCGCGAGGAACATTGCTGGGCGGCGGATACCGGCCGTGCGGTCGGACTCTCTGGCCGACAACGCGTCGCGCCCCGGGCGAATGAATCACCCGGGGCGCGACGACGAGAACTGCGAACGATCAGATCGGGCGGTAACCCTTGTAGGCGTCCAGCGAGCGGATGCGCTTGAGGATCGGTCCGATGTTGGTACCGGTCTCCGGTCCGACGCAACCGAGGAAGTAGTAGGCGTTGACCATGCCGACGAGACGGTCGCCGACGACGACGGGGCTACCCGAGTCGCCTTCGATCACACACATCTGGCTGACGTGCACGTCGCCCTCGGAGAACCAGGCGATCCCGCAGGTGCTGCCGGTGGTGCGGCCCTGCTTGCAAGCGATGGTCGGGAAACCGATGGGACGGGTGTCGACGGTGCGGATGGTCAGCCCGCGCACGCTGCGCAGGGGGACGACCTTGTCCGGTCGGAACTCGATGATGGCCATGTCGAGATCGGGAGCCGAATAGGTGATGGTGCCGATCTGTCCGCGATCCTGGAACGTCTCGGAGTAGACCTTCTGCGACGCCTTACCGCAGTGGCCGGCGGTGATGCCGATCAATTTGCCGGTCGCAGATTTTCCGATGGTGGTCAGCGTGCATGCGGCTGCCGAGTTCCCGCCCTTGAGGACGAGGATGCCCGAGCCACCTCCGATGGGGGCCTTGGCCGGAGCTGCGGTGACCGAACCCGCGCTCAGGACCACCAGCACGGTCGCAGCCAGAACCGCCAACAGTGCTGTCAGCTTCCTAATCATTCACATCCACTTTCGCTCGTCGACACCCAAAATGCGCCCACCGATATGGGTGCGGCAGGCGCTCGACACACGGTACCGGGCACAAGCAGACTGCCGCCGCCGCGGAATCGACCCGCAGTTGCATTGCAACCTATCCGTAATACCCATCACAATCCACATGTTCCGCGCACGGGATGAACCCGACCGAGGGCAACCGCCTGTTCATCGCTGGTGCGGCGACCTCTAAACTGACTAGTCGAAGTTGCTCGACGCCCACGCATCGGCCGCGTATCGGTGCTCGGCGTCACCACCGATGAAGACCTTGGATTCGTCCACCCACAAGCATGACTTTGGAGATATGACGTGAGCTCTGCAGGCCGTCCCGTAGTCCTGATCGCCGACAAACTGGCACCGTCCACCGTCGAGGCCCTCGGCGATGGTGTCGAAGTTCGCTGGGTCGACGGCCCGGACCGCCCCAAACTGCTCGAGGCCGTCGTCGACGCCGACGCCATCCTGGTGCGTTCGGCCACCACCGTCGACGCCGAGGTGCTGGAGGCGGGCAAGAACCTGAAGATCATCGCCCGCGCGGGTGTCGGACTCGACAACGTCGACGTCCCGGCGGCCACCGAGCGCGGCGTCATGGTGGTCAACGCGCCCACCTCGAATATCCACTCGGCAGCCGAGCACGCCGTCGCGCTGCTGATGTCGACCGCCCGTCAGGTGCCCGCCGCCGACGCCACCCTGCGCGAGAAGACCTGGAAGCGTTCGTCGTTCTCGGGTGTCGAGCTGTTCGGCAAGACCGTCGGTGTCGTCGGCCTCGGCCGCATCGGCCAGTTGGCCGCGCAGCGTCTGGCCTCCTTCGAGACCACCGTCATCGCCTACGACCCGTATGCCTCGGCCGCCCGCGCCGCGCAGTTGGGCATCGAACTGGTCACCCTCGACGAACTGCTCGAGCGCGCCGACTTCATCACCATCCACCTGCCCAAGACCAAGGAGACCGCCGGTCTCATCGGGACCGAGCAGCTGACCAAGGTCAAGCCGGGTGTCATCATCGTCAACGCCGCCCGCGGTGGCCTGATCGACGAGGCCGCACTCGCCGAGGCCATCAAGGACGGCCGCGTGCGCGGCGCCGGCCTGGATGTGTTCAACACCGAACCGTGCACCGACTCGCCGCTGTTCGACCTGCCGCAGGTCGTCGTCACCCCGCACCTGGGCGCATCGACCGCCGAGGCCCAGGATCGGGCGGGCACCGACGTCGCCAAGAGTGTGAAGCTCGCGCTGGCGGGTGAGTTCGTCCCGGACGCCGTCAACGTGTCGGGTGGTCCGGTCGACGATCTGGTCGCGCCCTGGCTGGAGCTGACCCGCAAGCTCGGTGTCCTGGTGGGTGTCGTCGCGGACGCTCAGCCGACCGCGGTGACCGTCGAGGTCGCCGGCGAACTGTCCGCGTCGCCGGTCGACATCCTGGGCCTGTCCGCACTGCGCGGCCTGTTCTCGGCGGTGGTCGACGAACCGATCACCTTCGTCAACGCACCGGCCGTCGCGGCCGAGCGCGGTGTGACCCAAGAAGTCGTCACCGTCACCGAGAGCCCCAACCACCGCAGCCAGGTCGACGTGCGCGCGGTCTTCGCCGACGGCAGCGTCGTCAATGTCGCCGGCACGCTGACCGGTCCGGCCGAGGTCGAGAAGGTCGTCAACATCAACGGCCGCAACTTCGACCTGCGTGCCGAGGGCCGCAACCTGCTCATCAGCTACGCCGACCAGCCCGGTTCGCTGGGCAAGGTGGGCACCCTGCTCGGCAACGCCGGCATCGACATCGTCGCCGCCGCACTGTCGCAGGACGTCGAGGGCGGCGGCGCCACCATGCTGCTCCGCATCGACCGTGAGCTCGCCGACGATCTCGTCGCCTCCATCGGCGAATCGGTGTCGGCGACCCTGATCAAGCAGGTGGACCTGTCGTGAAACTCGCTGTCATCGCCGGCGACGGCATCGGCCCCGAGGTCACCGCGCAGGCCCTCAAGGTGATCGGCAAGCTGGACCCCGAGCTGACCACCACCGAGTTCGACTTCGGCGCGCGCCGCTATCACGCGACCGGCGAACTGCTCACCGAGCAGGACCTGGTCTCGCTGCGTGAGCACGACGCCATCCTGTTGGGTGCCATCGGCGATCCGTCGGTGCCGTCGGGTGTGCTCGAACGCGGCTTCCTGCTCAAGCTGCGGTTCGCGATGGATCACCATGTGAACCTGCGACCGTCGGTGCTGCTGGACGGGGTGGACTCGCCGTTGGCGGGTAACCCGGCCATCGACTTCGTGGTCGTGCGGGAAGGCACCGAGGGCCCCTACACCGGCAACGGTGGTGCGATCCGCGTCGGCACCCCGCATGAGGTGGCGACCGAGGTCAGCGTCAACACCCGGTTCGGCATCGAACGTGTGGTGCGCTACGCGTTCGATCGTGCGCAGGCACGGGCGAAGAAGCTGACGCTGGTACACAAGAACAACGTGCTGACCTTCGCCGGGTCGATGTGGTCGCGGACCGTCGAGGAGGTCGCCCGCGAGTATCCCGACGTGACCACCGACTACTGCCATGTCGACGCCGCGACGATCTACCTCGTCACCGATCCGTCGCGCTTCGATGTGATCGTCACCGACAACCTGTTCGGCGACATCATCACCGACCTGGCGGCCGCGGTCACCGGTGGTATCGGGCTGGCCGCGTCGGGCAACATCGACGCCACTGGCACCAACCCGTCGATGTTCGAGCCGGTCCACGGCAGCGCACCCGACATCGCCGGGCAGGGTAAGGCGGATCCCACCGCCGCGATCCTGTCGGCGGCACTGTTGCTGCGCCACCTGGGCCGTGAGGCCGACGCCGATCGTGTCGAGGTGGCGGTCAAGGCCGACGTCGCCGCACGCGCCGGTGAGGTTCTGAGCACCGATCAGATCGGTGATCGGATCTTGGCCCGCGTCTGAGCAGGCGATCTCACATCGCAGCGGCCGGTCTCCCCACGGGAGGCCGGCCGCTGTCGTTTATCCGGTGCTGTCGTTTATCCGGTGCTGTCGTTTATCCGGTGCTGTCGTTTATCCAGTGCTGTCGTGCGTTCAGTGCCGGGGCGGATGATCGTCGGGCACCAGCGGGGTGGCCAGTACCGGCGCGATCGCCGCGACGGCGAAGGCGAACGGAAAGCCGATCGCGGCGATCAGGGCGCCGAAGGCCGGTGTCGCCGCGGCGGTGACCAGGTACTGCCCGGTGTTCTGTACGGCCAGTCCGCGGCCGCTCCACTCGGGACCGGCGTACTCGGCTATCGCGGTGAAGGCCAGCCCGTTGTCGGCGACGGTGACGATGGAGGCGACGACCATCAGGGCGACGGCAACCGGGCTGTCGAGCCAATCGGTGACGGCCAGCGCGATCATGGCGACGATCGCGACGGCCGAGATGACCCGGATCGGCCGCATCCGCGAGGACCACACATCAGACCACCGGCCGGCCGCGATCCGACCGAAGGCGCCAGTCACCTGGGTGATGGTGATGAGTAGGCCCGCAGTCGTCGGCGACCACCCGTGCCCGACGATCAGCCAGGTCGGCACGAAAGTCCACAGCATCGTCTGGGGGACGACAAGTAGTGCACTGACCACGTGGACCCGTATCAGGAAGGTGCTCTCGCGGTAGGGATTTGACGCGGTCATCGCCGGTTGCGGGCCGGTGGCGGCCGCCGGTCGGGGCGGATCGCTGATCCCGACGATCACGCCCAGCAGGCCGGCCGCGGTGACTGCCGCCGGGATCATCAGTGCGGCACCGACACTCACCTCGGAGGCGGTGGCCGCCATGGTCAGTGCGCACAAGCCGATACCCAGCGGCTGCGCCATCTGGCGTACGCCCATCGCCGTGCCGCGCTGTCCCGGTGGGAACCATCCGACGACGATGCGTCCGCTGGCCCCGTTCGCGGCTCCCGATCCCACACCGCCGACGAACATGGCGGCGGCCAGCACCGGATACGGGGCATTGGCCAGGGCGGCGAGGGCCGCGCCGGTCGCCCCGGCCAGCGAGATGCACAGCGACAGGATCAGGATGCGTCGTTCGCCATAGCGGTCGAGCATCACACCCCAGCCGAAGATGGCCAGCATCAAGCCGATGGTCGGCACGGTGGCGAGAGTCGAGGCCTCGGTCAGAGACATGCCCTCGTCGGAATGCCAGGCCGGGATCAGATAGGCCGGGCCACTCACGATGGTGGTGGTCGTCACGGCGGCGAGGAGTGAACAACCCAGCATGGTCCAGCGTCGGCGCACGGTGATCGGGGCGGCGGTCGTGTACATCTCACCTCGCAAGGTCTGATCGAAAGGGTCGGCACGAATTGCAATCCCAAATATTGGAACAGTTCGTCCACATTCTAGAACTGGACTCGGGGGTGGCCAACTCGGTTCCAACAGGTGAGATCGGGCGGTGCGATAGGGTTTACGCCATGCGTCTAGCTCGAATCGCCAGTCCGGACGGTGTCGCCTTCGTCTCGATCACCGACGGTGAGAACGGTCCGGTCGCGGCCGAGATCGCCGAACATCCCTTCGGGACCCCGACCTTCACCGGCCGATCCTGGCCGCTCGCCGACGTGCGACTGCTGGCTCCGATCCTGGCGAGCAAGGTGATCTGCATCGGCAAGAACTACGCGGCCCACGCCGCCGAGATGGGTGGCGAGGCCCCCGCCGACCCGGTCATCTTCATCAAGCCGAACACCTCGATCGTCGGCCCGGAGGTTCCCATCGTCCGGCCGCCGTCATCGGAACGGGTCGACTTCGAAGGCGAACTGGCGATCGTCATCGGGCGTCCGTGTAAGGACGTGAAGGCCGCGCAGGCCAACGACGTGATCCTCGGTTTTACGGTGGCCAACGACGTCACCGCGCGCGATCAGCAGGCGATCGACGGTCAGTGGACCCGGGCCAAGGGGTATGACACCTTCTGTCCGCTCGGGCCGTGGATCGAGACCGATTTCGACCCGGCCGACGTCGAACTGCGGACCGAACTCGACGGTGAGGTGCGTCAGCGCAGCCGGACGTCGCTGATGCTGCACGACATCGGCAAGATCGTGGAATGGATCTCCGGTGTGATGACGCTGCTGCCGGGTGACGTGATCCTGACCGGCACCCCCGAGGGGATCGGTCCGATGATTGCCGGACAACGGGTTTCGGTAACCGTCGAAGGTCTGGGCACATTGTCGAATCCGGTGGTGGACAAGCCGTGACCGCCCCGACGATCGCCCGCCTCAACGGCATCGACCTCGCCTACGAGTCCACCGGCGACGGCCCGCTGGTCGTCATGGTGATGGGTACCGGCAGCCCCGGCCGGGTGTGGCGGGCGAATCAGCAGCCGGCGCTGGTGAAAGCCGGGTACCGGGTGGTGACCTTCGACAACCGTGGCATCGCCCCGTCGTCGGAATGCGGCGACGGTTTCACCATCGACGACATGGTCGCCGACACCGCCGCCCTGATCGAGCATCTCGGTGGACCCGCGCTGGTGGTCGGTACCTCATTGGGCGCGCGCATCACCCAGGAACTCGCCCTGGCGCGTCCCGATCTTGTCCGCGCCGCGGTGATGCTGGCCACCTACGGTCGCAGTACGCCTCTGCAAGAAGCCATCTCGGCGGGCGAACGGGCGCTCTATGACAACAACATCACACTCCCGCGCGAATACGAGGCGGCGATCACCGCTCATCTGAATCTGTCGCCGCACACCCTCGCCGACGACCGCAGTGCGCGCGACTGGCTCGACATCATCGGGTTCTCACCACAGAAGGTGACTCCGGGGGTGCGCGCACAACTGGAACTGCATCACCGCGAACTCGATCGACTGGCCGCCTACCGCGGGATCACCCGGCCGGCGCTGGTGATCGGATTCGCCGACGACCGCACCCTGCCGCCCAGGCTCGCCCGTGAGGTCGCCGAGGCGATCCCCGGTGGCGAATATGCCGAGGTCGCCAAGGCTGGTCACTACGGCTATCTGGAGCAGCCCGCCGAGGTGAATCGACTGCTGGTGGAGTTCTTGGCGCGCCAGCGCTGAACGCCCACACGCTCGCCGCGGTGAGTTCGGGGACTCGACAGGACGCGACCGGCGGTTCGATACGCTCGAGGGCATGACCGAGAACAGTGCTGTGCGCGTCCGATTCTGCCCGTCGCCGACCGGAACCCCGCATGTCGGCATGGTCCGCACCGCGCTGTTCAACTTCGTGCAGGCCCGCCACGACGGCGGCACCTTCGTCTTCCGCATCGAGGACACCGACGCGGCGCGCGACAGTCAGGAGTCCTACGACGCGATCCTCGAATCGCTGCGATGGCTGGGACTGAACTGGGACGAGGGACCCGAGGTCGGCGGTCCGTACGGCCCCTACCGGCAGTCGCAGCGGCGTGAGATCCACCACGATGTGGTCCGTCGGCTGCTGGCGGCGGGGGAGGCCTACGAGGCCTTCTCGACCCCGGAGGAGGTCGAGGCCCGGCATCGGGCGGCCGGCCGCGACCCGAAACTCGGCTACGACAACTTCGATCGTGACCTCACCGACGAGCAGCGTGCCGCGTATGTCGCCGAGGGACGCAAAGCTGTTGTGCGGCTGCGTATGCCGGATGCCGACATCGCGTGGGACGACCTCGTTCGCGGCACCACGACGATCAAGGCGGGCACGGTGCCCGACTTCGCGCTCACCCGCGCGAACGGCGATCCGCTCTACACCCTGGTCAATCCGGTCGACGACGCGATGATGAAGATCACGCACGTGCTGCGCGGTGAGGACCTGCTGTCGTCCACGCCGCGTCAGATCGCGCTGTACGAGGCGCTCATCCGCATCGGGGTCGCCGACGCGGTGCCGGTCTTCGGGCATCTGCCCTTCGTGATGGGGGAGGGCAACAAGAAGCTCTCCAAGCGCGACCCGGAGTCGAATCTGTTCCATCACCGCGACCGCGGCTTCATCCCGGAGGGGTTGCTCAACTACCTGGCCTTGCTCGGCTGGGGCTACTCCGGCGATTCCGATGTGTTCACCCTCGACGAGATGATCGCGGCCTTCGATGTGCGGCAGGTGAATTCGAATCCCGCCCGCTTCGACCAGAAGAAGGCCGACGCGATCAACGCCGAACACATCCGCCGGCTGGAACCAACCGACTTCGCGGCGCGACTGAAGGCCTACCTGGTGGGACACGGCGCGCTGCCCGCGGACGCCGACGATGCCGTCTTCGGCGCACTCGCCGACCTCGTCCAGACCCGTATCCAGGTACTCGGTGAGGCCTGGGATCTGATCAAGTTCGCCTACGTGTCCGACGACGAGTTCGAGATCGACGAGAAGTCGGCGAACAAGAATCTGGGTGCCGACGCGGTACCTGTGCTGCAGGCCGCCATCGAGGCTGTCGCCGCGCTCCCGGAGTGGACAACCGAGGCACTCCAGGAGGCCCTCAACGCGGCTCTGGTGGACGGATTGGAGCTCAAGCCGCGGAAGGCCTTCGGTCCGGTGCGGGTGGCTGTCACCGGCTCGCAGGTGAGTCCGCCGCTGTTCGAGTCGATGGAGATCCTGGGCCGCGATAAGAGCCTCGCGCGACTGGCGGCGGCTGCCGAACTCTCGGCAAAATAGGCCTTTGACCAGGCGATTTGTAGTTGACCCCTAAGTGTTTGCTAATGTTCTTCTCGGTTCGAGACCGCAAGGAATCGAGAAAACCTTGGGGTATGGTGTAATTGGCAACACAGCTGATTCTGGTTCAGCCATTCTAGGTTCGAGTCCTGGTACCCCAGCGAACTGAATGCGGTGAGCGCCTGCTAGGGTCTCTCACCGAAAGAAGTTCCTTGGCCCCGTCGTCTAGCGGCCTAGGACGCCGCCCTCTCAAGGCGGTAGCGCGGGTTCGAATCCCGTCGGGGCTACAACGAGCAGACCCCCTTCCACTCGGAAGGGGGTCTTTTCGTCTGCGGCGTTCGCCGGGTGTTCGTTCGTGTTCGTCCCTTAGGTTCGCGATCGTCCCCGAGGTACAACTGGGCGAGGAACGCAGACGTCGGGGAGGAACATTCGTCCCCTACTTTCGGCCGATGGGGAGGGTCAGGCCGATGGCGCTGTCGAACCCGCGACGGGCATCGGGTCCAGCCCCAGCTTGCGGTGATCCCACGACCGCGTCCGCGACGGCACCACGCGTACCGCGACGCGCTTGTGCATCATCTGGTCGACGAAGGGTTTCATCTCATCGGTGTAGGGGCCGGTGTAGCGCTCCCAGACGCTGACACCGATGCGGTGGCAGGAGTCGGGATCGTCGAGGATCTCGGCGGTGCCCTCGATCGCGACGCCGCGCAGGCTGTCGTAGGTGTCGCCGTCCTCGATCATCACCGAGCAGCGCGCGTTCCGGACGAGGTTGACCGCCTTCTGTGATTTGGCCTTCGTCTCGAACCAGATCTCACCGTCGATGATGCCGTACCACATGGCGACCAGATGGATACTGCCGTCGGGGCCGGTGGTGGCCAGGGTGGCGGTCCGACTCGCTGCGATGAAGTCGGTGATCTCCTTGTCCGACATCACGATCTGACTTCGTTGGTTGACGCCCATGCTCGGTCACTTCCGCTCGGTGGCCTGTCGGCCCGGGTGATTGTTCGCTACCTCACAGACGCTAACCCACCGTGTCCGGCGGCTCAGTGGCGCCCGGTTTGCAGTCGCTTGTGGATGGCGTCGGCGGCGGCCAGGAGGTCCGCGGCCCAGCGCGCCCCCGGTCGCCTGCCGATTCGGTCGATGGGACCCGACACCGAGATCGCGGCCACCACGTCGCCGCTGCCGTTGCGAACCGGTGCTGACACGCTGGCGACTCCGGCTGCGCGTTCGCCGGCACTCTGGGCCCACCCGCGTCGCCGGATCTCGTGCAGGGAGCGATCGCTGAACACGCTGTCGTGCATCAGTGCTCGCTGTGTGGACGGATCGGCCCAAGCGAGCAGCACCTTGGCCGCCGAGCCGGCTGTCATCGGGAGGCGGGTGCCGACCGGGACGGTGTCGCGCAGTCCGGTGTGGGGTTCCATGGCGGCGACGCAGACACGTTCGGCACCCTCGCGGCGGTAGACCTGAACGGATTCGCCGGTGATGTCGCGCAGCCGGGGTAGCACCATCAGTGCGGATTCGGTGACCGGATCGTGTGCGGAGGCGGCCAATTCGCCCAACGCGGGTCCGGGCTGCCACCGGCCGGCGGAATCGCGGGTGAGCAGCCGGTGGGTCTCCAGTCCGACCGCCAGGCGATGCGCGGTCGCCCGGGGCAGCCCGGTGCGGGCGCAGAGTTCGGTGAGATTGCACGGAGTCTCGGCGATGGCGCGCAGTACGGCGACAGATTTGTCGAGTACGCCAATTCCGCTGGCAGCTGCCGATGCGCTATCATTTCCCATAGGCCGATACTAACTGTCCATATGTTGAGATGCACATGGTGTTGCGGAATTGCTCCGACGTCGTGGTCAGCGACCACGACGACACCGCATCGGCAGCACCGTGTTCAGCCGGTCGGTGAATCCGAAGAATGTAAGCAGCCCACGAGATATCGAGTGCAGCCATGAGTGACAGCCCAACCCAGCCGCGTACTCTCGCCGAAAAGGTGTGGACCGACCATGTCGTCGTGCCCGGCGACAAGGATGCATCGGGTGCGCAGAATCCCGACCTGATCTACATCGACCTCCATCTCGTCCACGAGGTGACGAGCCCGCAGGCCTTCGAAGGTCTGCGGCTGGCGGGTCGTCCGGTTCGTCGCCCCGACCTGACGATCGCGACCGAGGATCACAACGTCCCGACGATCGACATCGACAAGCCGATCGCCGACGAGGTGTCGCGGACGCAGGTGGAGACCTTGCGCCGCAACTGCGCCGAGTTCGGCATCCGGTTGCATCCGATGGGTGATGCCGAGCAGGGCATCGTGCATGTCGTCGGACCGCAGCTGGGTCTGACCCAGCCCGGTATGACCGTGGTCTGCGGCGACAGCCATACCTCGACGCATGGTGCATTCGGTGCCCTCGCAATGGGAATCGGCACCTCCGAGGTCGAGCACGTGATGGCCACCCAGACGTTGTCGCTGCGCCCGTTCAAGACGATGGCCATCAACGTCGACGGCGATCTGGCTCCCGGGGTCACCAGCAAGGACCTCATCCTGGCCGTCATCGCGAAGATCGGAACCGGTGGCGGACAAGGTTATGTGCTCGAATACCGGGGCTCGGCCATCGAGAAGCTGTCGATGGAGGCGCGGATGACGATCTGCAACATGTCCATCGAGGCTGGGGCGCGTGCCGGCATGATCGCGCCGGATCAGATCACCTACGACTTCCTCAAGGGTCGTCCGCACGCCCCGCAGGGCGCTGATTGGGATGCCGCGGTGGCATATTGGGACAGTTTGCGCACCGACGAGGGGGCCACCTTCGACGCCGAGGTGCATATCGACGGTGCGGCGCTGACACCGTTCGTCACCTGGGGCACGAACCCGGGACAGGGTGCGCCGCTGGGATCCTCGGTGCCCGATCCGGAGGATTTCGGTGACGAGAACGCGAAAATCGCCGCCGCCAAGGCGCTGGAGTACATGGCTCTGACGCCGGGAACCCCGCTGCGTGAGGTCAAGGTGGACACCGTGTTCGTCGGATCTTGCACCAATGGCCGGATCGAGGATCTGCGTGCGGTCGCCGACATCCTCAAGGGACGCAAGGTCGCCGACGGGATGCGGATGCTGATCGTGCCCGGTTCGATGCGGGTGCGCGCGCAGGCCGAGGAGGAGGGTCTCGGTGAGATCTTCGTCTCCGCGGGTGCCGAATGGCGTCAGGCCGGTTGCTCGATGTGTCTGGGTATGAACCCCGACCAGCTCGCTCCCGGCGAGCGTTGCGCCTCTACGTCGAACCGCAACTTCGAAGGGCGGCAGGGCAAAGGCGGGCGCACCCATCTGGTGTCGCCGGCAGTGGCCGCCGCGACCGCCGTCCGAGGAACGCTCTCGGCTCCCGCCGATCTCAACTGACCCACTCTGCTTCACAGACAACGAACAGGTTTCCCGATGCAACCATTCATCGAACACACCGGCGTCGGCGTTCCGCTGCGCCGCAGCAATGTCGACACCGACCAGATCATCCCGGCCGTCTACCTGAAGCGGGTGACCCGCACCGGTTTTGAGGACGGGCTCTTCGCCGGCTGGCGCGCCGACCCGGACTTCATCCTCAACAACGAGCCGTGGAGTCACGGGTCGGTGCTGGTCGCCGGTCCCGACTTCGGTACCGGCTCCTCGCGTGAGCACGCGGTCTGGGCGCTGTCGGACTTCGGCTTTCGAGTAGTCATCTCGTCGCGCTTCGCCGACATCTTTCGTGGCAACGCGGGTAAGGCGGGGCTGGTCGCGGCTCAGGTCGAGCAGTCCGACGTCGAGTTGCTGTGGAAGCGACTCGAGGAGCAGCCCGGACTGGAATTGACCGTCAGCCTTGCCGATAAGACCGTTTCCGCGGGAGAACTCGTGGTGCCGTTGGCAATTGATGACTACACGCGGTGGCGTCTGATGGAGGGCCTCGACGACATCGGATTGACATTGCGCCAGGTAGACGCGATTTCCGAGTATGAGAAGGCCCGCCCGAACTGGAAGCCCGTCACACTCGGCGGCTAATCGGCGGGCGGTGTCTGTGCCTTCGGGCACCATCACCGGAGAAGGTGGTATTCACTACCGATTTCGCAACACGGCCATCTAATTGGCGTGGAAGATGGACGTTTTCGAATTCGACGTTTACCGTGTGGTGGTAGCTGACCAAAATTCGTGGTCAGAACAGCTTGCGGAGGTTTTAAATGAACAAGGCAGAGCTCATCGATGAGCTAACCAAGAAGCTCGACGCGGATCGCAAGACTGCGACTGAAGCCGTCGAGCTGATCGTCGACACGATCGTGCGCGCCGTCAACAAGGGCGAGAGCGTCACGATCACCGGATTCGGTGTTTTCGAGAAGCGCAAGCGCGCGCCGCGCGTCGCGCGCAACCCGCGCACCGGTGAGACCGTGAAGGTCCGCGCCACTTCGGTTCCCGCGTTCCGTCCGGGCGCCCAGTTCAAGGCTGTTGTCGCCGGCAAGCAGAAGCTGTCGGCCACCGGCCCGGCAGTCAAGCGCGGTAGCGCGGCCACCGCCGCACCGGCGAAGAAGGCTGCGGCCAAGAAGACCACGGCAGCCAAGAAGGCTCCGGCCAAGAAGGCAGCTCCGGCCAAGAAGGTCACGGCGGCCAAGAAGGCAGCTCCGGCCAAGAAGGCCACCACGGCAGCCAAGAAGACCACCGCGGCCAAGAAGGCAGCTCCGGCCAAGAAGGCCACCACGGCAGCCAAGAAGACCACCGCGGCCAAGAAGGCAGCTCCCGCCAAGAAGGCCACCACGGCAGCCAAGAAGGCTCCGGCCAAGAAGGCGACCGCCGCCAAGAAGGCTCCGGCCAAGAAGGCGACCCGCCGCTGATCGGCTGACACCACATCGACTCAACCCCCGACGTCCTTCCCCCGTCGGGGGTTGAGTCGTTTTCGGGGTCAGTCGGCGGTCGGCAGCGCGCTCGGGATGTGATCGGCGGCCATCAGCCGTCCGTCGAGCAGCGACAGCACCCAGATGCTGCCCTTCCGATTGCGGTTGGGCGGCAACGCCACACCGTGATGATCGGCCCACCACTCCATCAGCGCCGGGATCACCGCGCCCTGGCTGCAGATCGCGTGGATCCCATCGGAATCCGCGGCGAGCCGCAACGCACGTTCCTGTGTCAACTCCGGCGCCTGCTCATAGGCCTCGTCGGAAAAGACCGGTTCCCCCTCGATGGGGAGGGCGAGATGGTCGGCGGCTGGTTCGAAGGTCTGGTGGCAGCGGACACGTTCCGCCGCATGTAGGTGGTCGACGCCGAATGCGCCGAGCACATTCACCAGCGCGTCGGCCTGCTTCCGTCCGGCCTTCTCCAACGGACGCAGACGGTCGTCGCCCTTGTATCGGCTGCGGCGCCCGGCCTTCGCGTGGCGCACCAGCAGCATGGTGTGTAGATCGGCGGGCAGTCGATTGAACTCCTTCAAGACCTTCCGGTCCAGTCGATAGCTGAGCAGGCCGGCGGCCTCATCGACGGTGATCCACCGCAATTGGTCGACTTCGCGGTTGGCCACGAACTCACCCGATACCGCGCGCGCCGCCCAATAGCGGACATTCTTGCGGGAATGCTCGAGGTCGTATCCGACATCGAGGAGGTGGCGACCGAGCCGCACCGAATAACCGGTCTCCTCGGCGATCTCGCGGACTGCCGTATCCAGCAGTGTCTCTCCGGCTTCGGCCTTGCCCTTGGGCAGGGTCCAGTCGTGGTACCGCGGCCGATGGACCACCGCCACCTCGATCCCGTCATCTGTGCGCCGCCAGACCACCGCACCGGCGGCCCAGATCGTCTTCACCGACATGGACATGGATTCCTGTTCTCCGGATCGATTCGGGTCACGGTGTCGGGGTGGTGGAGCGTCGGGGCCAGGCCCGGTCGGTCACGAACCGGCGTCGGGCCGCCGGCGGTTGCGGCGCATCATCTGGCGCTGATGGTCGCGCACCTCTTCACCCGCGGCAGGGGAGGCCACCCAGCTACCGTCGGACTGCAGGACCCAGCAGCGGGTCCGGGGATCGAGCGCCGAGGCGAAGATCTCGCCGAGTTCACCGGTGAGTCGGCGGTCGCGGACATTGACCATCACCTCGACGCGCCGGTCGAGATTGCGATGCATCATGTCGGCGCTGCCGATCCAATACTCGTCCTGAGCCCCGAAATACAGAATCCGTGAATGTTCCAGGAACTGACCGAGAATCGAGCGGACGACGATGTTGTCGCTGACACCCTCCATACCCGGACGTAGCGCGCAGATGCCGCGCACGACGATCTCGACGGGCACGCCGCTCTGCGAGGCGCGATAGAGCGCGTCGATGACCTGTTCGTCGACGAGCGCATTGGCCTTCAGTTGAATCCGCGCGGCCGTATTGCCCGCCCGGTGCAATTCGATCTCCCGATCGATCCGAGAGATGATGCCCGACCGGATTCCGTGCGGCGCCACCAGAATGTTCCGGTATTCGCGTTTACGCGAATAGCCGGTCAGCGTGTTGAACAGGTCCGTCAGATCCGCGCCGATGTCGGGGTTGGCCGTCAGCAAGCCCACGTCCTCGTACAGACGCGCGGTCTTCGGGTTGTAGTTGCCGGTGCCGATGTGGCAGTAGCGCTTGATCGTCGAACCCTCACGCCGCACCACCAGACAAGTCTTGCAATGCGTTTTGAGACCGACGAGTCCGTAGACCACGTGCACCCCGGCCTGTTCGAGCTGGCGGGCCCACTTGATGTTGGCCTGCTCGTCGAAGCGGGCCTTGATCTCGACGAGTGCGACGACCTGCTTGCCTGCTTCGGCGGCGTCGATGAGCGCGTTGACGATCGGGGAATCACCCGAGGTGCGGTACAGGGTCTGCTTGATCGCCAGCACCTGCGGATCGGCGGCGGCCTGCTCGATGAACCGCTGGACGCTCGTCGAGAACGAGTCATAGGGATGGTGCACGAGGACGTCGCCTTCGCGCAGCGTCGAGAACACACTCTTGGGCGTCTCGCGCTCGCCGAAGGCCGGGTGGGTCCCGGGGACGAACGGGCGGTCCTTGAGCTGCGGCCGATCGAGTGCGTGAACCTGGAACAACGACGACAGGTCGAGCAGTCCGGGTACTTCGATGACGTCGGCCGGATTGACGTCGAGTTCGCGTAGCAACAGCTCGAGCATGTGCTCGCTCATGTCGTCGGCCACTTCGAGGCGCACCGGCGAACCGAAACGGCGGCGGGCGAGTTCGCGTTCGAGCGCCTGGAGCAGATCCTCGTCGCGGTCCTCTTCGACCTCGAAATCGGCGTTACGGGTGATGCGGAAGGCGTGGTGCTCAACGATTTCCATACCGGGGAACAGATGTTCCAGGTTGGCCGCGATGAGATTCTCCATCGGCAGGAAGACCACCGGGCGGTGAATGTCCTTGCCCTCTCGGCGGGTGTCCCCGGCCGGGCGTGGCACGAGTTGGTCGACCCGGACGAAACGGTTCACGTTGTCGGGAACCTTGACTCGGGCGAAGTGTTCACCGCCCTCGACGTCGTCGCGCACGGTCACCGCGAGATTCAGTGACAGACCGCTGATGTACGGGAAGGGATGTGCGGGGTCCACCGCGAGCGGGGTGAGGACCGGGAACACCTCGTCGTGGAAATACTGAGTCATCCGTGCCTGCTGTTCGCCGGTCAGCTCCGACCAGGACACGACGTGGATGTTGTTCTCGGCCAGCGCCGGACGCACCGAATCCAGGAAGACACGGGCATGGCGGTCGGCGATGGTCTGGGCGCGGCCCGCGATGCGGAGCAACTGTTCCCGCGGCGACAATCCGTCGGCCGAGCGCACCGACAGTCCGGTCTCGTCGCGACGTTTGAGTCCGGCGACGCGCACCATGAAGAACTCGTCGAGATTGGAGGCGAAGATGGCGAGGAACTTCGCGCGCTCGAGCAGCGGACTCGAGGTGTCCTCGGCGAGCGCGAGCACCCGGGAATTGAAGTCCAGCCAACTCAGCTCGCGGTTGAGGTAGCGGTCTTCGGGCAGGTCGGCCGATTCGTCGGGGATCAGGGTGGCGGCCGGTGGTGCGCCCGGGATCGGCAGCGCCGGGGTTTCGGTCGCCGAAGCAGCCGGGACGACGGGCGGAGGGGTGGACGAAATATCGTCGGCGGGACTCACCCCTCAATCATGACGCATCGCACCCGGCGGTGACAGCGGTGTCGCGGTCAATGCCGATAGCGTGACGCAACTCAACCGCGCCGGGGGTGTCGTGCAGAGCGGTGAGGGTGTGCCGACCGAGCCCCAGGATCGCTGCGGCGCGCAGGTCGTCGACGGTGTCGACATCGGTGCGCAGCCCGGTCCAGCGGATGCGAGACGGATCGAGGTCGACGGCGCCGTCACCCCGGTGCGCTGATGCCGATGCCGGGCCGAAATGTGGTGGTGCGCAGAATGATGCGGGACGAATCAGCAGGGCGGTGCCGGTGCCGTCGCGGTCGCTCAGAAACGCGTGGCGCCCGGTTGGGGCGGCATCGAGAACCTCGGCGAGGGCACCGCCTGTCGCAGCCGGCAGATCGGCCTGGATCAGCAGGATGCGACCGGCCTCCGGCCACCGGCGCGCCGCGAATGCGGCGCCGTCGGCGAACGCGTGATTGAGACCGCTGACACCGTCGGTCGCGGGGTGGCCGACCTCGGCCACGCCGACTGCTCCGAAGCGTTCGGCCGTCTGGAGTACCTCGGCGTCGGGACTGACCACCACCGCACGGGACACACCGGCATCGGCGATCGCCGCGAGGGTGTCACACAGCATCGCCAGAACGAGTCGGCGATGCGCCGGACCCATATCGTGATCGGCCGCCAGCCGGGATTTCGCCTGTACGAGGTCCTTGACGGCGAGCACCGCGGCAACCGGCGCGGCCGTCGGCCGGGCCGGGGTCGGGGAGTGCCCGGGCGATGTCATGTCCTCCATCATGGATCAACCGCAGCACGGACGCGCAGCCGCGGTCGTCGTGCACCGGCGCCCGCCCCCGGAATCGTCGTCACTAGAGTGTGGACGAGACTAGGGTGATCACGAACACGATCTCGGCGAGAGGTGGCCTGTGCGCGCGGTGGTGATGGGCGCCGGTTCCTGGGGAACGGCGACGGCAAAGGTTCTGGTGGACGCCGGGACCGACACGACGATCTGGGCGCGGCGACCCGAACTCGCCGCGCAGATCAACGACGCGCACACCAACGCCGACTATCTGTCGGGGATCACGTTGCCCACCGGCCTCGTCGCGACCAGTGACCCGGTTGCGGCGCTCGCCGATGCCGACGTCGTCGTCTGCGCGGTTCCCTCCCAGTCCTTGCGTTCGAACCTCGAATCCTGGGTGCCCCATCTGCCGAAGGACGCGACGCTGGTGTCGCTGGCGAAGGGGGTGGAGACGAGTTCCCTGCTGCGGATGAGCCAGGTGATCGCGGAGGTGACGGGCTTCGCCGACGATCAGATCGCCGTGCTGAGCGGTCCCAATCTGGCTCGTGAGGTGGCCGAAGGTCAGCCCGCGGCCACCGTCATCGCCTGCGTCGACGAAGCGCGGGCGGCCGACCTGCAGACGGCCTTCAAGACCAGTTACTTCCGGCCCTACACCAACACCGACGTGATCGGGTGTGAGATCGGTGGGGCTGCCAAGAACGTCATCGCGCTGGCCTGCGGTATTGCCGGCGGCCTGGGCTTCGGACAGAACACGCTGGCCACGATCATCACCCGCGGACTCGCCGAGACGATCCGGCTGGGCGTCGCGCTGGGCGCCAGCATCGAAACCATCGCCGGACTGGCCGGCGTCGGCGACCTGGTGGCCACCTGCTCGTCGCCGCTGTCGCGTAACCGCACCTTCGGGGCCCGGCTGGGGGAGGGCGCGACGATGGCGCAGGCCCAGGAGGCGACCAACGGCCAGGTCGCCGAAGGGGTGAAATCCTGCTCGTCGGTGCGCGCGCTGGCGCAGCGCCATCAGGTGCAGGTGCCACTGACCGACGCCGTGCACAAGGTGTGTCACGAGGGACTGTCGGTGAACGAGGCGGTCAGCCTGCTGCTGGGACGCCGGGCCAAACCCGAGATCTATCGCGACTGACTGTTCGGTCCGCGCCCTGCGAGACTCTCCGCTATCGCGTCGCGCACCTCGGGGAGCAGCCGGCGTCGGATCAGCGAGTCGGCTGAGTTGGCGGCGATGACGTGCCTGCGGGTGCGGGACCGAAATCCAGCGGTGCCGGTTCGAGCACCTTGGTCAGGGTGGCGGTGATGTCGGTCAGCGGGGCGTCGCCGGCCTTCACCGGCAACCACAGCAGGATGTACGGACGGTGATCGACGGCCACCCACGCCTGCCCGGAACTCTGGATGCTGTCGACGAGGAACCACTGGGCGGCATCGCTGTTGGCCGGCCGGATCACCTGCAGGGAACTGCTCGGTCCGAGGTCGGCGGGCCGGGATACCCCGCAGCGCAGGCTGATGTCGTCGCCGGTGTCGCCGGTGGCCGCCCACACCGCATTCTGGCCGCGAACCTCTTTGGCCTGGTACCCGTCGAAGTGATCGGGTACGGCGGCGAGCAACTTCTGGCACACCTGGGCGAGGGCCGGATCGGTGGCGTACTTGGCGGCCGGGTCGGTGTTCTCGTCGTCGGACTTGAATGCGGCGAAGGTGATGAAACCCACCAGCACCATCACCGGGATGGCGACGAGCGTCGCGATGAGTGCGGGACTCAGTCGCGGTCCCGAGCCGTATCGGTCATCGGTCGACTCGCCGGATTCTTCATTCTCGGGACCTGCTGATGTCACGCCGACCACCCTAGTGGGGGCGGGTGACCGCCGGGCACGTCAGGGTGCGGGTGATGCCGTCGACCTTCTGGATCTGCGGCACGACGTCGTCGGTGAGCCGGGTGGCATCGGCGACCTCGACCCGCACGATCACGTCGTAGGGGCCGCTGACCTCCTCCGAGGACGCGACGCCGTCGATCTCGGCGATGGTCGCCGCGGCGATCGCGGCTCGTCCGACCTCGGTCTGGATCAGTATGTAAGCCTGAACCACGGGCCTCCCTTTCGGTCTCTGCCACATCGCCGCACCCGGCTGTCGCCGCCGGCGAGGAACGTCGGCTCCGTGCCGGGGGGACCCGGCGAGCCAATACACTTCTGGCACACATTGTCACTGACAAACCCTGCCGGGCGCGAGTCAAAGGGAGAACGGGTGAGTGAGATGGCCACGAGCGGCGAGGGTGCGCGCGCCGGTGGGATCCTGCGTTCGGCGTCGGTAGGGGAGGTCGGCGAGCGCGCGGTGATCGCCGCGCTGACGGCCGCGGCGACCGCGCGCCACGACGACCGGCACGACCTGGTGATCGGTTCCGGCGACGATGCGGCGGTCCTCGACACCGGCGTGCCGACGGTCATCAGCACCGACACGTCGGTAGAGGGTCGACATTTTCGTTTTGCCTGGTCTCATCCGAGTGAGGTGGGTGCGCGGGCGGTGGTCCAGAGTGCCGCCGACATCGCGGCCATGGGCGGACGCACGACCGGGATTGTGGTGTCGATAGCCTGCCCACCCGACACCTCGGTGGGCACTGTCCTCGACCTCAACGAGGGGATGGTCGATGCCGCCCATCGGCTCGGGGCGCGATTGCTGGGCGGCGACCTCGTGGCGGCGCGGGAAGTGGTGGTGAGCGTCACGTCGGTGGGCGCGCTCGACGGCCGGACGCCGGTGACACTCGGCGGTGCACGAGTCGGTGACGTCCTCGCGGTCAGCGGTCGGCTCGGCACATGCGCCGCGGGCCTGGCGATCCTGACCGGAGGAGACACCGGCGGAGTGTCGCCGGAAGCGGCGGCGGCCCTGACGGCGGCCTTTCGCCTGCCGACACCCGACCTCGGGCAGGGGCCGGTCGCAGCCGCGGCCGGCGCGCATGCGATGACCGATATCTCCGACGGTCTCGTCGAGGAACTCGTCACGATGGCGCAGGCGTGCAGGCATCGGCTGTCGGTGCGCTCCGATCTGGTCCCGCGCCGGCCGGAGGTCGCGGCGCTCGCCGCCGGGCTGGGCGTCGACGTCACCGAGTGGGTGATCGCGGGCGGGGAGGATCATGAACTGCTGGCCGCCTTCGGTTCGTCCGCACGGGTGCCCGCGGGCTGGACGGTGATCGGGACGGTCGAAGCGGGCGACGGTGAACCGGAGGTGGTGATCGACGGCGGGCCGTTGCACGGTCCGGACGGAACGCGATTGCAGGGGTGGCAGTCCTTCGTCGACATCGGGGACCGTTGAGCCGCCACCTGTTCGGTCCCCGAACAGGTGATGATTAGATCGCCACATGGCGATCTATGCACTCGACGACCGGGTGCCGACTCTCGGCACCGATGTCTATGTCCACCCTGACGCGGTCGTCATCGGGTCGGTCACCCTCGGCGACGGGGTGTCGGTGTGGCCGGGAGCGGTCCTGCGTGGCGACTACGGGACGATCACCGTCGGTGCGCGCTCGAATATTCAGGACGGCACCGTGATCCATTGCACGGTCATCGATCCCACGATCATCGGGTCGAACTGCGTGGTCGGACACAACGCGCATATCGAGGGTTCGACTATCGGGGACAACGTGCTGATCGCGTCGGGATCGGTGGTACTTAACGGATCTCGGATCGGCGACGGTGCGATCGTCGGGGCCGGGGCCGTCGTCCCGTTCGGCTTCGAGGTCCCGCCGCGCCGGATGGCGCTGGGCGTGCCGGCGAAGATTCGTGAGGGATACGAAGTCGCCGACGGCCATACCGACCTGAACTGCACGATGTACTTCGGCAACGCCCAGCACTACCGAACTGCCCTGAGAAGACTCGACTGATGAGCAGACTGGACTGATGGGGAGACTCGACTGATGGGGAGACTGGACTGATGGCGGCCGTGACGCCCAAACCGCTTGCCGAACTGATCGATCCGGGCTGGGCGGCGGCGTTGGCGCCGGTCGAGGAGACGATCGCCGAGATGGGGCAGTTCCTACGTGGTGAACTCGCGTCCGGACGTGGGTATCTGCCCGCCGGCGCGAATGTGCTGCGCGCCTTCGACCGTCCCTTCGACGACGTTCGGGTGCTGATCGTCGGACAGGACCCCTATCCGACGCCCGGACATGCGGTCGGGCTCAGCTTCTCGGTGGCACCGGAGGTGACACCGATTCCGCGCTCGCTGTCCAACATCTACACCGAGTATTGCGCGGACCTCGGATATCCGACACCCGCCAACGGCGACTTGACGCCGTGGGCCGACGCCGGTGTGCTGCTGCTGAATCGAGTGCTCACGGTGGCTCCGGGAGAGGCTGGTTCGCACCGGAAGAAGGGATGGGAGGCGGTCACCGAATGTGCCATCAAGGCGCTGGTGAACCGGGACGAACCCCTCGTCGCGATTCTGTGGGGGCGGGACGCGGCCAATCTGCAGGAGTGGCTGCCGGACGTGCCGGTGATCGTCTCGCCGCATCCGTCCCCGTTGTCGGCGTCGCGCGGCTTCTTCGGCTCCCGGCCGTTCAGCCGCGCGAACGCCGAACTCGAGGATCTGGGTGCGGATCCGATCGACTGGCGTCTGCCCTAGCTCAGCGAACCGAAGTCGGGTGCGCGCTTACCGACAAAGGCGTCGACGCCTTCGGTGCCTTCGGCGGTGCCCGAGCGGAAGGCGATCGACTGCGCCTCGGCGGACAGCTGGTCGAGCAGGGTGTTGTCCGCCGACTGCGACAGCAGGCGGCGGGTGGCCGCATCCGCCTGCCACGGTCCGGCGGCGATCTTCTCGGCTGCCGCGCGCGCGGTGGCCTCGACCTGATCGTCGGCGACGACCTCCGACAGCAGCCCCCAGTCCAGGGCCTCGGTGGCGGAGACGACCTTGTCGGTCAGGATGACGTTGCGAGCTCGGGCGGCGCCGATGGCGCGCGGCAGGGTCCAGGTCATACCGCCGTCGGGGGTCAACCCGATGCCGCGGTAGGCCGGGCGCATCTTGGTCGACTCGCCGCCGATCGCGACGTCGGCGTGCAGCACCAGTGACATCCCCGCTCCGGCCGCCCAGCCCTTGACGGCGGCGACGACGGGGCGGTCGGCCTCGTAGAGCGCAGCGACGAGTCCGTGGAAGGTGTCGGCGATGTGGCGCAGGTAGGTGGGACGGTGTTCGGCGCCGGCGAAGGCCCGCACGTTGCCGCCCGCGCAGAAGTTGGCGCCTGCCCCGACGAGGAGGACCGCGCCGACCTGATGTTCACCGCGGGCGACGGCGCGCAGGGCGGCGGTGCCCTCGACCATGCCGTCGTCGTTGAGCGAATTGCCTGCCGCGGCGGTCGATACCGTGATCGTCAGGACGCCCGCGTCGATGTGGACGAGCGGGGTCGGGGAGTCGGTGGGGAGCGTCGAAGTCATGACGCGAACATTAGCGCGCGTATGACAAAGACCCGACTCCGGGGCGAGCGAATGCTCGGTCGGGGTCGGGTCCGTCGATGTCCGAGAACAGCGGGGTCACCCGCGATCAGGGACGAACGTCAGCCGAGGTGACTCAGACTGCGGCGGTCTTGCCGGCCTTCAGGCACGAGGTGCACACGTTCTTGCGCTTCCGGTTGCCCGGGGCGACCTCGACGCGGACCGACTGGATGTTCGGGTTCCAGCGACGGTTGGTCCGGCGGTGCGAATGCGACACCGACTTCCCGAAGCCCGGGCCCTTGCCGCAGATATCGCAAACGGCAGCCATGTCGAACTCCCTTGATCGTTGAATATGGTCTTCGTGGTTCTGCCCGTCGGGACGGCCGGCACAGCGCGGAGCGCGCGCAATTGCCCGGCAGGCAACCCTGCAAGAGTAGCGGGCGGGCACCGGGTCGGCCAAATCAGGTCGGCGAGCGCGGCGGGCCGCCGGTGGCTGTCGGCGCATGCTAGTAATCTCGCACACATCAGACGGTGCGGACCCGGAAGGGCGTCACTGATGGTCGCTGCTTCCGCCAGGGTGACCGCATGTGGCCGATGGCGATGATGGTCGAGAGGGGAATGGTGAGTGCACGGACGTTGAATCCGCAGCTACTGCGTGACTGGGCGCATGCATCCGCCGAGAACCTCACCGAGTTGCGGGGTGAGATCAACGATCTCAACGTGTTCCCGATCCCGGATTCCGACACCGGCAGCAACATGGTCTTCACCATGGCGGCGGCTGCCGACGCCGCCGCGGCGCTACCAGCCGATGCCGAGGTGGCGCAGGTGGCCCGTGCGATGGCCGACGGTGCGGTCGGGGCGGCCCGGGGCAACTCGGGCATCATCCTGTCCCAGGTGCTGGTCGGCTTCGCCGATGCGGCCGAGGTCCTCGGCTCCGGGCCTGAGCTCACCTTCCGTTCGCTGGTCACCTCCGGTCTGCGATTGGCCTCGCGGGCGGCCACACGCGCGGTCAGTGAACCCCGCGAGGGTACGGTTCTCACCTTGATCCGCGTGGCCGCCGACACGGCTGCCGCCGACACCTCCGACTCCGCCAGTGATCTGGCGCGCGCCATCGCCGACGACTGCGCGGAGGCACTCGAACACACCCCGGACCAGCTGCCGGTCCTCGCCGCCGCCGGGGTCGTCGATGCCGGTGGCCGTGGATTCCTGGCCATGCTCGACGCCATGGTCAACGCCCTGACCGGGGTGTCCAACCGCAGGCGGCGCTACCGCGGGATCCTCACCGGCGGCGGAGAACCCGGTCATCCGACCGGCGACACCTGTGCCGATGGCAGCGATATGGACTTCGAGGTGATGTACCTCCTCGACGGTGCGGCCGGTGAGTCGATCGCCGCACTGCGCACCCGGCTCGACCAACTCGGTGACGCGGTGGTGATCGTCGGGGACAGTTCGGCAGGCGACGGTGAACGGTTCTCGGTGCATGTGCACACCTGTGAGCCGGGCGGTGCCGTTCAGGCGGGTGTCGACCTCGGCCATATCTCCGACATCCGGATCAGCTGTTTCGCGCTCGACGCGCTCCGCGCTCAGGTCGACTCGATCGAACCGCCGCCACGCCACAAGCGTGCGGTGGTCGCAGCCGTGCGCGGCGAAGGCGCGGCGGATCTGTTCCGGGAGGCGGGGGCGAGCGTCCTGCGCGCTGACGACGGCCTCACCGCCGAGCAGCTGGCCGCCGCGATTCGCGACACCGACAGCGCACACGTCGTGGTGATGGCCAACGGGGCGCTGCCCTCACAGGAACTGGTCACCGTCGCCACCGAGGTCCGCTCCAACCAGCGTTCCATCGTCACGCTCCCGACCTCATCGATGGCCCAATGTCTGGCGGCGCTGGCCGTTCACGATCCGTCGGAGGAAGCCGACATCGACGCCTACGCGATGGCGGAGGCGGCCGCCGGCACCCGGCTTGGTTCACTGCAGGTCGCCGAGCAGAAGATGATGACGTTGGCGGGTACCTGCGAGGTGGGCGACATCCTCGGACTGATCGGCGACGACGTGCTCGTCGTCGCGCCGGACCAGACCGGTGCAGCCACCGCGCTCATCGATCTGATGCTCGCCACCGGTGGTGAACTCGTCACGGTCCTGGCCGGTTCGGCGGTCGACCGTGAGGCGATCACCGCCATCACCGAACTGATGCGCCGCGGCTATCCGGGTATCGAACTGACCGTCTATGAGACCGGCCAGCACACAGACCTGATCCAGGTGGGCGTGGAATGAGCCGCGGCCTGATACGAGTGGGTGTACGGCACCGGTGATCGCGCTGTCGGATTCCCTGACCGACGTCCTCGGACCGAAAACCGGAGCGGGGCTGGCCTCCCTCGGGCTCGCCACCGTCGGTGAACTCCTGCACTACACTCCGCGCCGCTACGTCCGCCATGGGCAGGGATCGGCGGGCGAGACACCTGAGCCCGGTGAGCATCTGACGATCGTCGGGCGGATCACCAAGGCCGACCTCATCCGGATGAAAAGTCGTAACGGACAGTTCCTCAAGGTCGTTGTCGCAGACAGTAATCGGACCTACGAGGCGACCTTCTTCAACCCGAGGTTCATTCGGCACAAACTCAAGCCCGGGGCCCGTGTGATGATGGCGGGCACGGTGAAGCTCTTCCGTGATCAGATCCAGCTGTCGCACCCGGAGTGGATGGTGCTGCCCGACGGTGATGCCGAGATCGCCGAGGCCGTCGGATCACAGATGCTGGTCGAGATGTACTCCGTCGAGGCCGAGGTCACCGGTACGCAACCGTCTGCTGCGATCGATCTGCTTCAGTCCTTCGACCGGGCGATCCTGCCGATGTATCCGGCCAATCGGGAGATCCAGACCTGGGATATCTGGGGTGCGGTGCGCCGGATCATCGCCGAGATGCCGCCGATGGACGATGCGCTGACCCCGGATGAGCGTGCCCGGCGCGACCTCATCACCACCGCCGACGCACTCACCCGTGTGCACCTGCCCGACACCGACGCCGACATCGAGTCCGCCCGAGCGCGACTGAGGTTCGACGAGGCGCTGGCCATTCAGACCGTTCTCGCGCAACGCAGGCTCGCGGGGCGTAGCGAGTCGGCCCCGCCGTGTCCGCATGTGCCGGGCAGACTGGAGGACCAGCTGCTGGCGCGGTTGCCCTTCCAACTCACCGACGGCCAGCGCGATGTCGTCGCCGAACTCGGTACCGACCTGGCGCGCAACCAGCCGATGAGTCGACTCCTGCAGGGTGAGGTCGGCTCCGGTAAGACCCTCGTCTCGTTGCTGGCGATGTTGCGGGTCGTCGACAACGGATTCCAGTGTGTGATCTTGGCGCCCACCGAGGTTCTTGCCGCACAGCACTATCGGACGATGCGAACGATGTTGGGCGAGTTGGCCGACGGCGGCGAGCTGACGGCCGCCGACGGCGCCACGCAGATCGCGCTGCTCACCGGGTCGATGAAGACGAAGGGTAAGCGGCAGACGCTGCTCGACGTGGTGACCGGTACGGCGGGCATCGTCGTCGGTACGCATGCGCTGCTGGAGGAGAAGGTCGAGTTCTTCGACCTGGGCATGGTGGTGGTCGACGAACAGCACCGGTTCGGTGTCGAACAGCGGGATGTGCTGCGCGGCAAGGGTCGTGACGGGCGCATGCCGCACTTCCTGGTGATGACGGCAACCCCGATCCCGCGCACCGTCGCGATGACCGCCTTCGGTGATCTCGACACCTCGGTGCTGCGCGAGCTGCCGCGCGGACGGCAACCGATCACCACGACGGTTGTGCCGATGGCCAACGAGAAGTGGGTCGAACGGGTCTGGGAGCGTGCCGAGGAGGAGATCGAGGCCGGCAGGCAGGTCTACGTCGTCTGTTCGCGGATCGGCGACGGTGACGACGATCCTGACGCGAAACCGAAAGCCGATGCCCCCAAAACGATCTCGGTGATCGAGCAATACGAGGAACTGCTGGCCGCGCGGCTCGGTGGACGGCGCATCGAATTGCTGCACGGACGCCTGCCCGCCGAGGACAAGAACGCGGTGATGGACGCGTTCGGTCGCGGTGAGGTCGACGTGCTGGTGTCCACGACGGTGATCGAGGTCGGCGTCGACGTCCCAAACGCCACCATGATGGTGATCGTCGACGCTGAGCGATTCGGTGTCAGCCAGCTTCACCAGCTGCGGGGTCGTGTCGGTCGTGGTGGCCACGCCGGATTGTGTCTGCTGATGACGAAGTCGGCGCCGGTGTCGCAGGCGATGGCACGCCTGACCGCGGTCGCCGGGTCGAATGACGGATTCGAACTCGCCCGCGTCGACCTGATGCAGCGTCGCGAAGGTGACGTGCTCGGTTCGCTGCAGTCCGGCGGCACCACGTCGCTGCGGTTCCTGTCGCTTCTCGACGACGCGGATGTCATCGCCGACGCGCGCGTTTTCTCCGAGGAGGTCGTCGGCGCCGATCTGACGCTCAGCGAGCACCGCCCGCTCGCGGATCTCGTCGACGGCATCCTGGTCCCGCACAAGATCGCCTACCTCGACAAGTCCTGACCTCGCGGACCGGTGGAACCGAAGTGCGATTAGGTGCGTCGGTTCAGGTATGGATGTGTCGATCGGGAGACCGAAATCGC
Source organism: Gordonia heveisoli (assembly GCF_030315745.1). Lineage (GTDB taxonomy): Bacteria > Actinomycetota > Actinomycetes > Mycobacteriales > Mycobacteriaceae > Gordonia. The sequence goes on along the minus strand of NZ_JASXSH010000002.1, from coordinate 123,688 downwards.
ATGAGGTGTGGGGTGGTGCGTCGGCGTTTGTACTGTGGCGACGGCGGTGGCGCTACCGCGCGCGGCGCATAGCCCGCGGGGCTGCCGGCGGCTGGTCGTTCCGACGCTGGGTGGTGGTCGGGGTGTGCGTGGTCACCGCGGTGTGCGTCGCGGTCGGCGTGGTTCGCACTCATCGATCCCTGCCGACAGATCCGCGTCTGCGTGCGTTCGCAACTGCACTGATCGTCACCCTGCCCTCAATTCCCGTGCAGCAATCTCGGATTCATCGAGATGACTATCGTCGTGAGGCGTTCGGGGTGGCCTGGACCGATGCCGTGCGCGTGCCTGGTGGGGGTAACGGATGCGACACCCGCAACGACGTGCTGACCCGGGACCTGCGCGACATCCGGGCCGGGCCGGTGTCGAGTTGTCCGCATGCCGTCTTGGCGGGGGAGTTGCACAGTCCCTACACCGGTGAGTTTGTGATGTTCCGGCGAGGCTCCGGGTCGTCGTCGGTGCAGATCGATCACATCGTGCCGCTGGCGTATGCGTGGGATATGGGTGCATGGGCGTGGCCGGCCGAACTTCGGCGCGATTTCGGCAACGATCCGGCGAACCTGGTCGCGGTGGATGCCCGGTCGAACCAGGCCAAGAGCGACGCCGAACCGGGACGATGGATGCCGCCGCGGCACCGCTTCCGGTGTCAGTACGCGGTGCAATTCGTCGTGGTGGTGCGCGCCTACGGTCTGGCTCTCGACGAGGCGTCGCGCCGGGTCCTGGGGCAGGCGCTGCGGTGCTGAGTCCGAGGACGGCCGCGCCCGCGGCGCGTCGGCGTCCCGGCGAGCGGCGCTGGGGAGAAGGTGCTGTGCGGGTGGGGTCGGCGTGCGGCGTTACCCTGGGAGCATGAGCGCACCCACCGCAGAGGCGGCCGTCGTCGGTGACGGCGGCGACATCGAGCAGGTTGTTCGCGAGCTGGCCACCGCGGCCAAGGCAGCATCCCGGAGCCTGGCCGGCCTGACCACGGCGACCAAGAACAAGGTGCTGCTCGCCGCGGCGGCGGCGGTCGAGGCGGCGGTGGATTCTGTTCTCGCCGCGAATGCCGAGGACATCGCGCGCGGTGAGGCGGCCGGGATGGACGCCAGCCTGCTCGACCGGCTCCGGCTGAGCCCCGAACGTGTCGTCGGTATCGCCGACGGTCTGCGTCAGGTCGCCAACCTGCCCGACCCCATCGGTGAGGTGGTCGCAGGTAAGACCCTGCCCAACGGATTGCAGCTGCGGCAGTTGCGCGTGCCGCTGGGCGTCGTCGGCATCGTCTACGAGGCCCGGCCCAACGTGACCGTCGATGCCTTCGGTATCTCCTTCAAGTCGGGAAATGCGGTGCTGCTCCGCGGTTCCTCGTCGGCGGCGTCGTCGAACACCGAACTCGTGCGCGTACTGCGGGAGACTCTGACCGCGAACAACGTCAGTGCCGACGCGGTGGCGCTGCTGCCCAGCGAAGACCGCTCGAGCGTTACCCACCTGATTCGGGCGCGTGGTCTCGTCGATGTCGTCATCCCGCGTGGTGGTGCCGGACTGATCAACGCGGTGGTCACCAACGCGACGGTGCCGACCATCGAGACCGGCACCGGCAACTGCCACGTCTATGTGCATGCGCTGGCCGACCTCGACGTCGCCGCCCGAGTGATCCTCAACTCCAAGACCCGGCGGCCGAGCGTCTGCAACACCGCCGAGACCGTCCTCATCGACAAAGCGGTCGCCGCAGACGCACTCCCGCGGATCGTGTCGGTCCTGCAGGCGCAGGGCGTGGTCATCCACGGCGACGAGCCAGGTATGGAACCGGCCACCGAGACCGACTGGTCCGAGGAATACCTGTCGCTGGACATCGCGATGAAGGTCGTCGACGGTCTCGACGCCGCGGTCGCCCACATCGACACCTACGGCACCGGCCACACCGAGGCGATCATCACCACCGACCTTGCCGCCGCCGACGAGTTCACCCGACGGGTCGATGCCGCCGCGGTGATGGTCAACGCATCGACCGCCTTCACCGATGGGGAGCAGTTCGGATTCGGTGCCGAGATCGGCATCTCGACCCAGAAGCTGCATGCCCGGGGCCCGATGGGCCTGCCCGAGCTGACCTCGACGAAGTGGATCGTCTGGGGCAACGGCCATGTGCGGCCCGCCTGATGACCACCCCAGCGCCCGGCGTTGAGCCGGCTTTCACCGGTGTCGACGATGTCCTGGCTCGTCTGCGTGCGACCGGCTACATCTCCGACGACGCCACCGCCACCTCGACCTTCCTCGCCGACCGGCTCGGGAAACCGCTGCTGATCGAGGGACCCGCGGGTGTCGGCAAGACGGAGCTCGCCCGGGCGATCACCGCGGCCACCGACGCCGAACTGATCCGGCTGCAGTGCTATGAGGGCATCGATGAGGCGCGGGCCCTCTACGAGTGGAACCACGCCAAGCAGATCCTGCACATCCAGGCCACCGGCAGCCGCGCGTGGGATGAGGCCAAGGCCGACATCTTCTCCGACGAATTCCTGCTGCCCCGACCACTCCTGAAGGCCATCTCGGCAGCCGGACGCACGGTGCTGCTCATCGATGAGGTGGACAAGGCCGACGTCGACATCGAAGGCCTGTTGTTGGAGGTACTCAGCGATTTCGCGATCACCATTCCTGAGAAGGGGACCGTGACCGCGGTCCGCAGGCCGATCGTGTTGCTGACGTCCAACGCTACCCGCGAACTGTCCGAGGCCCTGAAGCGTCGCTGCCTGTATCTGTACATCGACTTCCCAGATGCGGTGCGCGAGAAGGAGATCCTGGCCTCCCGGGTGCCAGGTCTCACCGATGCGCTGGCGAGTGAACTCGTGCGGATCGTCGGGGTACTGCGCGATCTCGACATCCGGAAGAAGCCGTCGGTCGCGGAGACCATCGACTGGGCCAACACACTGTTGGCGCTGGGCGCCGGGACCGATGCGGCAATTGCCGCGGGTCGGCTCGACAGCGGCCTGATCGCGCGGACGCTCGGCGTCGTGCTCAAACATCGTCCCGATCTGACGACCGCGCTCAAAGAACTCAAGCTCGGCTGATGACCGCTCCGCTCGTCGCGCATCTCACCGATTTCGTCGATGAGTTGCGCCGTCGCGGCATCGACGTCGGGCCGTCGAATCTGATCGACGCGGCCTCCGCGATGGCGGTGCTCGACCTGCTCGATCGGTCCCAGCTGCGGGAGGGGCTGGCCGCGACCCTCGTCGACGATCACACCCACCGCGGGGTGTTCGACCGCGTCTTCGACCTGTGGTTCCCGGTCGCTATGGGAAAGCGCACCGTGGCAACCGAATTGCCTCGCACCGAGGACGGCGAGATCGACGTCGATGCGGTGCGGGAGATGCTCGCGGAACTGCTCGCCGACGACCAGGCCGCCACCGATGGCCGTCTCACCGAGATGGTCGCGATGATCGTCGACGGCATGGGCAGTTACGACTCCGCGCGTGGGCAGGCGTTCTCGGCCTATCAGGCGTTGTCCGCGGTGAGTCCGCAGACGCTGATCGCGAAGATCGCGGCGGCGATGGCCGCGGGGGACACCGACGACGAGACGGGCCGGGCCGGGACGCAGCCGCTGTACCGTGCCGCCGCGCGCGCCCGCAGCGCGGATCTCCGCGCAGCGATCGAACGCGAGACCCAGCGTCGGATGGCCGACCGCAACGGCCGCGACAAGGTCGGCGAATATGCGGTGCCGCAACTGCCGGAGAATATGAACTTCCTGTCCGCGGGTGCACGTGAGCAGGTGGAGATCCGGCGCACCATCGAACCGCTGGCCCGGTTGCTCGCCGCCAAGCTGGAGATCCGTCGGCGTCGGGCTCATCGCGGTGCCGTCGATGTGCGCAAGACGCTGCGCGCATCGATGTCCACCGGTGGGGTACCGATCGAGCTGACCCATCGAAAACCCCGGCCGGGACGTCCCGAACTCATCATCGTCTGCGATGTGTCCGGCTCGGTGGCCGGGTTCAGCCAGTTCACCCTGCGCCTGGTCTACGCACTGCGGCAACAGTTCTCGAAGGTCCGGGTGTTCGCCTTCGTGGACACCGTCGACGAGGTGACCGACTTTTTCGATCGGGGCACCGAGGATTTCGGCGCGGCGATGCACGAGATGCTGGCCACCGCCAAGATCAGTACCCGCGACGGGCATTCCGACTACGGCAACATGCTGCGCGGATTCGTCGCCGAGTACGGGGACACGCTCACCCATCGCGGTGCGCTGATGATCCTCGGCGATGCCCGTAACAACTTCCATGACACCCGGGTGGCGGCGCTTCGGCAACTGGTGGACCAGGCGCGTCACGCCTACTGGCTCAACCCGGAGGCCCAGACGCTGTGGGGGACGGGCGACTCCGATGCCGACGTCTATGCCGATGCGATCGAGATGTTCGAATGCCGCAACGCGACGCAGTTGGGCCGGGTCATCGCCGATCTGCTGCCGGTGTGAGCAGGGTGCAGGCGTTACCGGTGCGCACCGGCGACCCCGCCCACCGGCTAGACTCAGCCTCCATGTCCGTTGACCGCCCGCGTGCGCGCCGCATCGGCGTCATGGGTGGCACCTTCGATCCGATTCACAACGGCCACCTGGTGGCCGCCAGTGAGGTCGCGCATCGTTTCGCCCTCGACGAGGTGGTCTTCGTGCCGACGGGTCGTCCGTGGCAGAAGCTCGACGAGAAGAAGGCCCAGGTCTCCCCGGCCGAGGACCGCTACCTGATGACGGTTATCGCGACTGCGTCGAATCCGCGGTTCTCCGTCAGCCGCGTCGATATCGACCGGGACGGCGACACCTACACCGTCGACACCCTGCGTGATCTGCACTCCCTGCTGCCCGACGCCCAGCTCTACTTCATCACCGGCGCCGACGCCCTCGAGTCGATCCTGTCCTGGCAGGACTGGGAAGAGCTGTTCGAACTGGCCCGGTTCGTTGGTGTCAGCCGCCCCGGCTACGAGTTACATGCCAAACACCTGGCCAAACACCTGGAAACCCTGCCTCCCGATACCCTGCAGATGCTGGAGATCCCGGCCCTGTCCATCTCGTCGACGGAATGCCGCGTGCGGGCGAGTCAGGGCCGACCGGTCTGGTATCTGGTGCCCGACGGGGTGGTGCAGTACATCGCCAAACGCAAGCTGTATCGAACGCCGCGCGCGTCCTCACCGGGCGTCTCGGCACCCCGAGCAGATCGAGAAGCCGCTTCCGGCTCAACGAAAGGACCCCTGTGACTGCGTCAGCAGAGTCGCTGGACATGGCGCGGATCGCCGCGCTCGCCGCGGCGGACAAACTCGCCCACGACGTCACCGTCATCGATGTCTCCGAACAGTTGGTGATCACCGACGCCTTCGTGATCGCCTCCGCGGACAACGAACGCCAGGTCAACGCGATCGTCGACGAGGTCGAGGACAAACTCCGCGAAGCGGGGTACAAGCCGATCCGGCGGGAGGGCACGCGCGAGGGCCGCTGGGCGCTGCTGGACTACACCGACATCGTGGTGCACATCCAGCATTCCGACGAGCGGCATTTCTATGCGCTCGAACAGCTGTGGAAGGACTGTCCGGTCGTCGAGGTGGACGGTATCTCGTGAGCGGTGGTCCCGACACTCACGACACCGCCGTCGAGCGGCTCACGCCGGTGGTGCGCCGGCTGATTCTGCTGCGACACGGACAGACCGAGTACAACGCGGGCAGCCGGATGCAGGGCCAACTCGACACCGACCTCAGTGATCTGGGTGTGGCGCAGGCACGTAACGCCGCGCAGGAACTGGCCAAGCGCTCGCCGCTCTACATCCGGTCGTCGGATCTACGACGCGCCCGCGACACCGCCGAGGCCCTGGCGGCGGCGGTCGGACAGCATGAGGTCGACACCGATGTGCGGCTGCGCGAAACCCATCTGGGCGAGTGGCAGGGGATGACCCACCTCGAGGTCGACGATGTCATGCCGAGCGCGCGGGCGATTTGGCGCGACGACGCGACCTGGCCGCCGCCGGGCGGGGAGAGCCGGGTGGACGTCGCGGTGCGTGCCACACCCGTCGTCGACGAACTCATCGAGTCGTTGCCGGAGTGGGGATCGGGGGCCAATCCTGAGGCGCCGGTGGTGCTGGTCGCCCACGGCGGGGTGATCGCCGCGATGACCGCTGCATTGCTGGCGTTGCCGGTGGAGAAGTGGCCGGTGTTCGGCGGGCTCGCGAACACCAGTTGGGTGCAGTTGTCCGGACACGGCGTACCGGGGGCTGCCCCGCGCTGGCGTCTAGATGTGTGGAACGCCTCCGCACAAGACTCGGATGCGGCGATCCAGTGAACGCCCGCAACGTCATGGTCCTGTCCGATTCGCTGGCCTACTACGGTCCGACCGGCGGACTGCCGGCGAACGATCCGCGTATCTGGCCGACGCTGGTTGGCGAGAAATGCGGTGCACCGGTGCGGCTGTTCGGCCGGATCGGCTGGACCAGCCGCGACATTTGGTGGGCTCTGACCCAAGATCCCAACATCTGGGCGGCCGTGCCCGACGCCGATGTCGTGGTGCTGGCCTTCGGTGGTATGGACAGTCTGCCGTCGCCGCTGCCCACCGCACTGCGCGAACAGATCCGGTACCTGCGTCCCAACGGGCTGCGGCAGATCGTGCGGAACGGCTATCAGTGGGTGCAGCCGCGCGCCTCGCGGCTCGGCTGGCCGGTGGCGTTGCCGCCGGCGGTGACGGTCGAGTATCTGGAGAAGATCCGCTCGGCGCTGGCACAGTTGCGCCCGGATCTGGAGATTCTGCTGTGCCTGCCCCCGACGCACGCCAGCCCGTACTACGGCAACGTGCATTCTGGGCGTATCCCGACGACCGCGGCGATGTCTTCGTGGGCCGCTGAACATCAGATCCGATGCGTGGACTTCTACCCGGCGACCCGCGACGCCTTCGCCGACGACGCGGTGGAGATGAACCCGGACGGAATCCACTGGGGGTTCGAATGTCACCGCGCGATCGCCGACGTCGTCGCCGAAGCGGTGCTGTGCACCCCAGATGGCGTCACCCGGTGAAGCAGCTAACGTAGAGCCGTGCCTGTCGTCGTCGTCACCGATTCCTCGTCGCGGTTGCCCGCCTCGGTCGCCGAGTATTACGGCATCCGGCAGGTGCCACTGCATCTGGCACTCGATGGTGTCGACTATCGGGAGGGTGTCGACGAGATGCCTGCGGATTTGTTGTCGTCATCCGGGGTCACGACGTCGGGGGCGAATCCCCATGAGCTCAACGAGGCGTTCGGCGAGGCCCTGGAGGCGTCGGAGGGGGCCGGGGTGGTGGCCGTGCACATGTCCCGCCGGTTGTCGGGCACATGGGGTGCCGCGCGACTGGCTGCCGAGAAGTTCTCCGGACAGGTGCGCGTCGTCGATTCACGTTCGGTGGGCCTGGCGGTCGGGTTCGCGGCCATCGCCGCCGTGCAGGCCGCGGGGGCGGGTGCCGATCGTGACCGGGTCTATGAGTCGGCGATCCGTCAGGCGGCGACGGTCGATTCACTTCTGTGTGTGCAACAGCTGGACAATCTGCGCAACAGTGGCCGGATCAGCGCGGCAGGCAAACTGCTCGGCTCGGCACTCGCCATCAAACCGATCCTGCATCTCGCCGACGGCGCGTTGGTGCTCAAGGAACGGCACCGCACCTTTTCCAAGGCCTTCGCCAAGATGGTCGACGCCGCAGTGGAATCCGCGGCCGGGCGGGAGGTGACGATCGGTATCCAGCATTGTGAGGCCGCCGACTCCGCCGCCGAACTCGCCGAGCAGCTGATGTCGCGGGTGCGGGTGGTGACCTCCCAGATCACCGTTGATCTCGGTCCGATCCTGGGCTGCCATGTCGGTCCGGGGGCGGTGGGTGCGGTGATCGCTACGCACCTCGATCCGATCCAAGGTATCTGAGTTCCTCGATCCACAACCACGGCCTCATCCACAATCGGGTGGATCTGCTTGGGCGGTGCCCGGATTCGACGGTTTCGCGGCCTAGCGTGATGCGGCATGAGCGAATCAGTAGGGCGCAGCCCGCTCGATCGACTGCTTCCGGTGCATGACATTCCGGCTCCCGCCGATGATGAGACCGCCGACGATGTGACCTTCGGCGACCCTGCAGGCCTGGGGGACGGGCCGCGGTGGGGCATCGGGGCGATGCCGTCTTGGCTCGATCCGGATGCGCTCGCCGAGCAGCAACCGCAGCAGCGATTCGACTCGGACGGGAACTCGAACCCGGCCGACGATGACGACAACCCTGGTGGCATAAAACGTTTCGCGGTTGCGCCACCCGCCGCCATTGCGCTGATCGCCGTCGGTGTGATCGCTTGCGTGATAGCCGGTTTCGGTCTGTTTACCGAATCGGACGACACCCCGGCCGTCGACTTCATGACCACCGCAGGCCCCACTACGGGAGCCGCAGCACCGTCGGCGCCGGCCGCACCGCAGAGCACGGCGGCGCAGATAGTGGTCAGCGTCGTTGGGCTGGTACACCGTCCGGGCCTGGTCCGGCTGGCGCCGGGGGCCCGTGTGGCCGACGCCCTCGCAGCGGCGGGCGAACCGCGCGCGGGTGCCGACGTGTTGTCGCTGAACCTCGCTCAGCCGGTACGCGATGGAGACCAGATCCTGGTCGGCTACGGAGGTGGGCCCGGGCAGATCGCGGTTCGCAGCGCGGTAATCCCGGCTGACGGGTCGTCGCGGTCGCCGGGAGCGTCCGTCGATCCATCCGGCGGCAGTTCGACGGCGCCCGGGGTCGCACGCGGTGCCGACCAGCCCGACGCCGACCGTGTCGACCTGAACACCGCCACCGAGGCCGACCTCGACGCGCTGCCCGGGGTGGGGCCGGTCACCGCCAAGGCGATCATTGCGTGGCGCACCAGTCACGGGCGCTTCGCGTCGGTGGATCAGTTGGGTGAAGTCGACGGGATCGGACCCGGCAAACTCGCGAAGCTTCGGGATCGGGTGACCGTCTAGGCGGCGACGATGGATCTGCGTCTGCTGATTCCGGCCCTGGCGGTGTGGGCGACGTCGATCGTCGGGTTGCTCGCGCCGGTCGCGGTGACGGTCGGTGTCGCGGCGGGCGGTCTGAGCGTCGGGGCGGTCGCGGTCTGGTGCGTCGCGCGGGGGCGGGTGAGCTGGCGCGGTGTCGGCATCGTGATCGTCGGCGCGGGCCTGACGGCGACGTGCGCCACCGCGCTGGCGCTTCGTCAGGAGATGCGCGCCGACCATCCGCTGGCGCACATGTCGGGCAAGGTGACGGTCACGGTCGTGGTGACCGACGACCCGGTTGTGGTGGGCGCGCAGCGATTCGGTCGAGTCCGGACGCGGGTGGCGGTGGAGATGGTGGGTCCGCGCGCGGTCCGTGCGGCCGACGCCGAACTCGTCGCCGACGAGCAATCGTGGTCGGGGTTGCTGCCGGGGCAGCGGGTGCGCACCCTGGTCCGGGTACGCCCGCCACCACGCGGCACCCTACTGGTGGCTTCGCTGACCGCCTCCGGTACCCCGACCCTTATCGGGCAGCCGCCCGGATATCAGCGGGTCGCCGGCCTTATCCGTGACCGGCTGCAGGTCAACAGTTCCCGGGCGCTCGGAGCCGAATCTGCCGGGCTACTCCCGGGACTCGTCCTCGGCGATGTGCGTGGTCTCGACCCGGACACCAAGGCTGACTTCCGTGCCGCGGGCCTGACGCACTTATGCGCGGTATCCGGTAGTAACTTCGCAATCATCTGTGGCGCAGTACTACTGGCGGTTCGATCGGCGGGTGCTTCGCCACGGGTGGCGGCGATTCTGGGAATGCTGACGATCGTCGGATTCGTGATCCTGGTGCGGCCATCACCGAGTGTCATCCGGGCGGCATTGATGGGTGCAGTGGGATTGTTGGCGTTGGTGTCCGCACGGCGGGCGCAAGCCTTTCCGGCGCTCGGTGCGGCAGTGGTGGCCGGGTTGTTGTGGTGGCCGGAGCTCGCACTGCAACCGGGATTCGCGCTGTCGGTGGCCGCGACATGTGGTCTGGTCCTGTGGGCCGGAACACTGGCGGAGTGGCTGCGAGCCCGGCGGATTCCGGTGGGGGTCGCCGAGGTCGCCGCGATGGCGGTGGCCGCGCAGGTGGTGACTGCGCCGATCGTGGCGATGGTGGCCGGTACGTTCTCGGTGGTTGGTATCGTGGCGAATCTGCTTGTCGCGCCGGTGGTTGCGGTCATCAGCGTGGTGGGCACCCTCGCCGCTCTGATCGGGGTACTCGGTCCGCCGGACGGGGTGGGGGCGGCGATCGCCGAGTTGTTGTTGCGCAGTCTCGGGCCTGAGCTGTGGTGGATGACCGGTGTCGCCCGGGTGCTGGCCGGTCCGGGCTGGGCGACCGTCGAGGTGCCCGACGGTGTGGTGGGTGCGATGGTCGTGTCGGCGGCGATGGTGGTCATCATTGTGGCGGCGCGGTTCGTGGTGGGCAGGGTTCGTCGGTAGGAATACCAAAAACCACGATCGGCGGTGAGCCGATCGTGGTTCTCGGTTGACCTCCGGAGCCGGTGCGCCGGAGGCAGTCTTCAGCTCACCGGGGCCGACGGCTCTGGTTCCGACAGGTCCGTGGGATCCTCGGCGCCGACACTCGGGCGTGGACTGGACCTGAGCATCAGCCAGCCTGCGACAGCGGCCGCCACCGCAACACCACCGGCGGCCAGGGAGGCCAGGTGAAAGCCCTCGAGGAAGGCGCCTTTGACGAGATTGCCGAATTGGACGTCGAACGGAGCTGGCAGGTAGTGGGACGCCTCGACCCCCGCCAGCATGGAGCTGGTCGCGGCGTCGTGTAGCTGCTCGGGCATGGGGATGCCGGCCAGATCGGTAGCGATCTTCGAGGAGTAGACCGAGGCGAGTATCGAGCCGAGGACTGCCACTCCCAGCGTCCCGCCGAGTTCGCGACTAGTGTCATTGACCGCTGATCCCGCACCGACCTGCCCTGTTGACAGCTCATTGAGCACCATCAACGTCGCAGGTCCGCCAACCAGCGTCGCCCCCAAGGCCAAGATGACCATAACGGGCGCGATCACGCTCCAGTACGACGTGATGTCGTCATACCGGATGGTGAGCCAGAAGGCCACGGCCATGAGCAACGTACCCAGAAGGGCGGTACGGCCCCCGCCAATCTTTGAACCCAGCCACATACTAGGTCCGGCAAAAATCATGATCGCGAAGGCAAATGGCAGTTGTCGCATGCCGGTCTCCAAGGGCGAGAACTCTTTGACGCCTTGGAAGTACTGAGTCATCAGGAAAACGAACCCCATGAGGGCGAACATGCCGAATGTCAGAAGTAGCGCAGCCGCAGCGAAGTTGCGGTCACGGAAGAGGCGGATGTCGAACAATGGTGCAGAGAACCGCTTCTCCCAGACGATGTAAGCCGCGATCACGGCCGCGCCGAGCGCGATCCCACCGATCGTGCGGGTGGTCAGCCACCCGTGGTTCGGGGCCTCGATGACGCTGTAGACGACGATCGAGACACCGGCCATCGACAGCACCATGCCACCGAGATCGAAAGGACCAGTGTCTGGATTCCTGCTGGCTGGCACAAATGCCGCAACAGCGACCAGGGCGATCGCACCCGCGGGAACATTGATCCAGAAGATCGAACTCCACGAGTAATGTTCGAGAAGCCAGCCGCCCACCACCGGGCCGAGCGCAGCGGCGATTCCGGCAACCGCGGCCCAGATCGCTACTGCCAGCGAGCGTTCGCGCAGGTCGTCGAACAGAATCACCACCAGGGCCAAGGTGGCCGGGAACACGAGAGCGGCGAAGAGTCCGAGGACCCCTCGGGCAAGGATCAGTTGCCCCAGGTCCTTCGATATCGCCGCAAGTGCGGACACCACCGCGAAGCCGGCAATACCGATCAGGAGCACGGTCTTGCGTCCGAAGCGATCACCCAGATACCCGCCGGTCAGCAGCATGCCGGCGAACACGAGCGTGTACACGTCCACCACCATCTGTAGACCAGAGGTGCCGGCATTCAATTCCGTTGCCATCCTGGGCAGTGCGATATTGACGATGGTGTTGTCCAGGAACACCAGCAACTCAGCAAAACACAACGCCACGAGTCCTAGCCATCGAATCACTATGGAACGCATCGGGTTATGACCCTTCTTCTACTCTGGCGGACGGACCGCGTCGAAGCATGAGAGGCGAACCGCACCAACTACTGGGCGGCCTCACGACACCCTATGAGCGGCCTGCGATGGCCGGAATGACCTGATGGGACAGAACCGTGATATTTTCGGCACGGTGGAGAACCGGTCGTGGGACGTTCGTCGTGGCGTCGTCGGAATCCAACACATGGTCCAGGTCGGGATCGACCATGGGATCGCAGAGCGTCGCCTCCTCGCCTCGACCGGGCTCCTTCTCGCAGATCTGGAGGACGACGACCTCGAAGTGGAAGCCGTCCAAGAGCTCTCGGTCGCCCAGAATCTGGTGCAAGCACTCGGTGACCGACCGGGTCTCGGCACCGAGGTCGCGATGCGGTTCACGCTGGCCAACTGGGGCTTACTGGGCTTCGCGATGCTCAGCAGCCCCACCGCGGGCGAAGCCCTCCAAGTCGCATTACGAACCTTGCAGATCGGCAATCGGTTCATCGACATCACCGCTGGCTTCACTCAGACGTCAGCGCGGATAGCGTTCCAGCACAAGCACCTTCCCGCCGATGTCCGCGACTTTCTGCTCGAGCGTGACATCGCGATCATCTTCGGCGTGATCGTATTGCGGTGTCTGAGCCCCCAACTGGTCGATCGTCTTGGCGATTCACGCCTCGAGCTGGCGCTGCCTGGTGACCGTGCGGCCAAATTGGTCGACGGCATGACTGCGATGCTCGCCGACCTCGCGCACGATCCGATGCAGCAGTTCCGAATCATCGCTGACCGTCCGGCCACCGAACTGACGTTTCCACTCGACCTTCTTGCCGAACCGATGGCGATGCCGGATCCGGCGACCGCTGCCCTGTGTGAGCAGCAATGCCTTGACCTCTTACAGAATCGACTCGATCGCGGTCGGCTCGCCACCAGAATCCGCGCAATACTGTTGCACGAGATCCGCGACGCGCCCACCGCGAGCGAGATTGCGGATCGGCTGAACATGGACCGCCGCACGCTGGCCCGACGACTGGCCGAGGAGGGAACCAACTTCCGCACTCTCCAAGAGGAGACCCGCGCTACGTTGGCGATCGATATGCTCGGTGTTCTCGATCTGACTGTCAAAGAAACAGCGGCTCGCCTCGGCTACGCCAGCTCGGAGGCGTTCAGCAGATCGTTCACTCGATGGACCGGAAGTTCGCCCAGCGCCTATCGATCGCGCCCTCGGCCCCCTGCGGCCGGTCATCGGTAGTGCCGTGGCCCCGATTGCTTCGGACTGAGCCGAACTCGACCACGCCGCTCGGACAACTCAAACCGGGCCTCAAGCCCCAGCCCGACGCACTTGCCGATCCGCAGGCAGTTCGGTACCCGTCGCCGATGGGCGTCGGCCGCAGTGATCTCGGTAACCGTGGGTGGTCCGGCGGCAGTATCGCCGTACCGCGAACCGGAGTCGGCGCAGGTGAGGTTGCTATGTCAAGACCCGCAATCGGAGAATGTGGGAGCGGCTATCACAGATTTATCCGTCGGGCATATCGGCGGTCGATTGGCTGGCACCATGATCGGGTGTCCAACAGCCGACAGCCTCCGCTCGATCAATTGCGGACCTTCTTCGCCGTCTACAAGGCGGGTTCCTTCAGCGATGCGGCGCGCCAGATGGGCCTGTCACAGCCGACCGTGACCAATCACATCGGTTCCCTCGAACAGTGGTTCGGACGCGAGCTGTTCCGCCGTGGTGGCCACGGTGCCGCGCCGACCGCCTTCGCCCACGAGACCGCGGCCACCCTGGCCGATCACGTCGACCGCATCGAACGGTTCCTCGTGGGTGAGGTGGTCAGCAGTACCGGTAGCCGGGTGGTCACCGTCGGTGGACCGCATGAATTCATCGGCAGTTGCGTGATCCCGGCCCTCGCGTCGGTGGCCGAGGCGCTACCCCGCATCGAGTTCTCCATCGGACCGTCCGGGATGATGCTCGACGACGTGCACAGCGGCAAACTCGATCTGGCGATCTCCACGGTGCGTCCGCACGGGCTGGAAGTCCAGGCCTGGCCGCTGGCCGACGAGGAGTTCTGGCTGGTCGGCGTTCCGTCGATGGCGCGGGACGGGGCGTCGGTGTCGCAGCTGTCGAAGCTGCCATTCGTGTCCTACAACCGCGATCTGGCGATCGTGCGCCGCTACTGGAACACGATGCTCGGGGCCGATCCGATCTTCGACGCGAAGATCGTCGTACCCGATCTGCTGTCGGTGAAGGCGGCGGTGGTCGCCGGGCTGGGAATCAGCGTCCTACCCAGCTATCTGATCCATCGTGAGGTCGCCGACGGGACCCTGGTCAAGTTGCTCGATTCCGAGGAGGCGCCGATCAACACAGTGTTCCTGTGCGCCCAGTCGCAGACCTGGCGTTCCCGCGAACACGTGCGGACGCTGGCCGAGGTGATCCTGGGTAACGTGAAGGCCTACCTGGGTCCGGTCAGCGGCTGACCTGAACAGGTTGTCGCGCAGCAGGATTCACCTTGATCGGGAATCAGCCGGATATACGACATACCGGTTGCGGCCGGATTCCTTGGCTTCGTAGAGCGCTTCGTCGCCGAGTTCGAGCAATGTGGTCGCCGATTGCTGCGCGAACGTCGTGGTCACCACACAACCGACACTGATGGTCAGGAGACCGGTCGGGGTGTCGGCGTTCTCGATTCCGAGAGTCGCAACCGCAGCCATGAAGCGGTCGAGTATCGGCTGCGGATCACGCGTCCCGACGACTACGAACGCGAATTCCTCACCGCCGTAGCGTGCGACGAGGTCGCCGTCGCGGGCGGCCGCCCGGAGTGCGGTTGCGACGCGACGCAGGGCGGTGTCCCCGGCGAGGTGGCCGTACCGATCGTTGTAGGCCTTGAACGAGTCGACATCGATCAGGCCGACACAGACCGGTTGGGCCGACCGCGTTCGGTCCCGGCGAAGTTCGGCCAACTCGTGGTCGAGCCTGCGCCGGTTGGCGATCCCGGTCAGTGCATCCTCCAGACTCTGCCGCGCCAGTGACTCCTTCTCCTTCTCCAGGGCGACCTTCTCCGCCAGCAGGGTTTGGGCGGCGAGCACCTCCTCGGTGGCGTCGACGACGAAACCGACCGCGCGGACCGCGTCGGCGTCACGCTGCAGGGCGGCGGCAGAACGCACCCAACGGATCTCGCCGGTCGGGCGAATGATGCGGAACTCGGCGGCGTAGTCGGCACCGGCCGTGAGTAGTTCGGCTGCCGTGTGGGTGACCTCGGTGGCCGCATCGACGTCGTCGGGGTGGATGAACGAGCGGAAGCCGGCGATCGAACCGATCGGCTGGTCCGGGTCGCGCCCCATGATCTGGTACCAGGTGTCGTCGCAATGCAGACGGTCCTCGGTGACGTCGTAGTCCCAGATGCCGAGGCCTCCGACATGGGTCGCGAGTGCGAGCCGTTCCTGGTTGGCGCGCAAGGAATTCTGAGCTTCGCGTTCGGCGGTCACCTCGCGTGACACGCAGAGGATTCGGGCGGTCGCACCATCGGGACCAGGAACCGGGGTGAGGGTGTTGTCCCAGTACTGCGGCCGGCCACCGGGCAATTCACTGCGTCCGGCAAATCTGCCGATCTGTCCGGTCCGTGCTGCCTGCAAGGCCTGCTCGCCCTCGGCACGGACGTCGCCGGGGAGCAACGGCAACCACTCCTGACCGAAGCCGACACCTTCGGGTACGCCCAGCGCGAGGCACCCGGCCCGATTCATGTGGATGAGCGTGCCGTCGAGGGCGATCATCTTGATGCAGTCAACGCTCACGTCGAGCATGTCGGTTTGCATCGACGATCGCTCAGCGATGCGCGCATGATTGGTCTTGAGCTCATCGATGTCGGTCGCGGTGCACAGCCACTGGATATCGGGCCCCTGGTCGTCGACGGGGTATATGCTCACCCGGAACCAGCGCGGTCGGTGATCGGCGCAGACCAGTCGGCATTCGAGGTCTACGCGCTGCGCCGACGATTGCGCCACCAGCAGCTCGCCGACGACCAGGTCACGGTCGGCGACCGCCACCGTCGTCGCCCAGTGCGTCGCCGTGCCGGAGTGATCGAGGGTATGCCACCAGGCGGCATTGGCGTCGAGGATGAGACCGGTGTCGTCGATGACGCAGGCGGGATCGCGCAGGATCGCCATCAGGCCGGCGGTGCCACTTGTGATCGGCGACGGGGCCGATGGCAACCGCGAATTCTCGATCGTCACAATTCTTGACAATACAGAGTGTGTCATTCGGTGGCGACGAACGTTTGGCGGTGCAGCCGAGATCACGGTCGGGCATTGCGGTGAACCGGTCCGGTGACGGCGATCGCGGCGCTGTCGGCCTGTTCTGGCACGATGAACGGCGTGACCGAACGCCTGCATCTTCTCCTCGGCGACGACGATTTCCTGACCGGCCGCGTCATCTCCGCGACCGCAGCCGAGCAGTCGGCGGCGGCGGGTACTCCGGTTCCGGTGACGCGGGTTCGGGCAGGCGACGTCAGCGAGCATGAGCTAGCCGAATTGCTCAGTCCCTCGCTGTTCGCCGAGGAGCGGATCGTCGTCGTCGAATCGGCGGCGGAAGCGGGGAAGGAGCCGGCGGCACTGATCGCCTCCACAGCTGCGGCGCTGCCCGAGGGCATCACCCTGATGGTCGTGCACACCGGCGGCGGACGGGCCAAGTCGATGGTGCCCGCTCTCCAGAAGGCCGGCGCGACCGAACATGACACGGCTGCACCGCGGTATCCGCGGGAGCGGATGGATTTCGTGCGCAACGAGTTCCGCAGGCTCAAGGTGAAAGTGAACGCCGAGGTTGTCGAGTTGCTGGTGGAGAGCGTCGGGTCGGAATTGCGGGAGCTCGCTGCGGCGTGCACCCAACTGGTCGCCGACACCGGCGGAAAGGTAGATCGCGACACGGTGGCCCTGTACTACCAGGGCCGGTCGGAGGTGACCGGCTGGGAGGTGGCCGAGTTCGCCGTCAACGGTGACCGTGCGGGAGCGATGGAGAGTCTCGCGTGGGCCCTGCACCATGGGGTGCCGCGGGTTCTCCTGGCCGACGCACTCGCCGAGGCCGTCCATGCGATCGCCCGCGTGCGGCCGATGGGGCAGGGGGATCACTTCGCGTTGGCGTCGAAGCTGGGGATGGCGCCCTTCCGGGTCAAAACCGTGCAGTCCCAGGCACGTGCCTGGGATTCGGAATCGGTGGCCAAGGCCGTCGGGGTCGTCGCAAAGCTCAACGGTGATGTGAAGGGGCAGGCGGCCGACGCCGACTATGCCCTCGAATACGCGGTTGGGGCGGTCGCCGATCTGCGGCCGGGCGCGCGTCGGCGCTGATCTATGCCGACTGACCGTCGCGACGCTGATGGGCCACGCTGGCGGTAGCCAGAGACCCGAGGACGACAACGCGATTCACCCCGACGACCGCGTGGATATCGTCGGGGTGAATCGCGTAAAGCTATGAAAGAACGAGGAGCAGGTCACGGCCGTAGCCGTGGCGGACTGTCAGCTCAGAGCTTGTTGACGGTCAGCGCGATGGCCGACTTCTTGTTGGCAGCCTGATTGGCGTGGATGACGCCCTTGCTGGCAGCCTTGTCGAGCTTGCGGCTGGCGAACTTGCCCAGTTCGGCGGCCTTGTCCTTGTCGCCGGACTCGACGGCCTCGCGGAAGTTGCGGATCGCGGTGCGCAGAGCCGACTTGACCGACTGGTTGCGCAGGCGAGCAGCCTCGTTGGTGCGAATGCGCTTGACCTGGGACTTGATGTTTGCCACGCGTGTTTCCTCTGGTAAATGCGGATAGTTCGGTTTGTCTGGGTGGGCGGCGGACCGATGGGTCCGGCTCGCGCCTGGCAGTCGGCGTCATGGCGGTGCCACGTCGTAACTGCAACAGCGGACAACATTACCAGTCGGGCGCCGGTGGCCCAAAATCCCGGGCGTTCGCGAGCGAGGAATAAGAATCAGCGTGCGCCGATGTCTTACGCTCGATGACACCATGTCTGTCGTCTTCGTGCACATCGGCCTGCCCAAAACCGGGACCACCCATCTGCAGGATCGGCTCTGGCGCAACCGTGATCTGGCGCTGGGGTCCTCGGGGCTGCTCTATCCCGGTAACGTGATCTCGGACCATTTCCACGCGGCCGTCCATCTCCAACCGGGGCGCTATCTGGACTGGGTCGACCCGGCCTTCGCCGGAACGTGGCCCAAACTCCTCGGCCAGATCAAGGCGTGGCCACAGACGTCGCTGTTGTCGCACGAGCTCTACAGCACTGCGACCTCCGAACAGATCGCCGTGTTGATGGACGACCTGTCCTTCGCCGACGAGGTGCATGTGATCGCGACGGTGCGTGACCTGGGCCGACAGCTACCGTCGGTGTGGCAGGAGAACGTCAAGAATCAGCGGCGTGCGAGCTTTGCGGACTTCGTGACGTCGGTGCGGGCGCACACGCCCGACGCGATCGCCGACGCGCGCGCTGGTGCGGCCGATGCGCCGATGGCCGAGCGTGGCGACGAGGAGCCCTTCTGGGAGTTCCAGAATTATGTCGGCATCCTCGACCGCTGGGCGCGGGCCGTCGGGCCGGAGCACGTCCATCTGGTCACCGTCCCGATCCGGGGTGCGGGTGATGACGGGGACTCGCTGTGGGATCGCTTCTTGAGCGTCATGGGTGTCGACCCGCAGGCGCTGACCATCCCGGTGCCCAGTCTGAACAGTTCGCTCTCGGCGGCGCAGACCGAGTTTCTGCGTGGGCTCAACACCCGGTTGCAGCCCGACGACATCGAATGGCAGCGGTATGAACGCGTCATCAAGGGGCAACTGATCGGCGAGATCCTGTTCGAGGCGCCCGGCGGACGGGCGCAGGGGGTCACACCGGCCCAGTCCGAGTGGGTGTCGGGTCAGGCCGATCGGATGGTGGCGTCGGTGCGATCGGCAGGCTATTCCGTGGCCGGCAGCCTCGATGACCTGACGGTGTCGCCTGCAGGATCGGTGTCGGCGGGACCCACCACCGAAGAGGTCTTGGATGTTGCTCTCGACACGATGGCGGCGATGGTACTGGCCGCCCCGATGCCCAGGGTCGGTCCAGGGTGGCAGACGCGGGGGATGAATGTGGTGCGCCGACTCCGGCGTCGTCTGATCGGTGCGCGACGAGCGCTCTGACCTGCCCGGTCGTCGTCGACGTTCGGCGGCGTCGGGGGACGACCTGCCGAATCGAACATTTTGTAGCAACATGGTCGGTTATGAGTCCCGCTTCCACCAGTGCGGCCCCCAAAAAGGCGGTGCGCAAGTCCTCGACGGCCAAACCGGCAACCGCGACTGCTGCCCCGAAGGCGGCGAGCAAAGTCCCGGCCAAGGCGAAGTCCGCGAAGCCCACGGCGTCGGAAAATGGTGGCCGCCCGACTCGTTCGAGGTCTGCTACCTCGCCGGTAAAGTCCGCTCCGACAGGGATTTTCGCCGGTTACACCAAGGGGCCGTACGGCGCCGCCTACGACGAGATGTTCGACGCGTCTGGCGAGGTGCGCGCTCCCTATCGCGGTATCCGCAAGGCGCTGGGCGACCAGGACCGGGCCGATCTGGAGAACCGGATGGAGGCGCTCGGCCGCGCCTACCTGGATCAGGGCATCACCTTCTCGCTGTCGGGTAAGGAGCGCCCATTCCCGTTGGATGCTGTGCCACGGGTGATTTCGGCGTCGGAGTGGAACAAACTCGAGGCGGGTATCACGCAGCGCGTGCAGGCCCTGGAACTCTTCCTCGATGACATCTACGGCGAGCAGGAGATCCTGCGCGATGGTGTCCTGCCGAAGCGGCTGGTCCACTCCTGTGAGCATTTCCACCGGCAGGCGGCAAATATCAAGCCGCCCAACGGGGTTCGCATCCATGTCGCCGGTATCGACCTGATCAGGGACGAGAACGGCGACTTCCGGGTGCTGGAGGACAACCTGCGGTCGCCGTCTGGTGTGTCCTATGTGCTGGAGAACCGGCGGGCGATGGCGCGCGTATTCCCCGACCTGTTCTCGTCGCATCGGGTGCGGGCCGTCGCGGACTACCCGAGTCATCTGCTGCGCGCTCTGCGCAAGTCGGCGGCGTTCAACGAGGCCGATCCGACCGTCGTGGTGCTCACCCCGGGCGTGGCCAACTCCGCATATTTCGAACATTCACTGCTTGCCCGCCAGATGGGTGTCGAACTCGTCGAGGGGCGCGACCTGTTCTGTCGCGACAACGTGGTGTACATGCGGACCACCGAAGGTGAGCAGCGCGTCGACGTCATCTATCGGCGCATCGACGACGACTTCCTCGATCCGATGCAGTTCCGTCCGGATTCGATGCTGGGCGTCGCGGGTCTGCTCAACGCGGCCCGCGCCGGCAACGTCGTGATCTCCAGCGCCGTCGGCAACGGCATCGGCGACGACAAGCTGATCTACACCTATGTGCCCGAGATCATCGAGTACTACCTCGGCGAGAAGCCCAGCCTGCAGAACGTCGACACCCTGCGGTGCTGGTTGGACCAGGAACGTGAGGAAGTGCTCGACCGGATCGACGAACTTGTCGTCAAACCGGTCGAGGGTTCGGGTGGATACGGCATCGTCTTCGGCCCCGACGCCACCAAGGCCGAACTCGACACTCTCGCACGCAAGGTGCGCAACGATCCGCGCGGATGGATCGCCCAGCCGGTGGTACAACTGTCGACGGTGCCCACCAAGATCGGCGACGAGCTTCGTCCTCGGCACGTCGATCTGCGGCCGTTCGCGGTCAATGACGGCGAGTCGGTGTTCGTGCTGCCCGGCGGACTGACCCGGGTGGCGCTGCCCGAGGGATCCCTGGTGGTCAACTCCAGTCAGGGCGGCGGATCCAAGGACACCTGGGTGCTCGCGTCACGAACCTCCGAGGGTGAGCGCGAACTGTCCGGCGCGAAGGTGGTCTCGGCCAGCGGCGTCGCTGCGGCCCGGCCGGCCGAGAGCGCACCCGACCAGGTGCACACGCAGACCCAGCAGCAGCAACAACAGCAGGGGGGTGGCTCGCAATGATGCTGGCACGCAACGCCGAATCGCTGTACTGGATCGGTCGCTACGTGGAGCGCGCCGACGACATCGCCCGGATTCTCGACGTGGCCATTCAGGATCTGCTGGAGGACACCACCGTCGACGTCGATCGTCAGGCCCGGTTGGTGGTGCAGGTCCTCGGCCTGCCGGCGCCCGACACCGACGAGCCGCTCGATGTGTGGTCGTTGACCGATCGTGTCGCCTTCGACAAGGAGGCGGTCGGCTCGATCGTCGACCTGGTGCGGTCGGCGCGGGAGAATGCCCGTGGCGCAAGGGAGGTCATCTCCAGTGAGCTATGGGAATGCCTCAATGCGACATTCAACGGGCTGGAGACCGCCGAGCGACGGTCACGGCGATTGGGGCCGCATGAGTTTCTCTCCTACGTGAAGAACCGGGCGGCGATGTTCGCCGGCCTCGCCGACGCCACCCTCAGCCACGACGACGGTTACCGGTACCTGCTGCTGGGGCGGTCGGTCGAACGTGTCGACATGACGATCCGCATGCTGCTGGCCCGCGCCGGTGATCGGGCCAGTTCGCCCGCGTGGGTCAACGTGCTGGTGTCCGCGGGTGCTCACGACACCTACTTGCGCACCTACCGGGGGGCACTCGACGCGGAGAACATCGTGGAGTTCATGCTGCTCGACCGCCTTTTTCCGCGGTCGGTATTCGCAGCGCTCAGCGTGGCCGAACAGAACCTGTCGCTGCTGGAGAAAGGGTCGAGTCGCGTTGGCGCACAAGCACGTGCGCAATTGCTACTGGGGCGCGCGCGGAGTTCGCTGGAGTTCCTCGAACCCGGCAAGCTACTCGACGATCTGCCCGACCGGCTGGTCGATCTCCAGGACAGTTGCCGGGCGGTCAACGAGGCGGTGACCGCCCAGTACTTCAGTGTGTCGCCGTATGTGTCCTGGGCCGACGCCCGGGTCAGTGACGGAAATGTTCTTGAGGAGAGTGAGCTGTGAGCTGGCGTTTGCGCGTCGTCCATTCCACCGGATTCGCGTACAAGAGTGCGGTCACCTCGTCCTACAACGAGGCGCGGCTGACTCCGCGTAGCGACGCGCGGCAGAACGTCATCGTCAACCGGGTGGAGACGGTGCCGGCAACCAGGGCTTACCGGTACACCGATTACTGGGGCACCGCCGTCACCGCCTTCGATCTCCATGCGCCCCATGAGGAACTCGAGGTGTCGGGCAGTTCGGTGGTGGAGACCGAGGCCGGCGAACGGCCGGGCCCCGACCAACAGGTGGGCTGGGATGACGTCCGCAGCGAGGCCATCGCCGATCGCTATGACGAGATGCTGTTCTTCACCAGGTATGTGCCGAAGAATCGTGCGCTCGGCGCCGCGGCCAAGCGTCTGGTGAAGGGGCTCACGCCAGAGGAGGCGGTGGAGGTCGTCTGCAAACATGTGCACGCCGAGATGGAGTACGTGCCCGGAACCACCGGGGTGCATACGACCGCGGTCGATGCCTGGAATGAGCGCAAGGGGGTCTGCCAGGACTATGCGCATCTGACCCTGTTGATGTTGCGGAGTCTGGGGATTCCGTCCCGCTATGTGTCGGGATATCTGCATCCGAAGCCGGACGCGGCCATCGACAAGACGGTGGAGGGGCAGAGTCACGCCTGGATCGAGGCGTGGACCGGCGGCTGGTGGGGATATGACCCGACCAATGACACCCCGATCACCGAACAGCATGTTTCGGTGGGGATCGGCCGAGACTATGCCGACGTGTCCCCGTTGAAGGGGATCTACACCGGCGGCGGTGCCACCGATCTCGATGTGGTCGTGGAGATCACCCGCCTGGCCTGAGCGTTTTGGCGGAAATGTCCGTTTATTGAGGTTGGTTAGGCTTTACTAAGTGCGTCTTGCTAGTCTCGGCCAATGCGCCTGACTGCAACCACACCTCTCCGACGCGCGGCGGCTGCCGTCGGCGTCATCATCGGACTCTCGCTGCCCATGGCCACCGTCGTGGGCGCTCCTGCGTCGGCCGAACCGGCCGCCGGCACTGACTGGCGCTTTGGTCTCTCGTCGATCGCGGCGGGTGTGAACGAGGGTGCAGAACTGGCGATCGACCCGGTTCGGCGCAAGATCTTCGTCGCCGACGGCGACGACTACTTCCAGCGCTACGACGTGATCGACTACGTCCTGCCATACCCGCATGTGCTGATGCCGAAGGTGTCGGTCCTCGATGTCGACTCCCGCCGGGTGCTCCGTGCGATCGACTACACGGGGCTGCCGCTGGCTCCGATGAAGTACGGGCCGCTCACCATCCCGGTGCCACACACGCCCAACGGGGTTGCGCTCGATACCAAGCGCGGACTGGTCATCACCACCACTGCGCGTGGCGAACAGGCCGCCGTGGTGGACATGTCGGCCCGGGCTGCGAAGCGCTCCGACCTCGCCGTCGGACGCGATCCGCTCAAACATGCGATGGGGGTCGCGGTCGACACCGACCTCGGCCGCGCCTACATCGGCAGCTGGGACAGCAATCAGATCGTTGTGGTGGACACCGCCACGCGCCGGGAGATCACCACCATCAACGGCGTCTACAAGCCGACCATGGTCGCCGTCGATTCCGAGCGGCACCGCGCTTATGTCGGCAACGCCGACTACGAGGCCAAGAAGATCAACTTCCTGACCGTTGTCGACACCCGGACCAACCGGGTCGTCAAGAAGATTGCCACTGCACCGAACTCGCGGCCGAGCGTCGACCCGACCACCGGGCGAATCTACCTGGCCAGCTTTGTGACCGGTGAGATTGCGGTGATCGACCCGGACTCGCTGAACGTGGTCGGCCGAATCCAGACCAAGTCGACGCCGGTGAATGTCGCGATCGACGAGAAGCGACGCCTGGCCTACACCGCGAACCTTTTCAAGCGGACGATCTCGGTGGTCGACCTGGCCTCGAACAAGGTCATCGCGACACTCAAGACACGGGCTCGGCCGCATACGATCGCGGTAGACCCGAAGACCGGCGCGGCCTTCGCGACCGAGTTCCAGAGCTCCAGGCTGACCGTGGTCTCGCCGCGACGGGGCTGACCGGCAACCACTCAAACGCGGGCGCGACCTCCGGGTCGTGCCCGCGTTCATGTCTGGGCGTCGATCACTTCCAGCCGAAACGGGTGCGCAGCTGTGCGGCAACGGAATCGAACTGTGCGCGGCCCATGACTGCGCCCTCCCGGCGGATGCCGTCGTCGTTGAGTTCCAGTATTCGGTCCAGTCGGACGAAACTTTCGCGGTGCTCGGCGTCCCACGCGCCGGCGCCGATCGGTACCCAGTCCGGATCGTCGCGGTGATAGTCCTTACTGGACAACATGAGTCCCAGCACCGTATCTGGGTCGTCGGCGGCACGGTCGCGGCCAACGACGAGTACCGGCCGGTCCTTGCCCTGGGTCGGGTCGTCCTCGAACTCGACCCACGTCCAGACGATCTCGCCGGGATCGGCGTTCCCGTCCAGGTCGGGGGAGTACTCGATGTGGCGGGCCAGGTCGTTGGTGGGGCGCCCGGGCGGTGGCCTTCTCAACGTGAATCCTCTTTCAGGAGTAGCTCTTCGACGGCGTCGGCGGTCAGTGCCGCGGTGGGGCGGCGGTCGGGGCGGAGGTCGTGACCGGTCTTCTCGAGTTCCACCAGCCGAGTCGGGGCGTCGATGAGTTCGATTGCGGCGGTGAGTTCGTCGGAGGTGGCGAATGGATCGGAGGTGCCGTGCACGACGACGGTCGGGATGCGGATCTGGGGGAGGTGGTCGGTCCGCAGACGATCCGGTTTGCCGGGAGGATGCAGCGGATAGGAGGTCAGCAACAGTCCGTCGGCCAACCCCGGTTCCTCGGCGACCAGCATCGAGGCCTGTCGGCCCCCGTAGGAGTGTCCGCCGACGATGAGCGGACCGTCGCCGCGGAACAGTGAGCACGCCGTCCGGATACCGTCGCGGTCGGCGGCCGCGGTGGAGGGGCTGGGCGGTCCTTTCGGGCGGCGCTGCCGGTAGGGCAGGTCGATACGCGCGACGAGGAGCCCGCGTCCGGTGAGTTCCTCGGCGAGCGCCCGCATGATCGCGGTGTGCCGGTTTCCGCCCGCGCCGTGAGCGAGCACGGCGACCCCGCGCGGCGGTCCGGTCGGTGTGTGCACGTCGGCGACGACCCCGTCGCGTTCGATGGTCTCCACGGCCATACCGGACACGGTATCCGGACCGGGGGGCGGGACGGCACGCCGGTACAGAACCGGGATTTGACCCTCACACGATGTGAGGCGGCAGGCTTGTGCCATGACCGACACCCCGTTGCTCACCATCGGCGAGTTCTCCTCCCAGTGCCGCATCAGCGTTCGGATGTTGCGGCACTACGACGAGCGTGGGCTCCTCACACCGGCCATCGTCGATCCGGTCACCGGCTACCGCCGCTATCGACTCGCCCAACTGGACTTGGCGCAGCGCATCCGCAGGCTTCGCGATGTGGGGTTCACGGTGTCCGGGATCGCCGCGGTGCTCTCCGCCCGTGACCGCGACGCCTACCGGCAGGCGCTCGAGTTGCAGCGGGACATCCTCACGCAGCAGGCGGTCGAGGCCCAGGGCCGCGTCTATCTCATCGAACAACTGATCACTACGGAAGGAACACTCATGGACGCCATCACCGTTTCGCGCGTGGCTCAACCGGCCCGCACCCTGGTTGCGCTGCGGGGCACCGTTGCGCGGTACGAGGACGAAGGGGAATTGTGGGCGCGGTTCATGCCCGAACTCCAGCGGCAGGGCGTCATCCCGATCGGGCCCGGCGGCGTGATCGAGCACGACGGTGAGTTTCGGGAAGCCGACGTCGACGAATCGGTGTTCGTGCCGGTCGCGCCGGGTGCCGGCGTGGCCGCCCCGCTGGAGATCGTCGAGATCGCCGCACACGAGGCGGTCGTCGCACGCCTCGTCGGACCATATTCACTCATCAGCGAGGCGCATGCGCGTATCGCCGAATTCGCGCGGGAACACGGGCTGGCCCTGGCTCCCGGTGGCCGGTCGGGGCCGGTATCCGAACGCAACCGCAACATCTATCTGACGGCACCGGACCAACCGGGCGATCCGATCACCGAGGTGATCATGCCGTTGGCGTCCGCAGCGAATGAGGATCTCACCGTCCCCGGCGCGGTCTGAATCGGTTCGTCGCCGCGACGATCCCTGACAACGTGAGCCGGCGGTCGCCGACTCCTGACGCACCCTGCTGTGCACGTATCTGTCCGCGGGTCTGCGGCCGCTGCGCCGGCCGAACGCGACGCCTCGACACTCGCCTCCGCGAGAGCGCCGGCCCCGATGTGGCCCAGTACCTTGGTCACAGGTGACCCGCGGTGACCCTCGATGTGTACGCCCACCTGTGGCCAGGGATGATGAGAGGGCACGGGACGCGTGAACTCGGTCCCGATGCGGGACCAACAGCCGGCCCGGGACGATGGCAGCGTGTGAGTGAGACGAGGGATTAGGGTTTGACCAGCAACTTCGCCGAGACGACGTTCACGGATCCGGCCCGGATCCGGAACTTCTGCATCATCGCGCACATCGACCACGGCAAATCGACCCTGGCAGATCGGATGCTGCAGCTCACCGGCGTCGTCGAGGAACGGCAGATGCGCGCCCAGTACCTCGACCGGATGGATATCGAGCGCGAGCGCGGCATCACCATCAAGGCGCAGAATGTGCGGCTGCCCTGGCAGGTGGATGGCGAGGATTACGTCATCCACCTCATCGACACCCCCGGTCACGTCGACTTCACCTACGAGGTGTCACGCGCACTGGAGGCCTGTGAGGGTGCGGTGCTGCTCGTCGACGCCGCGCAGGGGATCGAGGCGCAGACCCTGGCCAATCTCTACCTGGCCATGGAAAACGACCTCACGATCATCCCGGTGCTCAACAAGATCGACCTGCCCGCCGCCGACCCGGACCGGTATGCCGCCGAACTCGCTCACATCGTCGGCTGTGAACCCGAGGACGTGCTGCGAGTTTCCGGCAAGACCGGCATCGGGGTGAAGGACCTGCTCGACGAGGTCATCCGGCAGGTGCCCGCCCCGCAAGGCGATCCCGATGCACCCGCCCGCGCGATGATCTTCGACTCGGTCTACGACACCTACCGCGGCGTGGTCACCTACGTCCGAGTCGTCGACGGCAGGATCGTGCCGCGCGAGAAGATCGCGATGATGTCCACCGGTGCCACCCACGAACTCCTCGAGGTCGGCATCGTGTCCCCAGAACCCAAGCCCACCAAGGGGCTTGGCGTCGGGGAGGTCGGCTACCTCATCACCGGTGTGAAAGACGTGCGACAGTCCAAGGTCGGCGATACCGTGACCTCGGCCCGCAACGGTGCGACCGAGGCGCTGACCGGCTATCGCGAACCGCGTCCGATGGTCTACTCGGGCCTGTACCCACTCGACGGCTCGGACTATCCGGTGCTGCGTGAGGCATTGGACAAGCTGCAGCTCAACGATGCCGCGCTCACCTACGAGCCGGAGACCTCGGTGGCGCTGGGATTCGGTTTCCGGTGCGGCTTCCTCGGTCTGCTGCACATGGAGATCACCCGCGAGCGGCTCGAACGGGAATTCGACCTGAGTCTGATCTCCACCGCACCCAACGTGGTCTACCGCGTGGTGATGGAGGACGGCAGCGAACACATCGTCACCAATCCGTCGGACTGGCCCGAGGGTAAGGCCCGCCACATCTACGAACCCGTGGTCAAGACGACGGTGATCGCGCCGTCGGAGTTCATCGGCGCGATCATGGAGCTGTGCCAGTCCCGGCGCGGTGAATTGGGCGGCATGGACTATCTGTCGGAGACCCGCGTCGAACTGCGCTACACCCTGCCGCTGGCCGAGATCATCTTCGACTTCTTCGACTCGCTGAAATCACGGACCCGTGGTTACGCCAGTCTCGATTACGAGGAGGCGGGCGAACAGGAGGCCGACCTGGTCAAGGTCGACATCCTGCTGCAGGGTGAGGCGGTCGACGCGTTCAGCGCGATCGTGCACCGGGAAGCGGCATTCGCCTATGGCAACAAGATGGCCACCAAGCTCAAGGAACTCATCCCGCGCCAGCAGTTCGAGGTTCCGGTGCAGGCGGCCATCGGGTCGAAGATCATTGCGCGCGAGAATATTCGCGCCATCCGCAAGGATGTGCTCGCGAAATGTTACGGCGGCGACATCAGCCGTAAGCGCAAGCTGCTGGAGAAGCAGAAGGAAGGCAAGAAGCGGATGAAGACGATCGGCCGCGTCGACGTGCCGCAGGAGGCGTTCGTCGCCGCGCTGTCCACCGACGCCGCCGGCGACAAACCGAAGGGGAAATGATGTCGCCGAATCCGGTGCTGGCCCACAGCGACCTGCCGTACGGCCTACCGGATTTCGCGTCGATCGCCGACGAGGATTTCCTCCCGGCCTTCACCGCGGCGATGGCGACCCAGCTCGCCGAAGTCGAGGCGATCGCGCGGTCGGCGCAACCGCCGACCTTTGCCAACACCATTGAGGCATTGGAATTCTCGGGGCGAGACCTCGACCGTGCGGCCGGCGTCTTCTACAACCTCGTCGGGCCGGACGCGAATCCGGCGCGCAACGAGATCTCGCAGCAGTTGTCCACGATGACCGCCGATCACGCCAACACGATCGCGATGAATCCCGCCCTGTTCGCCCGCATCTCCGAACTACACGGCACCGCCGACGAACTCGGCCTGACCGAGCCGCAGCGCAGACTGCTCGATCGGCACTACCGCGA
The DNA here is from genome assembly GCF_030315745.1 of Gordonia heveisoli. Taxonomy (GTDB): domain Bacteria; phylum Actinomycetota; class Actinomycetes; order Mycobacteriales; family Mycobacteriaceae; genus Gordonia. Next base: position 94,846 of record NZ_JASXSH010000002.1, on the reverse strand, counting down.
CGCAGTGCGGGCGGGGGCCGGCCTCGGAGCCGACGAGCAGGCCCAGATGCGCGAGATCTCGGCGCGGCTGGCCTATCTGACCACCACCTTCTCGCAGTACGTCCTCGATGAGGCCAACGATTCGGCGGTCCTCGTCGACGATGCCGCGCAGCTCGACGGGCTGTCGGCCGCGGCGATCGCCGCGGCGCGTCGTGCGGCCGCCGATGCCGGCCACGCCGACGGCTACCTGCTCACCCTCGAGCTCCCAACGAGTCAGTCGGTACTCACCGAACTGGCCGACCCGCACACCCGCGCGCGGGTCTTCGACGCATCGATGGCGCGGTGCGCACGCGGAAACGACTTCGACACCACCGCAATCATTCTGGAGATCGTGACGCTGCGGGCGCGCCGGGCCCGCCTGCTGGGCTACCACGATCATGCCGACTACATCATCGCCGAACAGACCGCCCCGAGTCCTGGCGCGGTCGACGACTTCCTCGCCGAACTGAACACCGCGGCGATGTCCGCAGGCGGGCGGGAACTGACCAGGCTCACCGAACTGGCGGGCGGACCAATCGGCGCCGCCGACCTGACGTACTGGCTGGGCCGGGATCAGCGGGCTCGGGCCGGGATCGACCTCGACGGGTTCGCCGGCTACTGCGAACTCGACACCGTCCTGACGCGTGGCGTGTTCTACGCGGCGAACCGGCTCTACGGTCTGCGCTTCACCGAGCGGCCCGACCTGCGCGCCTATCACCCCGACGTTCGCGTGTGGGAGGTCTTCGACGAGCACGGCGTGGGGATCGGCCTGTTCCTGGGCGACTTCTACGCGCGACCGTCCAAACGCGGTGGCGCGTGGATGAACAACATCGTGGGTCAGTCGGCCGCATTGCGCACCCGCCCGGTCATCGTCAACGTGCTCAACCTGACGAAACCCGGTGCAGGCGAACCCTGCCTGCTCTCCACCGACCAGCTGACCACACTGTTCCACGAGTTCGGTCATGCGCTGCACGGGCTGCTGTCGACGGTCGACTACCCCTCGCAGTCGGGTACTTCGGTGCCCCGTGACTTCGTGGAGTTCCCCTCGCAGGTGAACGAGATGTGGGCGTTGCACCCCGACGTGCTCGGCAACTACGCCCGACATCACCAGACCGGCGAACCCATTCCGGCCGAACTCGCCGACGCCGCGCGCGCGGCCGCCGGCGCGGAATCGGCGCACGGAACCATCGAGTACCTGGCGGCCGCCACCCTGGATCTGGCCTGGCACCGGCTCACCGAAGAGCAGGCTGCGGCCGTCACCGATGTGGCGGACTTCGAAGCGCAGGCTCTGCGCTCGGCCGGGATCGGTTCCGAACTCATCCCGCCGCGTTATCGCACGGCGTACTTCAACCACATCTTCGGCGGCGGATACTCGGCCGGTTACTACAGCTACATCTGGTCGGAGGTGCTCGACGCCGAGACCGAGCAGTGGTTCCTCGCCGAAGGTGGGCTGTTGCGGGACAACGGCCGACGCTTCGCCGACTCGACGCTATCCCGCGGGGACAGCGTCGAGCCGATTGCCGCGCATGCCGAACTGATCGGCCGCCCGGCGCAGATCGATCCACTGTTACGTCGTCGCGGACTGGCGGTCACGTCGTCGTGAGCACGGCGGCCACGCGAGGCGACCTGTCGCGCTTCGCGGTGCTGAGCATCGTCACGTCGCTGGTCGTCATCTCGCTGAAGCTGGTGGCGTGGCGGATCACCGGCTCGGTCGGTCTGCTGTCGGATGCGGCCGAATCGCTGGTGAATGTCGTGGCGGCGGTCGGCGCATTGATCGCCCTGCGCATCGCGGCGCGGCCGGCGGATTCCGACCACAACTTCGGGCATACGAAAGCCGAGTACTTCTCGGCGGTCTTCGAGGGCGCGATGATCGTCGCGGCCGCGGCCCTCATCATCGTCTCCGCGGTCGACCGGCTGTTGCACCCGCGTGAATTGGAGTCGGTCGGACTGGGTTTGGCGATCTCGGTGATCGCGACCGTCCTCAACGCGATCGTCGGTGTGATCCTGTTGCGCGCAGGCAAACGGCATCGCTCGCTGACGCTGGAGGCCGACGGGAAACATCTGCTGACCGACGTGTGGACGACGATCGGCGTCGTCATCGGCGTGCTGCTGGTCGCGTTGACCGGGTGGCTTCCGCTCGACCCGCTGATCGCGATCGCGGTCGCGGTGAACATCCTCGTTGTCGGCGGACGCCTGGTGTGGCGTTCCGCGTCGGGCCTGATGGATTCGGCGTTGCCCGACGAGGATCGGGCCGTCATCGACGAGATCCTCGACGGGCACCGCCGCGAGGACCGGGTCGACTTCCACGACGTGCGCACCCGCGAATCCGGCCATGAACGATTTCTGCAGATGCACATGCTGGTGCCGGGGGACTGGTCGGTGGACCGGGCCCACGACCTGGCCGAGCGGGTCGAGTCCGAATTGCACGACGCCTTGGACCATCTGGCGATCAGCACGCATCTGGAGCCGATCGGCGATCCTCGGGCCTACGAATCGTGGCGGCTGGACTGACCCGCCCGGGCGGTCAGTGGTTGGCGGGCTGGAAGGTTCGCTGGTGTGCTTCCTCCTCGGCCCGGATCACGTGCATCACCGCGTTGATGAGCGCGAGATGGGTGAAGGCCTGCGGGAAATTGCCTAGTTGCTGACCGGTTTTCGCGTCGATCTCCTCGGCGTACAGCTTGAGCGGACTCGAGTAGGAGAGCAGTCGTTCGCACAGGGCCTTCGCGCGTGCCAGTTCCCCGATCTCCACGAGCGCCGACACCAGCCAGAACGAACAGATGGTGAAGGTGCCTTCCTCACCGGTGAGTCCGTCGTCGGTTTCCTCGACCCGGTAGCGCAGCACCAGGCCGTTGTCGGTGAGGTCGTCGGCGATCGCGAGAACCGTTGCACGCACCCGGTAGTCGTCGGAGGGGAGGAACCGTAGCAACGGCACGAGCAGGAGGGACGCGTCGAGCGCGTCGGCACCGTATCGCTGGGTGAACACCCCGTGCTCGTTGACCCCGTGTTCGAGGATGTCGGCCCGGATCTCGTCGGCGATCTCCGCCCACTGGGCGGCGTACTCGCGGGCGCCGTTCATGGTGGCCAGTCGCGACCCGCGGTCGAGGGCGACCCAGCACATGACCTTGGATGAGGTGAAATGCTGCGGTTCGCCGCGCACCTCCCAGATGCCGCGGTCGGGTTCGCGCCAATGTTTGATGGCCTCTTCGACCTGCGCCTTCAACACCGGCCACAGCGTCTCCGGCACCGATCCGCTCGACTTGGTGTTGAGATAGACCGAGTCGAGCATGGTGCCCCAGATGTCGTGCTGCGCCTGGTTGTACGCACCGTTGCCGATCCGGACCGGACGTGCCCCGTCGTAGCCGTTGAGGTGTCCGAGCTCATGCTCCTCGAGGGTTCGTTCGCCGCCGACGCCGTACATGACCTGCAATTGATGGTGTTCGCCGTTGGTGATGCCGGAGACGTCGGCGATGAAGGAGAAGAAGTCGTCGGCCTCCCGGTCCAGGCCCAGCGTGTAGAGGCCCCACAACGCGAAGGTCGAGTCACGGACCCACGCGTAGCGGTAGTCCCAGTTGCGTTCGCCCTGCGGGGTTTCCGGGAGTGAGGTGGTGGCCGCGGCGAGCAGCGCACCGGTGGGCGAATAGGTCAGTCCCTTGAGTGTCAGCGCCGAACGCTGCAGATGCGAACGCCACGGATGGTCGGGGAACTTGCCCACGTTGATCCATTGACGCCAGCATTCGGAAGTCGCCCACATCTTCTTCGACGCCTCGTCGAAGGTCTGCGGGGCCGGCTGCGACGACCAGCTCAATGCCACGAAACGCGATTCGCCGTCCTTGAGTCGCGTACGGGCGCGCGCCTCGCGTCCCTCCAGGCCCAACCGCAAATCGGTCGTCAGCTTCAGGGTCGGCGTAGTGGCGTCGGTGTTGAACGCCACCGCGACGGCCTCTCCGTAGGCGGGTCCGGAGTACTCCCACCGGGTCAGCGCCCGGTTGTAGTCGAAGGCGGGTTCACAGCTCATGGACACCTCGACGGTGCCCGACACACATCGGATGGTGCGCAGCAGGATGTGTTCGGCGTCCCAGTCGGTGGGGGTGCGGCGGTGGGTCGTCGACCGGCGATCGTTGTCGTGCCACGGCCCCATGACGAGGGCGTCGCGCACCACGATCCAGCCGGTCTCGGTCTGCCAGGTGGTCTCCAACATCAGGCTGCCGGGCAGGTAGCGGCGATCGACCGGCACATTCACTCCGTACGGGGCCAGTCGGAAGTGGCCGGCAGTCCGGTCGAGGACGGCCCCGAAGACGCTGGGGGAGTCCGGTCGCGGGACGCACATCCACTCGATCGATCCGTTGCGGGCGATGAGGCAGTTCGTCTCGGTGTCGGAGAGAAAGGCATAGTCGCCGATCGGCGGGTAGGCGCTGTCCGCGGGGGTCATCGGTACCGCCGGATGTGCCTGGGTGTCGTCGACGGTGCGACCCCCCACCGGTACGGACGGGGTGGGAAACTCGGCTACGGTGGAGTCATCGGTCGCTGTCATGGATCTATCATCGTCAGCGGCATCGCAAGCCGCCAGTCGACGGTTGTGCGCCCGGCCGCGGAGTTTGGATCAGACTGAAATAAACTCCCCGGCGTGACGAGTACGGATGAGGTGACACGGTGACCGGCTTCTTTGCCTGGTGGGACGGCGTTGAGGAATGGCTCACCGGCCTGTCCTTCGTGCCACAGCTATTGGTCACCCTCGCCGTCGTCGTGCCGGTCTCAATCCTCGTCGCGGTCGTGCTGAATCTGCTGGTCGACGGCGTTTTGGCAGTCGTCGACCGGCGTCGATTCGCCGATGACGACGGGACCGGGATCTGATCATGATCCGTTCCCGCGTCACCCTCGCCTTGATCGCACTGATCGCGTTGCTCGTCATCGCCTGGTTGCTCACCCGATAGCGCAGCGCAAGTCCGGTTTCGATCACCCCAATTCGTAGCTAACTCCCAGGGCCCGGTCATGGTTAGCCTGATCCGGTCAAACAAGCGGATACCCGGGTGTTCCGGGTGTGCTGGAGGAGGGGCGATGACCGGTCACAGACCACGCCGATGGCGCTCGGTCTTATTCGCGATCGTGGCGCTGGCCATGACCGCGGGAATGGTGTCCGCATGTGGTGGTGGATCGACCGATGAACCCGGTGGGGTGGACATCTCCAGCGGAAGCCGGCATCTGAACCTGGTCGCCTACGCCGTCCCGAAGCCCGGCTTCGACGTCGTCATCCCCGCGTTCCGCAAGACTCCGCAAGGATCCGACATCGGCTTCTCGGCCTCCTACGGCGCGTCCGGCGACCAGTCGCGCAAGGTTGCGCGCCGGGTGCCCGCCGACGTGGTGAACTTCTCGGTCGAACCCGACATCACCCGGCTCGTCAAGGCCGGCGTCGTCGACAAGAACTGGAAGGACCGGCAGTACAACAGCACGCCGTTCGGTTCGGTCGTCGCGCTGGTTGTGCGCAAGGGCAACCCGAAGAACATCCACACCTGGGATGACCTGCTCAAGCCGGGTGTCGAGGTGGTGACCCCCAACCCGGGTAGCTCCGGGTCGGCGAAATGGAATCTGCTGGCACCGTTCGCCGCGAAGAGCAACGGCGGCACCGACGTCGAGGCCGGTCTGGCCTACATCAAGGAACTCGTGCGCGAGCACATCACCGTGCAGCCGAAGTCGGGCCGTGAGGCCACCACCGCCTTTGAGCAGGGCCAGGGCGACGTGCTGATCAGCTATGAGAACGAGGCGATCATGCTCGACCGCGCCAACGCGGACGCCGCGCCCAAGAACCAGATCGACTATGTGATCCCCGCCCAGACCTTCAAGATCGAGAATCCGGTCGCGGTCGTCAACACCACCAAAGACCTCACCGGCGCCAATGCCTTCGTCGACTACCTCTTCACCGACGAGGCGCAGCGCATCTGGGCAGCCGAGGGCTTCCGGCCGGTGGTCCCCGCGATCGTGAAAGAAACGGCGGGGCTGTTCCGCCCCTACGAGAAGCTGTGGACGATCAAGCAACTCGGTGCCGAACTCGGCAAGGGCACCGCGGCGAAGAACGACGGTAAGGATCTGACCGGCTGGAAGGCCGTCGACGACGCGTTGTTCTCGAAGAACGGTGCGATCACCAAGATCTACAAGTCGGGAGGCCAGTGATGAGTGCACCCGTACAGGATTCGGCGCCGCGGCCCGAATCCCCGGATTCCGGAGCCCCCGGGGGTTTCCTCGGACGATCACGGACATTCAGCGGTGTCTCGCCGCTGGGCATCGGTGTCGCCTGGCTGTGGCTGAGCGTCATCGTGCTGCTGCCGCTGGCTGCCATCACCGTGCAGTCCTTCGACGATGGATGGAGCGGCTTCTGGGATGCGATCACCGATCCCGCCGCGCTGGACGCACTGCGGATCACCGTCCTGGTGTCCATCGTGGTCGCGCTCATCAACGTCGTCTTCGGCACCATCCTGGCCTGGGTCCTGGTACGAGACGAGTTCTGGGGCAAGAGTTTCGTCAACGCGATCATCGACCTGCCCTTCGCGTTGCCGACCATCGTCGCCAGCCTGGTGTTGCTGTCGCTCTACGGCCCGAACAGCCCGATCGACATCCAGCTCAACGCGACGCAACCCGGCCTGATCGTGGCGCTGACCTTCGTCACCCTGCCCTTCGTGGTCCGGCAGGTGCAGCCGGTGCTGATCGAGATCGACCGTGACGTCGAAGAGGCCGCAGCCGTGCTGGGCGCCAGCAACTGGCTGACCTGGCGCAAGATCGTGCTGCCCGCGCTGCTGCCGTCCATCCTCACCGGTGCCGGCCTGGCCTTCACCCGTGCGATCGGCGAGTTCGGCTCGGTCGTCCTGATCGGCGGCAACATCCCGGGTGAAACGCAGGTCGCCTCGCAGTACATCCAGCAGCAGATCGAGGTCGACGAGCCGGTCAACGCGGCCGCGGTGTCGGTGGCCCTGCTCGTCATCGCCTTCGTGGCGCTGCTGATCCTGCGGGTCGTCGGCAGCCGTCAGTCCAATCGAGAGGAGCGCGACCAGTGAGACTGTCACCGATCACACGCTATGGGTTGCGCGCCATCGCGCTCATCTATCTCTTCATCTTGCTGGTCGTCCCGGTCGGCCTGATCTTCTGGCGTTCCTTCGAACACGGCTTCGGCCAGTTCTGGGAATGGATCACCACCCCGGCCGCGATCTCCGCCTTGCAGCTGAGCCTGCTGATCGTGGTGATCGTGGTACCGCTCAACGTCGTCTTCGGTATCACCACGGCATTGGCGCTCGTGCGAGGCAGGTTCCCCGGCAAGCGGTTCCTGCAGTCGGTCGTCGACCTTCCGTTCGCGGTGTCGCCGGTCGTCGTCGGTGTCGCGCTGATCCTGCTGTGGGGTTACGGCGGCTGGTTCGGGGGCATCGAGAGCACCGGCTTCCGCATCATCTTCGGATTCCCGGGTCTGGTCCTGGCGACCCTGTTCGTCACGCTGCCCTTCGTGGTGCGTGAGGTGGAGCCGGTGCTGCACGAGATCGGCACCGAACAGGAACAGGCGGCGGCCACCCTCGGAGCCAATAGCTGGCAGACCTTCTACCGGATCACGCTGCCCGCGATCCGCTGGGGCCTCACCTACGGCATCGTCCTGACCATCGCCCGCGCACTGGGCGAATACGGCGCGGTGACCATGGTGTCGTCGAACTTCCCGGGTATCTCGCAGACCCTGACCCTGCTGGTGCATTCCCGCTACACCGACGACTACAACGAATACGGCGCCTATGCGGCGGCGACCCTGCTGATGTTCGTGGCGATCCTGGTCCTAGTCGCGATGACGCTCATCGAGCGTCGGGCCAAGGGCCGATACGAGCGGGCCAGCCAGTACTACCACCAGGATTCGGCGGAGACCGACACCGACGGCGGACACGGCAGCGAAGAACTGGTGCTGACCCCTCCGCACGGACCGGAAGCCATCGATTCGCGACAGACCATCGAACAGAAGGAAGGCGTGTGACATGTCGATCTCGGTTATCGGCGCCAACAAGCGCTACGGCGACTTCGCCGCTCTCGACGACGTTTCCATCGAAATCCCGGACGGCTCGCTGACCTCGCTGCTCGGACCGTCGGGTTCGGGTAAGTCGACATTGCTGCGCGCCATCGCAGGGCTGGACAGCCTTGACTCGGGCACCGTCATCATCAGCGGCAGCGATGTGTCGGGTCTGTCGCCGCAGAAGCGCGACATCGGGTTCGTGTTCCAGCATTATGCCGCGTTCAAGCATCTGACGGTCCGCGACAACGTCGCCTTCGGTCTCAAGATCCGTAAGCGTCCCAAGCCGGAGATTGACAAGAAGGTCGACGAGCTGCTGGAGATCGTCGGGCTCACCGGGTTCCAGAAGCGGTACCCCGCACAGCTTTCCGGCGGTCAGCGACAGCGCATGGCGCTGGCGCGGGCGCTCGCGGTCGACCCGCAGGTGCTGCTGCTCGACGAGCCGTTCGGTGCGCTCGACGCCAAGGTTCGCGAGGATCTGCGCAAGTGGCTGCGGCGGCTGCACGACGAGGTTCATGTGACCACCGTGCTGGTCACCCACGACCAGCAGGAGGCGCTGGACGTCAGCGACCGGATCGCGGTGCTGAACAAGGGCCGGATCGAGCAGATCGGCAGCCCCGATGATCTCTACGATCGACCGGTCAACGCGTTCGTGGCATCCTTCCTGGGCTCCACCGTCCGCCTCAACGGCGAACTGGTCCGCCCGCACGACATTCGGATCGGCCGCAACCCCGAGCTGGCGCTGCCGGCCGCGGACGCCGCACTCGACACCGGTGTCATCAAGGCGACCGTGGCCCGCGTGGTGAACCTGGGATTCGAGACCCGTGTGGAGTTGGTGGCCGCGGCCACCGGCGACGAGTTCGCCGCCCAGATCACCCGTGGTGATGCCAACGCCCTGCACCTGCAGCCGGGTGAGCAGATCTTTGCCCGCGCGACGAAGGTGCCCAATCTCGTCGTGTCCTGACCGCCGGTAGGACAAACGCCGGTCCACTATGCCCGATACGGGTGGATGGAAGTGGGATCGGTGTCGTGAACGCGAGACACCGGGCCGAACCGGTGGTGTCATGGCGATATGGCACGCGTGGTATCGGTTGCCCTGCTCGGCCCAGTGGGGGTCGCGGCGGTGGGGATCGCGGCGGTGGGGGCCGCCGCGATCTGGGGGCCGTACTGGCTGATCCCGGCCGTAGTCCTGCTTGCGCTGGGTGCAACCGGGGTCCACGACCTGGTCCAACGGCGCCATACCGTTCTGCGGAACTATCCGGTGATCGGGCATCTGCGCTATCTGATGGAGGCGCTGCGCCCGGAGATCCAGCAGTACTTCATCGAACGGGACTACGACGGCCGTCCCTACGATCGTGAGCGTCGCTCGATCATCTACGAGCGGGCCAAGGGGATTCACGGTGAGCAGGCCTTCGGTACCGAGCGCGACATCGAGGAGATCGGGTACGAGCATCTCGTCCACTCGGTGGTGCCGGCTCCGGAACCGGACCAGCCGCCCCGGGTGACGATCGGCGGACCGGACTGCAGACGGCCGTATTCGATGGCACTGCTGAATGTGTCCGCGATGAGCTTCGGTGCGTTGTCGGCCAACGCGATTCGTGCGATCGGTGCGGGCGCGGCGGCCGGCGGATTCGCTCAGGATACCGGGGAGGGCGGACTCACCCCGTACCATCTCGACGCCGGTGCAGATCTCGTGTGGGAGATTGGATCGGGCTACTTCGGGACGCGAACCGCCGACGGCCGATTCGACCCGGTCCAGTTCGCCGACCAGTCCTCGCACGAACGCATCAAATGCGTATCCCTCAAACTCAGCCAAGGCGCGAAGCCCGGCGTCGGCGGGGTGCTGCCCGCCGCGAAGGTGAGCGAGGAGATCGCTCGCTATCGCGGGGTGCCTGCGCACCAGAAGTGCGTGAGCCCGCCCGCGCATTCGGTGTTCTCGACGCCCCGCGAACTCGCTCAGTTCATCGGGACGATGCGAGAACTGGCCGACGGCAAGCCGATCGGGATCAAGCTGTGCGTCGGCAGCCGGCGTGAAATGCTCGCACTCTGCAAGGCGATGATCGCCGAGCAGATCACTCCGGACTTCATCGTCGTCGACGGTGCTGAGGGCGGAACCGCGGCCGCGCCACTGGAATATGAGGATCACGTCGGGATGCCGCTGACCGAGGGACTCATCACGGTCCACAACGCGCTCGTGGGCGCCGGGCTGCGCGACCGGGTCACGATCGGTGCGAGCGGAAAGGTCGCCGGCGGTGCCGATATCGTCAAACGTCTTGTGCAGGGCGCAGATTACACGAATGCTGCGCGCGCCATGATGATGGCTGCCGGCTGTATTCAGGCCCAGCGTTGTCACACGAACACATGTCCGAGCGGGGTGGCGACCCAGGACCCACACCGCGCGCGGGCGCTGCACGTGGGGGACAAGACGCAACGGGTTCGGCGGTATCAGGAGGCAACTGTCGCGCAGGCCGTGCAGATCATGGCGACCATGGGTGTCACGCACCCTGCGCAACTGCATCCGGCGATGCTCTTCAAACGGATCGATGCGACCGGTGACCGTTCCTATGCCGAACTCTACGAGTGGCTGGCGCCCGGGCAACTACTCGACGATCCGCCGGCGTCGTGGGAGGCCGACTGGGCCGCGGCCGATCCGGACACCTTCCGGCCGGCATGACACACCGGGCCCGCGACCTCAACTGGCCGGCGGACGGTTTCAGAGACCGGTGGCGATGGTCGATAGCCTTGCGGCACGCAGGTATTCGCTGCTGATCGCATCGATGACCGCAGGATGGGTACCAAGCGGTCCGGCCACGCGCACACCGGTCTCGAACTCGTCGAGTGCGGCTTCGACGCGTTCGGTGAGCAACCCCGCCGACAAGAAGTACGGACTGAGCGCGATCTGCTGGGCTCCGGTGGCGCGCAGTCGGCGAATGGCCAGGCGCACCATGCGGTTCTCGGTGCCCAGCTTGGTTGCGAAGACAACCTCGACCGGGCGGTTGAGCCGGGTGGAGAGTTCGATGGCGCGGCGCCGCGCATGCAGGTCCGCGCCCTGGTCGGAGGAGCCGACCGAGCACAGCAGGATGCCGTCACGACCGGACAGGCCGGCCTCGACGAGCCGGTCGGTCAGACCGGAGACCAGCGAATGCGTGCCGATCACCGCGGTCTGCCGGGCCTGCGGATGATGCTCGGCGATCAGTGCGGGCAGATCGATCTTGCTGTGATATCCGTCGGCCAGGAGCAGTGGCACGACGACCGGCGGCTCGGCCAGGTCGGTGAGAACCTCACCGACCGAAGGGGAGTCGAGGTCGAGGTAGGACAGTTCGACCCGCACGCCCGGCAGCCGGTCGGCAACCGCGGCACGCACCCGTCGGGTGGTGTCGGCGAATCGCGGATCCCGGCTGCCGTGCGCTACCAGTACGAGAGTCGGTGTCACACCAGCTCTTTGAGGTGCAGCGGCGCGAGTGCGTCGCCGACCAGGCCGGCTGCCAGCGTGTTGCCGCCCTGCGGATCGATCAGCAGGAAGCTACCCGATTCGCGGTTGACCTGATAATCGTCGGCGGGGATCTCCTCGGCGGTCTGCACCGAGATCCGCACGATCTGGTTCAGTTCGGCGGAACCGGGGGCGTCGATAATCGACAGGTTCTGCTCATCGAAGAGGGCGTCGATGCCACCGATGATCGCCTGAGTGGTCTTGGCCCCGTGCTTGAGCAGCAGCCGGGCACCCGGACGCAACGGCTTGTCCGACAGCCAGCACACGGTCGCGGTGAACTGTGAGATCGGCTCGGGCGCATCGGCCACCGCGGAGATCAGGTCGCCACGCGAGATGTCGACGTCGTCCTCGAGGAGCAGGGTGACGCTGCGCCCGGTGTGTGCGGTCGCCAGCTGACCGTCCGGGGTGTCGATCTGGCTGATCGTGGATCGCTTGCCCGACGGCAGGATGACCACCTCGTCGCCGACCGAGACTCGACCGGCGGCGATCTGACCCGCGTAGCCGCGGTAGTCGGGGTACTCCGCGGTGCGGGGCCGGATCACGTACTGCACCGGGAAACGCAGGCCGACGTCGCCACGAGAAGGCTCGTTCGGCACGGTCTCCAAATGCTCGATGAGCGTCGGGCCGTCGTAGTACGGGGTGTTCGCCGACCGGATCGCCACGTTGTCGCCGTTGAGCGCCGACACCGGGATCTCCTGAACCTGCTCGGGCGCGTAGCCGAGAGTGGTGGTCAGGGTGTTGAAGTCCTCGGAGATCTGCGCGAACACCTCGGCCGGGTTGTCGACAAGGTCGATCTTGTTCACGGCCAGCACCAGCTGCGGCACACCCAGCAGCGCCATCACCGCGGCATGCCTGCGGGTCTGGGCGACGACGCCGTTACGGGCGTCGACCAGCAGGATGACCAGCTGTGCGGTCGACGCGCCGGACACCGTGTTGCGGGTGTACTGCACATGGCCGGGGGTATCGGCCAGGACGAACGACCGTGCCGGAGTGGCGAAGTAGCGGTAGGCGACGTCGATGGTGATGCCCTGTTCGCGTTCGGCGCGCAGGCCGTCGACGAGCAGCGACAGGTCCGGGGTGTCCATCCCGCGATCGACCGAGGCCTTGGTGACGGCGTCGATCTGGTCGGCCAGAACCGATTTCGTGTCGAAGAGCAGTCGGCCCACGAGGGTGGACTTGCCGTCGTCGACGCTGCCCGCGGTGGCGATCCGCAGAAGGTCGGGGGAGTGTTTCATCAGAAGTATCCTTCGCGCTTGCGGTCTTCCATGGCGGCCTCGGAGACACGGTCGTCGCCGCGGGTGGCACCACGCTCGGTCAGGCGCGATGCGGCGACCTCCGCGAGCACGGCTTCGTTGTCGGTGGCCTCGGACAGTACGGCGCCGGTGGTGGAGCCGTCGCCGACGGTGCGGTAGCGGACCATGCGGGTCTCGACCACCTCGTCCTCGCGCGGACCGCCCCACGGGCCGGAGGTCATCCACATGCCGTCGCGCTGGTACACCTCACGCTCGTGGGCGTAGTACAGCGGCGCGAGCAGGACCTGCTCGCGAGCGATGTAGCGCCAGACGTCGAGTTCGGTCCAGTTACTCAGCGGGAACACGCGCACATGCTCACCCGGCGCGTGGCGACCGTTGTACAGGTTCCACAGTTCGGGACGCTGGCGCTTGGGATCCCACTGTCCGAAAGCGTTGCGCAGCGAGAAGATCCGCTCCTTGGCACGGGCGCGCTCCTCGTCGCGACGGGCACCGCCGAAGACCGCGTCGAAGCGATTCTCGGTGATGCCGTCGAGCAGCGGGATCGTCTGCAGCGGGTTGCGGATACCGTCCGGGCGTTCGGTCAGGCGACCGTCGGCCAGGTAATCCTCAACCTTGGCGACGTGCAACCGCAGATTGTGGCGTTCCACGATCTCGTCGCGGAACTGGATGATCTCCGGCAGGTTGTGTCCGGTGTCGACGTGCAGCAGTGCGAACGGCAGCGGCGCGGGCCAGAACGCCTTGAGCGCCAGGTGCAGCAGCAGCGTCGAGTCCTTACCGCCGGAGAACAGGATCACCGGACGCTCGAACTCGCCGGCCACCTCGCGGAAGATGTGGATCGACTCGGATTCGAGCGCGTCGAGGGTGGTGAAGTTGTCCGGGTCGGACAGGTCGCGGACCCCGGTGGTGGTGTCGGTGATGGTCATGCGTGCAGCCCACATTCTGTCTTGGCGCGGCCGGCCCAACGGCCACTGCGCGGATCGGATCCGGGTTCGGGTTTGGCCGTGCACGGGGCGCAGCCGATGGATGGATAGCCTTCGTCGACCAGCGGGTTGACCAACACGCCGTTGGCGTCGATGTACTCCTGCATGGTCTCGTCGGACCACGGGGCGATCGGGTTGATCTTCACCAGTCCGAAGCCCTCGTCGAAGGACACCAGCGGGGCGTTGGCCCGAGTGGGGGCCTCCACCCGGCGGATACCGGTGACCCAAGCGTCGTAGTGCGACAGACCGGCCCGGAGCGGGACCACCTTGCGCAGCCGGCAGCATTCGCCGGGATCGCGGGCGAAGAGGTTGCGGCCCAACAGTTCGTCCTGCTGTGCGACGCTGTGCTCGGGAGTGAGATCGACGATCTCGACACCAGGACGATCGGTGTCGGGCGACGGTGCGTAGACGGCCTCGACGGCGTCGCGGGTGCCGATCGTCTCGGCGAAGTGATAGCCGGTGTCGAGGAACAGGATCTTCAGCGGGTCACCGTCGAGTGCGTCACGGTCGATGTGCTTGACGGCGAGGTCGACGAGGACCGCATCCTGCATGTTGGAGGCCACCACGAAGTTGGTGCCGAAGGTTCTTGCGGTCCAGCGCAACAGTTCCTCGGCGCCGGCATCGGAGCCGAGGGTGCGGGCACCGTCTTCGGCGATCGCACGCAGCTGGTCCTCGCTGAAACGGCGACCGGTGACCGGCGTGGTCGATGCGGTCATCGCAGGGCCTCCTCGTCTGCACGAACGGCCCACTGCGCGAACCGCTCTCCGTCCTCACGCTGTGCGACGAAGTTGCGCACGACGCGTTCGATGTAGTCGCCGAGCTCGGTGGATGCCACCTTGTGCTGGCGGAGTTTGCGGCCGAAACCCGAGTCGAGTCCGAGGCTGCCGCCGAGATGGACCTGAAAGCCTTCGATCTGCCCGCCGTCGCCGTCTTCGATGAGCTGTCCCTTGAACCCGATGTCGGCGATCTGGGACCGGCCACAGGAGTTCGGGCAGCCGTTGATGTTGACCGTGATCGGTACGTCGAGGCCCTCGTTGACGTCGGCGAGGCGCTGCTCGAGCTCAGGTACGAGCACCTGCGACCGCTTGCGGGTCTCGGTAAAGGACAGTTTGCAAAACTCGATCCCGCTGCAGGCGATGAGGTTCCGGCGCCACTGCGACGGCCGGCCGTGCAGGCCGAGTGGCTTGAGCTCGTCGATCAGCGCATCCACCTTGTCGTCGGGGACGTCGAGCACGATCAGCTTCTGGTACGGCGAGAATCGGATGCGGTCGGATCCGACGGCGGCCACCGCGTCGGCGACCTTGGTCAAGATGGTGCCGGAGACGCGACCGGCAACCGGGGAGAAGCCGATGGCGTTGAGCCCGTTCCGCAATTTCTGCACGCCGATGTGGTCGATCGGGCGGGGCGGGAGTTCGGGTGCCGGACCGTCGATGAGCTTGCGCTCCAGGTACTCGTCTTCGAGGACCTGACGGAACTTCTCGATACCCCAGTCCTTGACGAGGAACTTCAGGCGGGCCTTGGCGCGTAGACGGCGGTAACCGTAATCGCGGAAGATCGATACGACGGCCTCCCAGACATCGGGGACCTCGTCGAGCGGAATCCAGGCGCCGACGCGCTGAGCAAGCATCGGATTGGTCGACAGTCCACCGCCGACCCACAGGTCCAGGCCGGGGCCGTGTTCGGGGTGGACGACACCGACGAAGGCGACGTCGTTGATCTCGTGGACGACGTCCTGCTGACCGGAGATCGCGGTCTTGAACTTGCGGGGCAGGTTCGAATACGCGGGGTCGCCGATATAGCGACGCACGATCTCGTCGATGGCCGGAGTCGGATCGAGGATCTCATCGAGTGACTCGCCCGCGAGCGGCGAACCGAGCACCACACGCGGGCAGTCTCCGCAGGCCTCGGTGGTCTTGAGCCCGACGGCTTCGAGCCGTTCCCAGATGGTGGGGACGTCCTCGATGCGGATCCAGTGGTACTGGACGTTCTCCCGGTCGGAGAGATCGGCGGTGTCGCGCGCGAATTCGGTGGACAGCTCACCCAGCGTGCGCAGCTGTGCGACGTTGAGAGCGCCGCCGTCGCAGCGCACCCGCATCATGAAGTGGCTGTCTTCGAGCAGATCGATGTTCTCGTCACCGGTGAAGGTGCCGTCAAAGCCCTCGGCGCGCTGGGTGTAGAGCCCCCACCACCGCATCCGGCCGCGCAGGTCTTGCTTGTCGATCGATTCGAAACCCTGCTTCGAGTAGATGTTCTCGATCCGGGCTCGCACGTTGAGCGGGTTGTCGTCCTTCTTGACCTGCTCGTTGGGGTTCAGCGGCTCACGGTAGCCGAGCTTCCACTGGCCTTCCGCCCGCCGCTTGGCCGGGCGCGGCTTACGGGCAGGCCGGGCCGGGGCATCCGAGCTGGGCGTGCTCGGCGCAGGGGCGTCTGTGGTGGACGTCATGAGGTCTCCTCTGCCGACACGAGGCCGACGGGTATCGCACACGGTGAACTGGGCTGTGTGAAAACGTGTCGGCATCCCGCATCAGGACGGGAGCACTCGGGGCCGAGACGTCGCTAGATGCGACAGAAAGCGCTGCAGACGCGCTTCAGATCAATGTGGCGACGCGCAGCCAGCCACACCCCGGGGAAAATCACGTGGTCCATAGTGCCATGCCCGTCGCTGTCGCGTCTACTTGGGGTTACTTTTCATCATCGTGAGGGAAAGCCGTCGCGGCGATGTCGGTTGCCGGCACGCACGCGCACCAGCTCTGCCATGACCAAGGCCGGTGACCCCCGTGGTTATTCCGGCGCGCATGATGGTCGGGTGCCCATCGAGTCCACCGCCGACGCCGACGAGGCCGTGATCGAACAGATCGCGGCCGCCGGTCGTGCCGTGGATCCCGGCGTCCCGCTGGGTCTGTACCTGCACGTTCCGTTCTGTGCGACGCGGTGTGGGTACTGCGACTTCAACACGTACACCGCCGGCGAGTTGGGCACGTCCGCGTCACCGGAATCGTGGCAACGTGCCGTCGAGCGGGAACTGGCGATGGCGGCGGCCACGATGATCCCGGCGCGCCCGGTGTCGACGATTTTCGTCGGCGGTGGCACACCGTCGCTGCTCGGGGCCGACGGGCTGGGCAGGCTGCTCGATGCGGTGCGGGCGAACTTCGAGCTGGCACCGGATGCCGAGATCACCACCGAATCCAACCCGGAGTCCACATCGCAGGCCTTCTTCGACGGACTGCGGTCGGCCGGCTACAACCGGGTGTCGCTCGGCATGCAGTCCGCGGCGCGTCACGTGCTGGCCGCACTCGATCGCACCCACACGCCGGGTCGGGCGGTCGCCGCCGCACGCGAGGCGTCCGCCGCCGGGTTCGACCACATCAATCTGGACCTCATCTACGGCACACCCGGCGAGCGCGACGACGACCTGCGCGCCAGCCTCGACGCGGTCCTCGACACCCCGGCCGACCATGTGTCCGCCTATGCGCTGATCGTCGAGGACGGGACCGCGCTCGCGCGCCGGATCCGACGCGGTGAGATGCCCGCACCCGACGACGACGTGCTCGCCGATCGGTATCGGATCGTCGACGAGCGGCTGTCGGCGGCGGGGTTCCACTGGTATGAGGTGTCCAACTGGGCGCGCACCCCCGGCGGGGAATGCCGCCACAATCTGGCCTACTGGCGCAGTCATGATTGGTGGGGTATCGGCCCCGGTGCGCACTCACATGTGCACGGGGTGCGCTGGTGGAACGTCAAACATCCTGCGCGCTACGCCGATTCGTTGGACGCCGACCTTTTGCCGGTCGCGTCTGCCGAGGTGCTCGCCGACGATGACCGGCACGTCGAGGCGGTCATGTTGCTGACCCGTTGCCGGAGCGGGCTGCCGCGCGATGTCCTCACCGCAACGGAGATCGGCCACGCCGACGAATTGTGTGCGCAGGGCCTGCTGACACCCGCGGCCGCCGCATATGTGCTCACCGATGCCGGCCGATTGTTGGCCGACGGTGTGGTGCGCCGGATCCTCTGGGACTGACGTCGTCTCGTCAGTCGCTGCGTAGATCGGTGGCCTGGAGGCGGATGAGACCGATCACGAAGAAGGCGACCGCGTATGCGGCGAAGTAGAGCAGGGACATATTCGGGCCGAAGACGGTGTCGAAGGTCGGGTATTGGCCTGCGCCGATCTGGGCGTTCGCGAACGGACCCCACTTCTGCAGGGTCATGCCGAAATCGTTGTTCATCACTTTGTAGAGGAATTCCTCGATGACGAACCGCCACAGTACGACGATCATGATGACCAGCCCGGGTCGCGGGATCAGTACCGACAGACCCAGTCCCAGTGCGAGGACGAGCACCGAGTATACGGGCACGCCGATCAGCAGGCGTACGCCGTCGCCGGAGAACAGTTCGACCTCGCCCCAGATCTCGGGGAACAGGTGCGGGAAGCCCAGCAGCATGATGAGGATGGTCGCGGTGACGGTGATTGCCGCGACGACGCTGAAGACGATCAGCTTCGCGACCGGCATCGTCCACCGTCGGGGCTGGATGGCACTCCCGAGTTCGACGGTCTTGTCCTTGAACTCGCCGCAGAACGAGGTGACCGCGGCGGCCATCAGGATGAACGGGGAGAGCATCATCAGCCAGTAGCCGGTGTTGTTGGTGTCGATCCCGCCGGTGCCGTCGATGACATCCCACTGGCTGGCCTTGGCGATACCGAAGTTCATCGCAACCGGGATACCGATCGATAGCGGGATCACCAACCAGAACAGCGGATTTCGCGGTGAGAGCTTGGTGATCTCGCTGCGGATCGCGCGCCCGAGGAACAGGCCGTTGCGCGCGATGCGGGCCACGACTCCGGCGCGGTTGGTCGATCCGACAGGCGATGGGTCCAGGGTTTCCGGGTGGGCGTGGACATCGGCGGACGTGTCGTCGGCAGTGATGGCGGAATCCGTCAAACGGTGGCTCATCGGGTCACGCTGCTTCCGCTGTAGTCGACGCTGGTTTTCGTGAGGTCGAGGTACGCCGATTCCAGCAGCCGCGGTCCCGAGCCGCGGGCGAGGATGGTGTGCCGATCGTCGTCGGCAAGCACCTTGCCGCGACCCATGATGATGATCCGTGAGGCGGTGATCTCCACCTCGGCCAGGTTGTGCGATGCGACGAGAAGGCATTTTCCGGCGTTTGCCAGACCGGTCAGGGTGTCGCGCAGCCACAGGGTGCCCTCGACGTCGAGGCCGTTGGCCGGCTCGTCGAGAACGATCGTGTGCGGGTCGCCGAGCAGTGCGGTGGCGATTCCGAGTCGTTGCAGCATGCCGAAGGAGAAGCCGCCGACCTGCCGGGTGGCAACGCCGGTCAGGCCGACCAGGTCCAGCACCCGGTCGGCGTCGGCGACCGGCACACCCGCCAGTCGGGCCTGCCATCGAAGGTGCCGGAGCGCGGTGTGCTTGGGATTGTTCGCGAACGGGTTGAGGCTGAAGCCGATCTCGCGGCGGACATCGCGGAAATCGCCGAGTCGTCCGCCGTTGATGGAGATCGTGCCGCGGTCGGGTCGGGTAAAGCCCGCGATCATCCGCATGACGGTCGTCTTACCCGCGCCGTTTGGTCCGAGTAGATACGTGATCGCACCCGGCGCCGCGACGAAGCTGACGTCGTCGGCGGCGGCCTTCTTACCGAAGTGTTTGGTCAGTCGGTCGACGACGATCGACGGCTCGGAACGGGCCTCGGGCTCGGCGCCGGCCGGTGGGGGCGTCTTGGTCATGCGGTGGTCCTCGGTGATCTCGGCGGGCGGCCGAGGGCCGGGCCGGGTGTGTCGACGGCCCCCGCGGTGTCGCGCGCGGGGGCCGTCCGTGGCCACAGATGTGGCCGTGGCAGAGAACTCGCGGGTCAGTACCCGAAGTCGGGATTGCCCTGGCAACCGGTGGCGCAGTTGGCCTTCCAGTCGTACTTCCAGATCCCGGCCTCGCGGATGTAGTGATAGGTGAAGCTCGTCGCCGGGAAACCGGCCATCACGCCGTTACCGGTGACACTCATGCGGTTGCCGTTGACGTTCACCTTGGTGATCCGGCCCTGGATCGAGAAGTAGTCATAGGTCTTGCTCATACCCATGAGGGTTTGCAGCGCCTTGCGCACCTTCGGGGTGTCGCCTCGGTAGCTGACCGCGTACTTGGGCTCGAGCGGCACATTCGGGTTGTAGAACCCGGCGTAGGAACGCTCGATGTCACCGGCGGACGGAGTATTCGCACGGATCGGCAGATCGGCGGCCTTGCCGGTGCGAATGTTGACGTCGGCGCTCGCCGGCGCGGTCAGGCCGACGGACATGACGATCACGCCGAACACGGCGATCGCCGCGGTCTTGAGGAACTTGCTCATGGATATCCTTCTTCACCCGGACCCGGCCACGCGGATTCGACACAGCGCAGGTCAGAAACGATTCGGTGAAGCAAACCTAGCCACGCGTAGTTAGGTTAGTCAATCCTCATCCCAGAAATCTGGGTCACATGACCAGGTCGATGCTCACCAGGATCGTGAATCACGGGTCGGCAGCGTCCAACCGGTACTGCGTCCGGCGTTCGGCTGGGCGTCGTGCCGGGCGCCGCCGAGATGAGGCGGGCGCGGGGTGTCGGTGCCCTGCGTCAACTGGATCTCCAGGGCCGGGGCACCGGGGGACAGGTCGATGCTGTCGAGATCCAGGGTTCGCGCGTGGATGATGTGCCGGTTGCGCAACGCCGACCGGACCGCGCGGTGCAGGCCGTCCTCGAGATACAGCTCGCCCCGCCAGCGCACGACATGCGCGAAGAGGTCCCCGTAGAAGGTCGAGTCCTCACTCAGCAACTTGTCGAGGGCCAGCACGGTGGTCACCGTGGTGAGCTGATCGAGGCGGAGTTGGCGTGGTGGGATTTTGGCCCACAAACGCGTGGACAGTCCGTGGTCGGGATAGGGCTTGCCCTCCCGGACGCCCTTGAAGATCATTGCATCCCAGGCCTTCGTACACCGGTTTCGTAGAATGGACGTAACCACTGTATGGCAAGCGACGGTTCGGATCGGAGGTGTAGCGCAATTGTCGACGACCGATGATCGCCGTTTCGAGATTCTGCGCGCGATCGTCACGGACTTCGTGGCGACGCAGGAACCGATTGGCTCCAAGGCACTCGTCGAGCGTCACCAGCTCGGTGTGTCCAGCGCGACCGTCCGCAACGACATGGCGGTCCTGGAGGCCGAGGGATACATCACCCAGCCGCACACCAGCTCCGGGCGCGTACCCACCGACAAGGGATATCGGCTGTTCGTGGACCGCATCAGCGAGATCAAACCGCTGTCGGCGGCCGAACGGCGGGCGATCCTGTCGGTCCTCGATTCCGGCGTCGACCTCGACGACGTCCTGCGCCGGTCGGTGCGTCTGCTCGCCCAACTGACACGCCAGGTCGCGGTGATCCAGTATCCGGTGCTGTCGACGGCGACCGTCCGGCATCTCGAAGTGGTCAGCCTGTCGCCGTCGCGACTGTTGCTGGTCCTCATCACCGACAATGGTCGCGTCGAACAGCGGATGGTCGCGCTGCAGCGAGACATCGACGACGCCGACCTGGCCCGCCTGCGGGATATGTTCTCGCAGGCACTCGACGGCCAGCGCCTCGAGGCCGCCTCCGCGGCCGTCGCCGAACTCGCCAACGCCGCCCCCGACGACATTCGTCCGGTGGTGGTCAACATCGCGACGGTGCTGGTGGAGACCCTCGTCGAACGCGGGGACGACCGTCTGGTGCTCGGCGGCGCCTCCAACCTCGCGCGTGCGGCCGCCGACTTCGGTTCCATGGCCGGCGGCATGGATACGGTGTTGGAGGCGCTGGAGGAGCAGGTCGTGGTGCTCAAGCTGCTCGCGACCACCCAGCGCGCCGGTGGGGTGACCGTGCAGATCGGTGAGGAGACCCAGACCGAGAACCTGCGTGGCACCTCGGTCGTCTCCACCGGGTACGGTGCATCGGGCACCGTCTTCGGCGGAGTCGCCGTGGTGGGGCCCACCCGAATGGACTATCCGGGAACCATTGCGTCGGTCGCCGCCGTTGCAAAATATGTCGGCGAAGTGCTGTCGGAGCGTTGACCTGATGGCCGCCCACCCGCGGCAGCGCCGACCGGACGCACTGAACCGATGAACCACCCCGGCCCCGACCTCGGCCGGTTCGATTTACGACGTGAGAAGGACCGCTACCACCGTGGCACGTGATTACTACGGAATCCTGGGCGTGGCGAAGGACGCCAGCGAACAGGAGATCAAACGCGCCTACCGCAAGAAGGCACGCGAACTGCACCCCGACGTCAACCCCGGCGAGGAGGAGCGGTTCAAAGAGGTCAGTGCGGCCTACGAGGTCCTCAGCGACCCGGAGAAGCGGCGCATCGTCGATGCCGGGGGCGATCCGCTCGCCGGCGCCGGCGCCGGTGCCGGTGGCTTCGGCGGGTTCGGTGGCGGTGGCGGCGGATTCGGTGACGTCTTCGAGGCGTTCTTCGGGTCCGGCGGTGCCTTCGGTGGCGGTGGCGGATTCGGTTCGGGACGCGGACCGCGCTCGCGGGTGCAGCCGGGTGAGCCCGCACTGGTGTCCCTGGAACTCGATCTCGCCGAATGCGCCTCGGGTGTCAACAAGGAGATCACCGTCGACACGGCCATCCTGTGCGACGTGTGCACCGGCTCGGGCGCCAACGGTGACACCAAGCCGGTCACCTGCGACACCTGTCACGGCGCGGGTGAGATCCAAGCCGTACAGCGCTCGTTCCTCGGCCAGGTCATGACGGTGCGAGAATGCCCCACCTGCCACGGTGTCGGCGAGACCATCCCCGATCCGTGCCGCAAATGCGGCGGCGACGGTCGTGTCCGGACGCGCCGCACGATGACGGTGCGAATCCCGGCCGGCGTGGAGAGCGGTATGCGGGTCCGGCTGACCGGCCAGGGTGAGGTCGGTCCCGGCGGCGGTCCGGCCGGCGACCTGTACGTCGAGGTCGCCGAACGCCAGCACGAGATCTTCATGCGCGACAAGGACGACCTGCACTGCACGCTCAAGGTGCCGATGATCGACGCCGCCCTCGGTGGCGAGATCGACATCGATCCGATCATCGGGGATCCGGTGACGGTCACCATCGCACCCGGCACCCAGCCCGGCCAGGTCGTCAAACTGCGTGGTCAGGGCATGCCGCACGTGAATTCGACGGTGCGCGGCACCCTGCACGTCCACCTCGACGTCGTCGTGCCGAGTCGGCTCGACAACGCCCAGACCGAGGCCCTGAAGAAGCTCCGGGCGGACTTCGGCGAGCAGATCGAGGTCGTCTCCACGGCCACCGCGGCCGGTCCGGGCGGACTGTTCTCCCGGCTGCGCAACGCTTTCGCCGGACGGTAGGAGCCGACGTTGAGCCCGCCCCTGTTCTGGGCCGACACCGTGCCCGAACCGGGCGCCGAACTGGTGCTCAGTGGTGCGGAGGGGCGTCACGCGGTGACTGTCACGCGCCTGGCGGTGGGGGAACGGATATTCGTCGGCGACGGCGCGGGCACGGTGGTCGGGGCGCAGGTCTCCTCGATCGAGTCCAAGGACACCCTCGTCGCAGCGGTCCGTGAACTGACCTTCCGGCCCCGGCCGCAACCGCTGGTCACGGTGGTGCAGGCGCTGCCGAAGTCGGAGCGTTCGGAACTGGCCGTCGATCTCGCCACCGAGGCGGGTGTCGACGTCATCGTGCCGTGGCAGGCGGCCCGCTGTGTGGCGCGCTGGAGTGGCAAGGCCGACAAAGGGGTCGCCAAGTGGCGGGCCGCGGCGGCGGCCGCCGCAAAACAGAGCCGCAGGCCGTGGATCCCCGACGTGACCGACCTCGCCACCACCACCGACGTCCGTGAATCGTGTGCCGACACGGTCGCCGAGGGTGGCATCGTCGCGGTGCTGCACGAGGAGGCGAGCAGGCCCCTGCGTGCTTTGGACCTGGCGCAGGTTCCGTCGATCGTGCTGGTCGTCGGTCCCGAGGGCGGACTCGACGAAGGGGAGGTCGCCGATCTCACCGCACTCGGCGCGCATTCGGTCATCCTCGGCCCGGAGGTACTGCGAACCTCCACCGCAGCGGCTGTCGCGCTCGGCGCGATCGGCGCACTCACCGAACGCTGGGGTCGCTGAGAGATGTTGCGCCGCTGCCCAGTTCACCGGAGCAAGATCGAATACGGTGATGCGCCCGCACAATTCGGCCATCTCTATCACGCCTCGGATGTCGCGGACCTGCCGGACACGATGCGGCCGATCGTCCTCGTCCACGGGGGCTACTGGACCACCGAATTCGGCTTGACCATCCAGTCGGCGATCGCCCGCCAGTACGCCGAACGTGGTGCGCTGGTGTGGAATATCGAGTACCGGCGGGTCGGGGAACCGGGCGGCGGCTGGCCCACCTCCGGTAACGACGTGGTCGCCGCGATCCGTGCCCTCGACGACCCGGTCCGCGGGAGCCTGTCCGCCGAGGTCGCCCCGCGGGTGGATTGGTCGTCGGTGGCGGTCGTCGGGCATTCCGCCGGTGGACAACTCGCGATCTGGTCGGCCGCGCAGCTGGGTGCGCGGACCGCCCGCAGCCGGATCGATCTGGTGATCGCCCAGGCTGCCGCCCTGGATCTGGTGGGGGCGGGCCAGGCCGATCGTCCGTCGGTGCGCGCCCTGATGGGTGCCTTCTATCGGGATGCGCCGGAACGCTACCGGGCGGCTTCGCCGATGGCGGCGCCCGTCTTCGATGCTCGGGTGGTGGCGATCCACGGGGAACGGGATGCGGCGATCCCCGTCGAGGTCAGCCGCGAATACGTGCGGCAGGTCAGTGCCCGCGGGCAGCGCGCAGAGGTCATCGTCGTACCCGAGGAAGGCCACGATGTCTTCGTCGACCCGCGCAGCGTCGGGAACCGGCAGACCATGCGGGTGCTCGGCGTATGAGCGAGGTGGGCACGGTTATTGCCTACGGCCACGTCGGCCTCGCGCGATACACTGGCCTGCACCACCGAATCGCTTCGGTGAGACCAACGGATGCGACGACCAGGAGTGATTTCATACGTGACTGACGACACCCCCGACATGAGCGGGCAGTCGAACGCGGTGCCACCGCGTCGTCCTGTGGTCACGTCCACCGTCGAAGTCTCTCCCGAGATGGTATTCGGGCTGCTCGGCGCCACCGACGTCAATCTCCGCACGCTCGAACAACTCTTGCCCGCCGACATCCATGTCCGCGGCAATCAGATCACCCTCACCGGCGTGGCCGCCGACGTCGCCGCCTCGGAGCGGGTCGTCGCGGAACTCGTCGACCTGGTCGGCCGGGGTACTCCGCTGACCCCGGACCTCGTTCGTCAGGGCGTGTCGATGCTGTCCGAGGGCACCTCCGAGTCACCGGCCGAGGTGCTTTCGCTGGACATCATCTCCCGCCGGGGTAAGACGATCCGGCCCAAGACGCTCAACCAGAAGCGGTACGTCGATGCCATCGACGCCAACACCATCGTCTTCGGGGTGGGCCCGGCAGGCACCGGCAAGACGTACCTGGCGATGGCGAAGGCCGTGCAGGCATTGCAGGCCAAGGACGTCACCCGGATCATCTTGACCCGGCCTGCCGTGGAGGCGGGCGAGCGGCTGGGCTTCCTGCCCGGCACGCTCAGCGAGAAGATTGACCCGTATCTGCGCCCGCTGTACGACGCCCTGCACGACATGATCGATCCGGAGTCCATCCCGAAGCTGATGGCTGCCGGCGTCATCGAGGTGGCGCCGCTGGCGTATATGCGGGGCCGGACCCTCAACGACGCCTTCATCATCCTCGACGAGGCGCAGAACACCACCGGTGAGCAGATGAAGATGTTCCTCACCCGGCTCGGTTTCGGATCGAAGGTGGTGGTCACCGGCGACGTCACCCAGGTGGACCTGCCCGGCGGCGACCGGAGCGGATTGCTTGCGGCGACAACGATTCTGGAAGGAATCGACGACATTCACTTTTCGCGACTGACCAGTCAGGACGTGGTGCGGCACCGGCTGGTCGCCGATATCGTCGACGCATACGGACGGGCCGAGGAAACCGGCAACCGCACGGCCCGACGGGCCGCATCACATGGACGGCGCTCATGAGTATCGAATTCGCCAACGAGTCGGGCGTCGAGGTTCCGGCTCAGCTCGTCATCGACGCCGCGACCTTCGCCGTGGTCGCGATGGACGTCAACCCCGCGGCCGAGCTGTCGGTGTTGTGTGTCGACGAGGATGCGATGGCCGACATGCACATGCAATGGATGGATCTGCCCGGACCCACCGACGTGATGAGCTTCCCGATGGACGAACTGGTCCCGGGATCGCGTCCGGATGCCACCGAACCGGGGCCGGCGATCCTCGGCGACATCGTGCTGTGCCCCGAGTTCGCCGCGCGGCAGGCCAAGGAGGCACGCCGGTCCTTCGAATACGAGCTGTCGATGCTGACCATCCACGGGGTTCTGCATCTGCTCGGCTTCGACCATGCCGAACCCGACGAAGAGCGTGAGATGTTCGGGTTGCAGAACGAGATCCTGGAAGCCTTCTACGCCGAACGGCATCTGCGGGCGCAGGAACAGCGTCAGTCCGACCGGGATGCGCGACTGCTCTCGAATATCGGGTTCACCGGCGGCCCGACCGAGCCCGGCCCGGCCGAGAAACCGGACACGGTGCCCGGGGAGCAGTGAGCGTGCCCGACGACATATGGCTCGTCGTCGCGGCGATCGTGCTGCTCTGCGCAGGCGGGCTGTTCGCGGCCGTCGACACAGCGGTGTCGACCGTATCGATCGCGCGCGTGGACGACATGGTCAAGGAAGGCCGGGTCGGCGCCCGCAGGCTGTCGACGATCCTGTCCGCGCGGGCCAGCTACGTAGGCCTCGCGGTTCTGCTCCGGATGGTCTGCGAAACCGCGGCCGTCGCGATGATCGCCTACACCCTCACCGAACTGTGGGGTGTGGGCTGGGGGCTGACCGCAACGATCCTGGGGATGGCGGTCGTCTCCTATGTTGCGGTCGGTGTGGGTCCGCGCACCCTGGGCCGCCAGCACGCCTATTCGATCGCGCTGGCCTCGGCACTTCCGCTGACCGCCCTCGGTGTCCTGCTGAAGCCGGTCACCCGGCTGCTCATCCTGATCGGTAACGCGCTGACTCCCGGCCGCGGATACCGCAACGGCCCGTTCGCCACCGAGGTCGAGTTGCGTGAAGTGGTCGACATGGCCGAGGCGACCGGGGTGGTGGCCGAAGGCGAACGGCGAATGATCCAGTCCGTCTTCGACCTCGGTGACACCAGTGCGCGCGAGGTCATGGTGCCGCGACCGGAGATGGTGTGGATCGAGTCCGACAAGCTTGCCTCGCAGGCCACCAATCTCGCAGTGCGGTCGGGTCATTCGCGGATACCGGTGATCGGTGAGAACACCGACGACATCCTCGGTGTCGTCTACCTCAAGGACCTGGTGGCCACCTCGGCGGCCGCGCGCGGCGCACCCACCACACTGCTGGTCCGTGACCTGATGCGGGGCGTCGAGTTCATCCCCGACACCAAGCCGCTGGACAAGGTGCTCGCCGACATGCAGCGCACCCGCAACCACATGGCGCTGCTCGTCGACGAGTACGGCGGTATCGCCGGTCTGGTGACCATCGAAGACGTGCTGGAGGAGATCGTCGGGGAGATCACCGACGAATACGACACCGACGAGGTGGCCCCGGTCGACGACCTCGGTGACGGCACCTTCCGGGTCTCGGCCCGGCTCCCGGTCGAGGATCTCGGCGAACTGTTCGACGTCGAGATCGACGACGACGAAGTCGAGACGGTCGGCGGTCTGGTGGCACTGGAACTCGGCCGTGTGCCGCTGCCGGGTGCGCAGGTGCGATCACACGGCCTGCATCTGGTCGCCGAAGGCGGACCCAACCGGCAGGGTCGTCAGCGCATCATCACTGTGCTGGTCAGCCGGGTGGCGGACGCCGACGCCGCGGGCACCGATGCCGATGAGACCGATGACCGCCGCGAACATTCGACACGCGACAGCGAACACCCGAAAAGTTAGCGAACAACAGAAAAGATGGGGTCCGTGACGCATTCACTCGACAACGAGGACCAGAAGTTGGTGGTGCTGGCGCGGGGTGCGCTCGCACGTGCCGAGGTGCCGTCGGGGGCCGCGGTCCGCGACGGTGACGGCCGCACCTATGCCGGCGCCGACGTCGACACCGCCACCCTGAAGCTGACCGGTCTGCAGGTGGCCCTGGCCACCGCGCTGGCCAGCGGTGCCCGCAGCTTCGAGGCCGCGGTGCTGGTCAACGCCGACCCGGACGATCCGGGCCTGGCGACGCTGCGCGAGGTCAGTCCCGCCGCCTACGCCTACCTGACCGATCTGGCCGGTCAACCCCTTCGACGTCTGGATCCGACCACATGACCGAACCCGAATTCCGTTCCGGCTTCATCTGTTTCGTCGGCCGCCCGAATACCGGGAAGTCGACCCTGACCAATGCGCTGGTCGGCGAGAAGATCGCGATCACCTCGAACCGGCCGCAGACCACCCGCCACACCATCCGGGGGATCGTCAACCGCCCGGACGCGCAGCTGATCCTGGTCGACACCCCCGGACTGCACCGTCCCCGCACTCTGCTCGGTAAGCGACTCAACGATCTCGTCCGCGACACCTACTCCGAAGTCGATGTCATCTGTGTCTGCATACCTGCCGACGAGGCGATCGGACCCGGCGACCGGTGGATCATCTCGCAGGTGCGGGAGATGGCGCCGCGCACCACCGTCGTCGGGGTGGTGACCAAACTGGACCGGGTGTCGCGCGACAAGGTTGCCGAACAGCTGATGGCGCTGTCCGCCCTGCTCGGGCCGTCGTCGGAGGTTGTCCCGGTGTCGGCGAAGACCGGCAGGCAGCTCGACGTGTTCACCGACCTGCTGGTCTCGCTGATGGAACCGGGTCCGGCCTTCTATCCGGAGGGCGAACTCACCGACGAACCCGAACAGGTGCTGATGGCCGAGTTCATCCGGGAAGCGGCTCTCGAAGGTGTGCACGACGAACTGCCGCATTCGCTGGCGGTGGTGATCGAGGAGGTCATCGACCGCGACGACCGTGGACCCGACCAGCCGCCGATGGTCGACGTCCACGCGATCCTCTATGTGGAACGCGACAGCCAGAAGGGCATCATCATCGGCCGCAAGGGCGCTCGTCTCAAAGAGGTCGGTACCGTCGCCCGGGGCCAGATCGAGAAGCTGCTCGGCGTGAAGGTCTATCTGGATCTGCATGTGAAGGTCGCCAAGGACTGGCAGCGCGATCCCAAACAGCTGGGCCGAATGGGGTTCTGATGGGTAAACACGAGGGTGCCGACGACACCGAGAACCTGACCGGTGAAGGGGAGCACGCCGCACCGGAGCCGGAGGCGGCGGCCGGTCGGACGATCGCCGGAGTCCTCGGGTCCCCGCGGTTCTGGCTGCTACCGGTCGCGCTGGTGGTCGGCTTGTTCTGTCTGATGGCCGCCCTGTACATGGGTGCGGTCGTCAACCCGGAGAAGCATCTGCACGACTTCCCGATCGCGCTGGTCAACGAGGACACCGGTGGTGAGGTCGAGACCGGCGACGGGCAGAGTTCCCGGGCGAACTTCGGCGACCAGGTCGCCGACGGGATCATCGAGACGGCGGCCCGTAGCGGTATCGCGATTCATCGGACCGACCGCACCACCGCCTTCGACCAGCTCGCCGCCGGTGAGGCGTACGGCATCGTGGTGATCAAGGCGGGGTTCACCAATTCGGCTGTAGCACTGGGCCGTTCGGCCGTACTGCCGGCCAAACCGGAATCCCCGGCGATCGCCGTGTATATCAACCGCGGCTCGGGCACCTTCGCCTCGTCGGTGACCACCACCTTCGCCGACCGGATGCGGGCGCAGGTGAACGCCCAGATGGGGCAGCAGCTCACCGACACAGTGCGCGGTCAGCTGGTCAAATTGAACCTACCGTTCTCGGGGGCGGCGCAGATCGCGCTGGCGACTCCGGTGGCCGTCACCGTCAGCGAGGCCACCGAACTGCCGCCGGGCGCGGGCAACGGCCTGTCCGCCTTCTATTTCACCTTGTTGCTGATCCTCGCCGGATTCACCGGCGCGATGATGGTCAGCATCCTGGTGGACGGCATGTTGGGGCAGACCCCGATTGAGTTCGGTCCCTTTTATCAGCTGCGGGCCAGGCTGGCGATCTCCCGGTGGGGGACACTGGCCGCCAAGTGGGTGATCATGTTGCTGGTCGCGCTGGTGCAGTCCGTGCTCTACATCGTGGTGTGTGTGGCGGTCGGGACATCGTTGCCGAACGCCTTCGTGCTGTGGGCGTTCTCCACACTCGCGATCTTCGCGGTCGGGGTCAGTGCGAGCACCATGATGGCGCTCTTCGGCAACCCCGGGCTGATCCTCAATCTGGTGTTCTTCGTGGTCTTCGGTCTGCCGTCGTCGGGTGGCACGCTGCCGCTGGAGGCCAGCCCCCGAATCTTCGAGTGGATAGCGGCGGTCGAGCCGATGCACGTCGTCTACCTGGGGGTGCGGTCGATCCTGTATTACGACGCCGACCTCGGTGCGGGACTGGGGCGGTCGGTCATCCAATGTCTGGGCGGACTGGCCATCGGCGTACTGCTCGGCTGGGCGGGCACGCGGTTCTACGATCGCAAGGGCTGGCATCGCTACCCGGGCGGGATGATCCTGCCGCCGAAGTTGGACCGGCTCGTCAACGCTGGGTGACCGAAGCGCGACCGCCATCGCCGGTGCTGCCGGATGCCGGTCGTGTCGGGTGCCTACGGTGTCGGGTGCGAGTGGAAGAATGAGCGGGTGAGGTTCTATCGGGACGACGCCGTCGTCCTCCGCCAGCACAAGCTGGGGGAGGCCGACCGCATCATCACCTTGCTCACCGCCGAACACGGACTGGTCCGGGCGGTGGCCAAGGGCGTCCGTCGTACCCGATCGAAATTCGGCGCGCGGCTGGAGCCCTTCGCCCATATCGATGTCCACCTCTACCCAGGACGCAACCTCGATGTGATCACCCAGGTGCACAGCCTGCATGCGTTCACCGATGCGATCGTCGCCGACTACGGCCGTTACACCACGGCCTGCGCAGTCCTGGAAACCGCCGAGCGGCTCGCCGGTGAGGAACGTGCCCCGGCGCCGCAACTGCATCGGCTCACCGTCGGGGCGCTGACAGCGCTCGCCGAGGACCGTCGGCCCCGCGAACTGATCCTGGACGCCTTCCTGCTGCGGGCGATGCACTGTGCGGGATGGATGCCCGCGCTGGAGGAATGTGCGCGCTGCGCGTCGCCGGGACCCCATCGTGCTTTTCACGTGGCGGCCGGTGGTGCGGTGTGCCTGCACTGCCGCCCGGCCGGTTCGGCGACCCCTTCGCCGGGGGTGCTCGATCTGATGGACGCACTGTTCCGTGGACAGTGGGAGCACACCGTCGACGCCGGCTCGTCCCTGCAACGACAGGCGAGTGGACTGACCGCCGCGCACCTCCAGTGGCATCTGGAGCGTCAGCTACGAACCCTGCCGCTCATCGAGCGCACGGCACCCCATAGGCTGGTGGAAACGGCGTGAGAGGAGTCGGCTGATGGCGCTACGGCCAGGTGGATCGGCCCGGCGACGAAGCTCGACGGCCGATGCGCCCCGGGTGATCCGGCCCCCAGATCCGCATCCCAGCGGTGCCCGGCCACCGGCGATTCCGGCCGAATTCGTCCCCAAGCATGTGGCTTTGGTGATGGACGGCAACGGGCGCTGGGCGACCGACCGTGGGCTGCCACGCACCGAAGGGCACAAGCGCGGCGAAGCGGTGCTCATGGATTCGGTGTGCGGTTGTATCGAGATGGGGGTGTCGTGGCTGTCCGCGTACGCCTTCTCCACCGAGAACTGGTCGCGCAGTCCGGACGAGGTTCGCTTCCTGATGGGCTTCAACCGTGACGTCATTCGCCGCCGCCGCGACGAGATGCACGAGATGGGTGTCCGTGTCCGATGGGCGGGACGTCGGCCTCGTCTGTGGCGCAGTGTGATTCGTGAGCTGGAGATCGCCGAGGAACTCACCAAGGACAACACCGTGATGACACTGACGATGTGTGTCAACTACGGTGGCCGCGCCGAGATCGCCGACGCCGCACGCGAGATCGCGCGGCGCGCGGCCCGTGGTGAAATCGACCCGGAGCGCATCAACGAGGCGAGTTTCGCCCGCTATCTCGACGAGCCGGATATGCCCGACGTCGACCTGTTCCTGCGGCCATCGGGCGAGCAGCGCATCTCCAATTTCCTGTTGTGGCAATCGGCCTACGCGGAAATGGTCTATCAGGAGAAGCTGTTTCCGGACTTCGACCGACGAGACCTGTGGGCGGCGTGCCTGGAGTACGCCGCGCGGGATCGCCGATTCGGTGGGGTCAATCCACAGTGACCGAAACGCTCGCCGTTCGTCTCGAACGTCTGCTCTCCGAGGTTGGCCGGGTCACTGCCGTCGATGCCGAATCGCTGGTCGTCCAGGTGGGTTCGACGCGCGCGTCGATCCAGGTTGTCAACCTCGCCGACGGTCTCGACATGCTGGCGATCACTCAGCTGGTGGCGTTGGATCTACCCAACACCGAATCGCTGCGCACCGACGTCGAGGAGTACGGCGCGCAACTGAACTTCGGGAGTCTGCGACGCTCGGATCCGCTGGGCGTGACCACAGATGTGTTGCAGTACTACACCTTCCCGGTCAATGGACTCGAGGACATCCCACTGCTGACGGTGCTGCACATCATGCTCTCGGCCGGCGCTGACGCGGCACGCAAACTGGTCGGCGACCAATAGACCTCTGTCGCGAGGTCGGGTGGTATCCGCGCCCGCTGTCTGCTCAGGTGCGGTGGGTCAGCGGCAGGCGCTGCAGTAGCCGAACACCTCGACGGTGTGGTTGATGTCGGTGAATCCGTGCTCGGCGGCGACCTGCGCGGCCCACTTCTCGACGGGGTCGGCCTGCACTTCGACGGTGGTCCCGCAGGATCGGCACACCAGGTGATGATGATGGCCGGCCGAACAATGTCGGTAGCGCGTCTCACCCGAACCGTCCCAGAGCACGTCGATCTGTCCGGCCTGGCTGAGTGCCTGCAGGTTTCGGTACACGGTCGTCAGGCCGATGGATTCGCCTCGGGCCTTGAGCTGGTCGTGGAGTTCCTGCGCCGACCGGAAGTCGTCGCCCGCGGCGAGGGCGTCGGCGATCGCGGCTCGCTGCCGGGTGGAACGTACGCCGGTGACGGGTCGGACGGCGGGTTCGCCGGTGGCGTGATCGGTCACGACTCACCGCCGGTACGGGTATCGGCGGTGGAGCAGTGGTCCGACTCGGACGGCGCATCCGATGTCTGCGGTGTGGTCGACACCGGTTCGGCCACGTGGACGAGCGCGTCGGTGACGATGTGGGTGAGATGGTGGTCGACCAGCGAGTAGAGGATCTCCCGGCCGTTGCGCTGGCCGCGGACGACACCGGCATCCTTGAGGACGCGTAGGTGCTGGCTGACCAGCGGTTGGCTCAGTTCGAGCTCACCGACGAGTTCGTGAACGCATTTGGCTTCGGTGGACAGCGACAACACGATGGAGATCCGCGTCGGCGAGGCGAGCGCGCGGAGCAGGTCGGCGGCGGCCGAACGCGACGACGGGTCCGACGTTTCGTGGTTGGGCATCGCGTTCCTTTCGTCACCGGTGCCGGTGGGGGTCCCCATCATTCTAACGGAAACGATTTTCAATCACGGTCACCTCGTCGGTGCGGTGGCCGACGGAGGTCAGGAGACCGGGACGTGATGGTCGCGGCCGTCGGGTCCCGGGACCCCGTCGGGGCCACCGATCGAGATCGCATAGGTGCCCACGGCATAGGCCACCGCCGCCGCGTTGACGGCGAACGCCGCAGTGTTCACGTTGGCCACGGTGTCGGCTGCGGAGTGATAGTTGGGGTCGAAGGGTTTGCCCGCCTCGCCGCCCCAGAAGCGGGCCTGTTCGGGGGTCTTGCGTTCTTCGGCGCCCGCGGCGATACCGCCGGCCGGGATGCCGGCGTCGATGAACGGACCGTAATCCGACCGTCCGTCGAAAGCGGTGGGCTGCACCGGAATCGGTGTTGGACCGAAGGTGGTGAAGAAGCGGAGGAAGACGCGTTCGATGCCCCCTGAGCCCGGCGGGCCGGGGCTCGGGGCGCCACGCGTGGAGTTGTCACCGTCGTAGGTGAGGTAGCCGGCGTTCGGTGAGCCGAGCATGTCGAAGTTGAGGTACAGCGCGATCTGCCGCAGCGCGGCGGCGTCGAGGGAGGCCACGTAGCGGGTGGAGCCGATGAGACCGTCCTCTTCGGCACCCCAGAAGGCGAACCGTACCCGCTGTCCGACCTTCGGTGCGGGACCCAGGCGCAGCGCGGTCTCCAGAACGGCCGCCGTGCCGGTGCCGTTGTCGTTGATGCCGGGACCGGCCGGAACACTGTCCAGGTGGGCGCCGGCCATCACCACATTGTCGGGACTCCCGGTGGTGGTCTCCGCGATCAGGTTGCGTGAGGTGATCCGGGTGGACTCGGCGACCACCCGTAGCTCCACCGAGGTGGCGGTGCGCAACTGGTCACCGGCCGGCCGGGTCACCCCAACGACGGGGATCGACAGACCGTTGTCGACGCCCAGGGTGCCGCCGAACAACCGGTCGCCGGTGTCGTTGACGACGATCAGTGCACGTGCCCCGGCCTGCTGCGCGGCACGCGCCTTGGCGACGAAGGTGCAGGTGCCGCGGGTGACCACCGCGATCGCACCGCGTGTCCGCGCGGGATAGTCGGCGACGGTGCAGCCCAGCCCGTCGATCGTGGCCGGCGGAGCGGTGATCGTCGTCCCCGCGGTGCCCGGGCTGTACTCCAGCACCGCGGCGGCGTCGATCACGGAGGCGTCCGAGCGCAGGGAGACCGGGCCGACGGAGAACCGGGTGTAGTCGAAAGTCGGTGTGCTGACCGCGAATCCCGCCTGCCGCAACTGTCCGGCCACATAGTCGAGTGAGGCGTCGTAGCCGGGTGTGCCCGCGGCGCGGTTGCCGCCGTGGTCCTCGGCGATCGTCTCGAGGGCGCGCAGATGCCGCATCAGCGCGCCGAGCGTGACGGCGTTGGCGAGTGCATCGGGGCTGACCGCGGCCAGCGGTGGGGCGGGCGCGCGCAGCTCCGGCGACTGCTCCGTCGACGACGTGCACCCGCTCAGCAGCAGCAACACGGCGATGAAGGTCGCGATCGGGGCGGCGAGGTGCGTGCGGGGGCCGCGGGCCGTGATCAGGTCGGACATCACGACCAGGGTAGTCATGGCGGTTTGGTCCGGACGGCTAGTCTGTAAGGGTTGCCGGTCGGTCGAACGTCCGGCAGCCGATCCCATACCTACGTCCGTGGAGAACGAATAAATCGTGGCCGCCACCCAGTCCAATCGTGTCGAAGCCGTCGTCAACCTCGCCAAGCGTCGAGGTCTGGTCTTCCCCTGCGGTGAGATCTACGGCGGTACCCGCTCGGCATGGGATTACGGCCCGCTGGGCGTCGAACTCAAGGACAACATCAAACGCCAGTGGTGGCGGACCATGGTCACCTCGCGTGACGACGTCGTCGGGCTCGACTCGTCGGTCATCTTGCCGCGTCAGGTCTGGGAGGCATCGGGTCACGTCGAGGTGTTCACCGACCCGCTCGTCGAGTCGCTGCACACGCACAAGCGCTACCGGGCCGATCACCTCATCGAGGCCTATGAGGCCAAGCACGGTCACCCGCCGGCCAACGGTCTGGCCGACATCAACGACCCGGAGACCGGCCAGCCGGGCAACTGGACCGAACCCAAGGCGTTCAGCGGTCTGATGAAGACCTTCCTCGGCCCGGTCGACGACGAGGCGGGTCTGCACTACCTGCGTCCGGAGACCGCGCAGGGCATCTTCGTCAACTTCAAGAACGTGATGACCACCGCGCGCAAGAAGCCGCCGTTCGGTATCGCCCAGATCGGTAAGAGCTTCCGCAACGAGATCACCCCGGGCAACTTCATCTTCCGCACCCGTGAGTTCGAGCAGATGGAGATGGAGTTCTTCGTCAAGCCGGGTGAGGACGAGGAATGGCAGAAGTACTGGATCGAGCAGCGCTTCAACTGGTACACCGACCTGGGCATCGACCCGGAGAACCTGCGTCTCTACGACCACCCGAAGGAAAAGCTCTCGCATTACTCGAAGAGCACCGTCGACGTCGAGTACAAGTTCGGGTTCGCCGGTAACCCGTGGGGTGAGCTGGAAGGTATCGCCAACCGCACCGACTTCGACCTGTCGACGCACAGCAAGGCATCCGGTGAGGATCTCTCGTTCTTCGACCAGGCCTCCGGTGAGCGCTACACCCCGTTCGTGATCGAACCGGCCGCCGGACTCACCCGGTCGTTGATGGCTTTCCTGTGCGACGCGTACACCGAAGAGGAAGTGCCGAATGCCAAGGGCGGCACCGACACCCGGACGGTGCTGCGTCTCGACCGTCGTCTCGCGCCGATCAAGGTGGCGGTGCTGCCGCTGTCGCGTAACGAGAAGCTGTCGCCCAAGGCGCGCGACCTCGCCGCCGAACTGCGCAAGAACTGGAATGTCGACTTCGACGACGCGCAGGGCATCGGCAAGCGGTACCGCCGTCAGGACGAGATCGGCACACCGTTCTGTGTCACCGTCGACTTTGACAC
The DNA here is from genome assembly GCF_030315745.1 of Gordonia heveisoli. Lineage (GTDB taxonomy): Bacteria > Actinomycetota > Actinomycetes > Mycobacteriales > Mycobacteriaceae > Gordonia. Next base: position 58,423 of record NZ_JASXSH010000002.1, on the reverse strand, counting down.
CCTCGACGACCAGGCGGTGACCATCCGCGAGCGCGACACCATGAGCCAGGAGCGGGTGGCCCTCGACAAAGTCACCGAATACCTCGGCGGAAAGCTGCTCGGCGCCTGAGCGCACCCGCACGCGGGGGTCGGTTGTCCGGCGATTCCTCCTGACCTGCGATTGTCTGTCACAATTGAGGGCGAGGTTTGTCGCATACACGGGCAAGGGGTCCGTCGTGGCGGCGAGGAGAGTGAAGTGAGTCGTGTCTGTCAGCGGGAAAGTCGTTCATTACGACACCAATCGGGGATTCGGATTCTTGGCGCCGGAGTCGGGTGGTGCCGATGTGTTCTTGCACATCAATGACATCGACATCGACGAGAATTCGCTGAAGCCCGGCGCAAAGGTTTCCTTCGACATCGAGGAGACCGACCGCGGAGCCAAGGCCATCAACGTCGCCGTCACCGAGGAAGCACCGGCCGACGAGTCCTTCGGCGGCGGCCGTGGCCGCCGCGACGATCACCACGGTGGCCGTGGACACGACCGCGGTGGTCGCGATGATCGTGGTTCGCGCGACGATCGCGGCCCGCGTCGAGGCCGTGCCTCGGGTGGCGGATCGCTCGACGCAGCGGCGTTCACCGAGGAACTGACCGAACTGCTGCTCGATTCCTCCGATGACCTCACCGCGGGGCAGATCGTCGCGATTCGTCGTCGCGTCACCGATTTCGCTGTCGGCCGGGGCTGGGTGATTGACTAATCCTCCGTCCGCCGTGGGGCATGTCGCCCCGCAGACGGCGGCTTACGGTGCCGAGGCCGTCGAGCGGATCGTGCCCGAGGCCCAGAAGGTCGCGAGCCTGCCCGGCACTCGGACCGACCATCGCAGTGACTTCGCGCGGGACCGCGCGCGGGTGCTGCACTCCGCCGCGTTGCGTCGCCTCGCGGATAAGACTCAGGTCGTCGGGCCGCGTGAGGGTGACACTCCGCGCACCCGGCTGACCCATTCACTGGAGGTCGGCCAGATCGGTCGCGGTATCGCGATCGGTCTCGGCGCCGAACCCGACCTCGTCGAACTCGCCGGGCTCGCCCACGACATCGGGCATCCACCCTATGGACACAACGGTGAGCGGGCACTCGACGAGGTCGCGGCCGACCACGGCGGCTTCGAGGGCAATGCGCAGAATCTGCGTATCCTCGCTCGGCTGGAGCCGAAACTGCTTGACGCCGACGGTTTCTCGGCGGGGCTCAACCTCACGCGCGCATCGCTGGACGCGACGCTGAAGTACCCGTGGGCGCGTCGGTCGCCGGGCTCGAAGTTCGGTGCCTACGACGACGACGTCGCCGTGCTGGACTGGATCCGGCATGGGGCGCCGGCGAACACCAAATGCATCGAGGCCCAGATCATGGACTGGTCCGACGACGTCGCCTATTCGGTGCACGATCTCGAGGACGGGGTGATCGCCAACCGCATCGATCTGCGATCGCTGGGTGACCCGCAGGATCAGCGCGCACTGGCCGAGATCGGGTTGCGGGAGTTCCCCGGACTCGACGTCGACGCCCTCATCGACGCGGCCCAGCGCCTGTCGAAGATGGAGATCGTCGCTGCGGTGGGCTCCTTCGATGGCACGTTGGATGCGTACGTCGCACTCAAACGGCTGACCAGCGAGTTCATCGGCCGGTTCGCATCGGCCGCGATCACCGGCACCCGCGGGGTGGTCGGGGACCGGCCGCTGTCCCGCTACGACGCCGATCTGACTGTGCCGCCGTTGGTGGCCGCAGAGGTCTCGATGCTCAAGACGCTGGCGTTGCGCTACATCTTCTCCAACGAACGGCACAAGGCCACCCAGCAGCGGCAGCGTGAGCGCATCCACCGGGTGGCACGCTGGTTCGTCGAGGCCGCGCCGGGCGGGCTCGATCCGATCTTCGTGCCGATGTGGAACGCGGCCGAGAACGACACCCAGCGGATGCGGGTGATCGTCGACCAGATCGCCTCGATGACCGAGGGCAGGCTCGAACGGACCGACAAACACAACTCGGGCGCCCAGGCGCACCTGGGCTAGCCGGAGTTGGCGCGGCCGACCAGTTCGGTCAGCGCAGCCCGCGGTAGTCGCCCACCGGAGAAGTCCACCAGCCGACCGAGTGGCACGGAGCCGATGAGGCTGAGGATGTCGGTGCCTGCGTTGTCGCCGGTGTCCGCAGGTGCGCCGAACATCGCACCCAGGATCGACTGCAGTCCTTCGGCGGCAACCGGATTCGCCAGCGCCTCCGCGATACTCGACTGCAGGGTCAGCGGGCGCCGGACGGTGTCGCCGGTGACATCGACGCTGCTGGTGAGTCGGATGTCGCGGCTCGACGCGCCGACCGAGACGAGGCGGACTCCTGGCTCGACCACGTAGTCGTGTACGCCGATATCCCAGTGCGCCAGACGTTCTCGCGGTACTTCCACGGTGACGGTGCGCGACTGCCCGGCGTTCAGCTCCACCGTGGTGAAGGCCTTGAGCTCGCGGGGCGGGCGACCGTCGAATCCGATACTCCCACATAGATCTGCACCACCTCGCGGCCGTCCCGGTCGCCGCTGTTGGTGACGGTGAGCTCGACCGTGATACCGGAGTCGTGCGCCTGCGCCGTCAGGTCGCGGTAGATGAAAGTCGTGTAGCTGAGACCGTGGCCGAATGGGAAGGCGACATCCAGTTCGCGTGCGTCGTACCAGCGGTAGCCGATGAAGATGCCCTCGCCGTAGACGACGTGTCCGGCCTCGCCGGGGAAAGACAGATAGGACGGGGTGTCGGCGAGCCGCAGCGGAATGGTCTCGGCGAGTCGGCCGGATGGATTGACGTCACCGAAGAGGACATCGGTGATCGCGCTGCCGACGGCCTGACCCAACAGTGCCGCGTCCACGATGGCGGGTGCGTTCAGCGGGGCCGTACGCACGACGCCGCCGTGGCACAGGACGACGACGGTGGCGGGATTGGCTTCGACGACGGCCTGCGCGAGGACCAACTGTTCGTCGGGCAGGTCGATGTCGGTGCGATCGAAACCTTCGGATTCCTGATTGTCGGCCAGGCCGAGGAACAGCACCGCGACATCGGCGGCAGCCGCCGCGGCCACCGCGCCGGACCGATCGGCCGTTGGCGTGAACGACACCGGAGCCGATGCCCGGGAACGGATCTCGTCGATCGGGACATCGACACGGGTGGCGTTGACATGCGACGAGCCGCCGCCCTGGAAGCGCGGTTCGCGGGCTAGGTCGCCGATCACGGCGAGTGACGACGACCCCGACAAGGGCAGCAGTTCGTCGTCGTTGCGCAGGAGCACGATCGCGCGTCCGGCGACCCGGCGGGTGAGTGCGTGATGGGCGTCGAGGTCGGCGGCGGGTGCCGGCCCGGCGGTGGCCGCGCGGCGCACCAATGCGGCGACCCGTCCGGCCGCTCGGCGCAGCGACTGCGCATCGAGAGTGCCGTCGGCGACCGCGGCGGCCACGGCGTCGTCCCCGGCGGTCCCGGGCGAGGGCATCGTCAGGTCGAGGCCTGCGGCGATCGAGGCGATCCGGTCGTCGACCGCGCCCCAGTCGCTGACCACCACACCGTCATAACCCCATTGTTCGCGCAGGATCGTGGTGAGCAGCAGTGGGTCATGGGCGACCTGAACCCCGTTGACCCGGTTGTAGGAGCACATCACCGTCCACGGTCGTGCGGTGGTGATGATGTGTCGGAAGGCGGCCAGATACAGCTCGTGCAAGGTGCGTTCGTCGACGTCGGCGCTGATACGCATGCGGTCGGTCTCCTGGTTGTTGACCGCGAAGTGTTTGAGCGACGACCCGACCCCGACACTCTGCTGTCCACGGACCTGCTGTTCGCCCATCAGGGCGGTCAGCAGCGGATCCTCGGAGAAGTACTCGAAGTTGCGGCCACCGAGCGGGGAGCGTTTGAGCTTGATGCCCGGGCCGAGCGCCACCGACACCCCCTGTGCGCGCGCCTCGGCGCCGATGGCCGCGCCGACCGCATGGGCAAGTTCTGGATCCCACGTCTGCGCCAGACCGACCGCGGGCGGGAAACAGGTCGCCGCGACGCTGCCCGCGAGACCGAGGTGATCGCTGGCTCCTTCCTGCTTGCGTAGCCCGTGTGGGCCGTCGGTGAGCATGATCGAATCCAGGTCAGCGATCTGCGCGGTGGTCCAGTAGTCGGCGCCGCTGGTGAGCGTGGCCTGCTCGGCGACGGTGAGTTGGGGGTCTTCGCTGTGCACAGCTCGACCGTAGTCGTGAGGTGACCACCGGGTGGTCACTACACTGGTCACGTGGCAGGACGAATCCCCGATCGCGATATCACGGCAATCCGTGAGCAGACGCGGATCGAGGACATCGTCGGAGACTATGTGGCGTTGCGGCGTGCCGGTGCGGACAGCCTTAAGGGGCTGTGTCCGTTCCACGACGAGAAGTCGCCCTCTTTCCACGTCCGGCCCAACCACGGGCATTTTCACTGCTTCGGCTGCGGTGAGGGCGGTGACGTCTACAGCTTCCTACAGAAGCAGGAACACATCAGCTTCGTCGAGGCCGTCGAACAGCTGGCCGACCGCCTCGGTTACCAGATCCACTACGAGGGTGGCGGCACCGCGATCAAACGCGACCGGGGTACCCGCGCCCGGTTGGTCGCGGCCAACGCCGCCGCGCACAAGTTCTATGTTGCCGCACTGGCCACCCCGCAGGCGCAGAAGGCCCGCGACTACCTGACCGAACGCAACTTCGATGCCGCGGCGGCGGAGACCTTCGGCTGCGGTTATGCGCCCGACGGCTGGGATTCGATGACCAAGGCGCTCCTGTCGCAGGGGTTCGAATTCGAGGAACTCAAGGCGGCCGGGCTGTCCACCGAGGGCCGCAAGGGGCCGATCGACCGATTCCGGCGTCGCCTGCTCTGGCCGATCCGCAACCTGGGCGGCGACATCATCGGGTTCGGTGCGCGCAAACTGTTCGAGGACGACAACCTCGGCAAGTACATGAACACGCCGGAAACCATGCTCTACAAGAAGTCTCAGGTGCTCTTTGGCCTCGACCACGCCAAGAAGAACATCGCCAAGGGGCATCAGGTCGTCGTCGTCGAGGGCTACACCGACGTGATGGCCATGCACTTGGCCGGTGTCACCACCGCGGTGGCGTCCTGTGGCACCGCCTTCGGTGAGGATCACCTGTCGCTGATCCGGCGGTTGATGATGGACGACTCGTACTTCCGGGGTGAGGTCATCTACACCTTCGACGGTGACGATGCCGGAAAAGCGGCCGCACTCAAGGCATTCGAGGGGGAGCAGAGTATCTCCGGGCAGACCTTCGTCGCCATCGCGCCGGACGGGATGGACCCGTGTGAACTGCGGCAGGGCAAGGGCGACGCGGCCGTTCGAGATCTGATCGCGCGCCGGGTGCCGATGTTCGAATTCGCCATCAAGACCCTGCTCGCCGGACATGATCTCGACACCGCCGAGGGTCGGGTGCACGCGCTGCGCGACGCGGTGCCGGTGGTGTCGCGGATCAAGGACATCGCGCTGCGCGACGAGTACGCCCGGCAACTCGCCGGCTGGGTGGGTTGGGATGAGGTGGCCCAGGTGTTGGCCCGCGTCCGTGAGGAGGGCGCCAAACATCGTCGCGACGGTGCCCGCGGCAAGGGGCGCAGCACCTTACGCAAAGGGCGTCCGGAGGCCGAACTGCCGCTGCCGCTGGCCCGTCCGATACCCAGTGATCCGCGGCTGTGGCCGCAGCGCGAGGCATTGAAGGCGGCGCTGCAGTATCCCGCGATGGCGGGGACCGTATTCGACTCGCTACCGGTGGAATGCTTCACCGAACCGAGCTACGCCTCCATCCGCACCGCGATGACCACCGCCGGTGGCACCTCGGCGGGTATGGGTGGCGCGGAATGGGTTGAAGCCGTGCGTAATACGGTGGATGATCCGAGTCTGGAACCGCTGGTGACCGAACTCGCCGTCGAATCCATCCCGGTGGAGGAGGTCAACCTGTCGCGCTACATCGGCAGCGTGCTGGCCCGGCTGCAAGAGGTGTGGGTGGGTACCCAGATCGCCGACATCAAGTCACGTCTGCGCCGGATGGCGCCCAGCGAGGATCCCGACGGCTATAACGCGGTCTTCGGGGATCTCGTTGCGCTGGAGGCATATCGGCGCAGCCTGCTCGAACAGGCCGTCGACCCCACTGCCGGTGTCGGCTGACCTTCGCGGACCGTCGCACCCAGACGTGCGTGCGCCCCGGGTTCAGGCGGCCCGGGTCTGGGTGGTTCGGCTGCGGTTTCCCGGCCGGATCTCCTCGGGGAAGATCGGCCGATGCGGATCCTCGGAGTTGTAGCGGCAGCCGCCCGCATAGGTGTGTGCCCCGCGGCAGCGGTCGGTGGTGGGTCGTGGTCGTCCCCAGATGTACGTCGCAGCCATGATTCCCCCTCGACACCCGATCGGTGATCTACTCAGTGTCGGCCGGGAGTGCGGGGTTCGCCGACCGACGGCTGGGGATCACGTCGACGGTCGCGCTGTGGGCTATGTCATCGTTGGGGTCGGTGGTGGGTCGGGTGGACTATCGCGGGCAGGTGTCGAGAATCCGCCGGATGGCGGCTTTCTCGGCGGCGGTGACCCACAACCCGTAGGCGCGTTTCACGATCACCTGCTTGGTGACGTAGGCGCAGCGGTAGGCCTTGTTCGACGGCAGCCAGGTGGCTGCGTCGCGGGCGCCCTTGCGCTGGTTTGCCGGGCCGGAGACGGCGAGGAGGTTGCGGGGATCGTTGGCGAAGTCGCGGCGCTTGTCGGCCGGCCACTGCTGGGCGCCTTTCTGCCAGGCGTCCGCCAGTGCCACCACATGGTCGATCTGTACGCGTGCGGACTGTTTGCCGCGGACGAAGCTGATCGTCGTCGCGGTATATGGATCGACGAGGGTGCCGGTGGCCACCACACAGCCGCGGGTGTTCGGCTTGTAGGTGATGGCGGTGAGGTCGCGCCGGAGGATGTCGTTACGCGTATCGCAGCCGTTGTGTCCGCCACCGACGTTGACGTCGTCAGACCAGCTGGGCCCGAACTGGTCTCGCGCATAGCCCGTCTTCGGGGCGCGGCCCTTGACCGGCAGGGCTTCCAGCGCGTCGATGGTCGGGGAGGTCGCCGGGGTGGGTACCGCCGGTGCCGTTGCCGCGGTCGACAGCAGGCCGGTGCAGGCAACGCCTGCGCTCAGCACCACGGTCATCAGTCTCGTCGCCGTCTGCCCCAACGGCTTTCCTTGTCGCCTCACCACTCACCATCCGCGTCCACGCCCACCCCGTACGCATTGTGTCAGACGGGCGCGGAGCCGATGGTCAGTCCTGCTGCGTGGCGAGTGCCGCTTCCACATCGAGGTCGGTGACCTGTTGCACGAGGTCCTCCAGGGCCTCGGGAGGTAGTGCGCCCGGTTGGTTGAACACCAGGTAGCCCTGCTTGAAGATCATCAAGGTGGGGATCGAACGGATATTCGCCGACGCCGCGAGTGCCTGCTCGGCCTCGGTGTCGACCTTGGCGAAGACCAGGTCGGGGTGCTTCTCGGACACGCGTTCGTAGATGGGCGCGAACTGGCGGCACGGGCCACACCAGGAAGCCCAGAAGTCCACCAGGACGATGTCGTTGTCGGTGACGGTGGCGTCGAATTCGGCGCCGGTCAGATCGATGGTTGCCATGGTGGCCTCAACGCAGGACGGGGTCGCGATGTTCCATGGGGACGGTGTGTGTGGGGCGGGTGGGGCTCGAACCCACGACCAGCGGATTATGAGTGGGTAGGTCACGGGGTTTCCACGTAGTGCCTGACCTGCGGTGATGATGGCCATTGTTCGGAATCGACGCAGGTAGGAGCGCATGATCCGCTACCTATTGCTCAGTAGCGGCTACCGCTGGATCACCGCCTGATTACCCGCGAGCGCCGGGGTGTTGCCGGGGTGGCGGTGAGCCGTGTGCGGGGCATAGGGTGGCGGGCAGTACGGCATCGCTGGGCAGTACCCGGCACCGAGTCGCGGATCGTTTGGTGAACTTCCGCAAGTTCTACGGCGTGAACAGCTTCCGCCGATAACTTCACATCTCAGTTCGGTAGGGCCGGACTTCCGTCGACCAGGCGTCGCGGATTTCTCGCTTTTATCTACTACCGAATCGGAGTTCCACAAATGTCCACCATCCATCCCGCCCCGGCGCAGTTCTTCGCGTTCGGCGGCGACAACGCTCGCGGCTACAGCACTCACGGCGACGTACTCGTCAACAAGACGGCAGACGGTATCGACCTCAACGTCATCTGGGACGAGGCCTCGCAGGTCATGTCGGCCTGGAATCGCAAACGCACCGCCCTGGCCGCGCTGATCAGCTACCCGACCATCGCCGTCGGGGACGCGATCCCGCAAACCATCGGCGGGGATCATTTCGAGGAAGCGAGCGAGTTCGGCGAGCCGCAAAGCATCGCGACCGCACCCGACGCGCTGATCTGCGGATTCACCTTTAAGGACTACGACCTCGCCACGCGGGCGACCTGGAAATTCCTGCGCAGCGCCACCGCCGAACAGGTCTACGACCTGATCAACCGAGCGATGGAATCGGACAACCGGCTCATCACTGGCACGCTGTTGCGGCGGCTGTTCGATCCGACACCCGTTCTCAACGAGGTGGGGCAAACCTGCTACGGCCTCTACACCGGCACTGACGGGATCACCCCGCCGTCGTTCGCGGGTCAGGACTTCCCGTCAAGCACGAGCCACTACCTCGTGTCCGGCAACACCGCGCTCGATCCCGGCGACCTCACCGACGCGATCAATCAGGTCACGTCCAAGGGCTTCGGCATCGACGGCGCTTCGCGGCTGATCGTGCTGTGCAACCCGAAAGAGGCCGAGATCATTTCGACCTTCCGCGCCGGGGCGATCACCAACGGCGTCGAGTCGAAGTACGACTTCATTCCCTCGAACAGCTCCATCCCGTACCTCACGAGCGAGACCGTCGTCGGGCAGATCGCCCCGGCCGAGTGGTCGGGCCTGGAGGTCTCGGGGAGCTACGGTCCGGCATGGGTGATTCCGTCGTACTTCCTCCCGCAGGGCTATATCGCCGTTGTGGCGACAGGCGGGGCGAACAGCGGCGTCAACCCGGTCGCATTCCGGCAGCACGCCAACTCTGCATATCAGGGCCTGCGCATGATCCCGGGCAAGGACCAGCGCTACCCGTTGCAGGACAGCTTCTTCCAGCGCTCGTTCGGTACGGGCGTCCGATACCGGGGCGCGGCGTGCATTGTCCAGGTCAAGGCGTCGGGTGCGTACAGCGCTCCCAGCTGGAACTGGCGCTGACATGCGTCCCACGCCGTACGCCGAAAACATGAGGCAACAGGCGAAGGAGTTCCGTCCCGGTCCCGACGCTTCAGAAATGAGTTGGGGTACGGGGCTCACTCCGCCGGGTCGGGAAGACGCGCCATCTTCGGAGGGTGGACGCTATCACGGCAAGGCTCCCAAGGTCGATGCGGAGACGGCCGACGGCCTCCGATCCCTCGGCGACGAGCTGGCGCAGCGCCGAGCGTTGCGCAACCGTCCGGGGCCGTCATGAAGGCGCGCAACTACATTCGCGATAGCCGGGGACGCTTTGCCGCGACTCCCGGTAAGCGGGTCCTGAGCGCTCTCGACGAGGCCGAGGCCGCGTTACGACGTGCGGAAGACGGCGTTACCGAGTTGGCGGCGGCTCGCCGGTCGGCCAAGGTGCGCCGTAAGCGCACGGTTCGCCGGTCGGCTCTCGCGGGCGCGGTTGTCGGGGCGATGGTCCCCGCGCCGAGAGCCGTCAAGGCTTCCACTGCCAGCGCAGCCGTGTTCGGTGCGGTGACGACTGCGTCGGGATACAAGATGGGTCAGAGCCTCGGGACGCTGAAGATTCGGTACCGATCGCCGGCCGGAACCCGGCTACGGCGTTGAGATGGCACTACCCACCCAACGGGCACCCGGCGTACCCCGCAGAGCGGCCCACCGAGAGCTCAGGCACCTCAGACAGGCCGCAGCGCGGCCACCAAGCAGGCGGGTTGAACGCCCAACCCGCCGAAGACTAACGGGAGCCTCGGCTCTCCCGTTAGAGGGAGACGTTGACTTGTCCGTCTCCTGGCACCGCGGTCGACTTGTCCCGCCCGTGCCGAGGACGTCCCCGAACCCCAAGCCGGGGGCGTCCTCACCGAGACCCCGTCCCATCGACCTGTCCTGGTCCGGTGAGGCGGGGTTCTCGCTATTCGGTGGGCAGGCCGTCCATCAAGCGCCCTGGCGTCGTGCCCAGACCGGCCGCGATCTTCAGCACCGATTCCAAGCGAAGGCTGCGCTGGCCGCGCTCGACCCTACCGAGATATGTGAAGTGGACGCCGATCTTCTCAGCAGCCTGCTCCTGGCTCAGACCGAGTTCGGTCCGCCGTGCGCGCACGCGCTCACCGAACGCCGCAAGGGTGGCGTTTCGGGAGGGCTTGACGTCGGCTGACACGCCCACCACCACATACGGCAGAAGCCAAACGATCCAGAGCCAGACGGTCGTATGTGCTGGTGGTGTTAGATATCTGTCGAGCCGAGAAACAAGAACAGAAGGACACCCATGAAGCGCGCACTACTTACCGTCGGCGTCGGACTCCTGGCCTTGGCGAGCGCCGGATGCAGTGACGACCAGACGTCCCCGACAACCTCCTCGTCGTCGGTCGCGGTTGCGCCGTCCGTCGGGAGCGCCGAATGGCCGATCGCACTGGACTTGATCGCAGACCTGACGGGCAAGGGCTTTCGCTGCACCGACGAGCAGGTCATGCCCGCACAGACTGAGTTCATCGAGTCGGCAGCGAAGTGCAAGACCGGACCGGCGAACGGCGGAGGCACCTACATCTACGCGTTCACGTTCGGCGCACCCGCCCAAGCTCAGAGCGCCCTGCAGACCAAGACGGCCGGGAACAGCATTCGTCGTGGTCCGGCCAAGTCCGTGTATGTCTCTGACGCGAACTGGATTGTTGAATGCCCGGATGGCGACAGCGGCGGCCCGGGCGAGATTGCCTGCAAGGCAGCACAGAAGACGATCGGTGGCACTCTCGCCCAGTAGCGCACTGGAAATCTGCCAAGCTACGTCCTTCACGCGAGCCCCTCTTGTCACATTTTTGCCGCGCCGTTGGGGTGTCTGAGTCGCGGGGCGGCTCCGAAAACGCCTCAGCGGCCAAATGGGGGCCGAACCTACCCTGTACGGACGTATTCGGTTGTGTACCAACGACTATGGGGTGCGCGGCGCTTGGCAAAAGGTGCGCAATGCTGTAGGGTGGGTGGCACACCGGCCAAGCGGTGGCGTTACCCCGAAAGCTGATCCGTGTAGGAGCCTCGCAGTTTGACTGCGGTGAAGTGCACACATCGGGTTTCTTGAGCGAGCTACGGGATTTGACCCAGAGATATCTGCGCACGTGACGTCCGGCGGCAAACGATAGCCGCCTCACCAACCGAGCAGAGCCCTCGTCAGATCCTCGAAAGGCTCAATCATGTCCCAAGTAGCACGAGTTGCCCCGGCCCGACCGGCAGGCGCTCTCCCGCAACCGCCCCGAGACCCGTATCGGCAGCCCGCGAATCGCGTGTGGTCCGAACAGCCGACGCTAGTCGGTGTCCAGGCTGTAATCCGTTTCGCCCGCGAGGAACTGGGCGTCGACCTGACCCGTAGCCTCGTCCGGCGAGCGACAGAGGCACGCCGCATCCAGGTGTTCAAGTTGTCTGCGAAGAACGCCTACAGCCCGGCGGGGGTTGTCCGCTTCATCGAGTCGCTGGCTCGGCCTGTCGCCGGGGAGGAGGCGTGAATCGCGAAAACTTCTTGGACGAGGCGAGCGCGGCCTATTCGGCTGGTGAGCTGACGGGCGTGAACGCGGCGCTGCGGGAGCATCCTCGCGCTCAGCGAGGTCTGGACAACCGCCTAACGATGAGCGAGCCGTCTCCAGGTGAGTACCGGAATCGGTTCAGTTACATCCTGAGCAACTCGGCTGACCTTCAACCGAAGCCGTTGCAGCGTAACGGGTTCAGTGACGACCATCTACGCGACGACTACCGAGAGCGTCACGGCGGACTGGAACTGGCCAGCGCTGAGGACGCCTACGACGCACGTATCGAAGCGATGCTGGGCAGTGGCCGTCCGGCGCACGCTGTCCAGGTCTACGACCGTGAGCACTTCCGCAACGAGTTGGACGAACCGCTGGACTACGACGAATCAATCCGACATGCGACGGGCGTGATGACGTGGCCAGTCACGATGGAATGGTCGGCGCTGCGGATGATCCTGCGACTGATCCACTGGGACTCGATGGAGTGCTGGTGGTGCGGAAACGTCAAGGGGCGAATAAGCGAGGTAGAGGGGCACCAGACTTTCGTGCCGGTGCATTCACTCGGCGTCACTCGGGTCTATCCGACCTGCACGAAGTGCCTCGGACGATTCAACGCCGACATTGAAGGCGGCGTGCGCGTGATCACCGTCTCCGACATGCTCCGTCTGCGGAACACCGGCTGGCCCGCTGATCGCTTCCGCGAAGGAGAGCTGTGATGAGCGCGGCGATTGTGGCCGGGGCGGCGTGCCCGAAGAATCCGGACCTTCTGTTGGGCTTCGTCAAGAAGATCGTGTGGCGCTGGGGCGTGAGGATCGCGGTAGATGAGCGAGACCGGGAGTGGTTGGTGTCGCGTAGGCGAGGCGTGCGCCTGGTCGAGGCTTTCGAGATCGTGGACGAGGTCGTGTGCGGGGTACCGGCCCCAGTAGTGCGGCCTCTACGAGCGGTGTCCCCGGTGTCTGAGGGCTCGCGGGGCGGGCTTGCGGTGGCGGTAGGCCACACCGGCACCCCGCCGGGCATCTCAACGGGCGAGGCCCGCTCAACGCTGGGCGAAGAGCGGGCCTCGTGGAGAGCGGGGACTTCTCCTGTGATCAGCGCTACCGATCACTAATAACTGTACCTCCGTTGTGGCGCAACGGATTCTGACTCTGAAACGGTGATCGCCGACCGGTCTTGTTGGGCAGGACGGTCGGCGGTCTCCGTACCTCTACACACATCTGAAAGGCCAGACGTGAGCAACCATACTCCTGCCCATAAACCGAAGCCAGGCCGTAATAGGCAGGGCCAGAAGCGAATTAAGTCGACGAAGTCTGTCACCGCTGACGGATGCACCGTGTTTCGGTTTCGTGCTCCGTCGGTTCCGGACGTGGAAGGACTGAGCACTTCTCAAGCCGCCCTGGCGTACGCGAAAGCGGGTTGGTTCGTGTTGCCGGTACAGCCGGGACAGAAACACCCCGGCAGTGTTGTCGGCAATGGGTGGCCGCAGCAGTCCAGTCGTGATCCTGAGCAGATCGCGGCGTGGTGGGCACAGAATCCTGATTACGGCATCGCGTTGCACGCGGGTCGTAGTGGCGCGGTGGTGTTCGATCTGGACAAAGCCTCGTTGTCTGAGCTGCCCGCCGACATGGCCGACGGGCTACGTCAGGGTGTGTGTCAGTTGAGCCGTCGTGATGATCCGGACCGAGGACACTACCTGTTCCTCAACGACAGCGACCACGGCAACGGGGCGGGAGCGTTTGCGCCCTTCGGCGAGGTCCGTGGACGTAACGGTGTCATCATCGTTGCGCCTACTCCGCACGCGAAGGACGGCGGCGAGTATCGGTGGCGGCGTACTGGCGAGCTGCCCGCGCTGCCTGAGGCGTTGCGACGGTGCTTGTCTGCGGCGTCGAGCAAAGAGGTTCCGGCTCTCACCGACGCCGAGTTGCAAGCGTTCCTCACCGACCCCGCGCATAATCTCTCCAAGCGCCCTGGACGGCTGACCGGTCCGCGTAGTTGGTTCGTCGATCAGGTGGTGAGCGGGGCCAGCGTTCACACCTCGATTCTGGAGGCGCTGTGTTGGGCGTTTCGGGAGAGCGTGGGCGGGGCGTATCCGGCGGTGGATGCGCTGGCCGCGTTGCAGGAGGACTTTCACAACGCGTTCGGGTCTGATGCGCGAGGCGCGGGTGATCGACAATCGCCGGCTCCGAACGAGTTCTACAACGCCGCAGCGTGGGCGGCGGCTCAGGTGAAAGACGCAGACCCCGAGCAGATTCGGCAACGGATGGATCGCGATGATCCTGCCAAGGCTGAGGTTGACGAGGACGCCTTCTGGACTGCTCGGCCCGAGCTGGCACAGCTTCGTAACTTCGCTCGGTCGCGGCGGGTGGGGCCGTGGTCGATGTTCGGTGCAGTGCTGGCCAGAGCTGTCGCGGTGATTCCGCCGTCGGTGGTGCTGCCTGATCTTCGTGGCAGTTACGGGAGCCTGAATTTGTTCGTGGCGCTGGTCGCGCCGTCGGGCAAGGGTAAGGGCACCTCGGAGGCAGCGTCGGAAGACGCGGTGCAGACCGACCCTGAAGTGCATTCGGCTACGCCCGGTAGCGGTGAGGGCATCTTGAAGGAGTACGCCTTCAAACGGAAGTCCGAACAGGTGGACGTACGTAACTCGGTGTTGTTCACCGTGTCGGAGATCGACTCGCTGGCGGCGTTGAAGAGCCGTAGCGGTTCCACCCTCATGCCCGAGCTACGCAAGGCGTGGATGGGCGAGCAGCTGGGATTCGGCTACGCCGCGGACGATAAAAAGTTCGCGATCAAACGACACCGGTACCGCATGACGATGGTCGTGGGTGTGCAGCCGGGGCGGTCGGTGACGTTGTTCGAGGACGCCGACGGCGGTACCCCGCAACGATTTCTGTTCTTCCCGACGACCGATCCAGACCGGCCCAAAGGGCGACGCCCGCCCAATCCTGGCTCGGTGAAACTGTCGCGGTGGCCGGACGGAGTGCTGGTGACCGAGGGACGCGACACCGAGAAAACCGATGGTGACAACGGCGAAACTGTGTTTTCGTTCGGGATGGAGCCGTTGCGGTTGGCTGAACGCGCCGATCCTGAGGGGTTTCACGTGTTGCAGGTGGCGCAGGTGATCGAGGACGCCATTGACGCCGAAACCGAAGCCGACCTGGACGGTACCTACGGCGACGACCTGGATAGTCACGGCAAGATGGCGCGGCTGAAAGTGGCCGCAGCGTTGATGTGGCTCAACGGACGCACCGACGAGATCACCGAAGAGGACTGGGAGCTCGCGGGCATCGTCAAGGCAATGAGCGACCGCACCCGTGCGCAGACTGTCGGTGCGCTGAGTGAAATCGCCCGGCGAACCAACGAGGCCAGGGCCAAGGCGGAGGCTCACCGTGAGGTGGTGCGCGAAGAGAACGCCGACAACGGCAGGTTGGAACGCGCGATGAACCTCGTGCGCAAGCACGTTCAGGAGGCAGAACGCATCACGCGGAAGAAGAGCCGCGAAAAGCTGAACTACAGCATCCGAGAACTGCACGCCGAGGCTGTGTCGAGGCTGGAAGCGGCGGGCGTGATCCATGTCGAACAGGCCGAAAAGGGCAGCGAGGTACTCGTATGGAACACCGCAGGCTAGGCACCGCACCCGAGGTACGCGAGGTACAAGTACCTCGGGTGGTGCGCAACCGGCGTGACGGCCAAACTGTAAACACCCAGGTAGACAGTAGAAATTACCAATCGCGGGTAAGGGGCCAACCACAGCGCCCGAGGTACGCGTACCTCGGTACCTCGGGTACCTCCCCAAGCGTTCGACAACCGGGCAGCCAGTGGGCCTCGCTCATCCCCCAGCACGCCCTGGCTCATCCGTCGAACGCTCTGCCGAGTCGAGAGCGTGAGGGAATTGTCGTTGAGTCAATGGTTGGTACAAACCGGCCCGTCTAGGGCCCGATTTGGAGCACATCGCGGAGAGAGACGCAAGCTTCCGCGCGAGATGGATTACCACGAAATTGGACACGGAAAGCGTTCGAGCAGAAGGGATTTGGGACGATGAGCAAGAAGAGTGGAAAGCGTTCGGGCGGAACGAGTTCGGGACGACCGGGCAGATTCGTTGGGGATTACGGAAAGCCTTATGCGCCAAAGGAATACCCCGACTGGATCTACGACGAGATTGTCGCTGTGAAGCGCGCCGACGACCGCGCCCTGGCTGCTGAGGCGCGCGACGAGGACGACGACGCCGAGCCGGTGTCCGCGTCGGCCGAGTCGGCGTCGGCTCCGGTGGTCGCGCCGCGAGTGCCGAGGAAGCTGCTCCCGATGGACGAAGCCCTCGAACAGCTCCGCGCCAACGAGCAGCGCCCACCCGCGCCATAGGCCAGCGCCACCCACAACGGGTATCGCGACCCTCTGACATCGCCGTCGACGGCCTAACGACGTCGCCCCCGCACCCGCGCACGTCCCGCCCGATCTCAACGGCAAAACGGGCCAATTGCTCTGTCGGACAAGCTATTTCGGTTCCGATGGAATTGTGAGTTGCGTCACTCGAAAGTAGGCTGAGGCGTAAGGCGCAAACGGACGTTAGCGCCTCAACTACCAAGGGAGACAACGGAAATGAGCGAAGCGAAAGTCATGCTGGGATACGTCAGGGTGTCCACTGAGGAGCAGGCCGACAGCCGCCTTGGCATTCAGGCTCAGGAGGCCGCGCTTCACGCCGAAGCCGAACGCCGAGGCTGGGAACTGACCATCCTTCGGGACGAGGGGCTGTCCGGTTCGCAGGTCAATCCCGGCCTGCGCAGCGCTCTAGACCAGTTGTCGGCGGGTCTCGCTGACGGGCTCGTCGTCACGAAGCTGGATCGTCTGGCTCGTAGCGTGGTCCACGCCGCCGAGATCATGGAGCGCGCCCGCACTCAGCGCTGGTCGCTGATCATGCTGGACGTCCAGGTCGACACCACCACAGCCAGCGGCGAAGCGATGGCCAACATGCTCGCCACGTTCGCTCAGTTCGAGCGCAGGCTAATCGGGGAGCGCACCAAGGCAGCGCTCGCAGCGAAGAAGGCCCAAGGCGTCACGCTCGGCAGGCCGCGCCTCGTGTCCACAGTCGTGGCTCGCCGCATCGTCGGGATGCGAGAACAAGGCCTCAGCTTCGGCGCTATCGCCGCCGAACTCACCGCAGCAGGCGAACTCAGCCCAGCGGGCCGTCCCACCTGGCAGGCGTCCACCGTCCGCCGTATCTGCAAGTCCATCCAGCAAGCGAAAGAGGCTGCGTAATGGCATACATCCGCGCTCACGAGACCAGCCAGAAGCGCAAAGGCCGCGTCGTCAAACGCTACGAAGTGGTGTGGCGCGACCCCGTGCGCGACGACTTTGGGTTGCCGGTCCAGGAGAACGGCAAGACGAAGATGCGCAGCCGACAGGAGTCCTTCGGCACTCGCGAGGACGCCGAGGCGCGCCGCGATGAACTCAATCTGGCTCGGCACACGAATACCGGCACCTACGCCCTGGCCCAACAGCGGAAAGCGGCCGATCTGCCCTTCGGTCACTTCGCCCGAGAGCTGTTCGAGTCAATGCAGGGCACCGTGAAACCGCGCACCGTCACTGAGGCCGAAGCGGTCTATCGTCGCTACGTGGCCGACAGTTTCGGCAACCGAGCCGTCGCCACGATCACCGCTGCTGACGTGCGTCACTTCCGCGCCGAGCTACTGTCTCCCCGCCCCGAGCGCAGCTACGACACCCGATCTGGCGAAAGGCGTCCAGCGCTCAACGACGACGGCACCCCGAGAACGATGACGCTGAGCCGGTCGACGGTCAAGAAGGCGTGGGACGTGCTGCGCCGAGTATTCGACGTGGCCGTCGTGGACGGCGCGATCAAGGCGAACCCGGCGCTGTCGGTGCCTTTGCCACGACAAGCTGCGACGGCCCGCACCGATACCGAGCGCGCCGACTTCAAGGCGCTGCCGCTGACACCGGCGCAGATAGCCGCCGTGGCCGACTACATCGCGAACGTCCAGCACCAACCGGTCTACGCTCTGGCCGTCACGTTCAGCGCCTATACCGGATTACGGGCCGGAGAACTCCGAGGGCTGGAAATTGGAGACCTCACACTCCCCAAGACGCCGGGAGCGATGGGAATGGTGTCGGTGTCGCGCACCAAGACCCGGCGCGGTGGACGGTGGGAGACCGGCACCCCCAAATCGGTTCGCAGCACCCGCGTCGTGCCGATAGACGGCTGGCTTGCCGACGACCTGCGGGACTACCTGGTTACGCACCCGCGTCGGTTGGACCCCGCCGCGCCGCTGTTCCCGGGGCGGATGACGTGCGCTGAGGCAAAGACAGCGGGAGTGAAGCAGGGCGACCGAGCGGTGGCACCGCCAAGCGCCGAGCAGATCGCGCAGACCTACAAATGGACCGATCCCATCAACACTGACAACGTCGCTGCTCGCTACTACGCCCCGGCTCTCGCTGCCCTCGGGCTACCGGCATCACGCTGGCACGATCTACGCCACAGCTTCGCCGTCAACAGCTTGTCGGCGGGCGAGCACTACATGCAGGTGTCCAAATGGCTCGGACACGCCTCGTTCGTGACGACTCTGACCGTCTACGCCGACTACATCTCCGAAACCGAAGGCGGCAAGCAAGCGCCGCTCAGCCGTCCTGTGGCTGCTCTGGGTCAGATTCAGGAGCGGGTGGTGGTGAATCTGAAGTGAGACCAGGAAGCTGAGCGTCCGAATCGCCCATCAGTGCGCGGGTATCTAGCGCGAACTTTCGAAGTGCTTCCGTTGCCTCCCCGCACGCGGGCTCGATGCGATCAAGACCAGCACGTGAGCTGTAGTTTTCGCTTTTCTTCAGCTTAAACTCATTATTCGCCATTTCGAGGACGTTAGCGAGACTGTTATAGTTGCGCTTAGCAGCCGAATCTAGTTGATCACCTATGACTAGTTCCAATTTTCGGTACACATTAGATAGCGTTCCTATTTTGTTGGTTTGATCCACGAAATATCGGGTGAAGTCTTTGTACTCCCAGTAAACACATCCACGTAAACTGCCGATTACGTCCTGCCCCGTATTGAGGACCTCTTCGCAGTATTCGGTGAGCTTTTCTCGCTGCCAATGTCGCCACTCCCGATCTTTTGAGTCGTCGAGAATTTCGCGATGTTGCTGCGCTGCAACGGCGATCGACTCTGCGTGCTGACGTGCGGCTTCTGTGAGAGCCTTCCTATTTTGGCGAACGGTGAAGAAGAGTGTGATCATTGCGGCGATTGCGACCAGGCTGCTGCCCAAGAGGGGTGCCCACGTGTTCACTGTTCACCCGTTCCTCTATGCATCATTCGGTCGAGACGTTCGCGATTGCGCTCTGACCTTTCGGCCCGTTCCTGCGCTTGTTGTGCCCGGTGCCTGCGTTCGTCGTCCGCATCGGCGGGGTAGACCCAAATGCCCCGATGCTCGTCGACCGAATAGCTTTCCAGGGTTATCTGCACCTTTTTAGCGAGTTCGTTGGTCTTCTTTAGCTGTGCGTCAAGTGTTTTCGCGACGTCGTGAATAGTCTTTCTCTCCACGCGCGTCGTGCCTAAGAGTAGATTGAAATCGAGGAGAACAGGCGTTTCGTAGTGTTGCGATCGTCCTACGTCGGTGTAGGTGATTGTTCCTTCATGGCGGTTCTCTATTCCTTCGGCGTCTATATGGTTGGGTGCATGGTCCCAGAGTGCGCGCCACTCCTGGCCCGGCGCTAGAATCGGGATGGTCTCTGGTATCGAGACGCGAGAAGTGGCCGCACCTTCGTAGTCGGGGCTCACTTCGGGCAAGCTGTCTAATCGAATGCGCACATCGAAAGCAGGAGTCCTACCAAAGTTCTTGACAACAATTTCCAGGAACTGCCAGTCGCCTTCCATCGGCTCCTGAAACATCACGACGTTCGGTCGAGCTTGCAGCTCGCGGAGCTTCTGCGCGTCCTCGGCCTGCTGATTGCGAGCTTGCTCGGCCTGCCGTGACTGCTCCAACCGTGCATGTTCTCGCTCGGCAAGGTCTCGGGCATC
The DNA here is from genome assembly GCF_030315745.1 of Gordonia heveisoli. GTDB lineage: Bacteria > Actinomycetota > Actinomycetes > Mycobacteriales > Mycobacteriaceae > Gordonia. The sequence goes on along the minus strand of NZ_JASXSH010000002.1, from coordinate 38,619 downwards.
CTTCTCGGCTTGCTCGAGCCGATCGCGCTCGGCGTCTCGCAGCTGCTCGCGCGCCTGGCCAATCTGTTCTTTAGCGTAGCGCCCGGTAACGACGATCGTAACGGCGCCAACAGCGACAGCGACCCATGCCGCAATCGCGGCCCATGCGCCAGACTCTAGTCCGAAGATGAAGTCCCACACGCTACGAATCCAGTCCCACATTCGCAGATCTTCTCACGCGCTACCGACACCCCGGCGCAAGACCTGCAACGGGCGCCGGGCTAAAGCCGGGTTAAGCCAACCGGATGACACCTACATCCACAGTCCAGCCTGTTACCAGGCTGTTCATGGTGGGGCGGGCGGGGCTCGAACCCGCGACCTACGGATTATGAGTCCGCGGCTCTAACCGACTGAGCTACCGCCCCCGGCGGGCCGAGAAGGCCCGACGCTGGAGATTACCGCACCCCGTCACCGTGTCGGTCTCGGTGTGTCGGCGTGGTCGGTCTCCGACGAATCACACTCGCACGGATACGTCGTTGACCTGCCGTTTTGTAGTCTCTCTCATCCATGCGCTAGAGTCATCCATCGGTTCACCAAGTGCCTCCGACGGGGCGCACGACGGAGAATCAGAGCAATCCCCCATAGCTCAATTGGCAGAGCATTCGACTGTTAATCGAACGGTTACTGGTTCGAGTCCAGTTGGGGGAGCAAGAAAGCCGTCTGGTCACAGGCGGCTTTTTGCTTTTCGGCCATTAACCCCCAAATGCGTCCCCGCGAGTACATCCCGAGGGCGATATGCCCTCTGGACATGATGAGGGGGACGCGTTCGCCCCTCGCTGCGGCGATGAGTTTCCACCGACCCCAGGGTCTGTCCCTGAGTACAGTGCCTGCCCCGACCACCGGCGGCAGACTGTAGGGACGACCGAAGTGACGAGGAGCGGATCGCCATGGCATTGCTGAGGGTGCAGAATTTCACGGTCTCGCGGGACGGGGTCGCCGCGGGGCACAACCAGAGCTTTGAGCGCCCCTTCGGGGACGGCTGTGACCCGCGGGAGCTGATGTCGTGGGCGGGGGCCACCGCGAGTTGGCCCAACCGGACCGAACCCGGCGGAACGCGTGGCCTCGACGACTACTTCGCCCGCGACTTCACCAACAACATCGGTGCGGAGATCATGGGCCGCAACAAATTCGGGTACCAGCGGGGGCCGTGGACCGACGAACAATGGCAGGGCTGGTGGGGAGATGAGCCGCCGTTCCATACCCCGGTGTTCGTGCTGACGCATCATGTGCGGCCGTCGTTCACGCTGAGCGACACCACTTTCCATTTCCTCGACGCGACACCGGCGGAGGCTGCGGAGCAGGCGAAGGCGGCCGCCGGTGGCAAGGACGTACGGATCGGTGGTGGTGTCACCACGGTGCGCGAGTTCCTCGACGCCGACCTCATCGATGCGATGCACATCGCCGTCGCGCCGATCACGATCGGGCAGGGACTGCGCCTGTGGGATGACCCCGACGACCTCGCCGACCGATTCCACATCGAGAAGATCCCCAGTCCCAGCGGGATCGTCCACCATCTGCTGTGGCGCACATAGACCAGTGCCACACACGGTCTGGTGCGAGGTCGTCGGGCTACGCCGACGACCGCCACACCGGGTCGACGATCCATAGGCGGGCGCCGCAGCGGCGGCACTGATAGACGCGGCACGGTGGGTCGTGCTGGTTGTCCCAGCCGACGAGATGGGTGCGTAGTCCGAGGGTGAACGGGTGTCCGTTGGGGCATGCACCCGGTGGTACTTCGGCGATCTGCATCAGGCTCCTGTCCGGCCTCCGCAGATCTCACAGACTACGCGTTCACCCCGACACCGGTGGTCTAGCATCAGCGGATGGGGATGGCGCGGCTGGCCGCGGTCGGTGTCGGTGTCGGTGCAGTGATGATCGCGACCGGTGCGGGCTGCCTGTCGGTCCCACGATCGACGGAGACGACTGCCTACTGCATCGGCGTCCACGACAACGGCGGGACCTATTTCCTCAAGGCCGTCTACGACGAGGGCGAGCCGTCTCCCTGTACGTCGATGGCGAAGGTGACGAAGGCCGACTTCGACCGGCTGGCACTCACCAGGCAATGTGCCAAACAACAAGAATCGCCGCGCCGGACGCTCACGTACTACGCGAACGCCGATGAGGCGAGTGTTTCTGCGGCACAAGCCATGTGCGCGACGCTCGTCGGTATGGACGTGCCCTGAGCGGGCGGTGCCGCGATCAGTCCCAGATTCCCGTCTGTTCGAGATGTTTGGTCAGCCGCGCCACGCCGTCGGTGAACTGCGCGCGGGTCGCACGAACCACCGCGTCGCGGTCGTCGGCGCGGTAGGCGGCGATGAGCTGGTCGTGACTGGCCACGGCGACCTCGCCCCACTCCTGGTCGGCCGCATAGAGCGGTGCAGGCGTATATCGGGCCACCGACAACAGGAACCAGGCCAGTTTCGCACCCGGCGCGATGTGGTTGTGGACGCGATGGAACTCGAACTCGGCGTCCTGGATCGCGGCGACGTCATGTCCGGCGACCGCCGCCCGCAACCGCTGGTTGCACCATTCCAGATCGGCGAGTTGCTCAGCGGTGACGATCTCGGAGATCCGAAGCGCCAACTTCACCGCGATCTCACCCTGGAGCCAGAACAGATCCTCGACGTCGAGGCGGCTGAGGTCGGTGACCACATAGCCGCGATGCGGGGCGAGGGCGACCATGCCCTCACCCCGCAGCGTCAGTAGCGCCTCACGAACCGGGGTCACACTCACCCCGAGCTGCTCGGCGGTCTCATCCATCCGGACGTAGTCGCCGGGCCGGATCGCCGCGGTCATGATCTGCGCGCGCAGATGGGCGGCCACCTCTTCGGAGAGTTGGGGTCGTCGGCGCAGACGATTGAGCCGTTCGGGGCGATCAGCCACGGTCACAATCCGTACGTCTTACCGATGATGTCGCGCTGGATCTCATTCGTGCCACCGTAGACCGTCGAGATGATCGCACCGCGCATCTGGCGCTCCGCGTCGAACTCGGTGGCATAGCCGTAGCCGCCCATCATCTGCATCGCGTCGATCGTCATCGCCTTGGACACCTCGGTTGCCTTGAGCTTGGCCATCGACGCCTCGCGCGGGAACAGCTTCTTGGGGTGGGCGTCGGCGAGCTGGGCGACCCGGTACACGAGGAGTTTGGTGCACTCGATCTCGGTCGCGTGGTCCGCCAGCCGGTGACGCAACGCCTGGAAGGTGCCGACCGGGCGTCCGAACTGCTTGCGCTCGGTGACGAAGGTGAGGGTGTCGGCGAAGGACCGTTCGGCGACACCGAGCTGCATTGCCGCCAGGATCAGACGCTCGGTGTTGAGCCCGGCCATCAGCTGATTCCAGCCGTTGTTGACCTGGCCGACGACCGCCGAATCGGGCACCCGCACATTGGTGAAGTACAGATCATTGACCTCGCGCCCGCCGAGGGTGTCGATGCCCTTGATCTCCAGGCCGGAGGTATCGGCCGGAATGTGGAACTGGGTCAGCCCCTCATGCTTCTTCTCCGACTTCTCGGTGCGCGCGATCAGCAGGATCGACTTGGCGAAGTGGGCATTCGAGCACCAGGTCTTCTGGCCGTTGATCACCCAGCCGCCGTCGACCTTCTCCGCGCGGCACTTCAAGTTCGCGACATCGGAACCGGCTTCCGGCTCCGACATCGAGATGGACAGCGAATCGCCATCGGCGACACCGGTGAGCACCTCCTTCTTGAGCTGCTCGTCGGCGAACTTCTGGTAGGCGGCTGCGGTGATCAGGGTCGGCCCGATACCGCCGATAGGGGCCATCGCCCGCATCGATTCCTCCAGGAGGATCGACATCTCGACATTGCCTGCGCCGGCGCCGCCGTACTCTTCGGGCACCAGCAGGCCGGTCCAGCCGAGCTGGGCCATCTTGGTGTACAGCTCCTGCGAGTGCAGTTCGGTGCCGTTGTCGGTCAACCGGTCGCGCTGCTCGCGGGTACCCGCCTCGCGCTGGCAGAAGTCGGTGACGGCCTTGGCGAAGGCGGTCTGTTCGTCGGTGAAGGTCACCATCGGGCGAATCCTCTCGGTGCACGTATGCGGGCGCATACGCATGGTGGCAAGTCCGGCCACGCTAACACATATTATATATTTGATATGTCAGCCGGTGATGTGGACCACAATCAGACGTCGCTACATTGGTAGGATGCCGAAGTCCCGCCAGCCCGCCGAAGTCGCGCCGAATGCGCCGGCCGAACCGACGACCACCCTCGACGGCGATGCGTTCCTCGAGGCCAATCGTGTCAACCGGGACCGCTATCGCGAGGAGGCCGAACGCAAGGCGGAGAAGGCTGCGCGCAAGGCCGAACGCCGGGGCGGCGGGGGCGCTGCCGACCGCGTCCCGAGGAAGCTGGCGGGCGGCGATTCGGGTGGCGGACGCGCCGCCCGGCTGCGGTCTCTGGTCGGCTCCAAACTGGCTGTCGCCGCCGTGGTGCTGTCGATCCTGGTTGTCGCGCTTGCGGTTTCGACGACGGTGTTGGTCTTCGCCTACCGGGATGCCGATCGGCGGGCCGATGCTGCAACGGTATCGGTCGGCGCGCCAGAGCAGCGGGCTGCGGTCGACGCGGCGCGGCGCAATGTGATCGAGCTGATGACCTACGACTCCGCGAACTTCGACGATCTCGATCGGCGGATCGAGGCCATCTCCACCCCGTCTTTCCTGCAGCAGTACATCGCCACCTCGCAGGAGGCGCGCAAAGGTGCGGCGGAGGCGAAGTCGACGTCGACCGCGAAGATCAGTGAGGTGGGGATCGTCGGGGTGAAGGGGGATGCGGTCACCGTGCTCATGGCACTCGATCAGCGGATCATGGTGCCCGAACTCAAGGCCGAACGTCCCGACGGCGTGCCCTATCAGTCGCGCGTCAAGGCCACCGTCGTCCGCTCCGGAGACCGGTGGCTGCTCGACGACTTCGCGGTGATCACCTGACGGTGACTAGTCGGTTGGGATCTGTTCGCCGAGGAGGATGCGCAGGCCCAGGGCGGTGATGCGGTCGGCGGCGGGTGGCCGAGGAGCGCGTGCGAGGTCGGCGACCACGTTGAACGCCGCATGCACCAGGAACCGTGCGCGCGTTGGCGAGATGTCGGGTCGCTCGCGCCCGACCCAGGTCGCCCATTCCTCCACCGTGATGCGCTGCTGATTTCGGAGTGCGGTCTGCTGACGCGGGCTGACATGGCCGATCTCGGTGACATACACCGTGATGAGTTCGATGCTGTCACAGGATAATTGGACATATCGGGTGATCAGCTGGCTGATCGCCTCGCGCGGTGTGGTGGAGGCCGCGAGGGCATCGGCGATCGACGACGTGAAGCGATCGGTGGCGCGCCAGAAAGCGGCTTCCAGGATTGCGGTCTTCGACGAGAAGTGGCGGTAGACGCCGGAAGCCGGCATGCCGACGGCCGCACCGATCTCCTCGATCGTCACGTCGCGGAAGCCGCGGGCGGCGAACAGGTTGATCGACTCGGACAGCAACTGCTCGCGTTTGGCGGCCGGAACCAGTCCGCTCGTGGGCTGCGCCGGCGTCGGGGCGGCGGTGTCGGGCAGTTCGACATCGATCAGGGAGAGTGCGGTATCGGTGATCAACGACTGGATCTCGCGATGGGCGAGGGTGACTCGATGGGTCAACGGGCTGGCCATGACGCTGATCATCGCGGCAGTGATCACATTCGCGTCGGTTCGAGAGAGCTCGGGGCGCCTGGCGAGGAGCGCGCTGCGGACCCGCCGGTGCTGGCCGACGACGGCGTCGCGGACCACGGCTGCGTCGGCCGGTTCGAGGTAGCGCGACTCCCAGCGGTACAGCCGTCCGGTGCGGCGGTTCTCGATCGAGGCTGCGGTGATGGCTGCGAGGAGTGCGTCGAGTTCGTCCGGGCAACCCGGCTCGATGTCCGCGATGGCTGCGACGAGGGCATTGGCCAGGTAGGTGGTCGTCTCCGCGAACAGTGCGTACTTGGTCGGGAAGTGTCGATACAGGGCCGGGGCGGACATCCCCACGGCCTCGGCGATGTCTTCGAGCCGGACGGAGTGGTAGCTGCTCGCGCTGAATGCTTTCGCGGCGGCGGAGATGATCTGCTGTCGCCGATCCGCGGGGCGGCGATGCCCGGGTGCGGTGCCCTCGGGTGGTGGCGTGTCGGTGTGCGCAGTCATGGCGATTCACCATAACCGGGTGCGAGGTTCGCATTCACCTTTCAGTACTCATTCGGGAAAATGCCAGTTAAAAACGGACATCGACCGTGCTAAGTTAATGGGGATTCGCGTGATCTGCGTCGCACTGTGCTAGTACTGTGTGGTGATGGGACGGAATCATGAGGTTGTGTCTACGTGGTCACAGCCGGGGCTGCCGGGTCGTGGGAGGGGAGAGCTGTGAGCGCTGCGCTGAACGGTGATGCGGAGCGAGGTGGCGTCACCGCGTCGATTGACGACCGCGGCATCGCGCGGCTGACGATCTCGCGCCCGGAGCGGATGAACGCGCTCAACGGCGCGGCGTCCGAGGCGATCAAGGCGAGTCTCGCCGAGTTCTCGGCCCGCGACGACATCCGGGCCGTCGTCATCGACGGTGCCGGGGGCAATTTCAGCACCGGTGCGGACGTCGCCGACCTCGCGGCCCGCTCCGCGGCCAACGCCACCGGCGGGAGCGACGCCGGACTGACCGCCGCGCAGGCGCGCAGCGTCATCTCCTCGGGCTCCGAACTCGCACGCGCGGTGCGGGCGGTCCCGGTGCCGGTGATCGCATCGGTCGACGGCGCCGCCGCTGGCATCGGCGCCTCACTGGCCTTCGCCGCCGACCTGATCTACGCCACTGAGCGCTCCTACTTCCTGCTCGCCTTCATCAACATCGGCCTGATGCCCGACGGTGGCGCCTCGATGTCGGTGGCCACGTCGGTGGGCCGCGCCCGCTCCAATGCGATGGCCTTGCTCGGCGAGAAGCTGCGTGCCCCAGAGGCGTTCGCGTCCGGTCTGGTCAACGCGGTGGTCGCCGACCGCGCCGAGCTGGATGCGGTCGTCGAGAAGTCCGCGGCGAATCTCGCGGGTAAGAGTGTGTCGGCACTGCGCCTGACCAAGGCTGCGCTCGACGCGCATTCGCTGGACGGCTTCGAAGCCGCACTCGAACGCGAGCTCGACGGCCAGACCCAACTGTTGCAATCGTCCGAGTTTCAGGCTGCGCTGGCGGCGTTCACCGGCGAATCACGCTGACTCCCGGCCAGACCACCGATTCATCCACTGTGACCAGACAACGCTGGGGCACAACACCTTCAGACCTGAGAAGTAGATCAAGGAGACACAATCCATGACCGCCACCCTCGATCCGAGCAGCGACCTGACCACCGAACCGCTGCGTTCACGGCGCAATCACTGGAACAATCAGGTTCGGCGTCACGCCTTCCAGAACCCGGACGGTGCGGCCCTGAAGTTCCTGGGCAGCGTCACCACCTGGAGTGCTCTGGAGGAGCGTTCGCGTGGCTTCGCCGCGGCCCTGAGTCGTCGGGGCGTCCAGTTCGGCGACCGCATCCTGCTCGTGCTGCTCAACCGCAGCGAGTATGTCGAAGCGACCCTCGGCGCCAACCTGATCGGCGCCATCCCGGTTCCGGTCAACGTCCGCATGAGCCCGGCCGAGATCGCCTTCCTGGTCGAGGACAGTGGCGCCAAGGTCATCGTCACCGAGAGCCTGCTGGCTCCGCTGGCCGACGCGGTCGCCGCCTCCACCGGCAAGATCGAACACACCATCGTCATCGGTGACACCGGCAACGCGGCACACCTCAAATTCGAGGAACTGGTCGCCGAGGATTCCTCGGACCTGCCCGAGGTCGACGTCCCCGAAGAACACACCGCGCTCATCATGTACACCTCGGGCACCACCGGAAAGCCCAAGGGCGCCATGCTGTCCCACCAGAACATCCAGGCGCAGGCGGTAACCTGCATGCAGGCGCTGCACACCCGGTCCGACGACATCGGTTCCTGTGTGGCGCCGATGTTCCACATCGCGGGCCTCGGCGCGATGGCACCGCTGTTCTATATGGGCGCGCTGTCGGTGATCCACCCGCTGGGCGCCTTCGACCCCAACGACATGCTCGACACCCTGGAGACCGAGGGCACCACGTCGATCTTCCTGGTCCCCGCCCAGTGGCAGGCTGTCTGTGCCGCCCAGCAGGCCAAGCCACGCAAGCTCAACCTGCGCGTCATCAGCTGGGGTGCGGCCCCGGCGTCGGACACGGTGCTCAACGCCATGAACGAGACCTTCCCCGAGGCACTCAACGTCGCCGTCTTCGGCCAGACCGAGATGTCGCCGATCACCTGTGTCCTGGAGGGCAAGGACGCGCTGCGCAAGATCGGCTCCATCGGAAAGGTGGTGCCCGCCGTGACCGCGCGCATCGTCGATCCCGAGATGAACGACGTCCCGGTCGGTCAGGTCGGCGAGATCGTCTACCGCGGACCGAACATGATGTCGGGCTACTGGCAGAACCCGCAGGGCACCGCGGACGCCTTCCACGGCGGCTGGTTCCACAGCGGTGACCTCGTCCGTCAGGATGACGAAGGTTTCATCTACGTCGTCGACCGCGCGAAGGACATGATCATCTCCGGCGGCGAGAACATCTACTGCGCCGAGGTCGAGAACGTCCTGTTCGGCCACGACAAGATCGTCGAGGCCGCGATCATCGGCCGGGCGCATGAGAAGTGGGGCGAGGTCCCCGTCGCCGTCGTCGTACTTGCCGCAGGCGTCGACGACTTGACGCTCGAGGACCTTGAGCCCTACCTGAACGAGAACCTCGCGCGGTTCAAGCATCCGAAGGACATCGTCATCGTCGACGAACTGCCCCGCAATGCCGGCGGCAAGGTGGTCAAGCCGAGTCTGCGCGCCACCTACGGCAGCAAGGATCAGGGTCTGCACTAGACCCCGCGCGCGGAGTATTTCCGCAGGACAGACCCACGCGACCTGGGCGCCGACACCGGCGTCCAGGTCGTGCTGCGTTGGGGTGGAAGTGACCGAGCTCGGCGCGGTGAAGGAAACCGGGGGGCGGGGTAGAACACGTTTCACTTTTGTGGTTCAGTGACTACTGTCACAACAACGACGCCACTGCGGGCGGGGAGAGCGGCGGCATTTCGGAACGCCGCGTCGAATGGAGGATGTGAAGTGAAGACCAAGGGTGCATTGCTGCGGGAACTCAACCAGCCGTGGGCGATCGAAGAGATCGAGATCGGTGATCCCAAGGCTCACGAGATCAAGATCCGGATGGAAGCCGCCGGCATGTGCCACTCCGACCACCACCTGGTCACCGGTGGTATTCCGATGGGCGGGTTCCCGATCCTCGGCGGCCACGAGGGTGCCGGTGTCATCGAGCAGGTCGGTGAGGGTGTGACCGACTTCGAGGTCGGGGATCACGTCGTCCTGTCGTTCATCCCGTCCTGTGGCAAGTGCAAGTCCTGTCAGGCCGGTATCGCCAACCTGTGTGACTTCGGCGCCATGCTCCTGCAGGGTGAAGCCGTCTCCGACCACACCTTCCGGATCCACACCGCCGGCGGGGAGAACGTCTACCCGATGACGCTGCTCGGGACCTTCTCGCCGTACATGGTCGTGCACGAGGCGTCGGCGGTGAAGATCGACAAGGAGATCCCGTTCGAGGTCGCCGCGCTCTGCGGCTGCGGCATCCCCACCGGCTACGGATCGTCGACCCGCAGCGGTGACGTGCGCCCGGGTGAGGATGTCGCCATCATCGGCGTCGGCGGCGTCGGCACCGCGGCCCTGCAGGGTGCGGTCATCGCCGGTGCGCGCAACGTCTTCGCCATCGACCCGGTCGAATGGAAGCGTGAGCAGGCCCTGAAGTTCGGTGCCACCCACGTCTTCGCCTCGGTCGAGGAGGCGATGAACGAGATCGGCAACGCCACCGAATGGGGTATGTGCCAGAAGGTCATCGTCACCGTCGGCGAGGTGCACGGCAAGGACGTCGACACCTGGATGTCCATCACCGCCAAGGCGGGCACCTGCGTGCTGACCGGTATGGGCAACATGATGGAGACCGAGGTGACACTGAACCTGGCGATGCTCACCCTGCTGCAGAAGAACCTGCAGGGATCGATCTTCGGCGGCGCCAACCCGAAACTGGATATCCCGAAGCTGCTGTCGATGTACAAGATCGGCAAACTGAACATCGCCGACATGATCACCCGCCAGTACCGGCTGGACCAGATCAACGAGGGCTACCAGGACATGCTGGACGGCCGGAACATTCGCGGCGTCATCCGCTACACCGAAGAGGATTGGTGACCGACGACGTCGGAACGGCGCCGACCACGCTCGGCGCCGCCGTCGGCCAGCGGTGAGGCGGTAACGTCTGAGAACGTGCCGATTCTCGATTCGCTGACCACCTGGCCGGTCGACCACGTGTCGGCGGTCGTCCTCACGCGTGACGGGGTCGTCGAGAACTTCGGCGACCCCGATCGCGTCTACGAACTCGCCTCGGTGACCAAACTTCTGGTTGCCGAGGCGGTTCTCGTCGCGGTGGAGGAAGGTGCCGTCGAACTCGACGATCCGGCCGGTCCGCCCGGTGCCACCGTCGCCCATCTGCTCGCCCACGCATCGGGGCTCGCGTTCACCGGGGATGACGTCGAGGCAGGCGTGGGGGAGCGTCGGATCTATTCCAGCGCCGGCTTCGAAACACTGGCCGCGACGGTCGAGGCGGCCACCGAGATCGGTTTCGCGGACTACCTCGCCGATGCGGTGGCCGCGCCGTTGGGGATGTCGCACACCGAACTGGCGGGACCGGCCGGGCACGGCGCCCGGGCGAGCGCAGGCGACCTCGCGCGGTTCGCGGCCGAGTTGCTGTCGCCGACGCTGCTGGCGCCCGCGACCCTCGCCGACGCCACCCGGGTGTGGTTTCCCGGCCTCGACGGTTTCGTCCCCGGCTACGGCAGGCATCGCCCGAACGATTGGGGACTGGGCTTCGAGATCCGGGCGCACAAGGCACCGCACTGGACCGGCTCGACAAACTCGCCGCGGACCTTCGGACACTTCGGCCAGGCGGGCACCTTCCTGTGGGTAGACCCAGAACTGGATGCCGCGTGCGTGGTGCTCACCGACCGGGCATTCGGGGCATGGGCGAAGCCGCTGTGGAGCGAGTTCAACGACACCCTCGTCGCGGCACTTCGGCCCCACGAATGACAGCTACCTCACAAGAATCGTGAGAATACTGGCGCAACACGGGCCACGTGGGGCACAATAAACAACAACAATGTGATATCCGGTGTCGCGAGGTGTGTTGGGGAAGACGTTCCTCGTCGATAACCGGAGGTGAACAAGGTGCGCAATCTACATCAGTTTGCGGACATGACGACTGGAGTGGTGTACATCCACTCAGCGCCGGTGGCGCTGTGCCCGCATGTCGAGTGGGCGCTGTCGTCGACGCTGAATGCGCGGGCCAACCTGAAGTGGTCCGCGCAAGAGGCCGACCCCGGGATGCAACGTGCGACCGTTGACTGGGCCGGCCCGGTCGGCACGGCCGCACGGCTGGTCACCGCATTGCGCGAGTGGTCGGCGCTGCGCTTCGAGGTCACCGAGAATCCCAGTGAGGGAGTCGACGGTGAGCGGTTCAGCTATGTGCCGGGCCTCGGGCTCTGGCGCGGCTCGACCAGCGCCAGCGGCGACGTGGTGATCGGCGAGATGCAGTTGCGCGCGCTGATCGAATCCCAGCCCGACAGCGCCGGCCTGGCCGGCGAACTGGAAGCCGCACTCGGCACCGCTTGGGATGCCGCGCTGGAGGATTACCGCATGGGCGGCGCGGGGGCCGAGGTCACCTGGCTGCAGCAACGCGTGGGATAGTCCACGCCCGACATCATCCGACGGTTGCGTACCGTCGCCACCAGATTCGGCCCCGGTAGAACACTGCCGGGGCCGAGTTGCGTCCGTGCGGCGGTCAGAAGAAGCCGTTGAGCGGTAGCGAGGTGCCGTTGACGAAGTGGTCGCCGATCGACCGCGCCTTGTACGGCGTCGGATTGTGCGAGAACAGGGTTCGGAGATTGCGCCAGTGGCGATCGAGATGTGCCGAGGCCCGCGTGGCGGAGGCTCCGCTCACCGCGAACAGGTCGCCGGCAGCCTTCAGTGCCAAACCCTCGACACCCACTTTGGTCTTGGCGGCCAACAGGGACGCGTGCTCCTCGAGTGACTCGTCGACCTCGCCGTGGGCAAACGCGAAGGCGGCGGCACGATCCTGGGCATCGGCGGCCGCCAGCACCGTGGATTCGGCGACGAAGGCGGCCGAGACGAGATTGCCGATGATCTCCAGCAGCTGAGGATCCGATGTCGGTGTCTCGCTGACCGCCCAACTGAACGTGCGTCTGCGCGAGCGCAACAAGGCGGCTGCATCGTCGGCGACCGAGCGCAGGATGCCCGCGGCGATCGCGTGCAGCAGCAATTGCGGCTGCGACTGCCGGGGTCGCCCGCCCGCGCCCGGATCGAAGGGGATCACCTCGTCGGCCTCGACCCGAACCTCGGTCAATACGGTTGTACCACTGCCAGTTTCGGCCTGTCCGAAGCCATCCCAATCATCGAGCAGTTCGACACCGGCACGGTCGGCGGGGAAGACCGCGACGACCTGTTCACCGTCGGGATCGTTCACGCCGATGCGCAGGATGTCCGCGTACAGACTGCCGGTGCTGTAGAACTTGCGGCCGCTGAGACGATAGCCGTCACCATCCGGGGTCAGCCGGGTCTCGAAGTCGCGCACGCCGACGGTCCGGTCGTTGAGCTCGGTGTTGGACCCGCCGAAGATGACGCCGCCGACGATGTCGGCGAGCCACTGACCGTCTCGGTCGTGGTGGCGCAACCGGATTCGGTCCTCGGTGAAGCCCCAGTGGACCCGCAGGATGTGGGGGACGTCGGGGTCGGCCTGACCCAGACGGATGACGAGCTCGTAGAACTCGCGTTTGGTGTATCCGCCGCCGCCCAACTCCGTCGGTACCCGTACCGCGCCCAGACGATGCGCCCGCACCAGGGCGAGCGCCAGATCCGGTCGGCCGCCACCCGCGGCACGACGGCGGACAGCGTCCTCGGCGATCTGCGCGATCACCGCGGCCAACTCGGGGGAGTGGGCCGACGGTGGCCGCACCTGCGGTCGATCGGTCAACTGCTGGTTGGGCATCGAAACTCCTTGCTCGTGGGGGGTGGGGACGATCACCAGTGGGGCCGGGGCAGTCCCAGGTGGTCGCGCAGGGTGGTGCCCTCGTACTTGCGGCGGTAGATTCCGCGCTCCTGCAGAATGGGTACAACCTCCTCGACGAAGAGCGGCAGGCTCTCCTCGATGACATCGAGCATCAGGTTGAAGCCGTCGACCAGGCCCGTCGCGAACCACCGTTCGAAGGTGTCGGCCACCGTCTTCGGTGACCCGACGACGGTGAGGTGCCCGGTGCCGTCGCGCAGCAGTTCACGCAGCGGTCGACCCGATTCGGCGAGGGCGACGATGGAACGGATGAATCCCTCCGAGTTGACCTTCGCGCGCTCATCGAGGTCGACCCGATGCAACGGAAGTGGCTGGTCGGGGTGCAGATCGTCGGGGTCCAGGCCCAGTCGCCCGGCGATGTACTGGCGGCTGCTCAACGAGCCGTCGATATCGTCGAGCGTCGCTCGCCGCCTGCTCGCCTCCGCATCGGTCGAGGCCAAGGTCAGTGCGGCACCCGGCAGGACGATCACCGGATGGCGTCCCGGCGCGCGGGCGGATGCATGCCCGGCCAGACGCTGCCGGTAGTCGCGCGCCGCGTCCAGAGTCATCGCCGACACGAACACCGCATCGGCGTGGCGATTGGCCAGCTCCAAGCCGCCGGACGACGCCCCGGCTTGGAAGACCACCGGTAGTCCTTGCTCCGACGGTGGCACCGTCGAACCGCCGTGGACCCGGAAGAACTCGCCGTCATGCGCGGTCTCGGTGACCGACCCAACGGTCGCGAACACACCGGTGGCCTTGTCCGCGACGATCGCGTCCGGTGTCCATGTCCGCCACAGTGACTCCACCACGTCGGCGAACTCCGCTGCGCGGGCATAACGTTCGGCCTTCTCGGGGATCGAGTCGAGTCCGAAGTTGGCCGCGATCCGCGGGTTGTGGTTGGTGACGATGTTCCACCCCGCTCGGCCATGGGACACCCGATCGAGGCTCTGAATGGAGCGGGCCAGGTTGTAGGGATGGTGCCACGTGGTCGAGACGGTCGCCACCAGCCCGATCGACCGGGTATGTGCGGCCGCGGCGGTCAGCGCGATGACCGGATCCAGACGCGCCGCCCCGGAGTTGGTCTGCCAATCAGGATCGAGTGCCTGCTGATCGGCGAGGAAGAAGGCGTCGAACAGACCGCGTTCGGCTTCCTGCGCGAGTCGTATGTAGAACTCGCCGGTGGCGGGCCCCGCCGGGTCCACGTCCGGGCGGCGCCAGGCCGACCGGTAGGTGCCGAGACCCGGCGCGTTCAAACCCAGATGAAGGTGTCGTCGATTGTCACCCATCTCGCTACTGGTTCTTCCAGGTGAGGTAGAGCCACGGATGCCCTTGTGTCTGAGTGAAACCGTGGACCTTCGAGTTGGAGACGAATGTCTGTGTCCGTTCGGTCAGCGGCAGTACGTAGGCGTTGTCGATCACGTACTGGGACAGTGCAACAGCTGCGCTGCGCCGCTCGTTCTCGGTCTTCGGATTGCCGTAGAGAACGCTGCGGGTCAACGTCTCCAGCTGAGCGTCGCTGCCTTTGAGTTTGAACGTATCGGCTCCGTCGGCCCGGATCGCATTCGCCAACGACCATGCGGCCTCGTGGTTGACGCTCTGATAGATCAGACCCACATCCGGACTCTTCGCCGCATTCGGGTAGTCGGCCCAATCGACCTGCCGCAAGACGACTTCGATGCCGGCTTGTTTGAGTTGCTGCTGCAGGTACTCGAAAGTCGACGGGGCGCCGACCGTATAGACGTCGATCAATGCGACCAGCTTCAGTCGTTGTCCGTCCTTCACGCGGATGCCATCGTCACCGCGCCGCCAGCCGGCCTGATCGAGCAGTTGATTCGCGCGCTCCGGCTGGTAGCTGACCTTGTCGCTCTGATCGACGAAATCTTGCCCGCCGCTTCCGAAGAGTCCGGTTGCCGCCCGGTAGTTCGGTGCGTACACCGTGTCGATCAACTTCTGCTTGTCGACCGCGTAGGTGATTGCCTGTCGTACTCGTACATCGCCGAGATGCGGTGCGCTGCTTCGCTGAACGAGAAGATAGGTGCCCTGATCCGCGTAGGACTGAGTGATCAGTCGCAGCCCCTGTGCCTCCGCGACGCGTTGTGAGCTCGGCTCCACGTAGTGGATGAGGTCGCCCTGATCCGAGGACAGGGAACCGAGCCGGACGCTGTCCTCGGTGACGCCGATGGTGCTGAACGAGTCGAGATATGCCTCGCCCTGGTTGGTCACACCCGCCGGGGCCCAGGCGTAGCCGGGTCGTCGAACCAGTTTGACCTCGTCGAGGGTGCCCGATTCGATGACGAACGGACCGCTGCCGACCAGGCTGGTCGCGAGGTTCTGTCCGCGAGCATCCTTGGCGAAGTAGCTGGAAGCCGCGAGCCCGGAGGCCGACGCGTCGCTCAGCGTCGTCAAGAAGTACGGGTACGGCCGGGTGAGTTCGACGGTGACCGATCGTTTGGCGTTGTCCGCGGAGATGGCGGCCACCTCGGGCCACGCGGAGTGTTTGACGTTGCCCTTGTCGTCGCCGAATGCACGGAACTCGAAGTTTTGCTTGACGTTCTCGGCATCCAGTGGCGTGCCATCGCTGTAGGTGACACCGTCGCGGAGCGTGAAGGTGTAGCGTCGGCCGTCCTCGCTGGTCGTCCACGACGTGGCGATCCAAGGTTTGATCTCGGTGCCCGACGGGGGGCGGAAGACGAGCCGATCGAACACATTGTTCGCGATGGGCTGTGCCTGGTACCAGTTCAGGTCGGAGAGCTGAAACGACTTGAGTGGCTGGTAGTCGAGGTAGGTGAGGTGTCCACCGCGAACCGGCGGCCCCTCGTCACCGCCGGCCTCTTCCGTCGGTGCGGTTCCGCACGCTGTCACCAGCATGACCGCAGCCGCCGCGGCGACAAGGATGGGTCGAAGCCTCCGTAGTGGCACTGAAACTGTTCCTCTCTGTGGGGAAGCCGGTCGTCGCAGTCGAGGTCGCGACAGTGGCAGGGGATGATCGGAGTGGTCGGTGGGCCGATGTGTCAGCGGGACAACGCGTATGCCGCTGGGAGGGGAGTCGCGGCATGTCGGCCGCCGCGATCAGGGCGGCCGCGAGCGGGTCCGCTGCCGGGGATCGCCTCGAGAAGCCGGGTGGTATAGCTGGTGGCGGGAGCGGTGAGAACATCGGTGGCGGAGCCGGATTCGACGAGACGCCCCTGGCGCAGCACGGAAACGTGGGTAGCCAATCGGGCGACCAAGCCGAGATCATGCGAGATGAAAACGTAGGTGAGCTGGTGCCGTTCGCGCAGATCGAGCAGCAGGTCGACGATCCGAGCCTGTGCGGAGACGTCGAGCGCGGACGTCGGTTCGTCGAGGATGAGGATCTTCGGCGTCAGGACGAGCGCACGAGCGATGGCAACCCGCTGTCGTTGGCCGCCGGACAACTCGGCCGGCCGCCGCTTGAGGTAGGTGTCATCCAGGCCGACCTGGGCGAGCGCATGTCGGGTCGCCTCAAGGCGTTCGGTGCGCGCGTGGAGTCGGTGGATCTCGATGGGTTCGCCGATGAGTTGCGCAACGGTCAGGCGTGGGTCCAGCGCAGCCATCGGATTCTGATAGACGAGTTGGAGTTGGCGGGCGTTGGCGTTGTACTCGCCTGGGTGATGGGGCAGCGTGCGGTCGTAGACTCGAACCACCCCCTGCTCGAAGGGGGAAAGACCTGCGAGAACCCTTGCCAGGGTCGTCTTTCCGGATCCCGACTCGCCGACGATCGCGTGGACGCTTCCGTCTCCGATGGTGAGGTTCAAGTCGGCGATCGCCGCGGCGGGAGGTTGTGCGGAATCGCGGCGCCGATAGGTCTTGGTGAGATCGGCAATGGTGATCGCCGGAGCGGATTCTGACTCGTCGAGCACGTCGGTCTGCCGGATTCTTCGCGTATCCATCGTCGGCGCGTCGGCCAGAAGCCCGCGGGTATAGGCCGCACTCGGGGCAGCGAGCACCTCCCGCGTCGGGCCGGCTTCCTCCACACGGCCGTTGTTCAGCACGACGACGGAATCGCTGCGGTCTCGCGCGACACCGAGATCGTGGGTGATGAGGAGTACGCCGAGGTCCAACTCGGCCTGTAGCTCATCGATGAGGTCCAGGATGACGGCTTGGACCGAGACGTCCAGGGCGGACGTCGGTTCATCGGCGATCAGAAGCCGGGGATTGCCCGCAATCGCCGCCGCGATGATGACTCGCTGGAGCTGGCCGCCCGACAACTCGTGCGGATAGGCGGAGGCTTTGGTTCGAGCGTCCGGCAGTCCCACTCGATCGAGCAGTTCGATGGTGGCGGAGCGGGCTTCTCGTTTGTTCAGTCCTCGATGCAGGATCAGCGAGCGGGCGACGAATGCGCCGACTTTGCTCAACGGGTCGAGTGAACCCAGCGGGTCCTGCGGGATATGCGCGATCGTCGTGCCGCGCAGCGTTCGACACTCGCGGGGCCGCAGATCGGTGATCGAGGTCTGGCCGAAGGTCGCGTCACCGGACAGTACGCGACCATTCGGTGGCAGCAGGCCGGCGAGTGCCTGCGCGATCGTGCTCTTACCCGATCCCGATTGGCCGATGAGTGCGACTGTGCGACCGGCCGCGATCGAAAAGGAAACATCGTGGACGACGGGAGTGACGTCGTGGTGGTGGCGCCTGCGGTAGCCGACGCGCAATGCGCGCACGTCGAGCAGGACTGGGGCGTGGTCGGTCCCGGTTGGCGCGGCCATCAGCCGATTCTCCTTCGTATGTATTGATTGACCCGACTGACCGACAGGACGGACAACACGATTGCCGCGGCCGGATAGATGAGCAGGCCAGGCGACGCGATGATGTACTTTCGGCCCTCCGACACGAGGCGGCCCCATTCCGGTTCGGGTGGGGGAACGCCATATCCCAGGTAGCTCAGCGATGCGATCCAGAGGATTGCCAGGCCGAACTGCAGTGCGGCGAGGGCCAACACAGATCCATACGAGTTGGGAAGTACATGGCGGACAAGGACTCGGAACCGTCCGGCTCCGAGATGCGAAGCGGCTTCGACGAACTGAAGGTTCCGGACGGTAAGTACCTCCGATCGCATCAGTCGTGCGAACGTCGCGACGTTGGCTACCCCGACGGCGATCGCCGCGCTGAACTGACCGAAACCGAGGGCGACGACCACGACCATCGAGAGCAGGAGGCCGGGAATCGACAACAGAACGTCGACGAGCCGTCCGACGATGCTGTCGGTCAACCGGCCGAAGTAGGCGCTCACCAGCCCCAGCAGGACGCCGACTGCCAATCCGATGCTGACGGCGATGAGTGAACCAGCGAGTGTGCGACTGGTGCCGTGCACGATGCGGGCGAACAAGTCGCGTCCGAGGTAGTCGGTGCCGAGCCAGAAGTCGGCGGACGCCGGTTGAAATGACTTGCCTACCGGCTCAAGCGGATCGGCGTAGCTGACGAGTTCGGGGACCAGCGCGCAGACCACCAGTGCCGCCAGCCAACTGAAAGCCAGGACGTCGCCGACCCGTAGCGTTCGCCAGAGTTGTCGGCGCGCCGGAGGATCGATGCCAACCGGCACGGATGCCGGGACCGGGTCGGTTGTCGTCATGCTCGGCTCACCGTCCGACGTAGGAGAGAGGTCCTGGTGGCCGAAACATCGTCGGATTGTCGGTGCACTCGGGGGTCGATCAGCGGGTACAGAAGGTCGGTGACCAGATTGATGACGGTGAAGACTGCGGCGACGAGCACGGTGACGAAAAGCACTACCGGACTGTCCTGGTAGGTGACGGCTTGCTCTGTCTGCCAGCCGATTCCGCGGCGATTGAAGATGATCTCGGTGACCACCGAACCAGCCAGCAGTTCGGCGGCCGTCAGGCCGAGCAGGGTGACAGCCGGGATCGCGGCGTTCTTGAACACGTGGATTCCGACGATGTGCGGTGTCGTGTTGCCCTGGGCCCGCAGGTTGGTGACGAACGGTGCGCCGGATGCCTTCTCCAGTCCCTGGATCAGCACTTGTGCGATCGGCGCGCAGACGGCGAGCGCCAACGTGATCGCAGGTAGCAGCAGGGATTTGAAACCCTCGTCCCGGACGCTGGAGACCCAGCCGAGTTCGAAGGAGAAGACGTAGAGCAGAAGTAGTCCGGTGACGAACGTCGGCACCGACAGAAACAGGCCGGGCAGTGAATGGAAGAACGATCGGAGAGATTCGGCCGGGGCGAAGACCGCGGCCACCGCGACGATCGTCGACAGCGCGACGGAGAGTAGCAGCGCCAGGATCGACAGCTGCAGGGTCGACGGCAACGCATCGAGCACCATCTCATCGACCGGGAGGCCGGTTCGCAGCGAGTATCCGAAGTTTCCCTGGAGGATTCGCCCGGTATAGGAGAGGAACTGTTCGATGAGGCTCTGGTCGAGTCCGTAGTACTGCAGCAGACGATCGGCGTCTGCCGGTGGCAGGGGACTGTCGGGATTCTCGATCCGTGAGCGGATCGGGTCACCTGGCAACGCATAGAGCACCACGAACACCAGTGAGTAGGTCAACGCGATGACGACCACCGCCTGCAGGCAGCGCTGCGCCACATGTCGGGACGTCGACAGGTCTGGGATGGACACGCGCTCAACAGTGCTCGGGCGGGGGACCGAAAAACACGGTCTGGCGCTACGCGGTCGGATTAGCCGCGCTAATCGGTGGCCGCCGCGTTCCGGCCGGCGCACTCACTCGGCAGCAACGAAAAGCCCGCCACGCGAAGATGAATCGCGTGGCGGGCGGAGTGTGAGCTGACTGGTCAGATCACAACGGGATGTTCTTGTGTCGGCCGCGTCGGGCCGGCGCCGACGCGAGCGCCTCGGCGATGATGCTACGGGTCTTGGCGGGGTCGATGACCTCGTCGACGACACCGATCGACTGTGCGCGTCCGACACCACCGGCGATGGCCTCGTGTTCGACGGCGAGACGCTCGTGCAGGGCCTCACGCTCGTCGTCGGGAGCCGCGGCCAGCGCCTTCTTGTGCAGGATGCCGACCGCCGCCTTGGCGCCCATCACGGCGACCTCGGAACCCGGCCAGGCGTACACCGCCGTGGCACCCAGGGCACGCGAGTTCATCGCGATGTAGGCGCCGCCGTAGATCTTGCGGGTGACCAGGGTGACGCGGGGGACGGTGCACTCGGCGAAGGCGTGCAGCAGCTTGGCGCCGCGGCGGACCACACCGTTCCATTCCTGACCGACACCGGGCAGGTAGCCGGGGACGTCGGTCAGGACGATCAGCGGGATGCCGAAGGCGTCGCACAGGCGCACGAAGCGTGCGGCCTTCTCCGCCGACTCGGAGTTCAGGCACCCGCCCATACGCAGCGGGTTGTTGGCGATGACGCCGACGCTGCGACCGGACAGACGACCGAAGCCGACGACGATATTCGGCGCCCACTTGGCCTGGAGCTCTTCGAAGCTGGTGATCTCGGTCTCACCGTCGGCGGCCAGACCGGTGTCGAGCAGCTGTTCGATGACCGGGTGCACGTCGTAGGCGCGACGGTTCGATTCCGGCAGCAGGGCCTTGAGATCGGTGTCGCCGGCCTCGGCCTGCTCACGGTTGAAGTGACCCTGCTGGTTGAACGTCGACACCAGTCGGCGAGCACGCCACAGGGCGTCGGGCTCGGAGTCGGCGATGATGTGGCACACGCCGGACTTCTTGCCGTGGGTGACCGGGCCGCCGAGCGACTCCATGTCGACGTCCTCACCGGTGACGCTGCGCACTACATCCGGTCCGGTCACGAAGACCCGGCCGGCCGGGGCCATGATCACCACGTCGGTGAGGGCGGGGCCGTAGGCGGCACCGCCGGCGGCGAAGCCGACCACGACCGAGATCTGCGGGATGTAGCCCGACGCGCGGACCATGGCCTCGAAGACCTGGCCCACCGCGTGCAGGGCCTCGACGCCCTCGGCCAGCCGTGCACCACCGGAGTGCCAGATGCCGATGACCGGCGCCTGTTCGGTGATGGCGGTGTCGATGGCGTTGACGATGTGGGCACACCCCACGACACCCATGGCGCCACCCATCACGGTGCCGTCGGTGCAGTAAGAGACGGTGCGAACGCCGTTGACCAGGCCGATGGCGGCCTGCACGCCGGACTTGTCGCGTGCATGCAGCAGCGACATCGTTCCTTCGTCGAAGAAGTTGGTCAACCGCAACAGCGGATCGCGGGGATCCGCAGCTTCCTCACGGCCGGTGATGGGAGCCAATGTGGTCATCGCTGTCTCCTGAGTGGGTGTCGGGGGTGTGGGGGGATTTCAGTAGCGACCGAAGGCGAGCGCCACGTTGTGCCCACCGAAACCGAACGAGTTGTTCAGTGCGTAATCGATCTGTCCATATCGAGCCTCACCGGCGACGACGTCTAGGTCGCACTCCGGATCCTGATTCTCCAGGTTGAGGGTCGGCGGGATGACGCCTTCCTCAACCGACTTGACCGTCAAAACGGACTCCAGCGCCCCGACCGCGCCAATGGAATGTCCGAGGGCCGACTTGGGGGCGTAGACCGCCGCATGCTGGCCGATCGCCGCGTTGATACCCGCGGCCTCGGCGGTGTCGCCGATGGGGGTCGACGTCGCATGCGCATTGATGTGCGTGATGTCGGCCTTGGTGAGGCCGGCGGTCTGAAGTGCGCGGGTCATCGCGCGGGCGTTGCCCTGTCCGCTCGGATCCGGGGCCACCAGATGGAAACCATCGGAGGTGATACCGGCACCGAGGACACGTGCGTGGATGTGCGCACCGCGAGCCTTGGCGTGCTCCTCGCGTTCGAGGATGAGCATGGCAGCTGCCTCGCCGAAGACGAAGCCGTCACGATCCTTGTCGAACGGACGCGAGGCGCCCGCCGGATCGTCGTTGCGGGTGCTCATCGCACGCATCATCGAGAACGCCGCGATCGGAATCGCGTCGATGTGGCCTTCCACGCCGCCGGTGACGACCATGTCGGCGTCACCGAAGACGATGTGGCGCCACGCGTGCGCGATTGCTTCCGCGCCCGACGAGCAGGCCGAGACCGGGGTGATCACACCGGCGCGGGCGCCGATGTTGAGACCGACCACGGCAGCCGGGCCGTTGGGCATGGCCATCGAGACGGCCAGCGGCGAGACCTTGCGGTAGTTGCCGGACTCCTCGATCGCCTTGACGGCGTCGACCATGGCGTCGCCGCCACCCTGTCCGGTGCCGAGGACGACGGCCAGACGGTCCGGATCGACCTCGGGCTCGCCGGCCTGCGCCCAGAGGCGCTTGCTCATGACATGGGCGATGCGCTCGACGTAGGCCATACGACGCGCCTCGACGCGGGTGACCTCTTCGGCCGGGTCCTTGAGCAGCCGGCCGCCGATACGGCAGGGCAGCTCACCGAACTTGGTGACGAAGTCGTCGGTCAGCGTGCGGATACCCGTCTGACCCGCGAGGAGGCCCTTCCACGTGCTGTCGAGGTCTTCGCCCAGCGAGGTGGTGGCCACCATACCGGTGACCACCACGCTCGGGAAGTTCCCGCCCAGCGTGGAGTATTCGCGCAGGGAGGGGGAGCTCACGAGTTCTTGTCTGCCTCGACCTGCGCCGCGATGGCAGCTGCGGCCTCGGGGTTCTCCGACTCGAGCTTCTGGATGTAGGTGACGGCGTCACCGACGGTGCGGAGGCCGGCGAGATCCTCATCGGGGATCTTCACGCCGTACTTGTCCTCGGTCTGCACGGCGATCTCCACCATCGACAGCGAGTCGATGTCGAGGTCGTCGACGAACGACTTCTCCATGGTCACCTCGGACGGCTCGATGCCGGTGACTTCCTCGATGATCTCGGCGATACCGGCGATGAGTTGTTCCTGGGTGGCAGCCACTGTGTGGTTCCCTTCTTGATGTGACTTGTGGGGTTTTTCGCTCCGGAAGCGAACTGGGCGGCAATGCTCAGTTCGCTTGGACAAACCGGCCACGTGCTGGCCGGTCCTCCGGGGATCACGGCCAGGCCGTGACCGCTATCCAAGTTCGGTGATCTTCGCGATGTCCTCGGGTTCCTTGCACGCCAGTGCCGGTGTGCCCTTGAGCTCGCGTTTCGCAATCCCGACCAGCGTTCCCGCCGGGGGTAGCTCGACGAGAGCGCTGACTCCGTGGTCACGCAGATACGCCGAGCACAGATCCCACCGGACCGGACTGGTCACCTGCGCCACTAGTTTTGTCAGTGCGTCGGCGCCATTCGTTACAGGTTGGCCGTCGGAATTCGACAACAGCGTCCGATTGGGGTCGTTCGGGGTGATCGCGGCGGCCGCGGCGGCGACGGCGTCCTGCGCCGGGGCCATGTAGCGGGTGTGGAAGGCGCCGGCGACCGCGAGCTTGCGGATACGGGCCTTCTCCGGGGGAGTGGCGATCAGTTCGTCGATCGCCGCGACCGAACCGGCGGCGACGATCTGGCCTGCCGCGTTGCGGTTGGCGGGGGCGAGGTCGAGTTCGGCGAGGCGCGCCAGCACGGCTTCTTCGTCACCGCCGAGGACGGCGGCCATCGTGGTCGGCTCCAGCGCGCAGGCACGGGCCATCTCACGGCCGCGGATGGCGGCCAGGGTGACCGCTTCGTCGGCACTGATGACGCCGGTGATCGCGGCGGCCGCGAGTTCGCCGACCGAATGACCTGCGACAACGGTGTCGGCGGGCAGTTCCGACGATTTGGTGAACTCGTCATAGGCCAGCAACGCGGTGGCGACGACCAGCGGCTGGGTCACCGCGGTGTCGGTGATCTCCTCGGCCGTGGCGGTCGTACCGAGGCGTTCCAGGTCGAGCTGGGTCAGCTTCGACCACGTCGCGAGCTGGTCGCGAGTACCGGGAAGGCTCAGCCAGGGCGTGAGCATTCCGGGGGTCTGGGAACCCTGTCCGGGCGCAAGCATCGAAAGCACGTGACCAGAGAACACCCTCAGCGTGCCCTTTGTGGGTGTTGATAACGATGAACCTTTCCGGGCGGATTTGTAGGGTTCCCACAAAGGTGATCCCAGGGCCACCTGGTTTGTCATCACTCTGAGATCCGTTACCGAACCGTGTCTTATTGGCTCTCATCTGCGAAAACAAGAATTTTGCTGAGAGGCTGGTGGTGCCTATGTGGTTTGTGATGACGTTTCGTGTCGGAAGTGTGTCAGTCGACCCACTGTGGCGGCAATTCGGAGGACATAGGCGTCCCGAGGGTTAGTTGGGTCACGTCGTGTGATTTCCGAAATTTTCTTTAGTCGGTATCGAACAGTATTTGGATGTATGAACAGTATGCGGGCGCAGGATTCAACGGAGCCGCCTGAGTCGAGGTAGGCCTCGAGTGTGCTACTGAGTGTGCTGCCGCCCTGGGCGAGTGGCCGGACCAGTGATTCGATCAGTGCGGTCATCGCCGATTCGTCACCGTTGAGGGCGCGTTCGGGCAGCAATTCGAGGCTGTGTACCGGGCGCGGTGCACTGGGCCAGCCCACGACGGCCTCCATCCCGGCCATCGCTTCACTGGAACTGGCATGGGCGCTGCCCAGATTGGGCATGGTCGGACCGATGACCACCGGGGCGTCGGCGAAATGATCGAGCAGCGCTCCGACGAACTTCTCGGTCGGCTTGATCGCGCCACTGACGATCGCGACGAGATAACTGCCCTGCACCACCGACAGTGCTGACCGGTCGTACTGTTTGGCCGTGTTGTGAATGGCCAGGGGGACCGAGACGTTCTGTTCGGGCGGCGGGGTGCCGATGATGACGGTCGCGGGAGCATCCGAATCCCAGTTGAGGGCTGCGGCGCGGGAGAGTAGCTGCGGACCCGTGTCGCCGCGGACCACCGCATCCACCACCAGCGCCTCCAGCCGGGAGTCCCAGGCGCCGCGTGACTCGGCGGCGGAGGCGTAGATGGAAGCGGCCGCGAAGCCGATCTCGCGCCCGTACCGCAACACCGACTCGGTGAGCGCGCGCAACTGGGCGTCGTTGCGGGCGAGCAGCGGCAGCCACTTCTCGAAGAACTCCATCGCCACCCGGACCATCTCGACGGTCTGCAGCAGCGTGATGCGTCGGGCCAGGTCCTGCGGCACGATCTGGAAGGCCTGCACGGTGAACTTGACGTTGCCCTCGGGATCCTGGATCCACTCGACGAAGTTGACCACCGCGGTCTGCACGACGAGCTGAACGCTCGCGCGCTGGGCGGCGTCGAGATCGCCGAAGTAGGGCAGCTGATCCTGCATCGAATGCACGGCCTCGGTGGCCAGCCGGCCACTGTACTGCTTCACCCGTCGGAGCAGGGTGTCCGGCAGTGCGTCGTGCACGGTCGCCGGGGCCGGGACGTGCGCGCCGCGTTCACCGAAGACATCCATCGTCGACGACTGCTCCGGGGACTGTGGGTCGGCCATGTCGTCAGCCTATGCGGCGATCATCGCGATGGTCCGCTCGTTGCCGGGTTGGTGACGGCCGTGTCCGGTTCCGGGGAGGGCGGTTGTTCGCTCGTTCGTGCGAACGACGACGCCAGGTTCGCGTAGGTGCGTGCATGCCATGATCGGCAGCGGCGTCGGGGATGGCCCACGTCGTCGGTAGGGGGCTGCGATGATTGAATTGGATGGCTACGAGGCATCACTGAAGCGCGTGCTGGGGGCCGATTTCGGTGGGTGGGGCACCGCCGAGGTCGACGACGCGCTGACGACGCTGCGCTGGCGTCGGGAACCCGGGACCGGCACGGTGATGTCGGATTCGGGCGACGTCGGGTCGGTGGAGTGTGTTGAGGACAATCGCGTGCTCGCACTCAGGATCGTTGTACTCGACGACTGCGGCGATCGCGTCCGGGCGGATTCGGGCGGCTGGCACCGGCTCGTGGAGTGCACCGCGCACGTGCTGGGCACCGATCCGCAGGTGATCGGTGGCTGCGGGTTCGGCGCGGGCCCGTTTGCTTGGTGGCGCAACCCCACCATGTCCGATACCAACACCGTCTCGGTGCAGGTGCGTGAGGATCGGTTCGAGTTCGCGGTGTGGTCGACCGAGTATTTCGAGAATCAGTGGTCGCAGTATGTCGAGTGGGGCGATGGGCCGTACGACCCGGACTGGGTGCCGTCGTGGCTTCAGCTCGGTCCCGATCCTGCCGGGCATCTCGATGATCTGTACCTTCCGGGCAGTCGCGTGGTGACGAACTGGCCCGATTTCGAGAGTGCGCTCGCTGACATGCTCGTCGCCCTCATCCGGGATCTTCGGATAATGGATGCCAAGGCATTCGTCCTGCTGAAGCCGACGAAGCGGCCGGCGCGACTGGCTCGCATCGACATCGGTTCGGGTGAGGTCTTTCGGGCCGAGCGGATCGTCCGGAGAGGAATGGATCTTGGCGCAATGGCTGCGCTGGGATGGTCGAACCGCGACACCGATCGGATTCCCAATTGGCTGTGGAGCGAATTCGGCACCGATGCCGACGGCGTACGGACTGCCGTCACCCAAGTGTGCTCCACGTTGCGGGACGAGGGAGTTCGGCTACCCCAGGACGGCCTCGACGACGACGGAGACGCACTGACCTATTCGGCCGGCGTTCAGCCGGACCGGGAGCGGAATTTCGCCCGGATCGAGCTCTACGGCGCGCATCTTCTGCCCAACCGTCAGTAAGCGGCCGCTGGGCACCCGCCACGCCGATCACTCGCCTCGGTGCCGTTGTGGTCGTACAGCGGCACCGAGGTGAGGGAGATCGACAGACCCGGCAGGCTCAGGCCGAGCCGGGGTCGGCCATCGACACCGGTGCCGCGTTCACATCGGTGATCCGGTACTTCTCCGCGGCCTCCTGTGCCCGGGTGAACGGGATGTGACCGTCGCGGGCGAGGGCGACGAGCACCGCGACCACGATCGACTCGGCGTCGACGTTGAAGACCCGTCGGGCCGCGGTGCGGGTGTCGGAGAAGCCGAACCCGTCGGTGCCCAACGTCAGGTAGGTGCCCGGAACGTAGGCCCGGATCTGTTCCTGCACTCCGCGGGTGAAGTCGCTGACGCCGACGAACGGCCCGGCGACATCGGCGAGCGCCGTGGTCAGATAGGCCGGGGTGACGGCGGCGGCCGGCTCGCGCACCGCCTCCCGATCTGCGCGGATGCCGTCGCGGGCCAGTTCACTCCACGAGGTCACCGAGTACACGTTGGCACCCACCTGCCAGTCCTTCGCGAGGATCTCCGACGCCCGCAGGGCATCGGGCATGGTGACCCCCGAGACCAGGATGTTGGCCGGATATTCGGCGTCGGCCGGGGCGGGCTGGAATCGGTAGATGCCCTTGAGCAGACCCGGGACGTCGAGATTCTCCGGCTCGGCCGGCTGGCTGATCGGCTCGTTGTACACGGTGAGGTAGTAGAAGATGTTCTCCGGGCTGTCGCCGTACATGCGCCGCAGCCCGTCGATGATGATGTGTCCGAGTTCGTAGGCGAAGGCCGGGTCATAGGCGGCGACCGCCGGGTTGGTGGCCGCCAGCAGCGGCGAGTGGCCGTCGGCGTGCTGGAGGCCTTCACCGGTGAGCGTGGTGCGACCGGCAGTCGCACCGATGACGAAGCCGCGGGCCATCTGGTCGCCTGCCGCCCAGAAGCTGTCGCCGGTGCGCTGGAAGCCGAACATCGAATAGAAGATGTAGAGCGGGATCATCGGTTCGTCGTGGGTGGCATAAGAGGTGCCGACCGCGGTGAAGGACGCCGCCGACCCGGCCTCGTTGATGCCCTCATGCAGGATCTGGCCCTCGGAGGACTCCTTGTAGGCGAGCATCAGTTCGGCGTCGACTGAGGTGTAGAGCTGCCCGTTGCGGTTGTAGATCTTGAGCGTCGGGAACCAGGAATCCATCCCGAAGGTCCGCGCCTCGTCGGGGATGATCGGCACGATTCGCTTGCCGATCTCCTTGTCGCGCAACAGATCCTTGAAGATGCGAACCAATGCCATGGTGGTGGCGACCTGCTGCTTGCCCGACCCCTTGGCGGTGGTCTTGAGTGCCGCGGTCACATCGGGTTTGAGTGCCTTCGACGTGGTGCGACGACTCGGCAGGAACCCGCCGAGCGAGCGCCTGCGGTCGAGCATGTACTGGATCTCCGGCGAGTCCGCCCCGGGGTGGTAGTACGGCGGCAGGTAGGGATCCTTCTCCAATTGTTCGTCGCTGATCGGGATCCGGGTGCTGTCGCGGAAAGCCTTGAGATCGTCGAGCGTCAGCTTCTTCATCTGGTGGGTCGCGTTGCGGCCCTCGAAGTGCTTGCCGAGCGTGTAGCCCTTGATCGTCTTCGCCAGGATCACGGTCGGCTGTCCGCGATGGGCCAGTGCCGATGCGTAGGCGGCGTGGATCTTGCGATAGTCGTGGCCGCCGCGCTTGAGATTCCAGATCTGCTGATCCGTCAGGTTCTTCACCAGTTCCTTGGTCCGCGGGTCACGGTTGAAGAAGTGCTCGCGGACGAAGGCGCCGTCATTGGCCTTATAGGTCTGATAGTCACCGTCGGGAGTGGTGTTCATCAGATTGACCAGGGCG
Source organism: Gordonia heveisoli (assembly GCF_030315745.1). GTDB lineage: Bacteria > Actinomycetota > Actinomycetes > Mycobacteriales > Mycobacteriaceae > Gordonia. Next base: position 9,940 of record NZ_JASXSH010000002.1, on the reverse strand, counting down.
CCGTCTCGGTCGGCGTGCAGGAGCGAATCCCATTCACGGCCCCAGACGACCTTGATGACATTCCAGCCCGCACCACGGAAGAAGGACTCCAGCTCCTGGATGATCTTGCCGTTACCGCGGACCGGACCGTCGAGGCGCTGCAGGTTGCAGTTCACCACGAAGGTGAGATTGTCGAGGCCCTCGGTGGCCGCGAAACTGGCGAAGCCGCGCGACTCCGGTTCGTCCATCTCGCCGTCGCCGAGGAAGGCCCACACATGCTGCTGCGAGGTGTCGGTGATGCCGCGGTCATGCAGGTAGTGGTTGAACCGGGCCTGATAGATCGCGTTCATCGGCCCCAGGCCCATCGAGACGGTCGGGAACTCCCAGAAGTCCGGCATCAGACGCGGATGCGGATACGACGGCAGACCGCCACCCGCGCCGGCATGGCTGTGTTCCTGGCGGAAGCCGTCCATCCGGTCGGTGTCGATCCGGCCTTCGAGGAAGGCGCGTGCGTAGATACCGGGGGAGGCGTGACCCTGGATGAAGATGTGGTCACCGCCGCCGGGATGGTCCTTACCCCGGAAGAAGTGGTTGAAGCCGACCTCGTACAGCGACGCCGATGACGCGTAGGTGGAGATGTGGCCGCCGACGCCGACGCCCGGCCGCTGGGCACGATGCACCATGATCGCCGCGTTCCAGCGGATGAACTGCCGGAACCGTCGCTCGAGGTCCTCGTCGCCGGGGAACCACGGCTCGTTCTCGGTGGGGATGGTGTTCACGTAGTCGGTGGATGTCAGCGACGGGATCGACACCTGCTTCTCGCCTGCGCGTTCGAGTAGCCGCAGCATCAGATAGCGTGCCCGGGCGGGGCCGGCCGAGTCGATGAGGGAATCCAGCGAGTCCAGCCATTCGCCGGTCTCGTCGGGGTCGATGTCGGGCAGATACGAGGCGACGCCCTCGCGGATCACGCGGACCCGGTTGTCGGTGCGACTCTTGTTCGGCGATGCGGTGCTGATGTCGCTGAACTCGCTTGGCGTGTTGTCGCCAAACCTCGTCTGCTCTGCCTGTTCGGTCACGGTGATGCCTACTCCCTCGACTGGGCCGAATCAACGGGTGGAGATCCGGCGGTGCGATGACAAATGGGCTCCGACGATCGTCGACGGTGGTGAGATCGACGGGTGTCCCTCCTCACATCGTGCCCCATCCGGGGATCGTCGGCACCGCCAGTCCCATCCGTTGGCGACCACGCGGACGCTACCGTGCGGTAGCGTTTTGGCCCGATGCCGAGTCCGGACGGGGAGTCCGGTAGGCGAGCGTGCAGGGGGAAGTTGATGCGGGGTGTGACGGCACGACCGGGACCCGGCAGTATCCGGTCCGGTCGGCGAGTGGCCGGTGCGGTCGCCGGGCTGCTGGTGACCGTCGGTGCGCTGACCGCGTGCACACAGCAGGTGTCCGGTTCCGGGGTGGCCGCACCCGGCGAGGTGGCCGCATATCGCTCGGAGGTCAACGCCTCGGCGCAGGCCGCGGTCCATACCTCCGCCGTCGAACTGTGCCGTCAGTCGATGACGTCGATGGTGCTGATGGTGCGTGGGTACAACTCATTCATCGTGCAGCTCAACGTGACCCACGACTACGCCAAGATCGGTGACCTCGACGACAAGGCGCGGGCGAGTCTGATCGCCGGGGCCGACCAGATCCGGAACAAACTCGTGGCCGGGGTGCCCGAGGATGTCGCGGCACCCGCTCGGGCCTTCGTCGACAGCACCGGACGGCTCGAAGGGGCCATCCGCCGCAAGGAACTCACGAAACTCAACGAGGTCGCCACCCGGTGGAGCGCGGACAAACAACGCGTCCTCGGCGCGTGCGCGACGTATGTGCCGACACCCCCTGGGCTGGGGACATCGACGCCGGCCCGCCCGCGCTGAGGGTCGTGACCGGGCGGGGCGCGCCGAATGTCGGGGAAGTCGAATCCGTCGAGAAACGCCGAAAATGCCTGTGCGCTCCCGGCTTGTGCTGAGAGGCTTTAGGCTGTTCCATATGCTGACAGGCGAATTCGTCACACAAAAGTTCGTTGGCACAAAGCTCGTCAGTAAAAAGCTCGTCACAGCACGTGCACATTTATCGGTAGGAGGTCGCGCGCGGTGGTAGCCGCCACGGACGGTAGCTCTGCGGAGAACAGGGCCCACAAACTGGGCTTGGCGTCAGGTTTGGTCGTGCAGGAGATCGGCTGGGATGAGGACGCCGACGACAACCTGCGCGCCGATATCGAGGATCTCATCGGTTCGGAGATGCTCGACGAGGATGCCGACGACGTCATCGACGTCGTGCTGCTCTGGTGGCGTGACGACGACGGTGACCTCGTCGATGCGCTGATGGATGCGATCTCCCCACTGGCCGACGACGGCTATGTGTGGGTGGTCTCGCCCAAGACCGGTCAGGACGGACATGTCGATCCGAGCGAGATCGCCGAGGCCGCGCCGACCGCGGGCCTCACGCAGACCTCGGTCGTCAGTCTGGGCAACTGGTCGGGTTCACGACTGGTCCAACCCAAGGCGCGCCCCGGTAAACGGGCATGAACGACGGCTCCACCACGGGCGGGCCGCTGGCGGTGGGTGCTCGCGCGCCCGAGTTCGAATTGCGCGACCAGAACAATCAGGTCGTCTCGCTTTCCGCGCTACTCGCCGACCGTGCCGTCCTGCTCGTATTCTTCCCGCTCGCCTTCACCGGCACCTGCCAGGGGGAACTCGGGTACATCCGCGATCACCTACCCGACTTCGACAATGAGTCGCTCACCACGGTGACGATCTCGGTCGGCCCGCCACCCACCCACAAGGTGTGGTCGTCGGCGCAAGGGTTCCTGTTCCCGATCGTGTCGGATTTCTGGCCGCACGGAGCGGTGGCCTCGGCCTATGGTGCGTTCAACGAGCAGTCGGGTGTACCCAACCGGGCCACGTTCGTGATCGGCCGCGACGGGCTTATCGCTTTCTCGGACATGGTCGGCCCGGGCGAGATGCGCGAAGCCGCCCTGTGGGACCGCGCCCTGGCCGTCCCGCATTCGTAGTACGAACTCGCGGTTTCCGCGATCGTCCACGACCGATCGCGGCATCGGTTGATACCGTCACCGTCCATGTTCACCTTTGGGCCGATCGGCGGCGCACAGCTGATCCCGACGATCGGCGTGCTCGCCTTGCTCGTGGGCTGGATTGTCGTCGGCCTGACTGCGCTCGTGCGGCGCCGGCGGCCGGCGATCACCGGCGATCCGGCGGCTCTGTCGGTGCAGCGGTTGACCAAGAAATATCAGCGCGTCACCGTGCTCGACGAGGTGAGCTTCAGCCTTGAGCGTGGTCGTGTGCTCGCGCTTCTGGGCCCCAACGGTGCGGGCAAGACGACCCTGCTGCGCATCGTCGCCGGCCTGACCGAACCCGACGCGGGCCACGTGTCGATCTTGGGTTACGTCGTCACTCCCGGGGCACCGGTGTTGTCCCGGGTCGGGATCACCATCGAGGAAGCCGGTTTCGTCCCGCACCGGACCGGGCGCCAGAACCTGACGATGCTGTGGGAGATCACCGGTCGCGCGGCCGGTGACGCCCACCTCGACTTCGTCGTCGAGATGACCGGATTGGGCCGTTTCGCCGACCGGCCCGCCGGGACCTACAGCCAGGGCACCCGACAACGGCTGGCGCTGGCCCAGGCCATGCTCGGCCTACCCGAACTGCTCATCCTGGACGAGCCGACCAACGGCCTCGACCCGGACCAGACCTGGGAGTTGGCGCAGGTGCTGCGCCGGTACGCGGCGTCGGGCCGCACCGTGGTGGTGTCGAGCCATCACCTGTCCGAGGTGTCGCAGCTGTGCACCGACTATCTCGTCATCCGTGACGGTGTGGTGGCCGCTGCCGGGGCCGTCGACCAGCTGCACTCGGTCACCCCGATCCTGACCCTCGACGTCGACGATCCCGCCGCTGCCGCCGAGCAGTTGCGGCAGCCGCTCGCCGACCTCGGGCTGGCCGGACCGCACGCCCTGGAGCCGACGCCCCGCGGTGTCATCGTGCGACACGCGCAGGTGCCGGTCGCCGAGATCCTTCGTGCCGTGGTGGAAGCCGGGATCGAGGTGCGGGCGGTGCACACACCCGACAAGCTGGCGGGCGTGTACCGGGCGACCGCCGAACGCGGCGTCGTGCAGACGACTCCGATGGACGTGCTCGCGGGGGACCGGGAGTCGGCGTCCATGGCCGGGCCGCGATGAACGACAAGACCGACGAGACGAACCGCCTGTCCGGGGCGGCGATCGGATTCGATCCGCGCCACGCGCTGCGGGTGCGTACCGAACTTCGCCGACAGTTCCAGCGGCGCGGCACCTGGGTGATCCTGCTACTCCTGCTGGTGATCCCGATCGCGCTGGCCGCGGTACTGCAGGCCGGCCGGAACGACTTCGTCATCGAGGGTGATGTGATCGGGCTGCTGGCCACCACGGGTGCGGGCAACTTCACCGTGGTGACCCTGTATTCAGGGTGTCAGCTGTTCCTGATCGTGGTCGTCGCCTACCTGTTCGGCGATGCGCTGGCGCGCGAGTCCGCCTGGGGCTATCTGCGGGTACTGGCCACGGTTCCGGTCGGGAGGACGCGTCTGCTGCTGGTGAAGGCCACTGCGCTGGCGGTGATCGTCGTGGTGGCGGTGGTGATCTACGCGGTGTCCAGCTATCTCGTCGGGTGGGCGTTCTTCGGTGCGGGAACGCTCCTGCCGGTGGCCGGGCCGGGCGTGACCGGCGTGGCGGTCATCGGTCGGGTGGCGTTGATGGTCGGGTTCATCGTGGTGTACCTGAGCTGGATTGCGGCGTTGGCGCTGTTGCTGTCGGTGCTGGCCGCCGACAACGCCGCAGTCGCGGTCACCGGCACGGTGACGATCACGGTCGGCTTCCACGTGCTCGGTGGTCTGGGAGCCCTCGGCAATCTCCGGGGCATCTTCCCCACACGGCACTACGCGGCCTGGATCGACGCCAGCCGAGCGGTTTTCGACCCGACGCCGATGATGTGGGGGATCTTCCTCTCACTGCTCTATGCGACGCTACTGCTCACCGCGGCGCTGGTGGCGATCAACGTCCGCGACATCCGGCGGTAGTCCATTCGGGGGACAACGCCGGTGCGGGTGCACGGTTCGACCGGAATGTCCGTGCTAGTTTGGGCCGAATTTTCCAGTTGCAGGCCGATCTTTAAGGGTGACGAGTGTCCGATCCGAACAACCCCGATCCGCACGTGCCGGCACCGGAGGGGGCCGAATCGTCGGACGCCACCGGACAGATACCGGCCGACGCCACCGAGTGGACGCCGATGGCCACGCCCCCGGCTGCGGCTGACCCGACCTCGACGACGACCCCAGATGGGGCGACACAGTGGATCCCGACGGCCTCGTCGGCGCCTGCGCCGGGTACGGGTGACCCGACCCAGCTGATTCCCGGTGCGGCGCCGCAGGTTCCGCCCGGGCAGTTCCCGACCCAGGGTCAGCCCGGCCAGTTCTCGACCGGGCAGTTCCCGACCGGGCAGTTCCAGAACCCGGGTCAGCCCGGCCAGTTCCCGACGAATCAGTTCCCGACCCAGGGTCAGCCCGGCCAGTACCTGCCCCCGGGCCAGTTCCCACCGGTGCCCGAGCAGGTGATGTTCGCGCAGGTACCGCCCGGCGCCCCCGGTTTCGGTGCTCCGGTCGAGCCGAGCCATCGTCGCCGCAACTGGCTGCTCGCCGGCCTCGCGGTGCTCGTCGTCGCGGCGGTGGCGATCACCGCCATCGTGGCCTGGACCGGTCGGTCCGACAACGACGGTGGTGCCGGCACCGCGGAGGCCGCCGCGCTCGACGTGCTGGCCGCCGCGACCAAACGCGACACCATGGCCGCGGTCGCCCTGATCGCACCGTCGGAGGCCGGACCGTTGCAGCAGGTGCTGACCAACGCGCAGCGCAAGGCCGAGGAAGCGGGCGTGCAGGAGGGCGGCGGTACGGACGGCCTGCTCGAAGGCGTCACCATCACCACCGAGAATGTGCACACCAAGGTCGAGTCGCTTCGGTCCGGGCTGTCGCGGGTCACGTTCACCAGCGGAACGATCACCGCCCGTTTCGATCCGGCGAAGGCCAACCAGGGTCTGCGTGAGCTTTTCGGCGACGATCTGGAATCCGGCGAGGGCACGATCGACGTGGCGGATCTGCGCGGCCGGTCGAACCGGGGCGATGCGATCGACCCGTTCGTGATGGTCGTCTCCGAAGGTGGGCGCTGGTACGTCAGTCCGGGCTACACGTCGGCCGAGTACGCGTGGCGCGGCAATGATCAGGGCGAGGCCGACTACAACGCGAAACCGGTTGATGCCAAACGGTATTCCAGTCCCGAGGAGGCTGCCGCCGGGTTCGTCGCCGCGCTGTCGGAGAGCGTCGACGCCAATTCCATCGACCCGATCACCGCGGCGCTGCCCGGCTATTACGGCCGCATGGTGGCCATCTACGGCGCGCAGGTGCGAGACGACCTGGACCTCGACGAGGTTCACGAGTTGCGCTTCTCCAACGGAAAGTACTCGTCGGAGAACAAAAACGGTGTCACCTACGTGCACGTCGATCGCCTCGACTACTCGGCCACCGCGGAGGGGGAAAATGTCTCCGGCACCATCGAGGGCAACTGCGTCACCGTCGAGGGGGAACGTCACTGCGCCGACGACGCGGTGCGCGAGGAACTCCCCGGCTTCACCGAGGGATTGACATCGGACATCGGTGTCGTCGCCACCAAGGATGACGTCGGCTGGCATATCGATCCGGTCCAGACAGTGGTGGGCACCTCGCTCCTGTCCGTCGACGCGACGTCGGTCGACTCGATCTACCGGGCGATCGGCATCGAGGGGGAACTCCCGAAGATGGTGGCCAAGATCAAACCCGATGCCAGCCTGGTCGGCACGCAGTCGGTGACCGTGACCAGCGGTGTCGACGGTCGCGCCGTCGTCGACATGGATGTGCGTGCCGGGCAGCCGGTGACCATCAGCATCTCGCCGTCGAATACGTCGAGCTACGTCAGCTTCCGCGTGTACTCCGCGACCGAGCAGGTCGACAACTCTGATAACAGCAGTAGCGGTTCCGAATCTCGTCCCTTCACCTTCACCCCGACGACGTCGGGCACGGTGAAGATCGTGGTCAATGCCTACGACCCCAACGAGACCGTCACCCTGACACGCCGCTGACGCCCCCGGCGGTCAGGTGAGGCCGGCGGTCACCGTCTCGAGTACGTCCCATAGCCGGGCTTCGCGATCGCGATCGTAGGACTGCGGCGACGAGGCGGCGGCCCCGCCGCGGTCCACGTAGCCGCCGGTGTCCGCCGGAGTCCGGCCAAGGGCGGCATCGGCGAGCTGGCGGCCCGCGGTGGCGGGTCGGTTGGCCAACGGGGTGAGCGCTACGAGGGGCGCCACCCACCGCATCGCCAGACGAGTCGGTGAACCGGCATGTCGGGTCAGCGAGGTGCCGGGGACGAAAGCCGGGTTGAAACCGATGACGTCGACACCGGGCGGCAACCGCCGGGCGTACTCGTGGACCAGATGAATGGCCGCGAGTTTGCTCGTCGAGTACGCCGTTCGGCCGGCCCGCACCGAGGCCGAGTCGCCGAAGGCGCCCACCCCGGTGAGCGCGGCGGGATCGTCGGGCCAGCGTGGCCCGGGCACCATTCCCAGATTGTGTCGGAGGTCGCCGAAGTGGGTGTCGCTCACCGTGATCGTGATGCGCGCAGGTGCGGCCAGATGGGGTGCGAGAGTCCGGATCAGGACGTGGTTGGCGGCGACGTTGACCGCGAAGGTCGCCTCGATGCCCTCGGCCGTCACGGTGTGGGCGTCGGTGAACTGTGCACCCGCGTTGGCGATGATCGCGTGGACGGGACCGAGCGCACCCGATTCGATGCCGTCGACGATCCGGTTCGCGGCCGCACGCACATCCGCCAGTCGGCTCAGGTCGGTGTCGATCGCCGTGACGTGGTAGCGGCGGCCGCGTAGCTCGTCGGCGAGGACCGAGGCCCGCGGTTCGCGGGCCAGCAGCACGAGATGGTCGTCGGGCCGGGCGGCGAGTACGTGGTCGACCGCGATGCGGCCGATGCCCGTGGTCGCGCCGGTCATCACGATCGTTCGTCGGGGAGCGAGGTTCGGGGAGTGGTTCTGGGACATGGATACTCCTTGGGCCGCCGGGCTGGGTCTCGAGGTGACGATCGCGCATGTGACGGTGCTGCACCAGTGCCCCGGGTAGACGATGGACTGTCAGTACCCAGGCAATCGATCAGCGGTCACCGCACAATGGCGGGATGGCACAGACGGATTTCGGGGACCTGCTGCACCGATGGCGTGATCGGCTGGCACCATCCGACGCCGGGTTGACCGTCACGTCTCGCCGCCGTGCGCCAGGGCTGCGGCGTGAGGAACTCGCGATGCTCGCCGGCCTGTCGGTGGACTATGTGATCCGGCTCGAACACGGGCGTGCGATGCGGCCGTCGGCGCAGGTCGTCGGGGCGTTGGCCCGCGCACTGCAACTCAGTCGCAGCGAGCGGGACCTGTTGTTCACCAGCGCGGGACTCCTACCCCCGCGCGACAGCCTGGTCAGCGCACATGTCCCCGACAGTGTGCAGCGGCTGGTCAATCGGCTCGCCGATATCCCGATCGGGGTGTTCGCGGTCGACTGGACGCTACTGATGTGGAATCGGCCGTGGACAGCCCTACACGGTGACGCCGCCGTGCTGCCGGTCGCCGAACGCAACCTCGCCCGGATGATCTTCGGTGACGGTCCGGGCGCCCGGGCGCTGCGACCGTCGTTCTCCGACGACGCCGGGCGTTTCGAACGCAGCATCGTCGCCGATCTGCGTGCCGCCGTCGCGCGTCATCCCCACGACCAGTCCCTGCGCGCGATGATCGACGAACTGGCCGGGGCGTCGGCGCATTTCGCGCAACTCTGGGCCGACACCTCGCCCGCCGAACACGTGAGCCAGCGCAAGACGATCGCGCATCCGCGCGTAGGGGAGATCACCTTGGACTGCGACGTCCTCGACGTCCCCGGGGCCGGACTGCACATCATCACCTTCACCGCCGCTGCCGGAAGTGAGGACCAGGGCAAGCTCGACCTGATACGCGCGGTGTCGGTGTAGGGTGATCGGCTATTTCGTTGCAGCCGCTGTGAATTCAACGAAATGCCGGCCGCCGCCGGTCCGGTTGACCCCGGTATGACAACCGGAGTGGTCCTCGCCCTTGATCCGCACGCGCCCAACGCCGTCGACGCCGCGATCGATCAGGCCCGACGCGCCTACACCGTCGGTGTTCGCCAGATCTGGCTGGCCCAGCAGTTCGACGTCGACTCGATCGCCCTGGCCGGTCTGATCGGGGCCGCGGTGCCCGGTCTAGGGGTGGGCACCTCGGTGGTTCCGATCAACCCCCGACATCCGCTGATCGTCGCATCGGCCGCCCAGACCGCGCAGGCCGCGGCCCACGGCAACTTCAGTCTGGGACTCGGACTCGGCTCGCATGCGATCGAGGAACAGGCCTTCGGCGTGAGGTGGCGCAACCCGGCCGGTCGGCTGCGTGAGCACCTCAGTGTGCTGCGGTCGATCATCGACGAGGGCACGGTGGACTACGCAGGCGACGAGATCACCGCGCGGCCCGGCTGGCCGCCGGTCGTGTCGGGCGGCACCCCGCTGCCGGTGTACGTGGCGGCGATGGGGCCCAAGGCGTTGCAGGTCACCGGCGAACTCGCCGACGGCACACTGCCGTACCTCGCCGGGCCGCGCACCATCGGCGATTTCATCGGGCCGACGATCCGCGCGGCGGCCGAAGCGGCTGGGAGGCCCGCACCTCAGGTCATCGCGATGGTGCCGACGCTGGTCGTCGCGGATGTGGACGCCGGTCGCGAGGTGGCGGCGGAGCGTCTGGGCTTCTACGAGCAGTTCCCGTCCTATCAGAAGGTGATCGCCCGCGAG
>NZ_JASXSH010000019.1 GCF_030315745.1 Gordonia heveisoli | reverse complement strand
GTACTACCTGGGTTACGTGACCTACAAAGGTGAGGTCTACCAGGGACGGCACGAGCCGATCATTGATCAAGATCTGTTTGACCGTGTGCAGGAAGTTATGGACCTGCGAAGCAGGGGAGGACAGCGCGACCGAGTCCTCCAGCACTATCTCAAAGGCGCACTCTTCTGCGCCCGATGTGAACAGCACGGACAGATATCCCGCCTCATCTTCACCGAGGCCAGGGGTCGCTCAGGCCGGCGGTACGCCTACTTCTTGTGTCGAGGACGCCAGGACGGCGTCTGCGATCTCCCGCACCTTCCGGCCGAGAGAGTGGAGCAGACGATCGTGGATCACTACTTCGCGATGACGTTGCCGCCGGATTTTGTAGTTTCTGTGCGAGAAGTGCTCGAGGAAGCCATGGCAGATGAGCAACGTAGCGTGGCCGAACTACACACATCCTTGAAACGCAGACTCAAAGAGCTCGAAGCCAAGGAAGACCGACTCATTGACGTCCTCGCCGACGACGTCCTCCCGCAGGCCAAGGTCCGGGCCAAACTCCGCAAGATCCAGGCCGACCGCGCATCGGCCGAAGCAGGACTTGCCAATGCATCTGCCGAGATCGCAGCCGGAGCGGGGGTGCTGATTACAGCCCTTGACCTGGTGTCTGATCCAGCCGTCTACTACCGCGACGGCAACGACACGATGCGGCGAAATCTCAACCAGGCGTTCTATCAGCACTTCTACGTCGACGAGCACGCAGTCCAAGGCAGCCGTCACAATGTGCCGTTCGAAGATTTCTACGCTGCTCATCAACTAACCCGTCAAGCCATAACAGCCGACATCACAGGTGGCCGCACAGAATTCGATACGCAACGAGACCCCCTTGCGGAGGCCTCGGTGACTGTAGGTGACGACTCGATTTCTTCTGATCTGGCTCTATCCCTCGCCGACATCCTTTTGGGCACCGGTTCGAGTAAGAACACTCTGGTGGAGCTAGGGAGAATCGAACTCCCGACCTACTCGATGCGAACGAGTCGCGCTACCAACTGCGCCATAGCCCCGGGTGATCGCCGAACGATCAACCGTGGCCACTCTAGCAGTACCCGGGCATCGAATCCCAAACGGGTCACCGATGGATAGACTCGGCGGGTGGCCCAGCTCAGCGATGCCAAGATCGCGACCGTGCTCGACAATGCCGTTGCCGGCATCAACCCGGTCCTCGACGCGCTGGCCGAACGCGATCCGCTCGGGCTCAAGGATCACACGTTCCACGAAGCGGCCGATCACACGTCGCGACTGGAGCGCGTGCAGCACCGGGCGGCGAAAGTCTTCAACGTCACCGACTGGCCCGGCACCGAGGGCTGGAGCAAACGGTCGATGCACAAACGGGCCAGCTGGTGGGTCAGTCGCATCGGCACGGTGAATACCGGGGCGGTTGCCTTTCCGGGTGTATTCGGGGCGTGGACCAAGAAGCTACCGGTGTCCTCGGTGCTGGGTTTCGCTAACCAGGCGACGGTGCTGGTTGCCATCGCACGCGAGTATGGCGTCACCGATCGGGCGGCGCAGGTGCAGTTGCTGGCTCACGTGCTGTGTGCGCGAGACCTCGACAACCCCGACGTCGGCGCCGCATCCGGCACGGCGATGCCCGACGAACCCAAAGCTCGCAAGAAGTCGATGGCCGCCGCGGTGTGGGAGACGGCGAAGACGCTGCGTGCGATCGGCGACGAGCTGGACCGTCGACCCATGCCGCGCTTACCTTTTCGGATGCTCGGGTGGATTCCGCTGATCGGCGCACCCGCGACATATGTCGGTGAGCGGTTCGCGTTGGGTCGTGCGGTGAAACTGGCGCGCGCGTGGATTGTCGCGCACCCGGGCGCTGTCGGCTGACACCGTGCTGCTTTCAGTTTTGTGAGCCGACCGGCGCCTATCCATGGTCAGCCCGAGGTGAGCATTGTGGTGTAGACGATGCCGAAGGTGTCACCGGCGCCATTGGACAGCAGGGCGACGACCCGACCGCCCTTCGTGAATGTCGCGGACTTGACCGAGCCGAGGTCTTCCTGCCCGGGCTGGCGGGTGAATCCGGCTTGCGTCAGCAATCCGACGGCCCGATCCCAGTCGCCTGCGCGCAGCCCGGACACCTCGAGTGACTGCTGGGTCGGGCTGGGGCTGATCAGCCGGTACCGGCCACCGGTGATGACGGGTACCTCGCGAGGGAATTCGGTAGGCACGGTCGTGGCGGCTGGAATCGCCGAACTGGCCACCGTGGTTACCTCGGCGCCGGATCCGGAACCTGCGTCGGAGGACGAATCGTCACTTCCGCACGCGACGAGCATCGACATGCCGGCGACCACACTGAATGCCACGATCAGTTTCTTGAATTTCATTCCCGCCCCTGTAAAAAGCTTCGCACTACTAATGTTCAGAATCGATAGTTGTCACATTAGCAACACCCGAAGTCGGGTATCGCAGCAGGTAGATCGGTATATGTGCGATCCGGCCGAACGCTTGTTAGCGTGTCGGAATGGCATTCAGGGGGAGCTTCGGCGTCGTCGCGGTTATCGCCGCGTGTATCGCCTTGATAGTGGGGGTCGCACCGGCAAAAGCCGATCCGCTGCCGGTGAGTTTCAATTTCTTCTCCGGTATACCGAATGAGATCGCGCACCCGGGAGGGTCGCTGCCCGGGTCCAACGACTTCTCGTGCAAGCCGTCGGCCCAGCATCCGAACCCGGTGGTGCTGGTCCACGGCACCGGCGGTTCACAGCAGACCAACTGGGGCACCTACGTGCCGCTGCTGAAGAACGAGGGCTTCTGTGTGTTCGCGTTGACCTACGGCGCCGCCGGTGCGGCGTTCCCGTTGTCGGCGATCGGGGGGATGGGGCGTATGGAGGACAGCGCCGCCGAACTCGGGAGCTTCATCGGCCGGGTGCTCGTTGCCACCGGAGCCCGCAAGGTCGACGTCATCGGACACTCGCAGGGCACCATCCTCCCGGCGTACTACGCGAAATATCTCGGCGGCAAGGACAAGATCGACAAGTACGTGTCCCTCGCCCCAGCCTGGAACGGCACCACCGTTGCCGGTACCGATTTGATCCTGCCGTTCGCGCGACGACTGGGCATCGGGCCCGACCAGTTCCCGATCTGCCGGGCGTGTGGCCAACTCGACCCGTCGTCGCCGTTCTTGCGCAAGCTGCGGGCGGGTGGTTACTACCTGCCGACCATCCAGTACACCAACATCGCCACCCGCTACGACGAACTGATCGTGCCGTACTGGTCGGGTCTGCCCAACGGTGGCCGCAACGTACGCAACATCGTTGTGCAGGAAGGATGTTCGGTCGACTTCACCGAACATGCCGGGGTTGCCGGATCGCGCCGCGCCGCCACCTTCGTTCTCAATGCGCTCGATCCAGAGCATCAGCGTCGGGTTCCCTGCGACAGGGCGGCGCCGTTCTCGGGCAGCCCGTTCTGACCGGGGCCCGGCCGGCTCCGGCGGGCCGAATGCTCCGACTAACCGAAAGTCACGACTAGCCGAATGCTCCGACTAGCCCAAAGTTACGGGGCCGGTTCGGGTTCGGCGCCGATCGCGTCCTCGGCGTCACCGGTGTCCTCGGCGTCATCGCCAACGGGTTGAGGGGTGGTCGACTGCCCCGGTCCGCTGTGGGGTCGGGCCGGACCGAGTGTGAATTCGAACGCGATCAGCACCAGCACGGTGATGAGCGTGATCCACCCGACCACCAGTCCGGTGGGGTAGCGCCAGAAGATCAGCAGTAGCGCGGCGACCGCGACCACGCCGATACGAATCGGTATCCGCAAGCGCCACAGGGTGCTCTCCCATTCGGTGGGCGCCCGGTTGCCTCGCCTGCCGGACAGCCGTTGCACACCGCGGCCGAACAGGGCTCGTGCGGTCACCGCGCCTCGGCTACCGCCGCTGAAATAGGCGACCAGGGCGACGACCAGCGCCAGTACCGCCACCGCCCGTAGTGCCGTGCGCAGCGGATGGATCACCGTGTCGAAGAGGACGGTCGCGGCGTCGGGTGCCAGTACCTCGTCCGGCACGTTGTCGAGGTAGATCCACCGTCCGACCAGAACTCCGATGGCCAGCAGCAGCATCGCCACCGCGATGGCGATCGCGACCGCGGCCAGCATCCGTAGCCGGCGGCCGGATCCGACGACGGCGATCGCCGCGATCGCACACAGGATTGCCAGCCAGGGCAGCACGGTCGCGATCCGATCGAGTCGGCGCACCGCGGTCTGGGCTCGCACCAGATCCGGCGCCTCGAAGATGACGAACTCCTTGTTCACCTGGGGGATCCGCTCGGCGACGGTGAAGCCGCGGTCGACGAGTCGCTTCTTGACCTCCTCGATGATCGGCGCCAATTCGATGCTGACCTCGCCGTTGTCGGCGACCTGCACGGCAGCGCGGCTCTTGCGTCCGGTGAGCACGTCGACGATCCGCGTGTGCGCGCGCCGGTTGGCCTCCACCCACAAGTTCTGGAACTGTTGGGAATCCACGAAGTCGGCGACCGCCGACTGGATGTAGGTGTTGGCCTGCCCGGCGATGACCGGTGCCAACCCGACGATCGCCGAATCCAGTCGCGGCCGGTCGGCCGGGGTCAGTTCGGTCAGGGCACGCAACGCATCCGCAGTCAACTGTTCCAGGTTGATCTGGCTGTCGATGGCCTGGCTCACCGAGTTCACGATCTGCGTCTGCACCGCCGGATCGGAGGCCAGCGGGGTGACGGTGGTGACGTATCGATCGGTGTCGAGGAGTTCGCCGCGGACGTAGCGGGTGGTCACCGACAACAGGGTCAGTACCGCGCAGAGAACCACGAGTACCCAGGCAACGATCCGGCGACCGATCCGCCGAGATGGTCTCGGCGCCTGCGGGCCATCGGTGTCGGCGGCGCCGGTACCGGCACGGAGTTGCGCGACTTCGGCGCGCAACCGTTCGAGCTCGGCCTGATCGTCGTCGGCGAGGGGGAGCGGTGCGGTGGCCGGGGTCCGATCGGTGTCCGGCGCGACGGTGGGCTCGACGTCGGCGGGGCTGTCGGCAGCGGGGCTGTCGTCGGGCGTGTCATCGTCGGGGGACGAGGCCGATCCGCTTTTACCGGTAGGTGGAATGGTCATGGTGCCGCTCCCATCGTCTGCAGGAAACATACTCCAGCGAACGGTGATGCGGCGGGCGATGTCCGAAACGTCCGGACCGGCCGAAACGTCGGCGTTCATCGGGTAGAACGATCATGTGAGGTGGATGCGACGGGGAATCGGCAGTCGTCGGGATCAGGGCGCTCGCTACGTGATGCGCACCCGGCGCTGGGTGGCGGTGGTGCTCTTGCTGATTGCCGCGATCGGGGTCACGAGGCCGGGAGACACACAGGCGTCGGTGCCGGACCTCGGCCCGGGATTCGCGTTCGGGGTGGCCGCGTCGGGCTTCCAAACCGAGGGTCACAACCGTGATTCCAACTGGCTGCGTTACGGCGCGCAGGGCAAGGTCGGCCATCCGGTCGGCAACGCGGTCGACTTCTATCACCGGTACCCCGGCGACATCGCGCTCGCCGCCGGCCTCGGCGTCGGGATCTATCGCATCTCCATCGAATGGTCGCGTGTGGAACCTGCTCGCGGACACGATGATCCGCGTGGATGGGCATTCTATGACCGGGTCATCCGGGGGATCGTCGCCGCCGGGATGCGTCCGATGATCACCCTCAATCACTGGGTTCATCCGGGCTGGGAGGTCGACGCGGGTGGCTGGAACCGGCCGGGAATGGGGGCCGACCTGGTCGCCTTCGCCACCCGTGCCGTCAACCGTTATGCGTGGGCCGATCCGCTGTGGATCACCTTCAACGAGCCGACGGAATACGTTCGGCGCGAACTGATGTACGGCGGCCTACGACCAGAGAACGCCGGGCGGATGGCGGACGGGATCGTCGGCGCCCACCGTGCGATCTACCGGCACATCCACCGAGTGCAGCCGGGCGCGCAGGTGTCGTCGAATCTCGCCTACATCCCCATCGCCGGTGTCGAACAATGGCTGGAGGGACAATTCGTACGGCGGATGCGCGGCGCCCTCGACTTCATCGGCGTCGACCAGTACTACTCGTTCTCGCTGACCGACGCGTCGGTCGCCAACGCGGCGACCGGGCAGTTCTGGAAGAGTTCGCAAGCGCCCGAGGCGATCTACTACGTGTTGAGGTATCTGGCGCAGCAGTATCCGGGGATGCCGATCAGGGTCGTGGAGAACGGGCTGGTCACCGACCCGCACGGTCGGCGGCCCGACGGCTATCGACGGGCAGATCACCTGCGGGACACCGTGTATTGGCTGCAACGCGCCAAACAGGGCGGCGTACCGGTGGTCTCCTACAACTACTGGAGCCTGACCGACAACTACGAATGGGGTGATTTCGACGCTCGGTTCGGACTCTATGGCGTCGACGCCCAGCACGACCCCAACCTGATCCGGCATCCGACCGACGGTGTGGCGGCCTATCGTGCGATCACCGCCGCCCGCGGCGTGCCTGCCGGGTATCGGCCGACCCGATCCCCGGTGGCATGTTCGCTGGTGGCGGTACCTGACAGCTGTGCGCACCCGGCGGTCGTGCGCTAGACCGGATCGTCGCGGCCGGCCGGCTCAGAGCCGCCGGTCGGCGCCGACATACAGCTTGCCGCCCACCACCCGCGGTTCGGCTCCGAGGCCGGGCAGGGTCCAGTCGTCGTTGGGTCCGTAGGCGGTGATCGACCACCGTGGCGGGACGCCGGCGCTACCGCGTTCGGCGATGCGGAACGCGAGCCGGGTGCCGTCCGTCCCGAGGATCGTCTCGGCGCCGGCCGGTACCGCAGGCAGGCGTGCGCCGGTGGTGAGATCGATGATCGTCGAACCCATGACGGCCAGCGAGCCGGTCACCACGACGCCGGTGCTGTCGGGCCGGTCGATCGACCACAACGGAGTCGCGGTGGACGGGTCGATCGCGGCGAGCGTCTCCTGCTGATAGGTGATGAGCGGCAGCGGAGGTATATCGGAGGTGGAGGTGAACGCGTCGAGTGTCGGGCTGGGCGGCAACAGGTCGGTGTTGCGGGGCAACTCCGCGGTGACCGCGCCGTCGAGATCGTGCAGCTCGGTGGGGGAGTCGTGGTCTGGACCCACACCGAAGCCGCCGGTGAAGACGCCGAATGAGGCGGGAATCGACGGGTTCGGTCCGGTCTGCCGGTAGAGCTCACGATCGTCGTCGAGCCGGGCGACGACGAAGGCATACCGTCTTCCGGGCCCCCCAGCGCCGGTCAATTCCGAAGTGTAGGTGTACAACCCGACTTCGGGGTGCACCTTGCTGCCGGGAGGCAGTTTGCGTATCTGCTGTCCGGCGGCATCGAAGACGAAGGTGGCCGCACGCGGTCCGGCGTTCTTGAGGAAGCGGACGAATCGCTCGCCGACGGCCGCGAGGTGATCGGGCACCATCGCATGCGGCACCCGTGGTGCGGCGACGAGTACCGACTTGCCGACGTCGAGGAAGGCGAAGATGTGGTTCGGGGTCAGCCGGCCGGCCTCACATAGCGCGGCTGCCCCCGAGGCGCTGAGGACGCAGCGTTCGATGTTGTGGGCGCCGGGGATGATGATCTGGCGTCCATGGGGTGTGCCGGTGTTCGCATCGAGGAAGATGACGCCGGTCTGGCCACTGCCCGTACCTTCGACGGCGACAGCGACCACGTCGGCGTCGCCGCCGACGACCGCGGCGGTGCTGCCCGCGGGTGGGTGGAAGCGCCAGATCGGCCGACCGGGGCTCTTCGACAGATCGCCGAGCAGCGGGGTGGCCGGGGCCAGTTGGTAGGGCGTCGTGCGCTGCCCCGGCCGGAAGTCGGCGGCGGTGGCCGACGACGAGCCCTCCGAACTGTTGACCGCGACGACGGCCACCGCCGCGACGACAGCCACGACGACGAGGACGACCATGGCGTACACCAGGTTCCGGCGCCGGGTGAGGGCGACCCGGTGGCCACGGCCGTGGGCGTCGGGCGCGTCATCGTCGGCGACACCCGCCGGGACGATCGAGCCGGTGTCGGTGTGCGGGATGTCGATCACCGTCACCGGCTGCGTCGACGGTGGTGCGAGGTCGGTGACCGGTGGCGGTGTCGGGGCCGCCGAGCACATCGACAATGCGGCCGCGAGGGCTTCGCTGAAGGCGGTGCTGCTCGCGAATCGCCGGTCGGCGTCCTTGGCCAGCGCGCGACTCAGTACGGCGTCGACGTCGGCGTTGAGGTCGGGCCGACGTGTACGCGCCGACGGCACCGGTTGGTTGGCGTGCGCGATGATGACACCCGCCGGCGTGTTCGCGGAGACCCTGTAGTTGTTCGGGACTGGAGTAGTCGACGGTGCCGAGTGTCAAACCGGTGACGGTGAGCCCGGATTCGGTCGGCCCCATGCGGGCGATACCGAAATCGGTGAGCATCACATGGCCGCCGGAGGACACCAAGATGTTGGCGGGCTTCACATCTCGATGCACCAGGCCGCGCGCACCGGCATAGTCGAGGGCTGAGGCGATCGCGGAGATCGCCTCGGTCACCCGATCCGCGGGAAGTCCGGTGGGCTGGTGTGCGAGCGCGGCTGCCAGGTCGACGCCGTCGACGAGGGCGTAGGCGATCCACAGCCGACCGTCGGACTCGCCGCGGTCGTGGACGCCCACGATGCCGGGGTGTGACAGCGACGCCGCATGGTCGGCCTCGCGTTCGAACCGCTGCCGGAAGCCTGCGTCATCGGCGATGCGCGCCGAGAGCACCTTCAGCGCATCGGAGCGGGGGAGGCGGGGATGGCGGGCGGCGTAGACCTCACCCATTCCGCCCACACCGAGGAGTCGTTCGACGGTGTATCCCGCGAACACCCTTCCCGGTTCCAGTGCGGACACGGCTCGTTCCCCCCGACATTCCCCCCGACATGCTGTGGCTTGCTGCCACCGTAGCCGGTGCGTCTGACCTGGTCGGTCGGGGGTGCGGGCGCAAGACGCGCCGGAGTCGGAGAGCGCCTCCTCGGGGTGCTCGGAGCGTTCTGCTGCCAGACCGAACCGCTAGGCGACGCCGAGTGCGCGCAATCCGGCGGCGGTGGCCGCGGCGAGGATGACGACCACCGCGAGTGGGGCCTTGGCGAGGGCGGCGATGACCCCGACGCTCACCCCGGCCGGGCGCGCCCAGCCGCTCAGGTCGTCCCCGACGAACAGTGCGCCGGTCAGTGCGACCCCGACGAGCAGGGTGATCGCGGCGCGGTCGAGAATCCGTTCGGTAATGGGCGACACGGTGAGCCGACTGCGCAGAGCTGGGCCGGCGAGCCGGATCAGATAGGTGCCGACGATCAGGATGGACACCCCGACGGCCAGGTCGAGTGCGGGATTCATCGGGTCACCTCCGGGGCTGCGGTCAGGGTGTTCTCGCTGGTGACGGCCTTGTCCTCGGTGGTCACCGCCGGCGTCTCCGGGTGGCCGTGGGAGCCGATGCGGTGGTAGGCCTCGACCGCGGCGAAGCCGGCCAGGGCCCCGACGACCGGGAGGCCGGCCGGGAGGAATGGAGTCAGCGCGACCGCGAGAACGCCGCCGATCAGAGCCGCGGCGCCGGTCCGCCGGTCGCGCAGGGCCGGGATGGCCAGTGCGGCGAGTAATGCCGGGAACGCGGCGTCGAGTCCGAGGACCGCCGGGTCGGCGACCAGTCCCCCGAGCAGTGCACCGAGGGCCGCGCCGGTCGGCCAGGCCAGCAAGACGCCGACGCCGCACAGCAGGAAGGCGGCACGGGCACGACGCGGATCGGCTTCGGCGGTGGTCACCGCGGCCGTCTCGTCATTGATGAGATGCGCGCTGACCAGCATCGCCGGGCCGCGCCGCAGGTGTTTGCCGACCGCCAGGCCATAGCCGAAATTGCGAGTGTTGACCAGGACTCCGGCGAGTGCGCCGACGATCGGTGAGCCGCCCGCGGCCAGGATGCCGACGAAGACGAACTCCGAGGAACCGGCGAGGACGAGGGTCGCGATGCCGACGATCTGCCACCAATCGAGTCCGGCACTGTGCGCGACGACGCCATAGGACAAACCGATCACGAGCACGGAGGCGCTCATGATCGCCAGGGCGCGCAGTGTCGCGCCATCCAATGTCTGCCATGCCGAACGCATGGCCACTATAGTGGACCTATGGAGAGTGTTCGTCAAGATGGACGATCGTCCGGCAGAGTGAACGCTGCGGTGCCGAACGATGCGGTGCCGAACGGTGCGGCGCCGAACGGTGCGGCGCCGAATCCGAAGGAACTGGTCGCGGCCTCGCTGAAGCGGGAGCGCACGCGCGTCGGGCTGTCGATCGCCGAACTGGCCCGCCGTGCGGGCATCGGCAAGTCGACCCTGTCGCAACTGGAGTCCGGCGACGGTAACCCCAGCGTGGAGACCCTGTGGGCGCTGTCCACCGCGCTCGGCGTGCAGTTCTCCGCGCTGCTGGATGCGCCAACGCCGCGGGTCGAAGTGGTCCGGTTCGGCGGCGGCGCGGTCATCCCGGCCGCCAACGCCGACTATTCGACGGCGCTGCTGTCGACGGCGAGTCCGGGCTCACGCCGCGACCTCTACCTGATCCGGGCCGAACCGGGGAAACCGCGAATCTCCGCACCGCACTCCCGAGGCATTGTCGAGCATGTGGTGATCACCGCGGGACGCGCACGTGTCGGTCCGCCCGACGAGGCTGTCGAACTCGGCCCCGGGGACTACATCCGCTACGCGGGCGACGCCGAGCACGTCTTCGACGCGCTGGAGCCCGGCACCGTCGCCCTGCTGATCAGCGAGGCGTTCTGACCCCTGCCTGCGCCACGGTCGGCGCGATGTGCATCACAGAATTGGCCTGTCCACCCCTGCGCCGCGTAGCCTGGTCGACAGTGACGCGCCCACCTGGCGACGTCAACGCGTCGTAGAACGCTTATCGCGCAGACGGAGCCCCCGGCGAGGATCCCATCGGATTCCGCGCGGCCGCCTGCCATTCGATTCGTACGGCGAACGGACCCGCGCACTCGCGTGTTCGCCACCCGGCATCCTTTGGCGGCCGGCTTGTGCCGCGCCTCGGGCATGCCTGCACAGAAAGCGTCACCTTGACTACATTCGAATCCCTTGGCGTGCCTGCAGAACTTGTGAAAGTTCTTGCCGCCGAAGGAAAAACAGAAGCATTCCCGATTCAGGCCGATACCCTCGGCGACACCCTCGACGGCAAGGACGTCCTCGGCCGCGGCAAGACCGGCTCAGGCAAAACCCTGGCCTTCTCCATTCCGCTCGTCGCCGGTCTGTACGAACTCGACGTCAAGCGCAAGAAGGGTGCCCCGACGGGCCTCGTGCTGGCGCCGACGCGTGAGCTGGCCACCCAGATCGCCCGCGTCATCGAACCGCTGGCCGCAGCCGTCGGTCTCAACGTCACCACCGTGTTCGGTGGGGTCAAGCAGGCGCGTCAGGAAAAGGCCTTCGCGCGCGGCGTCGACATCGTCGTCGCATGCCCCGGTCGCCTGGAAGACCTGATGCGGCAGGGCATCGTGCGACTCGACGACGTCGAGATCACCGTCATCGACGAGGCCGACCACATGGCCGATCTCGGCTTCCTGCCGGTCGTCACCCGACTGCTCGCCGCGACTCCCGCCGACGGTCAGCGCCTGCTGTTCTCGGCAACCCTGGACAACGGCGTGGACAAACTGGCCCGCCGGTTCCTCGACAACCCCACCCTGCATTCGGTGGACGAGGCGAACTCGCCGGTCGCCGCCATGACCCACCACGTCTTCGAGGTCGGTCCCGGTGAGAAGAACGATCTCGTCAACGAACTGGCCTCCGGCCGTGGACGGCGAATCCTGTTCACCCGCACCAAACATCAGGCCAAAAAGCTGGCCCGCAAGCTCACCGATGGCGGCATCCCGGCGGTCGACCTGCACGGGAACCTCAGCCAATCCCAGCGTGACCGCAACCTCGGCGCGTTCGGCGCAGGCGAGGTGCGCGTGCTGGTGGCCACCGACGTCGCCGCCCGCGGCGTCCATGTCGACGACATCGAACTCGTCGTGCACGTCGACCCGCCGGCCGAACACAAGGCGTACCTGCATCGTTCGGGTCGCACCGCACGAGCCGGCAGCGCCGGTGACGTCGTCACCATCTGCCTGCCCGAGCAGCGGCGTGACGTCGCACAACTCCTGCGCAAGGCCAAGATCACCGTGACCCCGACCGCGGTCCGGCCGCGTGACGAGGCGGTCACCAACCTCGTCGGTGAGCGCGCCGAACGTGTCGAACCCCGTCCGGCGCCGGCCGCAGGCAGCACCACCCGCCCCGCCGGTGGTCGCGGCGGTGCCGGGCGCGGCGCGTCCGGCGCCCGACGACGCGGACCCGGCGCCGGAGCCCAGAGCGGCGCACGCCGCGGTGGTGATGGCGCGGCTCGCCGCGGTGGTGATGGCGCGGCTCGCCGCGGTGGTGATGGCGCGGCTCGCCGCGGTGGCGAAGGCGCGGCTCGCCGCGGTGCCGATGGCGCATCGCGCCGCAGCAGTGAGGGTAACGCCCACCGCACCGGCGAGGGCGCCCGTCGCGGCGCTCACACCGGCGGCCGTCCGTCCGGCCAGGGCAGCGCGGCTCGCCGCGGTGGTGATGGCGCGGCTCGCCGCGGTGGTGATGGCGCGGCTCGCCGCGGTGGACAGCGCCGCGCAGCACAAGCCTGATCGACCACGCGCGAGATGAACGAACCCCACCGAGAGATCGGTGGGGTTCGTTCACTGTGTGGAGTCCGACGGGTGCACGGCGGTCAGCGTCCCGACAGATCCTCGAGGAGTGCCGCGACAGTTTCGGCGGAATCGGATTTGTTGGTCCCGATGAACCCCGACGGTCCGCGTTTGATCCAGCCGGTGACATAGACACCGCGCACCGGGGCATCACCGTCGACTACCCGGCCCGTGCGATGCGGCACGGTACCGGTCGCGGCGTCGAAGGGGAGGCCCGGCACCGCGACACCCCGATAGCCGACCGCGGTCAACACCAGGCCGGCAGGCAGATCGCGGTGCTGTCCGGTCTCTTCGATGCCCGTCGGTCCGTCGCCGATCCGGTTGCGACGCAAGGTGACCGACGACACTCGGCCGGTGCCGGTGAATTCCGCGGGAGATTCCCAGAAAGCCAAGCGGATTCGACGACCGCTGGGGGTCCGACGCGCCGCGATCTCCTGGAGCACCGCGTTCTTGGCTCGGCTGGTGTCATCGAGAACTCCTGGCGCCCCGGGGCTCTCGGAGTCGGGGTGCAAGACCGGTGCGAGATCCGCCTCGTCGACGGTGATCGGGACCCCGGAATCGGCGAGGCCGACCAGCTCCGGCAAGGTGAAGGCCGCATCCGCCGGCCCGCGCCTGCCGACGACGACCACCTCCTCGATCTCTGATCGCCGCAGGACTTCCAGGGCTCGCGGTGCGATGGTGGTGGCGACCAGTTCGCCAGGGTCGGTGACGAGTATCCGGGCCACATCGAGGGCGACGTTTCCGTTGCCGATCACCACGGCGCGGTCGGTGGACAGGTCGACGTCGAGGTCGGCGAAGTCGGGATGATCGTTGTACCAGCCGACGAAGCTGGTCGCGGAGGCCACGCCGCCGAGGCCGGTGCCGGGAATCTCGATCGGCCGGTCGGTCGGTGCGCCACCAGCCCAGATGACGGCGTCGTGCCGACGTCGCACCTCGTCGAGGGTGATGTCACGGCCGATCTCCGTGTTCAGCAGGATCCGCAGCCGTGCGTCACGGGCGATCTCGTCGAAGAGGCGCATCACCGATCGGGTCGAGAGGTGATCGGGGGCGACGCCGAAGCGTGCGAGACCGAACGGCCGATCCAGCCGCTCATAGATGGTCACCGATACCTGGGGGTGACGCAGCAATTCATCGGCGGCATACATCGCGGACGGTCCCGACCCGACGATCCCGACGTCGACGGAGGTACCTGCGCGCAAGGCAGACGGAGGTGCGGCAGGCGCGAGCGGCAGCCGGAGCACATGGTCGACGGGGAAACGGGCCGCCATCGATGCGGCGTCGCTCGTCGACGGCGCTTCTGCGGCCGCGTAATGGCGCGCGTTGAGGTCGACGAAGCGTTCCTGCCCGGCCGGGAGCCGATGGTCGGGGACGATCGCGCCGACCGGGCAGGCGCTGACGCAGGCACCGCAGTCGACGCACGTCGACGGATCGACATAGAGCATCTCGGCGGTGGCGAAATCGGGTTCGTCGGGAGTCGGATGAATACAGTTGACCGGGCATGCGAAGACGCAGGAGGCATCGCCGCAGCACGCCTGGGTGACGACGTGAGGCATGGGGGCTTTCGGACTGTTCGGGGCGGCGGCCGGTCAGACGGCCGTGTAGGTGGGTTCGCTGCGGAACCGCGATGCGCGGCCGGAGATCCCGAGTGCGCGCCACACCAGCCGGGACGCCGGGTTGAGCAGCCCGCACTGGCCGGCGAGCATCCGGACGTCGCCGAAGACATTGCGTCGCACAGTACGCGACTGCGGTGCCCGCCAGAAGATGTCCCGCATGACCGCGTCGGGGACGTTGAACTCACGGCGGAATTGCCTGGGCGGCACCATGATCGCACCAAGCAGGACGCGCATCGTGATGGGCATCATGATGGACAGCGCGAAGCGCTGTAGCGCGTTCTTGCGGGGGATCGTCTCACGGAGATGGTGGTGTGCGAACGAGATGTGCCGGGCTTCCTCGGCGACGTGGAGTTGCATGACCGCGGCCATCGCCGGATGCAGGTTCGACCGGGTGCGCAGGAAGTCCTTCTGCAGATGATCGATCGGTTCCTCGCCGCCGAGTACGCCGAAGTAGAAGATCGTCGGGAAGATGGTGGAGAACAATGGCACGATCGGCGAGATCAGCCGGTATCCCTTCTTGACGCCGGGGACGTCCACGCCGATCCGGTTGACCAGCTCCTGGAACATCAGGGTGTGGTTGCACTCCTCTTTCGATTCATGCGTCGTATAGCGAAATCGCTTGTCGCCGTTGCCCAACGCGAAGCTGTACTGCATCAGTCCGCGGATCAGGATGGATTCGAACTGTAGGCCGACCTTGGCGACGTTGGCCTGACGCCACATGCCGATCGCGATCTGCTGATCCTGCGGCAGCGACTGATACCACGGGTGGCGTCCGATCGGGTCGACGTCGTAGGACAGGATCCAACGCGGATCGGCGTCGACGACCGCCATCTGCGGCGCATCCCAATCGATGTCGAGGTAGGGGTCGAAGTTGCGGGCCACTGACGCGGCGGACAGGTCGTCGAGGACCTGTCCGTAGTCCGGCCGGTCGTCGGCCGAGTCGGTTGCGGGTACATACTCGGCCGGCGCTCGGCGTCCGGCCGGATGGGGCGTCGTGGTGCGGGGATCAACCTGGGTCATGGCCGTCTGGCCTCCTTCGCTGGCCGGCTGTTGCTCGCTCGATCGCGACACCTGTCACGTACGGGGCAGTGGAATCAAAGTTAGGCCGCACCCAATTATTTGTCAACATTCAATGTCACGGTCTACGATGGCACTGAATCTCTGCGGGGATCCGGCAGTCCTCCGGCGATGATGGACAGATGGAAAAGGTTCTGCTGGTCGTGGTTGCGGTGCTGGTCATCGCAGCGGTGCACGACCTCGCTTCCCGGGTGCGCGTCGCCCCCGCCCTGGTCCTCGTCGTGATCGGCGCCGTCGTGGGCGTGTTGCCGTTCGTGCCGACGGTCGAGGTCGACCCCGAGTGGATCCTGATCGGAGTACTCCCGCCGCTGCTGTACGCCGCCGCCGTCTCGATGCCGACGATGGACTTCCGCCGCGACTTCGTCGCGATCAGCGCGCTGTCGGTGCTACTCGTGGTGATCAGTGCGGTGGTGCTGGGATTCTTCTTCTACGCGGTGATCCCGGGCATCGGACTCGCGACGGGAATCGCGCTCGGCGCCATCGTCAGCCCTACCGACGCGGTTGCCACGTCGATCGCGAAGAAGATGGGTGCACCGGCGCGGGTGACGGCGGTACTCGAGGGCGAGAGCATGCTCAACGATGCGAGCGCGCTCGTCCTGCTGCGCGCGGCCGTCGCCGCGACTGCCACCGGGGTCTCCTTCGGTGGGGTCGCGGTGGATTTCGCCTACGCGGTGGTTGTGGCGGTGGCGATCGGCGGGGCCATCGGGGTGCTGAATCTGCTGGTTCGGTCGCGCATCGCGGATGCGACGGTCAATACCGCGATCTCGTTCACGGTGCCCTTCCTCGCCTACCTGCCCGCCGAGGAGTTGGGTGCGTCGGGTCTGGTCGCGGCGGTGACCGCGGGGCTGGTGACCGGCGCGGGGGCGGCGCGGTTCCTGACGCCGGCGCATCGACAGTCCGACACCCAGAACTGGCGCACCGTGGAGCTGATCCTGGAAGGCGGCGTGTTCCTGCTGATGGGGTTGGAACTGTGGGGACTGCTGGTGAGCGTGCACAACGAACACACTGGCGTGCACAAGGCGGTCATCATCGGCCTGGCCGCGCTGGCACTGACGATGACGGTCCGGGCGCTGTATGTGGCACCGCTGCTGTGGGGCATCAACCGCATCGCCCGCCGGAACTCGGCGAAGCTGCCCTACCTGCGGGAGATGGGTCAGACCATCGCTGCCCACGCCGCGGCATCGGACCCGACACCGGACCCCGATGCCGCCGGCCGCGTCCGGCGGCGCATCCGGAGCCGACGGGGTCGGGTGGGCCGGGGTGAGGACGGAACATTCGCGGATCTGTCCGACGTCGGGCCCGAGACGGCCCGGATCTACGGCGCGCGGATCCGACGTCGGGTGGCGGACATCAACTACTACCTGTCGACCCCGATCGGTCCCAAGGAGGGCACGCTCGTGGTGTGGGCTGGGATGCGCGGCGTGGTGACCGTGGCCGCCGCGCAGACCCTGCCCGCGGCCACCGGATCACGGTCGTTGCTGGTGTTGACCGCCTTCGTCGTGGCCGCGGCGTCACTACTCATCCAGTCGGGATCCTTGCCCTGGCTGATCCGTCGGCTGCGGTTGGCCGAGGACTCCGACGACCTGGCGGCCGAACGGGACCGGCTGCGGACCGAACTCGACCGGACAGCCAAACGAGTGATGACCGAATCCGATGCGATCAAACGCTTTCCGTGGCTTCGTGGCCGGCTGGAGCAGATGGCGCGCGAGGCTGACGCCGACGACGAGGCGGTCGGATCGGCGCGCGAGTACCGCATCCAGTTCCTCGATACCCGCAAGGCGATCATCGCGGCCCAGCGGCACACCCTCATCAGGTTGCGTCGCGACGGCACCTATTCCTCCGCGCTGCTCACCCGTGAGCTCAAACAGCTTGATGCCGAGGAGATCAGCCTCGATATGCGCACCGCGGAGTAGCGACGAGTGTGGTCGCTCAACGCGCCGAACCGTAGGGCAGCAAGGCCATCTCGCGGGCATTGCGGATCGCGGTGGCGACCTGACGTTGCTGCTGCGGGGACAGTCCGGTGACCCGGCGACTGCGGATCTTGCCGCGGTCGGTGAGGAACTGTCGCAACAGGGCGATGTCCTTGTAGTCGATCGGATGATCATCGGCGATCGGATGACGTTTGCGCCGAACGGGTTCGGCGATCGGTCGACGGCGGGGTGAGGATTTGCTCGGCATGATCTTCTCCGGGAGTGGTCGTGTGCTGGACGGCGACGGTCACCAGCTGGATTTGTGAATACCCGGCAACTCGCCGCGGTGGGCGAGCTCGCGGAATCTGATGCGTGACACCCCGGCTTTGCCGATGTATCCGCGCGGCCGGCCGTCGATCGCGTCACGGTTGCGTATGCGGGTCGGACTGGCGTCGCGGGGGAGTGCCTGCAGGTCGCGCTGGGCCTGCCTGCGCTGGGCCGCAGTCGAGCTCGGGTCGGCGATGGTCCGCTTATATCCGGCCCGGCGCTCGGCATAGCGCTCGACGAGCGCTCGACGCTGTTCGTTGCGGATGATCTTGGCCTTCTTCGCCATCAGCGGTCCTCTCGGAAGTCGACGTGACGTCGGGCAATGGGGTCGTATTTGCGCAGGACCATCCGGTCGGGGTCGTTGCGCCGGTTCTTGCGAGTCACATACGTGTAGCCGGTGCCCGCGGTGGATCGAAGTTTGACGATGGGTCGAAGTTCGTTGCGCGCCATCAGATTCGCTGACCCTGTGCCCGCAGTCGGGCGACGACGGCCTCGATGCCGTGCCGGTCGATGGTGCGCAGTCCGCGGACGCTGACGTCGAGGGTGATGCTGCGTCCCTCCGCGGGCAGGTAGAAGCGGCGGCGTTGGATGTTCGGATTCCATCGGCGGGAGGTCCGCCGATGCGAGTGTGACACCTTCTTTCCGAATCCCGGTGTGGCACCGGTGACCTGGCAGCGTGCGGCCATGGAGTCCTCCTGATGTGAGCGGCGGCACCGAGGCGGGAACCTCGATCCTTAATGACAATGATTCGCATTTATGCGCCTGCCACGGTAGCGTGGCGGACGTGCAAATGGAAATTGTTTCCAATAACAGGACTCCGGTCACCCTGCTGTGCGGCTTCGACCGCGGCGCGGTCGGACGTGTCGCCGACGCGTGTGCCGCCCCCGGAACCGTGCTGGTGCATCACGATCTGCGCTTGCTCGGGGCGGGCATCGTCATCGCGACCGTGCGCTCGGTGGGACCCGACGGCGTCGAGTCGTACCGCGTGACTCGCGTCGAGCTCGACCACGGTTGCGTCTCCTGCACGCTGCGCGGCCACCTGCTCCCGCTGTTGCGTGCACTGCACCGGCGTGAGCAGGTGGCCCGGATCGTGCTGATCCTCGATCCGGCGCTGGAACCGGCTGAGGTGAGTGCCGCGATCGACGAGGTCGTCGTCACCGGGATGCCGGGTTTCGTCGACGGCCCGGCCGGACGCGACGTTCGCGTCGATTCCACACTTGCCTGCATCCGCGAAGAGGACTGGCTGGAGTCGGCCACCGGTGACCTCACCCTGGCCGAATCCGGTGTGCTCGCCGGACTGGAGGACTGGGACCCGGACGGTAACCCGTTCGGGGATGCCGTCGGGGAAGGGCAAAGCGACTGGGAGACAACGCCGGACCTCGACGACGATCGGACGCTTGCGCAGGTGGCGGTGGGGCAGGTGGCTTTCGCCGACGCGCTGGTGGTGGCTGCCGCGGACCCTGCGGTGCGTGATCACTGGCAGTCCGCGCGGACCATGGCGGTACTGTCGCGCCTCGCCCCCGGTGCGCCGATCATGATCGAGCTCCCGCAGCGGCCGATGACCGCGCCGCGGATCTCGGCGCTGCTCGCGGCGATCGGCCCGGATGCGCGGCGGGGCCGCCCCGATGACCGGCATGGATCGCTGCTGGCCCGACAGCCCGAACTCGGCGCCGACTGCGGTGTGGAACTCGTCGAATTCCACGCCGATCGACCCTTCCATCCGCAGCGCCTGCACGCGGCGCTCGACGAGCTACTCGAGGGTGTGGTGCGCGCCCGCGGCCGGGTCTGGCTGGCCACTCGGCCGGATCGGATGATGTGGCTGGAATCGGCCGGCGGCGCATTGCGAATCGACGTCGACGACCGGTGGGTGGCGGCGATGTCCGACGACGACATCGCGCGATTGCCCACCGACCGGCAGGTGATGGCCGCACTCCGCTGGGACCCGGGGCACGGTGACCGGCATTCGGCGCTGGTCGTGCTCGTCGATCGCGCCGACCCGACGCATATCCAGCAGGTGCTGCGCGACGCCTGCCTCGATGACACCGAACTCGCCGCTGGCGCCGACCGCTGGGCACGCTATCCCGACCCGTTCGGCGAGTTTCACCGCGATCCCTGTACCGATCTCGAGCCAGACGCGCCCGGCGACGGTGGCATCGGCCGGGATACCCAGTCCGACATCGGTCTCCGAGGAAAGGAACAACCATGAAATCCGATCTCCATCCCGACTATCACCCGGTGGTCTTCCGGGATGCGGTCACCGGTGAGGAGTTCCTCACCCGATCGACCGCGACCTCCTCGGCCACGACTACGTGGCGCGACGGCGGTGAGTATCCGTTGATCGTCGTCGAGGTCTCGGCAGCGTCGCACCCCTTCTGGACGGGACGAGACCGGGTGATGGACTCGCTCGGACGAGTCGAACGGTTCCGGAGAAAGTACGCGCACCTAAGCTGATCGGCTGTCCTCCGATTGACCGGTTGTGCCTGCTGGCGGGGCATTTTCGGGTTATGGTGAGGCGGTCGAAGGCTGCCGGAATCACCTGGAGGAACGATGCTGATCGGCGCTGAGTCCGCCGGGCACAAGCAGTCTGGGCCTCGCGGCGTCGGCAGGTGTGGTCGTGGGCTCCACGCAGTTCCCAGGACTCGACGATGAGTGCGCCGCGCCCGCCCGAGCGGCCGACGCGGATCGCGCCGGCCCCCGGATCGGATCCGGTGCGGTTGCCACCGGTACGGCGTCCGGGGCCGCCACCCGGAGTGCCGCCCCGCCCGGGTCCCGGCGGTCCGCCGCCACGGCGGGGGACTCCCGGCCCCGGTGGTCCGGTGCGCGGGGGCGACCTCACCGACGAACTCATCAACACCGACTTCTGGACCGACCAGATGGTCGAGAGTGCCGGGATCCCGATCGTCGACGTCCCGTTCGTGACCGTCGGGTCGGGCATCGGGTCCTTCGTCACCGTCGACTACCTGCGCATCAGTGGTGTCCCGATCGATCGGATCGCGATTCTCGGCCCGCAGGATGTGCCGTGGCACAGTTATGAATACCTGACGCGGGTGTCGCAGATCCCGCGAACCGAACGGCTGCGGTCGGATTCGGCGTCGACCCCGGACAATATCTGGGGCTTCCCGTCGTATGCGGTACGCGAAGCCTGGCGTGAGAAGAAGCTCGGCCCGCTGTGGAATGTGCTGGTAGAGCCCGAGTTCGCCAACTTCTACACGCCGAAGGCAGGTCACGCCTTCGAGTCGATGGAACGGGAATGCCAGCGGATCGGCTATCTGCAGAGTCTGCACCGCGGTCAGGTCCGGATGATCCGGCGCCGCGCCGCCGGAGGCTATTTCACCATCCTCACCCCCACACCCGGCAGCGCGCCGACCAAGCGGGTGGCCTTCCGCAGCCAGTGGGTGCATGTGGCGATCGGCTATCCGGGCATCAAACTTCTGCCGGATCTGCAGGCATTCCGGGAGAAGTATCGCGACGCCAGTAAGGTCGTCAACGCCTACGAACCACATGAGCACATCTACCAGTCGCTGCAACGCAAGCCGGGCACGGTGATGATTCGCGGCGCGGGGATCGTGGCCTCCCGCGTCTTGCAGAGGCTGATCGACGACCGGGATCGGCTTGGCCTGCAAACCCAGATCGTGCATCTGTTCCGGACCTATGTGGACAAGAGTCACGGGCCACATATCTTCATGCGGCGCAAAGGGAAAGACGGTTGGGCCTACCAAGGGTTCAACTATCCGAAGTCGGTCTGGGGCGGACAGCTCAAGGAGCGGATGCGCAAACTCGAAGGCCATGAACGCGCTGCGGCGTACAAGGAGATGGGCGGCACCAACACCCCGGTGCGCGACAACTGGCAGGAGCAGTTGCGCCGTGGACGTGCCGAAGGCTGGTATCAGGTCGCCGTGGGCAAGGCGGAGAGTCTGGTGCCCGCACCCGGTGGTCAGGGTGTGATGACGACGGTGCGAGTCGATCCGCACGCCCCGATCGCCCAGACCCCGCGGCCGGACGGCACCTTCGAATTGTTCGCCGACTATGTCATCGATTGCACGGGGCTCGAAGCCGATGTTCGTGAACACCGTCTTCTCGCCGATCTCCTCGACCACACGGGTGCGGGACTCAACCCGGTCGGCCGAATGGACGTCGAGCGGGATTTCGAGCTTCGGGGTACACGGAGCGGCGGCGGCAAGATCTACGCGTCCGGCAGTGCCACTCTCGGTGGGTACTTCCCCGGAGTCGATACGTTTCTCGGGCTACAGATCGCCGCTCAGGAGATCGCCGACGATCTTGTCCGGCAAGGCTTCTGTAAGAAGCTGGGCCCCATGCGGTCGTTCCGGCAATGGTGGCGCTGGGTCAACCACAAGGGGGTGGACTGATCCATGTTGCCCACCCTGTGGGGTCGCATCCAGACCCGTGTTCTCGTCCTCGGCATCCTCGGCGGCCTGTGGACGATCATCCTGGCGCCATTCCTGCCCGACGACGCCCCACTCGCCACCAGTTATCAGGTCGCGTTCACGGTACTCGTCACAGTCATCGTGTTGGGTATCGCCTGGGAGTTCCTGTATCACTTGCTGCAGCAGTTTCGCTGGGAGAAGGACTGGCCCACCCTGTTCGGTCTCCTCACCGCGATCAACGAGGGTATCGCCGTCTGGTTGTTCCTGAAGTACGTGCCGGTGCTCCCCGACGATGTCGAACTGACCCCGCTCGTCTTCTGCATCCAGTTCATCTCCACCTGGCTGCTCGTGTGGATCGTGGTCAACGGTCCACTGCGAGTGCCGTTTCCGCACTGGCGATTCCAAGGAGGTCGGTTCTTTTGACTACCGGACCGCAAGCTCCGAGTGTGACCCCAACGGTGACCCTGGTGGCCGGTGAGGGTGTCGTGCTGCGCAGATCCACCTTCCTGGCCGTGGTCGGACCGAATGTCGGCCCGGCGTTGCTCGACGAGCTGAACGGGATTGAGGCGGCCGTGGCGGTACCCGACCGCGGACCTCGGCGAGGGCGGCATCTGGTCCGGCGTCTGGCCGAACTCGTGGCGACCGCCGACACGATCGTCGACATCGCCTTCGCGGCACCCGATAGCGCCGGGATCGCGATCTACCTCTCCGGTCGTGTCTTCGCCGAGGCCGACGGGGAACGGATTCGGCCCGATGCCGATCAACCCTTCGACCGCGCGATCGTCTGGCCGATCGAGGGACTCGGTCTCTATCTCGCTGACACGGTGCCCGCTGAACCGGGAGACGAGCGCTTCGATCTCGTGGACGGTGTGGTCCCGGCGGCGGGTGCGCTGCTCCACACGCCATTGGGGCTGCGTGGCACCGAGATCCACGACATGGCCGTGCCGCCGCGGCGGGTCCGCGCCGCGGTGCCGGCCGAGGACGTGGCCAAATCTGATCACGACGCAGTTTCTGATCACGACGCAGTTTCTGATCACGACGCAGTGGCCGCCGTGGACAGCAGCGTAGACACCAGCACCGCCGACGATTCCGGCGCCATGGTGTCGGACGCGCCACCGGCCTCGACGGCGAAGATGTCGGCCGCCGACATCTTCGGCGACGACGAGGAGGCCGACGAGGCGGGCCCGCCGCATGACGCAGAATCCGACGAGGTCGGGCACCGTGCGGCGGCACCCGACCTCGGGGAGTCGGCGGACGTCGGACCGGACGTCGAGCCGGAGTCCGCGCAACCTTTTCGGTCCACGCCACTCGGCCGGGCGTCGGGCGAGGTGTCCTCGCCCCTCGATGCCGGTGAGCGGCGGCCTCTTCCCGAGCCGGAACGTGCCCGGCCCGGCCAGCAGGCCTCCGAACCGCCACGTGGTGGTCGCCGTCCGCCGGTTCCGCCGCCGCCGCGGCATCCCGGGAAGCCTGCGCGGGCAGCCGAAGCCGAGACCCCCGAAGGGCGGGCGCCGCTGCCCATGCAGGAGCATCAGCGCCCCGCGACCGAGGTCGTCAAAGTCGAGGCCCGAGCACATGTCCACGGAATCCGGTGTTCCCGGGGACATCTCAATCATCCGCAGTCGTGGCTGTGCGGTGTCTGCGGCATCCGGATGGACCAGCTGACCGGCATCCTGGTCGAGGGGGAACGCCCGCCGCTGGGCTGGCTGCTACTCGACAACGGTTCCACCTACCTGCTCGACGAGAATCTGGTGATCGGCCGTGAGCCGGGCGCTCCGCGAGGGCCCGGCGCGCCACGACCGATCCAGGTACCGGACGAATCGGGGCAGATGTCGCGGCGTCACATCGAGATCCAGCTGGTGGAGTGGACCGTCCAGGTCGTCGACCTCGGTTCGGCCAACGGAACCTTCGTCGTCGACCCGCAGGTAGGCCCTGGCGAGACACGACTGCCCGCACGTCGTGCCCACGTGCTGGCCCCAGGGTCCCATGTGCGAATCGGCGGACGGCACTTCATCTTCGAATCACCGCACGCGCGGGTCTGAGGAGAGGACGCGTCGTGGACAAGCACATGATCACCTTCCTGCTGCTCGACGTCGCCGTCATCATCGCCGCCGCGCGCATCGGCGGCCGGATCGCGGTGATGTTGCGTCAGCCGCCGGTCGTCGGTGAGATCGCGGTCGGGATCGCCCTGGGGCCCAGCCTCTTGGGTCTGTTTCCCGGTGACATCGACACCTGGCTGTTCCCGATGGATGTCCGTCCGCAACTGAACGCGCTGGCCCAGATCGGCCTGGTGCTCTTCATGTTCATCGTCGGCCTCGAGCTCGACATGCGCCTGACCAGGGGGCGTGAACGCGCCTCTGCGTCGATCTCGCTGTGCTCGATCGCGGCGCCCTTCGCGCTCGGCGCGCTCCTCGCCGTCGTCCTGTACTCGTATCACGACACCGTCGACGGGGAGCAGATCAGCTTTCTGGCCTTCGCGCTCTTCCTCGGAATCGCCATGTCCATCACCGCCTTCCCGGTGCTGGCGCGGATCCTCACCGACCGGGGGATGATGCGGACGGTACCCGGGGTGTTCAGCCTGGCCGCGGCCGCCATCGATGATGTGGTCGCCTGGACGCTGCTGGCCTTCGTCATCGCCATCATCAGTGGCGGTAGTCCGCTGGAAGTTGCTCGCATCGTTGGCTTCTCGCTGCTCTATGCGGCGGTCATGTTCTGGGTGATCCGGCCGCTGCTGGCGCGTCTGGTGGCCTGGCGCAGCCGCGCGGGCCGGATGACGCCGGATATCCTCGCCGTCATCCTGGTCGGGCTGTTCGCCTCGGCCACCATCACCGACGTGATCGGCATCCACCAGATCTTCGGAGCGTTCCTGTTCGGCGCGATGATGCCCAAGGTCGGTGCCGAACAACTGCATCGGGAGATCCTGGAGCGGCTGGAACAGGCCAGCGTGCTGCTGTTGCTGCCGATGTTCTTCGTGGTGACCGGATTCGCGGTGCATCTGGGTGACCTCGGCCCGGCCGGTCTGTGGCAGCTGGTGCTGATCCTGCTGGTGGCGATCGCGGGCAAGTTCGCCGGCGCCTATATCGGGGCCCGCTCCGCGTCGATTCCCGGTCGGCAGAGCGCGGCCATCGCCGTGTTGATGAATACCCGCGGCCTCACCGAACTGGTGATCCTGAACGCCGGTCTGACGCTCGGCGTACTGACGACCGATCTGTTCTCGATGATGGTACTGATGGCACTCATCACCACCATCCTCACCGAACCCCTTCTGCGCCTTGTCTATCCCGATACGGTGGTCGCCAACGACATCGCCGCCGCCGAACGTCGCGCGCTTGCCGCCGGAACCGAGAATCGCGTGATGCTCGTGGTGACCGACCTGGACGCCGACGTCGACCACCTGCTCGTGCGGCACCGGCTGATGGTCGCCGCCGCACGCGGTTACGACGTCGTCCTGGCCGGTATCCTGCCCGCGGCGGCGAAAGAGAAGACGTTGGAGGTCGGGGTCCCGGTTATCCCGGATCTGGCGGCGATGGCCTCGGCGGTGGAGAAGCTCAACGGACTGGGCGCCCGGCTTCCGGGCGTCGGTGCGGTCTCGGTGTTGTGTCGCTTCAACACCGATCCGGCCGCCGATCTCGATGAGATGGCGATCAATGCGATGGCCGACTTCATCTATGTCGACGCGGCGGACCGGGAGGTCGCGGACGCGGTTACCGCCGCCCCCGCCGTCACATTCGACGAGGAGCTGATGGTGCGGGCAGCCTCCGGTGAGGTGACGGTGACCTGTGTCGCCGGTGAGGACCGCAATGGCCGGACCGCGATCCTCGTCGCGGGCGGCATCGCCCTCGGTGCGGGTGCGCCCCTGCGGATCTGCACGGGTATGTCCAAACGTCGGCTGCGCACCGACCTCGGTGCGATCACCGCGGCGGGGGTAGAGGTCACGATCGAGGGTCCTGGGACTCCTTCGGACACCGACGGTCTGCTCGTCGAATCGGCGGTGCGCCGTGACGTGGCGAATCGGGCCGAAGCGACCCATCCGGTCGCGATCACGGTCGTCGACCACACCGGCACCAGCGAGGAAGCGCTGGGCGAACGCTGCTCCCAGCTCTTCGGTAACGCTACCTCCGGACTTTCGGAATCGACTGACCGGCAACCTGTCTCCAGCATCACCCCGCCGACGGAAAGGCATTGATATGGCCACGGTAGAGGTTCCGCGTCAACTGGCCGATTTCACCGTCCTGGCGAAGATGGGCGCCGGTGGCAACGGCACCTTCTATCTTGCGACACCGCCCCAACGACTGGGTCTCGACACCGACAAGGTGGTGGTGAAGGTGTTCAGCGGAACGTGCAGTGACGACGCCTACCGGCGCGGGGTACGGGAACTGCGAGCCTTCGCGGCCGTCGAATCCCCGTATCTGGCCGCGCTGTACGACGCGGTGCTCCAAGGGCAGTTCATGTATGCGATGGAGTACTTCCCGCTCGGTTCGCTGGCGGAACCGGCCCGCGCGCTGGCCCGGGCGGAGAAATTGCGCGCGGTGGCAGACGCGGCACGCGGGGTGCACGCGCTGCACGAGGCGGGTATCGCGCATGCGAATGTCACCCCGTCGAGCATCATGGTGACCGAATCCGGTGGCCGCATCTCCGATCTCGGGCTCGCCCGCGTCCTGGCGGCCGAGGAACCGATCACCAGCTTCGCGCAGCCGGGTGCCGTGCAATACATGGACCCGGCGCTGCTGGCCGGAGACGTACCGTCGCGGGCAACCGACATCTGGTCGTTGGGTGCCTGCCTCCATCGCGCACTGACCGACACCGGCGTGTACGGGGAAATCCCCGACACCCAACCGCTCCTTGCGATCCGGGCCGCACTGTCCACCCCGCCGGCCTTGTCGGAGAACCTCAATCGCGATGAACGATCCCTCATCTCGAGTTGTCTTGCGCTGTCGGGTCGGCGGCCGGCGACGGCGTTGGAGGTCGCCGAGCAGATCGACGGGCTGTCCGTCGTCTGACGTCACACTCGTCCACCATCGGGGGAGCGCGGGCCGTCGGCGGCCTCAGCGATCGAAGGGGGCGAGCTGCCACCAGTCGTCGAGGACCGCGTCACCGGTATGGCCGGGCCAGGTCGCGATCACGGTGTAAGGGCCGCGCTTCGCGTCGTCGAAATTGGTGGTCACCCATCCAGCGGTGCCCTTATCCGATCCGACCAGCACCTCGCCCTCGGGCCAGGAATGTGGCTGACCGGTGCCGGCGAGGGAGCGCACGATCGAGGCGCGGCCGGCCGCGGTCGGGGTGCGCCACACGGCGAAGGTGACGTGATCGCGGTCGGTGCAGGTGATTCCGACGATGGTGCCCGACCGATTTTCGGTGCATGTCGCGTCCCGCCAGCCGCGGTCCTGCGGGCGGGAGGGTAACAGCGCGGTGAAGGTCTGTGCGATCGGATCCGCGGCGTCGGACCAGGCGGGCAGCGGGTTGCGGGCATCGACATACAGCAATCCGCCGATGATGACGCCGACGACGAGGGCGATGGCGACCAGCTGACCCAAGCCGCGTCGGAGTGGGCCGGGCGCGTCGGCGGCACGTGCGCGGCGCGTCGGCGTGGGCACGTCGTGGCCGGACCGGTCGGCGCCGGATACGAGTTCGGTGGGACGGTCGTGATGGCCCCGCGGGGTGAAGATCCGCGGAGCGTGGATCTTCCGGGTCGGCTCGTCGTGATCGGTCGTGGAGAAGACGGATTCGGTCCGACGGCGATCGTCGTTGGGGGACAACGTCAGCGCGAGCTCGGCGGCGCGCGCGAACTCGGCGCAGGTACGGAATCGATGGGTGTTGTCGGGGCCGAGTGCGCGGCCGAGCACCGCGGCGAGGGCGGGCGGGACCGGCGCGGTGGAGCGGCCCGCCGAATCCGTTGGGCCAGAGATCAACACGCTGAGGGTGCGGGCCAGAGCGGCGATGTCGTCGGACGGGTGCAGTCCGGGATGGGCCGCCAGGGCGGTGCCGAAGCCGGTGAGACCGATCGACGATGGCGGCCCGGTGACGTCGGTGATCACCGCGGGAGACACGCTGCCGTGCAGAATGCCTCGTCGATGAGCATGGTCGAGCCGGTCGGCGGCACCGGAGATGATGCGCACGGCGACAGCGGGATCGAGGATTCCACGATTCCGGCGCGCCACATCCGCCGCCGTCGGTGCCTGCGGATGACGGGTGGCGATCCAGCACGACGACACATCGGATCCAGTGGGTCGGTCGGCTCCGGCCGCAGGTACGACCCCGTGACCGAGGACCGGGGCGATTCGGTCATCTCCGATGCCGCCCAGGGCGGTGAGGGCCGACCGCAGCCGACCACGAAAGGCGGGATCGGTGGCGTAGGGTGCGCCGATCACGGTCAGTGCGAGCGGTTGTGCGGGATATGCGGGATGGGTGGCGCGATAGGTGATCCCGAGGTCGTCGGAGCGCAGCACCACATCGATCCGGTGACCGGCGATCGTCGTGCCCGGTGGCAACGCGCCGGGAGCCAGGATGGCGGGCGGGATAGCGGGCGGCCCGGCACTCGGAGGTGGGGCGGTACCTGTCACATCCGGCTCACTTCCGCATCGACCCGATCTGATCCGCCCCCGCGTGTGAAGCAGTCTACCGGTGCGCGGGCATGGGGACCCGGGGTTGGAACAGCCCCACCCGTCGAGCGGCGTCGAGTGGCAGCGGTCAGGTCATGAGTGCGGGTGCGGCGCCGAACATGATCATGACGAAGAAGGTGAGCAGGAACCAGGCGCCGCCCTGCCAGACCTGCCACGCACCGCCGGCGCGCCACACCCGGTAGGTGCGGACCAGGATCGACAGCGCGCCGATGAGCGCGACGATCGGGGCCGCGGCGATCAGCGCCGTACTCAGTGGCGCGGCCGACGCGATGGCGACTATTACAACACCCAAGGTGAAACCCACGGAGATCGCCACATGAATTGCGACCTGCCGGAAATCGTCAGGAGTTGTGCTCATCGCCTCCGTCCTGACCTTCGAATGCCCTCCCCACCAGCCTACACACGCCTACCATGGCGGGAACGCGGCGAAAATGTTCTGCGCGAGCAGGACTTTCTGCTCATTGCCTCGGAGTGGCGATACGAGCAGGATGAAAGTGGCGGCACGACTGTCGGTGTCGCGCCGTGGTGTCATCCGATGTGCAGGAGAGGTGAAGGGCGAATGAACGCGATTCTCGTCGGTGTGGATGGATCGGAAG
Source organism: Gordonia heveisoli (assembly GCF_030315745.1). GTDB lineage: Bacteria > Actinomycetota > Actinomycetes > Mycobacteriales > Mycobacteriaceae > Gordonia. The sequence continues at coordinate 62,805 of NZ_JASXSH010000019.1, read as the reverse complement.
CGTCGACCAGTGCGGTGCGATGGGCTGCCGGTGCGGCGCAGGTCGAAGGGGTCGGCCTCAAGATCGTCGGTGTATATGACGCCAGCACAAGTGATTACGCTCCCGGATTGATCATCCCGCAGGATGTCATCGACGCGATCCGCCAGGATGCCTCCGATGCGGTGCACGCCGCCGCGACGGTGGCCAAGGAGGCCGCTCCGGATGTGGCGCTGGAAACCTCGATCGTCGACGGCGATGCGGCGCGCGCACTCCTTGAGCTCGGCAAGGACGCATCGGCCATCGTGCTGGGCACCCGTGGGCTCGGGAGCGTCAAAGGATTGTTCCTCGGGTCGGTCAGCACCACGGTCGCCGCACACTCGCATGGACGGGTCGTCGTCGTGACCGGTGAGGGAAGCGCGGATGGCCCGGTCGTCGTCGGCGTCGACGACTCGCCGGTCAGCGATGCCGCCGTCGCCGAGGCGTATCGCCAGGCCGCACTGCGCAACACCAGGCTGATCGCGGTGCACACCTGGACCCCACTCGATGTCGACGCGCTGCACGGCTACGGCATCGACCGCGAGGAGGTCGACCGGATGTCACAGGATGCGGTGGAAGCGGTCGCCGAACGGATGGCCGGCTATGCCGAGAACTACCCCGACGTGGTGGTCGAACGCCATGTGTTGCCCGAGGAACCGGCCAAGGCCATCCTCGACGCGGCCGGTGATGATGCCCAGCTGATCGTGGTCGGGAGCCGCGGACGGGGTGGGTTCAAGGGGCTGCTCCTCGGATCGACCAGCCAGCGGATCATGCATCAGGCACATACCCCGGTAATGGTCGTCCGCGCCTGAGCGGTGGGCTCACCGGTCGAGCGGAGCGGGCGGTGCCCGACGTCGGGACTGGCGGGCGCTGCCCGACGTCGGGACTGGCGGGCGCTGCCCGACACCGGGACCTACGATGGGGTCATGCCCGGCAGGAAGCTCGAACTCACGGTCGGTGAGCTGGCCATTCGGGCCGGTATCGCACCGTCGGCGGTGCGGTTCTACGAGGAGCAGGGACTGATCTTCTCGCGGCGGACCGCGGGCAATCAACGTCGGTATCACCGCGCGATGCTGCGACGTGTCGCCTTCGTGCGCGCGTCGCAGGCAGCCGGGATCCCGCTGGCGGTGATCGCGGAGGTCCTCGCCGAACTCGGCGATCACGAGTCGCCGTCGCAGGCGATGTGGGAGGCGGCGTCCACCCGGTGGATCGCCGACATCAACCACCGGATCGCACTGCTGGAGAACATGCGCGACATGATCGGATCCTGTGTCGGTTGCGGATGCCTGTCGCTCGGCGACTGTCACCTGCTCAATCCCGGCGACGAGCTGAACAAACTCGGTCCGGGGCCTCGTCGGCTGATGACCGACGACTGACGCTCGCCGCGGATACGGCTGCCCGACGATGGGCCCGCCGCACCGCTCGCGGTGATCGATAGTGTTGTGTCATGGCACGACCGACGCGAGTGGCGCTCGCCCTGGGGAGTGGGGGAGCGCGCGGCTACGCGCATATCGGGGTGATCGGCGAACTAGAGGCGCGCGGCTACGAGACGGTCGCCGTGGCCGGGTCATCGATGGGCGCGCTGGTCGGCGGGCTGTACTGCGCGGGCAAACTCGACGAGTTCAGCGACTGGGTGACAGGTCTGACTCAGCGGGATGTGGTGCGGCTGATGGACGTGTCGCTGTCGAAGTCGGGCGGACTGATCGGAGCCGAGCGGGTACTCGCCCGCGTACGCGACATTCTCGGGGACACCCGGATCGAGGATCTCCCGGTGCCGTTCACCGCGGTCGCGACCGACCTGACCGTCGGCCGTGCGGTGTGGTTCCAGCGCGGCAGCCTCGTCGATGCGATCCGCGCGTCGATCTCCATTCCCGGCGTCATCCGGCCGCACGAGTACCAGGGACAGCTGCTGGGCGACGGTGGCATCCTCGATCCGCTGCCCGTCGCGCCGACATCGGCCGTACCCAGCGACGTCACGATCGGCGTGGTGCTGGCCTCCGACGGCGGACCCGGTGACGGCGCCACCCGGGCACCCAAGGCGAAAGGGCTGCTGCGCCGCAATGTGGCCCCACTTCTCGACGCGGACTTCGTGCGGTCGATGCGCGACCGGTTCGGGCTGCTGCCCGCCGAGACCGACACCGCGGCCATCCAGTCGGCGACGGAGACCACGGCGGAGCATCCGACCGGTGAACCCGCCCCGGCAACCCATCCCGAGGATGCGATCCGGATGGGACGGATCGAGGTGCTCACCCGGTCACTGGACATCATGTCCGAGGCGCTCACCCGCTACCAGATCGCCGGGTACCCGCCGGATGTGCTGATCCGGATACCACGGTCGCAAGCGCGGACCTTGGACTTCCACAAGGCGACCGAGATGATCGAACTCGGCCGTGCGCGCACCGTCCGCGTGCTCGACAACCTGCCCGAGACGCCGTGAAAGCCATTCCCCGCGGCATCTGGGTGCTGCTGTCGGCCAATGTCGTCATCGCACTCGGCTACGGACTCATCGCTCCCGCGCTACCGGCCTTCGCCCGTAGCTTCGACGTCTCGCTGACGGCGGCCACCGTGGTGGTGTCGGCCTTCGCGGTCATGCGGCTGATGTTCGCACCGGCCACCGGCCGGCTGGTCACCATCTTCGGCGAGCGCCGCATCTACCTGATCGGACTGCTCATCGTCGCGGCGAGCACCTTCGCATGCGCCTTCGCCCACGCCTATTGGCAGCTGCTGGTGTTCCGGGCGGCCGGCGGTGTCGGCTCGACGATGTTCACGATCTCCGCGATGGCGCTGCTGATTCGAATGGCGCCCACCGATATTCGCGGGCGCGTGTCCGGCTTCTTCTCGGCGGGCTTCCTCATCGGCAATATCACCGGTCCGCTGATCGGTGCCGCACTGGTCGGTTTCGGCCTGCGTATGCCGTTCGTGGTCTACGCCATCGCACTGGTCATCGCGTCGGTGGTGGTTGCCACCCAACTGCGCGAGGTGAGTGCACCGGAGGCCGCCGCTGGGGCGGCCCACGGGGTCATCGGACTGCGGACCGCGTTGTCCGACAGCGCCTACCGCGCCATCATCGCGTCGAATTTCACCCAGGGATGGGCATCGATGGGAGTACGGGTGGCGGTTGTGCCGCTGTTCGTCACCGAGAGCGTCGGCAACGGCGGCCTGGGGGCGAGCGCCGGGATGGCGGGTGTGGTGCTCGCGATCTATGCGGCGGGCAACGTGGTGGCCATTCTGCTGGCGGGCCGACTCTCCGATCGGTACGGGCGCCGCCCGATCATGCTACCCGGACTGGCGTTGATGGCCGGGGCCACCGCCGGTCTGGGTTTCGCGCCGAACCTGGCTGTGGCGCTGGCGCTGTCGGCGCTGGCGGGAGCCGGGTCAGGGTTGTTCGCGCCCACCCACCAGGCGGCGCTGGCCGACGTGCTCGGCAACCGTCAGCAGGGCGGTTCGGCCCTGGCCGCCTTCGGCATGTCCTCCGATCTGGGAGCGATCACCGGCCCGGTGATGGTCGGGTTCATCGCCGACCAGGTGGGTTTCGGACCGGCCTTCGTGGTGACCGGTGCGGTGGCCGCCGCGGCACTGCTGATGTGGGTGTTCGCGCGGGAGACAGCACCCGCGGTCGTCGGTGACGGGCCGATCATGCACGCCACCACGCCGACGCCGACGCCGGACCGGTGACGGCCGACGGTATGGGCCGGACGAAGCGGCGACGAGCGCATCGTCTGAACACACGGCGATTTGAAATGTGGGACCGGCGACGACGAATTACCGTTGTGGCATGACCGGAGAAGCGGGTGATCACGCACTCGGTGCGAATTCGGAGGTCGGCCGACTGCGTGCCGTGCTGCTGCACCGTCCAGGCGCCGAACTCAGCCGACTGACCCCGCGCAACAACGACCAACTGCTCTTCGACGGTCTGCCGTGGGTGGCCCGCGCGCAGGAGGAACACGACGCCTTCGCCGAGATCCTCACCGCGCGTGGTGTCGAGGTGCTGTTGCTCGGCGAACTGCTCACCGAGACCATCGAGCACAGCGGCGCGGCACGCATCCAGGGCATATCCGCGGCGGTCAGTGCGCGCCGCCTCGGGCATCACCTTGCCGAGGATCTCGCCGGATATCTGCGCGCCCTGCCGGCCACCGATCTCGCACACATCCTCACCGCAGGCATGACCTTCGACGAACTGCCGGTCAGCGAGGGTGCCGCGTCGCTGGTGCGGCAGATGCACCACGGTCCCGAATTCGCGATCGAACCGCTCCCGAACCTGATGTTCACCAGGGACAGTTCGTTCTGGATCGGGCCACGGTTCGCCATCACCTCGTTGGCCTTGCCCGCTCGCGTGCGCGAGACGTCCCTGACCGATCTGATCTACGCCCACCACCCGCGATTCCACGGAGCCCGCCGCGCCTACGAATCGCAGGTCGCGCCCGTCGAAGGTGGGGATGTACTCCTGCTGGCCCCCGGTGTGGTGGCGGTGGGTGTGGGGGAACGGACCACCCCGGCGGGAGCGGAAGCCTTGGCGCGCAGCCTGTTCGCCGACGAACTCGCCCACACCGTGCTGGCCGTGCCGATCGAGCAGCAGCGCGCGTTCATGCACCTCGACACGGTCTGCACCATGGTCGATACCGACGCCGTGGTGATGTACCCCAATCTTCGTGACCAGTTGTCGGCGTTCACCCTCGCCAAGACCGACTCCGGTGTCACCGTGACCGCCGCCCGGCCCTTCGTCGAGGCCGCGGCCGACGCGATGGGAATCGCGAAGCTGCGGGTCATCGACACCGGCCTCGATCCGATCACCGCCGAACGGGAACAGTGGGACGACGGCAACAACACCCTCGCCCTTTCCCCCGGCGTGGTCGTTTCCTATAACCGAAACGTGGAAACCAATCGGCGCCTTGTCGATTCGGGTATCGAGGTGATCGAGATCGAAGGTCGCGAACTCGGTTCGGGCCGCGGTGGGCCGCGCTGCATGTCGTGCCCGGTGGCGCGAGACGATTTGTGAGGCGGTACTTCTCATGACGCTGGCAGACAAGCTGCACATCGACCCCGCGGTCGGATCACCCTACGATCAGGTACGTTCGCAGATCGTCGATCTGATCACCGGCGGTGAGCTGCTGGTCGGCGAACGCCTGCCGACGGTGCGATCGCTCGCCGTCGACCTGGGACTTGCGGCCAATACCGTCGCACGAAGCTATCGAGAACTGGAGTCCGCCGGGTTCATCGAAACCCGCGGTCGCAGTGGATCCTTCGTTCGGTCCGGTCGATCGGCGACCCTCGACTCAGCCCAACTGGCCACCGTCGAACATGTAAAAGCCCTGCGTGAGTTGGGTATCGACGACGAAATGATCGTCACGTTGGTGCAACGGGCCATCGCGAATGGTTGAAATCCGATCGGATTGTTTGCTTATGTGAATGAGTGACCGGTCACCAGGACAGGAAAACACGGAACGCTCTGGACGTCGGAGTGTTCGGTGTCACCGCCCTCGCCGTCATCGCCTTCGTGATCTGGGGCGTCGTCGCCGACGAGAGTATGCGGTCGGTGACGACGGACGCCCTGGAATGGATCACCGACAATCTGGGCTGGTTGTTCATTCTGTCGGCGACCGGATTCGTGGTCTTCGCGATCTGGCTGGCACTGTCGAAGTACGGTCGCATCCCGCTCGGTCGAGACGACGAACAACCCGAATACCGGACCGTCAGCTGGATCGCGATGATGTTCAGCGCGGGTATGGGCATCGGGCTGATGTTCTTCGGTGCCTACGAGCCGCTGTTCCACTATGTGACGCCGCCCCCGGAGACCGGTGGACCTGACATTCGCGAGGCGATGGCAACGACGATGTTCCACTGGGGATTTCACCCGTGGGCAATGTATGCGGTGGTCGGCCTGGCGATCGCCTATTCGACATTCCGGCTGGGCCGCAACCAGTTGATGAGTGCGGTCTTCGCGCCATTGTTGGGCAACCGCTCGAACGGTGTGGGTGCCAAGATCATCGACATCCTCGCGATCTTCGCCACACTCTTCGGCACGGTGGCCTCGCTGGGTCTGGGTGCCCTGCAGATCGGTTCGGGCCTGGACAAGGTCGGCTGGATTCACGAACCGTCGAAGATGGTGCTGGTGGCCATCATCGCCGTGCTGACCGCGGCTTTCGTCGCCTCGGCGGTGTCGGGTATCGCGCGGGGTATCCAGTGGCTGTCGAACACCAACATGGTGCTGGCGGTGATCCTCGCGCTCTTCGTCTTCGTGGTGGGTCCGACGATCTTCATCCTCAACCTGATCCCGACGACACTTGGCGCCTACGCCACCGACATCACCGCCTATTCGGCCCGGTCGTCGGCCACCGTCGACGACGCGGGGGAGCAGTGGCTGGCGAGCTGGACGATCTTCTATTGGGCGTGGTGGGTGTCGTGGACCCCGTTCGTCGGGATGTTCCTGGCGAAGATCAGTCGCGGCCGCACCATCCGCGAGTTCGTCGTCGGGGTGATGGTGGTACCCACCACCGTGTCGCTGGTCTGGTTCTGCGTCTTCGGCGGTACCGCCATTCATCAGCGGATCAACGGTGACCTCGACGGATTCGACCCGGCGGTCAGTGCCAGCGAAGACACGCTGTTCGACGTTCTGGGCAACCTTCCGCTGACCGCGATCGCGTCGGCGCTGGTGATGCTGCTGGTGGCGATCTTCTTCGTGTCCGGGGCGGATTCGGCGTCGTTGGTGATGGGCACGCTGTCGGAGCGGGGTGCACACGAACCCTCTCGGACGGTGACTGTCTTCTGGGGCACCCTCACCGGGGTGGTCGCCGCGCTGCTGCTGGCGATCAGCGGCGACGATGCGCTCGAGGGGATCAAGCAGATGGCGATCATCGCGGCGCTGCCCTTCGTGGTGGTCATGGTTGCGATGTGTCTGGCGCTCTACCTTGACCTTCGTCGTGACCCGCTGATCGTCGCGCGACGGCAGCTGACCGAGCAGGTGGATGAACACATCCGGCAGCAGGCGACCGCGATTGGCGAGGACCAGGGTGAGGACGGCACACACGGCGCCGCCCACCCCGACGACGAGCCGCGGACGAGTTGAGTCAACGCCAGCTGGGAAGCCAGATCTGCTGATTCCACTGGGCAGGCGAGATGGGTGACCCGGTCAGGATCGGCCACAGCCAGACGAAATTGGTGACCACCGCCCCGATGTAGATGGCCACGATCAGCAGTGCGAGTATTCGGCGTTCGGGCCGCGCACGGGCCGTCGAATTCGCCCACCGGAGAAAGTCGCCACAACACAGTGCGAGCCCCATCACGAGAAGCGGTGCCATCACCGATGCGTAGAAGTAGTACATCTGGCGGTCGATCTCGGCAAACCAGGGCAGGAAGCCTGCGGCGTACGCGGTGATCACCGCAGCGTAGCGCCAGTCGCGGCGCATGACGAACGACCACAGCCCCCACAGCAGCATCGGCAGGGCCAGCCACCACATGGCCGGGGACCCGATGAGCATCTGCGCCCGGACGCATTCGCCGGTGCCGCATTGGTCCGGCCCGGACTGGTACGCGTAGAGCATCGGGCGCAGACCCATGGGCCAGGTCCACGGTTTGGACTCCCACGGATGGTGATTGCCCGCGGAATTAGTCAGTCCGGCATGGAATTCGAGGATGCCCGACTCGTAGTACCAGAGTGAACGCAATGCGCCAGGTACCCACGACCAGGTGCCGCCGGTGCCGATCGTGTTGCCAACCTGGTAGCGGTACACCGCGGTTTCGCTGTTGATCCAGGGCAGGAAGGTCGCCAGGTAGATGAGGATGGGCAGGACCGCGAGGCTTGCCCCGGACGGGAGGACGTCGCGGCGCAGCGTGCCCATCCACGGACGGCGGACGTGATAGGCGCGGCGCGCGGCGACATCGAAGCCGAGCGACAGGACGGTGAAGAAGACGACGAAGTAGATGCCCGACCATTTGGTGCCGCAGCACAGGCCGAGCATCACCCCGGCGGTGAAGCGATACCACCGGAAACCGAGCCGTGGACCGAAAGGGGTGTCGTCGATCCGGCCTTCGAGATAGACCCGATACATCCGTTCGCGCACCTGATCGCGGTCGGCGATCAGCGCGGCGAAGGCGGCCACCACGAACAGCACCTGGAAGATGTCGAGCATGCCCATCCGCGACTGCACGAACAGCACGCCGTCGCAGATCGCGAAGACCCCGGCGATCGCGCCGACCAGGGTCGATCGGGTCATGCGCCGGACCACGCAGTAGATCATCAACACGACCGCGACGCCGGCGACCGCCGAACCGAACCGCCAGCCCACCGGACCGTACCCGAAAATGGCCTCGGAGGCGGCCAGCAGCCATTTGCCAACGGGTGGGTGGACGACCAGTCCGTAGCCGGGGTTGTCCTCGATCCAGTTGCCGCCGGTCAGGATCTGCCAGGCCTGCGGGACATAGTGTTTCTCGTCGAAGACCGGGGTGCCCTTGTCGGTCGGGTGTTTGAGATCCCAGAACCGGGTGAGTACCGCGACCAGTAACAGGACGAACCCGACGATCAGACCGCGCATCCGGTCCGGGGCCCCGAACAGCGGCTGTTCGATGGCTGGACCCAGCACCGGGGGTACCGGCTCCGGCGGAAACGGGCCGCGGGTAGCGCCGCCGGCGGGGCGGTCGCCGGACGGGCGGCGGCCGACAGCGGTCATGGTCACCCGTCCGATCCTAACCAGGCCTCGTAAGCTGTCTGGTGATGAACTCCCCGCAACCGGCCGTAGGCCACGAATCCGGCGGTCGGCTGGTGCTCGCCGCGACGCCGATGGGCCAGACCGACGACGCGTCGCCACGTCTGCGTGCCGCGCTGGGCAGTGCCGACATCGTCGCCGCCGAGGACACCCGGCGGGCACGCTCACTCGCGGCCGCGCTCGACGTCGAGATCACCGGGCGTCTGATCAGCTACTACGACCAGGTCGAGGCGGCACGCACACCGGCGCTCGTCGAGGCGATCGCCGCCGGTCAGACGGTTCTACTCATCACCGACGCGGGAATGCCGTCGGTCAGCGACCCCGGCTATCGCATCGTGGTGGCCTGCGCCGAAGCGGGGCTGCGGGTCACCGCGCTGCCCGGCCCCTCGGCGGTGACCACCGCCCTCGCGCTGTCGGCGATGCCGTCCGAACGGTTCTGCTTCGAGGGATTCGCGCCGCGTCGCAGCGGAGCCCGCACCGAATGGCTGCGCACCCTGCTCGACGAACCGCGCACCGCGGTGTTCTTCGAATCGCCGCACCGGCTGGCCGACACGCTGGCCGCGGCCGCCGAGGTCCTCGGCGGTGAGCGGCGCGCCGCGGTATGCCGCGAACTGACCAAGACCTATGAAGAGGTCCGGCGAGGCACGCTCGATGAGCTTGCCGAGTGGGCGGCGGCCGGGGTCAAAGGTGAGATCACCGTGGTCCTGGCCGGTTCGGTCGACATCGCACCCGATCTGGACACCCTGGCCGACCGGGCGCAGGCACTCGTCGCGGATGGGATGCGACTCAAGGAGGCCTGCGCGGAGGTCACGCAGGGAATCGCTGCATCGCGTCGAGAGGTATATCAGACAGTTCTGGATCGTCGAGCTCGCGACTGATCGGCAGGTCCCCGACGATCCGCAGCTCGACGCCGGAGGCCAGCCGGTAAGGGCGGCTGGCGACGAGTGCGCCGACCGCCCGGCGCAGGCGTGACATCTCCGCCCGGATGGTGACCGTGTGCCCGAGATCGCCGAACAGATGTCGGCTTAGCTGCTGCGAATTCAGTCCGCATACACCTGCTTCGGAGAGCAGGACGAGGATCTGTGCATGCCTGCGCGTCAGGACGGTTCGCCACTGTTCCTCGCGGCCGGTGACAGTGAGCGAGGGTTCGCCGCGCAGGTCGAGTTCGGCGAGTACCGGGCTCGACGGGCCGGCCGGCCGAATCAGCCAGCCGGTTCCGACGCGTTCGGTGACACACATTCCGAGACCGGAGACATACTGCTGGGTGTCGTCGGTGGGGGCGGCGACCCGCGTCGGCGCGGTACAGCCGCGACCGTCGGCGACCCAGCCGTCGTCATCGACGAGCAGGCCGGGGCCGCGAACGGCAGCGAGCGTGGCGGCGCCGGAGGTCCGCAGGTCGGCGAGCGAACGCATGTGGGTTGCGGCCATCTCGTGTGCGCCGAGCGAGGCGAGCGCGACGGCGAAGGCCATCGCCGCCGGCTGCAGGGACATGGCCGGTCCGGCCAGCCCGGCGATCGCGATCATCTCGCCGGTCCGCGGATCGTGGATAGGTGCCGCGGTGCAGTACAGGCCGTGCAGCGCGCGACTGTAGTGTTCGGCGGCGAACACCCGAGCCGGTTGCTGGTGACGGACGACGAGCCCGACCGCGGTGGTGCCGACCGTCGACTCGTCCCAGGCCGCGCCTTCGACCAGCTGGAGCTGATCGCCGATCGACAACAGCGTCCTCGATCCGAAACGCCACAACATCACGCCGTCGGCGTCGAAGATCCCCATCGCGACATCGGTGTCGTGGACCGAGTCGTTGAACAGCAGTCGTAGTTGTTCCACCGCACCGCGAATCCGATGGCCCGCCCGACGACGCTCGAGCTCGGCGGGGTCGATCATGCTCGGATTGTGGGCGGCGACGCCGAATTGGCGTCCGGCCGCCCGGGCGCGGGACCACGACTCGATGACCGCCGGGTCGGGAGTGAACGTCAGCTTCGGGACGACGTGGGTGAGGCCATCCGGGGCAGCGCTGATCGTCGCCTCGTAGTTGTCGGTGAGGTCGCGTGCGAGGGCCGCGAGGTCGGTGCCCGGCCTGATCGGGATGCCCATGGCGAGATAGTACCCACTTGGTGCAGGTCAGGCGAAGTTGATGGCAAACACGGCCCCCGATTTTGGGGGGGGATTTGCCGGAATCGCGGTGCATCTGCGTGAGGTGAAGCGCCGACGACCGGCGGGGCGGGGTCGCGACGACGACTTGTGACCAGTGCGGGAAACGGACGCCGACCACCGCCGCGGTGAGTGGCGACTATTGTCGTCGGCGGTGTCTGGGCCGCGCCTGGGTGTCTGCGCGTCTGGTGTCTTGGGCGTCTGGGTTTCTGGGGGCCTGGGTTTCTGGGCGCCGAGCCGGGAGATCCGGTCGATCGTTCGGCACAGCCGCTGGGAGATTTTCGGTACGCTCGTCGGGCGCGGGCGGTCCGCCTATGCGCTGGATCGGTACGGGGGTGTCGTCCGCGGTGGAGTGCGCAATTCCCCGAACACCTGATTCCATACGGCACACCTGATTCCATACGGCGCGTTGTTCGAAGGTCACGGGGGAGAGATGCCTGAACTGCTGTTCGTCACTGCTGACGCCGGGGGCAATGTCCAGCCGATGGTGGATATCGCGCGGGCGTCACGCTCGCGCGGGGCCGCGGTTCGGGTCATCGGACATGAGCAACTGCGCAAGCAGGTCGAACGCGGTGGGCTCGAATTCGTGCCGTATGTCAGCACCAAACCATGGGATTCGGTGAAGGAACAGAGTCCGTTGTGGTGGCCGCGGATGCTCAATGACCGTGGGATCGGGCGAGACGTCGCGGTCGCGTGCGCCGACCGGCGGCCGGATGCGGTCGTTGTCGACTGCTTTCTCAACCCCGCCCACGCGGTGGTGCATGACCTGGGAATCCCGCTGGTGGTGCTCACCCACACCGTGCGGGAATACATCTACCGCACCACGAAGTTCCGGTATCTCGGCGCGGCGACGCCGGCCTACCTGTACGGATACCAGCCGAATCGGTTGTGGGACAGTGCGGACCTCAACATCGTCACCGCCGAGCGTGAACTCGATCCGGCACGCGGGCGTCGACAGCCGACGAACCTGGAATGGGTTGGGGCAGTACTTCCGCCGGCTGTCGAGGCGGTCGCCGAACCGTCGCCACACGTGCTGGTCAGCCTGTCCACCAACGGATTTCCCGGCCAGGACAAGATCTTGCGGCGGATCATCGCGGCGCTCGGGACCCTGGATGTGCGCGCCACGGTGACCACCGGTGACGTCTACGACCCGGCCGACTTCGACGCCCCCGACAACGTCACGGTGACCGGCTTCGCCGACCACGGCGAACTGATGCGTTCGACGTCGCTGCTCATCGGGCACGGCGGTCACTCGACCACCTTCCGGGCACTGGCACACGGTATCCCGGTGATCGTGATGCCCGCCAACCCGCTGCTCGACCAGCGGATGATCGGCGTGGCGCTGCGCGATGCCGGACTCGGGCAGGTGCTGTGGTCGTCGGCGCGCCCGGCGACCATCGCGAAGGCCGCAACCACGTTGCTCACCGATGGCGCCCTCCGTACCCGGGTGGCCGAGTTCGGCGCGCGGCTCCGGGCCGGTGACGCGGCGGCGACGTCGGCCGCCCGGATCGAGGAGATCGCTCGCGGATAAGTCCGGCCCCGTCAGCCGGCCGTACCGTCGAAACCCACGATGCTGGCGGCCTTGTCGAGGCATTCCTGCCATTCGCGAGCCGGGTCGGAGTCGATGGTGATGCCGCCGCCCACCCCGAGCGTGGCGGCACCGTCGGGGGTGACCTCGACCGTACGGATGGCGACATTGAGGTCGAGGAGATTGCCGGGGCCGGCCACACCGATGGCGCCGCAATACACTCCGCGTGCGGTGGTCTCCCAGTCCGCCAACAGTTCCAGCGCACGCAGCTTCGGCGTACCGGTCACCGACGCAGGCGGAAAGGCGGCCCGGAGAAGGTCGTCGTTACCCACCGGGACATCGAGGATCGCCTCGACGCGCGAGACCAGATGCCAGACGCCGGGCGCCGGGATGACCGACAACAGTTGTGGCACACGCACCGAACCGGTGACCGCGAGCCGTCCCAGGTCGTTGCGGACGAGATCGACGATCATCACGTTCTCGGCGATGTCCTTGGCCGACGCGGACAGGAGGTCGGGGTCGGCGTGCGCGGGGATCGTGCCCTTGATCGGCGACGAGGAGACGATGTTGCCGGTGCGTCGCAGGAACGTCTCCGGCGAGAAGCTGGCGATCGACCCCCACTCGCCCTGCAGGAAAGCGGCTTTGGCCGGGGTGGTGGCCGCGGTGAGGTCGGCGAAGAAGTCGACGGCCGAGCCGCTCACGATGCCGCTGAATGCGGTACACACGCAGGCCTGATAGACCTCGCCCGCGCGGATCGCGTCCAGACATTTCTCGATCGCGGCCAGATGTGGATCACGTTGTGGCGGAGACCATTCGGCATGCCAGGGTGACCCGGGCGCCGTCGTCGGAGGATCGGCGTCGGCGACCAGCTGCCACGCCCACGCCGGGACATCGCCGACCGCGGCCCACGACCCGTCCCGCAGGATCAGCACACCGTCGGCCAGCCCGCCGATGATCTGCGGGAGGCGGGCCTCCTCGGCACGGACCGGAAAACCGATCTGCCCCAACCAGAATCGATCCGGATCGGGTGGCGGGGCCAGGCCCGGACGGAGGTCGATCGACGGCGCGATGACCGCATCACCGCCGAGCCAGTCGCCGATCAGCGCCGCTGGGGCCGGTAGATGGTGCGCCACGGTGTGGGCGTGTAGTGCCCGCAACGCATCGAGCGCGGTCATCGACACCCCGGTGCGCCCCGACACTCAGCTCTCGTAGCGCGGGAACACCGGCGCCGGCTTGGGCAGGGTGACGCCCGGCGTGAGACGGTCGGCGACGGCGACGAACTGCCGGTCCGCACCGACGGCGAGCAGGTCGAGGATCTTGCCCGCCGACTCGGGCATGATCGGCTGGCTCAGCAGGGCGACGATCCGGACGACCTCGGCGCAGACATAAAGAATTGTGCCGGTCCGCTCCAGATCGGCTTTCGCGACCTTCCACGGTTCCTGTGCCGAGATGTAGCGATTGGTCTCGGCAAGTACCGACCACAGCGACTCGATACCCAGGTGGATCGCCTGGTTGTCGATATGTCCGCGCATGGTGGCCAGGAGCGCGTCGGCGGCGTCGAGCAGGGCGGTGTCCTCGGCGGTGAAGGCGGCCGGGGACGGGACCACCGAATCGAAGTACTTGCCGATCATCGACAGCGAGCGCTGCGCCAGGTTGCCGAACTCGTTGGCGAGGTCGGCGTTGATCCGCGCGATGATCGCCTCCGTCGAATACGACCCGTCCTGCCCGTAGGAGACCTCGCGCAGGAAGAAATAGCGCACCGGGTCGAGACCGAACTCGTCGATCAGGTCCAGCGGGTCGACGACATTGCCGACCGATTTGCTCATCTTCTCGCCCTTGTTGAACAAAAAGCCGTGTGCGAAGACTCGTCTGGGCAGATCGATGCCCGCGCTGAGCAGGAAGGCAGGCCAGTACACGCAGTGGAAGCGGATGATGTCCTTGCCGATGATGTGCAGATCCGCCGGCCAATAGCGTTTGAGGGTGGCCTCGTCGTCGGGGAAACCGAGGCCGGTCAAATAGTTGGTGAGCGCGTCGACCCACACGTACATGACGTGATCGGGATGCCCGGGGACGGGCACACCCCAGTCGAAGGTGGTCCGAGAGATCGACAGATCGGTCAGACCGCCCTTGACGAAGCTGACCACCTCGTTACGGCGCACGTCGGGGCCGATGAACTCGGGATGGTTCTCATAGAGTTCGAGCAGTTTGTCCTGATAGGCCGACAACCGGAAGAAGTAGGTCTGCTCCTCGGTCCAGGTGAGGAGGTGACCGTTGTCCGCGGCGACGCGGTCGCCTGCCTCGTTGACGACGGTGTCGGATTCGGCGTAGAAGGTCTCGTCGCGGACGTCGTACCAGCCGGAATAGGCGTCGAGGTAGATATCGCCGTTGTCCGCCATCCGCGTCCAGATCGCCTCGGACGCACGCTTGTGATCGGCATCCGACGTGCGGATGAACCGGTCGTAGCTGGAGCCGAGTCGATCCTGCAGTTGCTGGAACTTGTCGGAATTGCGATTGGCCAGGTCTGCCGTCGGGATGCCCTCAGCCGCTGCCGTCTGCTGCATCTTCTGGCCGTGCACGTCGGTGCCGGTCAAGAAGCGGACGTCGTAGCCGTCGAGGCGATGGAACCGGGCCAGCGCGTCGGCGGAGATGTACTCGTAGGCGTGCCCGATATGCGGTGCGCCGTTCGGGTAGGCGATCGCGGTGGTGAGGTAGTACGGGCGTCCATCGCCGAAGGAGGTGCCGGCGGCGTCGGTGCTGGTCGGATCTGAGGCCATAGTGCCTGTCAGGTTACCGGCACCGACCGGTGCCGTTCGACGGCGGAGGGGAGTTCAGGATGGCGGCGGCGGTACCGGCGACCGTCGGGTCGGCATCGGTGGCCAACGCCCTCAGCAGGTCGTGGGCGGCGGCGTCGGGGATCTCGGCGAGCGCCTGGGTGATGCGGGAGCGGACCGCGGGTTCGGCCGACTCCGCAGCCAGCCGGTCCGACAGTGCCGTCACGATCTGAGTCGCGAGGGCGGGATCGGGTGTCGCGGCCAGCGCACCAAGGACCTCGGCGGCCTCTACATCGGCGCGGCCGACGACGATCAGCTCGATGAGAGCGGGTATCGCCGAGGTCACGCCGCGGCCCCCGAGTGCGATCGCCGCGCGGGCGCGCACGGCGACCTCCGGGTCATCGAGGGCCATGGCGAGGTAACCGTCGGCCGTCGGGGTGGCAGGCAGCGCGGCGATCGCGGTGACCGCGCGCAGCCGAGTGTCGCCGACCGGATCGTCGAGTCCCGCGCCCAACGCGTCGAGCGCGCTGGTCGGGTCGTCGGGGTTCCGGGCGAGCGCCCACTGCAGCGTGCTCGCGACATTCGGCTCGGGTTCGGTCAGAAGTGCCTGCGCCAGCGCCGTGGGTGACAGCGTTCGCTCACCGTCGGTGAGCGCTGCACGCAACCGCTCGTCACCTCGGGGCGAGGACATCGCGCGCCACAGGGCGATGATGCGCAGCACCGCCGACCAGTCTGTGGGTGCCGCGTCCCGGATGCGTTCGAGACGGCCGAGGAGTTCAGTCTGGGCCGCGATCGCCTCACGGGTCCGGGCGATGGCCTCGGTGACCGCGTCGGCGGGGACGAAATGCCGATCGCCGAGCGCTCGCGCGACATCTTCCAGCGACATCCCCAGCGAGCGTAGACATTCGACGTGGAACAGCCGCTCGATGTCGTCGGCTGAATACCTGCGATAGCCGCCCGAGGTCCGGCCGCTCGGCGTCACCAGTCCTAGCGAGTCGTAGTGCCGCAGCATCCGGGTACTGACCCCGGAACGCTGCGACACTTCGCCGATCAGCATGAGTCCCCGGCTGCATCGGGCATGCCGACGGCGGTACGCCGAGCCAGGTGCAGCACGTCGTCGAACCCACTGTCGGGGTCGCGACGCAGTTGCTCGGTCGCGATGGCGTGTGCGCGTACCACCGGATTCTCATGAGCACGCGCAATCGCCAGCGCCGGGGCGGCGGCCTCGTCGAGTTCGACGAGTGCCCGACTGAGTGAGCGTTGGACCTCGCGGGGGCCGCGTCCGAGTTCCCGGGCGAGCTCGACGGCCAGCGTCGGAGCGTCGGCGTCGGGGGCCAGCGCGACGGCGGCACGCCAGGCGGCCGTGGCCACTGCGTCATCATCGTCGTGGAGAAGTGCCGGGGTGATCGACGGCCAGGCGGTGCGGTCGCCGATCTTCGACAGGGTGTGCAGGGCCTGACTGCGGGCCTGGGGAGCCGCAGCTCGCAGCTCGTCCACAATCCGCGGCACGGTCTGCTCGGTGGGCAGCCGCGTCACCGCCCAGGTGAGCATGTCCCGGACGTAGAAATCCGGTTCGACGCCGCACCGCTGGACGAGGACGTCCAGCAGGCCGTGGTCGGCAGTAGTTCCGGCGTCGAGCGCGGCACGCAGGCGCACCGACGGATCCGGGGCGTGTAATGCGGTGACGAGATGGGCGTTCGTTGTCATGAGACCTCCTTCGCCCTCCACCGCACACCTTGTCACAGTGTCAAGGTCAAGGGGGGCCGCCGCGAGAGGTCACCGCGGTGGCAGCAGGGCGCTGATGATCGCCACGAAATGGTCGCGGACAGTGGCCTCATCCATGTCGAGAAGCAGCTGGTAGATGACCCCGTCATAGATGGTGACGATCGAGCGCGCGAACGCCTCGGGTGTCGGCAAGGATTCAGGTAGCGGGACGGCCAGCGCCACGATTGCCTCGGCGAGCCGGGCGGTGGCCTGTTCGCGTAACGCGCGCCGGTGGGTGGTCAGGTCGGCGGCGATGTCCGGGTACCGGGCCGCGAAGGACACGAAATCGGTGTTGATGAGCAGCCAATCGCGATCGATCAGCACGTTCGCGGCCCAGGCCGCCACCAGGTCACGCGCGTCGGCGTTCGGGTCGGCCTCAGCGGCCACCGCGCCGGTGAAGTCGGCGCCGTAGGCAGATTCCCGGTCGTAGAGCGCGAAAAACAGTTGCTCCAACGAATCGAAGTTCGAGTAGAAGGCCCCCTTGGTGTACCCCGCGGTCTGGCAGATGTCGTCGATTCGGGTGCGGCCGAAGCCTTTTGCGACGAAGACCGCGAATGCGGCGTCGAGGAGGCGGGCGCGCGTGTCGCTCTTCCGGCGAGTGGGTGAACGTCGCCGAGCGTTTCCGGCCGGACTCGACGCAACCTGACCGGTCGGTGCCTTCGGATTGACGGGAGCCATGTCGGCCAGTTTAATACCTTTTGGTATTGAAAATTCGGAAGGGGAGGCCGATGTCGCAGCGGGTGATGGAATCGTGTCGTGGGCGTGGGCGTGGGCGTGGGCGTGGGCATGGGCATGGGCATGGGCATGGGCATGGTCGGCTTCGCGGCCTGGTCGTCCTGGTGGTCCTGGCGGCGGTGATGGCGGGTTTCGCCGGCGTGGTTCCCGAGGGTGGCGGACCAGCGACCGCGTCGCCGATCGCCGCGTCGGGTTCGATCGAGACGAAGTCGATGACCGTCGACGCGGGCACGCGGTCCTATCAGCTCTATCGGCCGGCCCGTGCGCGTGCGGGTCAGCCGCTGATCGTCTGGCTGCACGGTGCGAGCAAGGTGCGCAACGGGGACCCGCAGGAGTTGCGACGTTCCTCCACGTTGCTGGTCGAGGCTGACCGTCGCGGTTACTCGGTGGTCGCGCCGATGCAGTCGCTGACCGCTGACCGCCAGGGTGTCTGGAACATCTTCGATCCGGCCAACACCGTCCGCGGTCGCGGCGAGGCGGCGATCATCGCCGGGATCGTGCGTTACTCGATCCGTGAGCTACACGCCGATCCGTCACGGGTGTACATCGTCGGCCACTCGGCCGGCGGCGGGATGACCGAGACCGTGTCGGCGGTATATCCGGAACTGTTCGCCGCCATGGCCATCAGTGCCGGATTCCCATTCCTGTTCGATCCCACCGGGATCGCGCAGCGCACCGCCCGCGGAGGCGTTCCGATGCCGAGTTTCGTGGTGACCGGCGATCGCGATCGGGTGGCGCCGCCGATCCTTGGCGGCATGGCGGTGTCGGCGGCCCTGGCAGCCAACGGAATCGCCGGAGCGACACCGTATTCGGTGACCACGGTGGGGGCGTCGGGTGCCGATCGATACCCCACGCGGATCAGTCGCTTCGGTCACGGCCGCACCGAGGTGGTGCATGCTGACGTGCTCGGCGCCGACCATCCGACCGGCCCCGGCGGTGTGACGGTCAACGGACCCGCGCTCGACCGCAGGCTCATCGCGTTCCTGTTGGCCAAGCGTCGCTGAGATCACGCGCCATTCGGGTGGGCGAGCGTGTCCAGCCCGCCCCGGCTTGAGCGAGCTAGACCCCTCACACTGTGGAGTTGTCAACGAACACAGCACCTCACGGGAGGTAACACTCGGGGGCAGGGGCGGGTTAGGCGGCGGCGAGTTCGGTATCTGACAGGCGCATCGTGCGCCGGTTGTAGGCCGGTAACGGCCGACGCCGCGCATCGACGGTGGCGGGTGGGATCAGCCACGGATGGCGATCGGCACCGAGGAACACCTGCCAACCATGATGGTGCACATCGTCATGACATGCCGGACACAACAAACACCCGTTATCCAACGACGTATCCCCACCATCCACCCAATGCTTGATGTGATGGGCATGCGCCCACGAACCCGGCGCCCCACACTTGATACACACCCCACCATCCCGCACCATCAACGCCTTACGCAGATGCGCGGGAAACAGACGTTTATCCCGACCCATATGCAACGGCACCCCGCCATCATCGACGACGATCGGGGTGAGCACCCCATCACACGACAACATCCGAGCGGTCGCAGCTGTCACCGACCCCACCCACCCCAACCGCGCACCATCGGGGACCGCCTCGGTCGCAGGATCGGCAGACATCGTCATCACCGTCTGATATTTCGGCATGCCCTGCAACACACCCGATTCCGCAGCCATCGCCGCCGCATCCAACACTTGTTCCAATGCCTCGGCCCGACGACGAGTCGCAGACCGGGCATCGGGTGACCCATCCGGCTGCGGGCGTGGCGCCGACAGCGCATCCACCGCGCTCGCGAGTTTCGCGCCGATCACCGCATCCACATCCCCGACAATCGCCACCCGACCGTCCGCGGTCACCGAAACATCCAACCGATCGACACTGCGGTCCTCCCCGGCCGGCACCCCCGCTGCGGAGTCGTCGGCCTCAAGGTTCCCCAGAGTGCGGGCCCGGGCGGCGACCTCAGCCGGGGTGGCCCCCGAGAACACTTGCGCGACAAGATCGGTCACATACCGTTGGCGCGACTCATCGTCGAGAGGCTCGCGGCGTCGGGTCCCGATGTGCACGATCCCCCGCATCACCGCATCGGCATGCTCGATCGAGACCACCCCATCAGCGAGATGCGCGGCCAACCGTGGTGCCAGATCCAGCGAGGCCGCGACTCGAATCAGCCGCGACGCCACCGCCGGCGCACACCCCGCCACGATCAACAACTCCCGCAACGACCGGCCCTGCCGGTCGGCAACATGCAGTCGGTCGAGCATCGACACCAACGTCACCGCGTGGTGATCGAGCACCGTACGCAGCCGTAGTACCGTGCGCAGGCCGTCGAGGGCAGCGGGGCCATCCAACCGTGTGTAGTCGGGCGGCTTTTCGGTGAGGGTGTGGTGCAGTTCGGTGAGGTCCATATCCCCATCATACTCGAACACGTGTTCGATGCAAGAACTATTTGTGCAGGTCAGACCACCCGCACCACCAGTGAACCCCAGTGAACAGAAATCACACCGACCGTGACCTCTCACGCAGCCGATGCTCGCGTCCGGAAGTCCTCCGATTGGGCCGACAACGCGTGAGCGTTCGCCTCGCCAGAGTGACCGGACCTCATGCCGGTGCCGGCGGCCGCTGGGTTCCCGGCCATCTGTCCTGGTGTGTAACGATTGGCCCCACCATATGAGGGAGAGGCCAGTGCCGATCGAGATCGGGGGGACGTTCGCGGGATTTCGTGTGCTGCGACGTCTAGGGGCCGGCGGGATGGGCGAGGTCTACCTCGTGGAGCATCCCCACCTGAATCGCCGTGAAGCGCTGAAAGTGATCTCGGCTGCAGGCGCCGACGCCACCGCCCGTGAACGATTCGGCCGGGAGGCGCGCGCCGCCGCGGTGCTGCGGCACCCAGGGATCGTCGGCGTGCACGACTTCGGTGTCGAGGGCAATACGCCCTGGTTCACGATGGACTACCTCGACGGCGCGGATCTCACCGTGCCGCCGCGGCCGGACCCGCTCGAGGTGGCCGAGATCGTCGGGCGGGTGGCCGATGCGCTTGACTATGCCCACCGTCAGGGAGTGATTCACCGCGACATCAAACCCGGCAACATCATGGTGGTTCGCCGTCCGCAGGGGCAGCTCGATGAGGTGGTGGTCCTCGACTTCGGGATCGCCAAAGCTGTCGATGACGCCGGCGCGCTGACCGGCGTTGCGCAGTTCATCGGTTCGTTGGCCTACTCCGCGCCAGAATCTTTCGGACCTGAGCAGGTCGGACGGGCTGCGGACCAGTACTCCTTGGCGGTCACCGCCTACTGGTTGCTCACCGGCCGGATGCCGCTGGGTGGAGCGACCCCCCAGCAGCAGATGCATGCGCATCTAGTGCTCACTCCGGTGCCGGCCGCCTCGGTCGACCCGCGTCTGGCGCCCGCCGACCCGGTGTTCGCCCGGGCGCTGGCCAAAGACCCGGTGGCCCGGTTCGCCGACTGTGGGGAGTTCGCGGCCGCGCTTCGGAATGCGCTACGCGCGGCGGATACCCCGCCCATCCACCCACCGCACCCGGCGGACGGCGATGCAGCGTACGCAGCCACGGTGCGGAGGCCGAGTCCGATCCAGTCGGCGTCGACCTCGCGACGGTCTGGATGGCGGTGGCCGCTGGCGATCCTTGCCTGTGCGGTGGTGGCCGCGGTGCTCGCGGGGGTAGGTATCGCGCTGAGTGCCGATGAGCCGGCAACCGGGCGGGGTAGCGGTAGCGGTGTCCAGGCGGCACCTGCTGCACCGGTCGATGAGATGGTCGTGAAGGTGTCCACGGGCTGCGCCGTGATCCGAACCGGGGCGCTGTATTGCTGGGGCGACAACGAGTACGGACAGGTCGGTGACGGCACGACCGTCGAACGGCCCACCGCAGTTCGGGTTTCGAGCGTGTCCGGTGTCGAGGACGTCGTCGACGGCGAGAGTCACAAATGTGTGCGTGTCCAGAGGCGGGTCAAATGTTGGGGACTGAACTCCTCTGGGCAACTGGGATCGGGCGATACCGTCAATAGCTTCACACCCGTCGATGTCGGGTTATCGGGCGTCACGGTCCTCACCTCAGGTGATGCGCACACGTGCGCCATCGCCGACGGTAAGGCGTACTGCTGGGGGAACAACAGGTCTGGGCAGATCGGCCAGGACGTTGGCGTTGAGGCGGTGCGTCCGTCCGAGGTGCCATTGCCCGGGGTCGTGAGTGAGCTGGCCGCCGGTGGCGCGATAACCTGCGCCGTAGTCGGGGGCAAAGGCTACTGCTGGGGGCAACTGCCCAACCCGGGCGCCGAACGGAACTTCACGGTGACGCGTCCGCAGCCGATCCCCGTGGCAGGGCCGGTGACCAGGATCGCGCCGTCGGGTAGCCGGGTCTGTGCGGTGGCCCGCCAGAAGATCTACTGCTGGGGGAACGGCGAACGCGGGGCGCGCGGCGATGGCCGCTCATGGACCGGGTCGACCATGGCCACAGCGGTCCCCACGGTCAGTGGCGACGAGATCATGTTGGCCGGTGGCCCCTTTACCGGGTGTGCGACGATGCGCGGCACGTTGTACTGCTGGGGTGATCCCCTGCGGGTTGGCCGAGGCCCCGTCGCCGGTCTGGCGGCGCCGGTCGGGCCGGTTTCCGGGCTGAGCGGAGTCAGTTCCCTGGCGATGGGACCCTATGTGACGTGCGTGGTGGCCGACCGGCGCGCGTACTGCTGGGGGCGGGGCGACATCGTCGGCAATGGTGGCACCGACATATCCCGGATCGTCGACAGGCCGGTCCAGGTCACTTTCGCGGAGTGACGGTGCGGCAGTACGTGTTGCGGCGAGTCCGGTTCAGATCTCGCGGCGGTACGGTTCGCACCCCGGCGGCGCCTTGGGTGGTTCGCGATGTTCGGCCGCCGCGATGGCCTTCGACACCGGCGCCTCCGCGAGGGTGAACTTCTCCCCGTGATGGGCCAGCTCGATCGGCGGACCCGACAGCAGCCGATAGGTGGCCTTCGTCTTGTCGACGGCGACCACGATCTTCGAGTCGCGCACGATCATGCGGAAGGATAGATAGGTCAGTCGGCTCGGCAGCCGCGGCGCGAAGGTGATCTTCCCGCCGAAGTCGCGCATCCCGCCGAAGCCGGCTACGCAATCGGTCCAGGCGCCGGCCAGTGCCGCGATATGCAGACCCGACGACACGTTGGAATGCAGGTCGTGCAGATCGGTGAACACCGATTCGGCCAGCAGATCGTAGGCGAGATCGGGATAGCCGACCTCGGCGGCGGTGACAGCTTCGCAGCATGCCGACAACGACGAGTCGCGCACCGTCAGCGGGTAGTAGTAGTCGAAGTTGCGCAGCTTCTGTTCTGGGGTGAAGGACGACCCGAACAGGTACATGGCGAACACCAGGTCGGCCTGCTTGACCACTTGCTTGCGATAGAGGTCGTAGTACGGATAGTTCAGCAGGAGAGGGTATTTCCCGACCGAGGAGGCGAAATCCCAGGCGCCCAGACTGGTGAAGGATTCACACTGCTGGTGTACGCCGAGCGCCTCGTCGTAGGGGATCGTCATATCGTCGGCACATGATTCCCAGTGCGCGGCTTCGGCATTGGTGACACCCAATTTCTCGCCCAGATCGGGACGGCGTTGCACCGCCGTCACCGCGTCCCGAAGGTTCTGCTGCGCAGCTAGATTGGTGAATGTGTTGTTGTTGACCACCGCGGTGTACTCGTCGGGGCCGGTCACCCCGTCGATGCGGAAACGTCCGTTGGCATCGTGATGGCCAAGGCCGGCGAACAACCGGGCGGTCTCGACGAGAAGTTCTACGCCACATTCGGTTTCGAACTGTTCGTCATTGGTCGCGCGCAGATATCGGGCGGTAGCATTGGCGATGTCCGCGGACACATGGACACCCGCGGTACCGGCCGGCCAGTAGCCCGAACACTCGTCACCGTTGATCGACCGCCACGGGAACATCGCACCGCGCTGACCGAGTTCGGCGGCGCGCGCCTTGGCCTTGTCCATCGTCGCGTGTCGCCAGCGCAACTCCTCACCGGCAGCCGCGGGCACCGTGTACGTCAGCATCGGCAGGATGAAACTCTCGGTGTCCCAGAAGGTGTGGCCGTCATAACCCGGCCCGGTCAGACCCTTCGCCGGGATGGCGCGCGACTGGCCGCGGGCGCCGGCCTGCAGCACGTGGAACAGGGCGAACCGCACCGCCTGCTGTAGTTCCGGATCGCCGTCGATCTCGATGTCGGCGTCGCGCCAGAAATCCTCCAGGTAGCGGACCTGATCGGCCTTGAGTGAATCCCAGCCGGTCTCCATCGCCATCGCCAGCGCCGCATCGACCTGGGCGCGCAGGGCAGGCACCGAACGGCGCGCCGACCATCCGTAGCCCATGTACTTGGTGAGCGTGATGCTCTTGCCCTGCGGCACATTCGCGGCGATCGTCAGCCGGGCGAGATCGGCGTCGGCCCGGATGAAGGTGTCGGCCTTGTCCGGGAAGTAGATCTCGTGGTCCATACCCGCCGCGATGTGCAGACCCGACTGCTTGGTGTGATGGACCAGCATGCCCCAGTAGTTGCGGCAGGCCGCCAGATCGGAGACCAGGGGAGCATCGAGGGCGGCGGCCAGCCGGGGGTCGTTGCCAGGCGCCGGGATCGGTTCGTTGGCCAGCAGATCCGACTGCAGCACCAGTTTCATATCCTCGCCGATCGGCTCCACCTCGTAGCGGATGGCGGCGATGGTGCGTTTGGTGAACGACACCAGGCGTTCGGATTTGATCCGCACCGTGCGTCCGGTCGGCGAGGTCCACAGCGTGTGCCGCCGCAGCGTTCCAGTCCGGAAATCGAGGGTTCGCTCATGCTCCTCGGTACGTCCGTACCGCAGATCCATCGGCTCGTCCTCGACGAGCAGGCGAATGATCTTGCCGTCGGTCACATTGACGACCGTCTGCCCGGATTCGGGGTAGCCGTAACCGCTTTCGGCATAGGGGAGACCGCGGAGCTCATAGAAACCGTTGAGATAGGTACCCGGATGGTCGACGGGTTCACCTTCCTCGAAAGAGCCGCGTAAACCGATGTGCCCGTTGGACAGGGCGAATAGGGTCTCGGTGCGCGAGAGCATGTCGAGGTCGACGCCGCCGCTCCAGCGCAACTGCCACGGGTTGATCTCGAAGCCATAACCACTCTCGCCGAAGTGGCTGCCGCTCGCGGCGCTCATGCGGGCAGCAATTCGTCGAGATCGCCGACGACGATATTCGCACCGGCCGCGACCATCGCCTCACGCTGTGCGCCGTCATGGCGGTCGATGGCCACCACGTAGCCGAAATCACCGGCGGCACCGGCTTGTACACCGGAGATGGCGTCCTCGAAGACGGCTGCCTGCCGAGGATCGACCCCCATCAGTTCGGCCCCGAGGAGAAACGAATCGGGGGCAGGTTTACCCGCGAGGCCCTTGTCGACGATGTCGAGACCGTCGACACGCGCCTCGACGAACTGCGTCAGATCGGCTGCTTCCAGCACAGCTGCTCCATTCTTCGACGACGTGACCACCGCGATCCGGAGCCCGGCGTCGCGCGCCGCGTTCAGATATCGCACCGAGCCGGGATAGGCCTGCACACCGCCGGCGGCGAGACTGGCCAGGAACAACTCGTTCTTGCCGGTGGCGATCGCGGTCAGCTGCGACTCGGGGACGTCATCGATGCCGCGTGCGGCGAGAAACGCGCGCACCCCCGCGTCCCGAGGACGACCGTCGACGTAATCGAGGTAATCCTGGTCGGTGAACTCGGCGAAGTCCGGACTGTCGGCGCCACCAGCGCGTTCGGCGAGGAAGCCGTCGAATGCCTGCTTCCAGGCATGTCGATGCAACACCGCGGTGGACGTGAGGACACCGTCGAGATCGAAGAGTGCGACCGAGACTGCTTCTGGCAAACCCAACACACTTCGCCACGCTACCTGCCCGACGCCGGTCTGGCTTGCCTACGCGGTCGGGGTCGGCCGAGGTGTGCCGAGGACCTACGCCGAGTTGGCCTTGCGGGTATCCACGGCCTCGTCCCAGAAACCGATCGATTCCAGGCTGGCGATCAGCCGGTCACGGGCATCGGCGAAACGGGCGCCGACCTCGCTGCGAATGCCCTCCACATCGCCGGCCCGCAACTTCTCGATGAGGACGCGGTGGCTCGCGACCGCCTCATGGCCCCACTCGGTGTCGGCGGAATACAACTCGAAGGGGTTGTACTTGCTGGCCGCGTACTGGAACCATGCGAGCTTCTTGCTGTTCGCCATCAGATGAACCTTGCGGTGGAAGGCGAACTCGCCGGCCAGAATCAGGTCGGGATGCTGCGCGTTGACCGCCAGTTCGAGCCGGTCGACGATCTCACCGAGCTCGGCGAGATGACGTTCCAGGTCTTGCGCGCGGGCGGCGTGCGTCGCCAGCCGCGCCGACAACTCCGCCTGCATCCAGAAGATGTCCACGATGTCGCCACGATCGAGCGGTTCGACGATGAAACCGCGGTGCGGAGAGGACCGCACCAATCCCTCCCCGCGCAGGGTGACCAGTGCCTCGCGGACGGGAGTCACGCTGCACCCGAGAGTGGACGCGGTCTCGTCGAGCCGCACGAAATCACCGGGCCGCAGCTGCCCGGTCATGATCCGATTGCGCAGGTGGTTGGCCACCTCGTCGGTGAGTTGGGTGCGGCGTAGAGATCCAGTACTCATCGGTGATTCCGTCCGGTGCGGGGGTCGTCGTTCGTGGGGGTTCGGGAGGAGCGCGCGGTGTGGTTTGCCGGGGAGCGAGAGGCCCGCAGGCCCGCCGACGCCCGACCGTGCGGTGACCGCTGATATCGCCGCGTCACGCGTCGGCCGTGCCTGCGGCGCAGCGTTCCGGGCCAGTAGGTGTGCAGGCGGCGGATCGAGCGGACACAGCGCTCGAACCGGCGGTCGTGGGCGGCGGTCCACTCGATGCCATACACCGAGCGTAGGCCTTCGCCGGCCATACCCCAGGTCAACAGCCGCACCCGACCGATTCGGCGGACATACCGCCGCCGCAGCGAATAGGTGGAGAACACCTGGGCGGCGACATCCCCCGGAGTCGCGAACTCCGGGGGATCATCGGGTCCCGACCGAGGCAGACGCGCCGGGAACTCACCTTCCATATAAGCAACATAGGCGCGCAGCGCCGCGACGTCAGCCGGCCAGTCGGCCGGACCCATCTGGAGCAGCGTGCCCGCAGGCTGGAACTCACGATAGAGCCGTTCAACCGTGTCGTCGTCGAGCGGACCGACCAACAGTCGGTACGTGTCGACGATACTCACGAACCAGGTGGCCACCACCCAGCGCTGCAACCGGGGATCGAAGACCGGCCGCCGGACACCCTCCGGATGATCGTCGGGCACCCGGACGGCGGCATGAACGGCGTTGACGTCACGGATCAGATCACGACGATGCTCGTCGCGACCGCCGATCGCGACCCGCAGATACTCGATCGTGCCAGCCCAGCGCTGAGCCCCACGATTCCCGTACACACCGCTGACGACCTCGGTGGCGGCGATGTCGGGGTGGGCGAGCTGCATCAGGACCGAACGGGGCCACATCAGATAGATGACGGGCTCGTTGAGTACCTGCGCCAACGTCGGCTGCGACCTTGCGGACAAATCAGATCACGGCCTTGTCGTGCTTCATGCGATAACGCAAGTCGCGCATCAGCATTCGGCTACCACCGAAGCGAATCGACTTCGGCAGGAACTTGTTGACGAAGCCGACGAAGGAGAACAGATGCTGGAAACGCCGCCGATCGTCCTCGGTCCATTCCAGACCGAGCTGGTCACGGTACTGCGGAGGCAGGAAGCCGATCGTCAGGAACCGCAGCAGATTCACGAACGGCAACCGGATCAGCGGGTTGATCATCTTCAGATCGACCAGATCGTTGAGGAAGTCGCAGGTCGTGTCGTCGATGACGACGCGCTGGCATGCCACATTCCAATAGTGGTCGAAGTCCTTGCGGGTGGCCGGCCACATGTCATGCGGAACCTGCAACGTCGTGCCCAGAGTCTTCGACGACTGGTAAAACTCCTCGGCCTCATCCTCTTCCATCACGCCATGCAGCAGCTGATGAGAGTCCTCGATCCCGATGAACAGGCAGGCCGCGACCCACATCTGCAGCTCGCGGTTGAAGGCGTTGTACTTCACCGGGCTGTTCTCGTCGGAACGGACATGACGGTGGGCGGTGTTGACCGCCTCCCGGAACGCCTTCTTCTCCTCCTCGCTGCCGAGGATGGCGACGGCGAGATACTGGCCGGTGGTGCGCGCACGCTTCCACGGGTGTTTGGTCAACGCCCCCGACTCGACCTTCGACTCCATCACGCCGTAGGCGACCTCCGGCCAACCGAGCTGCATGACCACATTCGCGGCCCCACCCGCGAAGGACCAGAAGTCGATCGCCTCCTGGATGCGGGCAGGTTTACTCTTGCTCGTCCGACGGCGTTTGCGGGTGGTGATCTCGATCCGCGTCTGCGCCGTGGTCAGTTCCGGGACGGTCTCCTCGATGACGGGGAGGTAACTGGCGGCCATTGGATTTCCTTCCAGCGGTGAGGGTTGAAGTACTCAGGTGGTCACTTCGTCTCGACGTTGACTGTCACTTTGTCTCGACGTTGTCGACGAGCCAGCGGCCGTCGGTGTGCTTGAGTGTCACCAGCATTCGGTAGGGCTGGGACTTTCCGTCCGGGGTGACGATGTTGCGCGCGCTCTGGTCGACGAACAGCAGCACCGCCGCGGTGTTGCCGTCGACGTTCTCCAGCGCCGCATGCGACACCTTCGCGGTGGCCTCACCGCGACCGTCGGTGACGATCGGGTTCAGCGCGTTGATCATCTCGGCATACCGGCCGGCGAAGGCGGGCGTCGACATGGAGACGATCGAGTCGCGATTCTTGTTCAGGTCGCGATAGTCGAAGCTGGACAGCTTGATCGCGTAGTCCTTCGCGGTGTTGACCGCAGCGCCGTCGGCGACCACCGGAGTCTCCGCGGCCGCATCGTCGTCGGTGAAGTAGTGATAGCCGAAGAATGCGGTCGCGCCGGCGAGCGCGAGCATCACGACCGCGGCCGCAGCCGCGACGAACACCAGACCACGGTTGCGTTCCGGACGTGCCTGGGTGGCAGCGGACATCGCAACCGTGGACACGACCGTGTCGTCGCCGTCGGAGATGTCGGTGTCGTCGGTGGACGCCGATCCGGTGGACGCCTTCGCCGGTCGCCTGCGGGCCATCGGGGCGGAACGGGCGGCAACCTTCTTCTTGCCCCGGGGTGCTGCGACGGGGGCCTCGGGGGCCTCGGTGGTCTCGTCGGCTGCCCCGGTGCCGTCGGCGGCCTCGGTATCCACCGAGTCGTCGGTGCGCGGATCTTCGTGCGAGGTGATATCAGTTGCCATTTCGTGCCCTTTCCAGAAGTTCTTGCCACCACTGCAGCAACTCGACGCCATTCGGGATGAGAACGGGGTCGGAGACTGCCGGCGGGCCGGAAACCCCGCCGGGAGTGGTCATGTTGCCCATACCCAGATCATTCGGGCGAGGGGCGTTGACCGCGCCGCGCTGACCGTGACCATTGCCCGGCGGGCAGTAGCGGTTCAGATTCGGGGCGGTCGGGGTCAGATTGCCGATCTCGTTGCGCGGCACGTCGTAGAACATGCACACAGGTCCCTGCGTGCCGATCAGCGCGAAGTCGGCGCGACCGTTCTTGACGATCGAACGAAGGTCCTGCAGCCCACGCGGAATGGTCTCGAGACCGGTGATCAGCGACTGCTGTCGGTCACTGATGATCGGTTCCACGGTCACCAGATTGGCCAGCACACCACCGAAGGTGCCGCGGTACTTGTCGAACAGATCCTTGGTGCGCTTCATCGCGGCCGGGCCCTTGTCGAGCATGTAGACGAACACCGGCTGATTGGCGTCGAGCTGATCGGTGAAGGAGGCCGTCGTCCGCATACCCGATTCGAAAGCGGCGGTGTTGTCGCTCATCGCGTCCAGCACCTTGAGCCAGTCGTCGAACAGGCCACGCAGGATAGGTGCGTTGCGGTTGACCAAGCCGGCCAGTGCGGTGCCGTTGCTGACCAGCTTGGTCAGGGCCTGATCGTCGTGGCTGAACGCGTCGAAGAACTCGTTGCCGAAGGTCGTCAGGTGCCCGCTGCCGATGCTCCGCAACACCGCGGCCGCGTCGCCGATGATCGCATCCATCTGCTTGGGCTGCAGATTGGCCGGAGCGTTGATGGTGTCACCGGAGGACAGATACGGCGGATTGTTGTTGGCGGGAATGATGTCGACACTCTGAATGCCCGCCATCGAGGCCATGGTGACCTGCATGAAGGACTGCTTGGGGATCTGGGTGTCGCCACGCACCACGAGCTCGACGTCGGCGCCGTCGCCATTGTCGGACAGCGACACCGAACGGACGGTACCGACGTCGACGCCGCGCAGGGTGACGCCGGTGCCCTCGGTCAGGCCGAAGGCATCTTCCATCTGAGCGTGCAGGACGATTTTGTCGCCGAAACCCTCCGGGCCCGCGATGAAGTTGATTCCGTACGGGATCACGACCGCCGCGAGCACCAGGAAGATGATGAATTGCAGTGTGCCGGTGCGTGGTGTGGGCAAACGCCGACGACCCTTGCCGGAGTTCTGGACGGTGCTGCCGTAGCTCATCGTGGTGCTCCCGGACGTGCGGCGGTCGACTTGGGTGCGCGCTTCTTGGTCGGCTTACGTTCGGGATGCAGATCGCGGGCGAGACCGCCGCTGAGCACATCCCGCAGATCCTGGCCGTTGGGCAATGGCTGACCCGCCAGCAGCAGACCGCCGGTGAGGATCTTGTCGATGCCACCCGGAATGTCGAGCGCACCGTCGAAGACCAGGTAGTCACCGCGGATCGACCGGTTGAAGTTGCGCATGAACGAATTCATGTTCGTCAGCGTGGCGCCGACGGTGCCGTTGAAGGCGGCCAACGACTTCACCAACACGTTGGCATCGCCGACCATGCTGTTGAGGGTTGCCTGCCTACCCTTGGTGACCGCATCCAGATTGACTGCCAGCGTGGTCGTCTGACGCATCAGCGAGGCGATCTGGTTGCGCTGGGCGGCAAGCGCATTCACCGCATCGGGCACGGTCTTGAGGAACTCGTCGACCGCGTTCTGCTGACCGACGAGAATGGTGCTGACATCGGCGGCCGCCGAAATCGCCTGGTTGAAGTCCTCGGTGTACTTCGACGACCGCGCGAGCAGGCGGTTCATCGTGTCGATGAGATGACCGACCTTGTCCGAACGCCCCGCGAATGCGGAGTTCAGGCTCGACATCACCGACTGCAGCTGAGAGACCCCGCTACCGCCGACGATCTCGCCGAGCGCGGCCAGCGTCGCCTCGATCTGCGGCCCGACCGAGGTCTGCGTGAGCTCCAGATGCGAGCCGTCGGTCAGCGTGCCCTGCGGCTTCTCCGGCGCGGTGAGCCGGATGAACGGGGTGCCCAGCGCCGAGGGCAGTTCCACCGTTGCGGTGGTGTTTGCCGGCAGCGTCGTGTCCTGCTCCAAGGACATGGTGATCTCGGCGTGCTGGCCGCTGAGCGTGATGTCGGTGACCCGGCCGACGACCCGCTGCCCGTTGCGGACGTCGGCGCCGTTGACCACACCGTCGGCGGTCGTCAGCTCGGCGGTCACCGAGAAGGCGTCGCCACCGCCGGCGCCGAGCGGAAGGTCCTGCAACCCGTAGGAGCAGGCGGACAGACTCATCGTCGCGGCCGCGGTCACGACCGCGGTGTAGACGCGAATGGATCGGCGAGACATCAGTTCCCCCCTCGCGGTGCGGCCGGCGCCTTCGGCGGCAGGGCGCCGCCGGTGATGGCCGAGACGATGCCGAGCGGATCGGAGCTGCTGATCGGGAAGGCGATCGGATTGGTCAGACCCGCACCGATGCAGATCGGCATCGGGAACTGGTCGCAGAGCGGCTTGAGCTTCTTGAACTGGGTGAGCGTGGTCGAGATGTTCAGCCGGATCCGGCCGCGGCGATCAGGACCGATGGTGCTCGACAGGTTCTGCATCATCAACGGCGCGAGATCCATGAACTCGGCCAGACCGGCCTTGTTCTTGGTCAGCGTGGCGCCGAGCTCGCGCAGATTCTCGGCGACCACACCGACATCGTTGCCGTGCTGCATCACAAACCCGTTGATCTGGTCGAAGACGACCCGCAGATCCTTGATCGGAGCTGTGATGTCCTGGTTGGCCGCCGCCCACTGGGTGGACAGCTGACTCATCGCGTTGACCAGTCCATCCAGCGACACCTGCTTGGCGTGGAAGGTCTGCATCATCGTGTTGAGGCTGTCGATCAGATCCTGCATGTCATCGACGCGGGCGCCGAAGATGCCTGATGCGGAGGCCAGGCCGGACATCGTGGTGCCGAATTCGGTTCCGCGGCCGTCCCAGGAGCGGGCGGTGGCGGCCAGCAGTGCGCCCATGCTGTTGGGGTCCTGGCGGCCCTGACCGTCGGTGGGTCCGGCGGCCGGTCCCATGATCTTGGTCAGCGTGCCGATGCTGTCGAGCAGTTGGTCGAAGCTGATGGGGGAGTGGGTGCGGCTGATCGGAATAGTGCCGCCATCGGCGAATTCGGGGCCCTCTGTGTAGGCCGGTCCGAGTTCGAGGTGACGATCGCTGATCACCGACGGATTGAGTACGTAGGCCTGGACGTCGGCAGGCAGCGCGACGTCGTCGGGCACACTCATGCGCACCTTGACACGGTCGCCTGCGGGGACGATCTCCTCGATACGCCCCACCGCGACACCGAGAACCGTCACCTTGGAACCTTCGTAAAGGCCGTTGGTGAAGGCGAATTCGGCATTGACCGTGCGGGTGTGGGGGTCACGGCCGAAGACGTACCAGCACCCGGCGACGATTGCACCGACCAGTAGCAGGGCCACGAATATCTTGCCGCCGTAGCGCTTACGCTGACGGACCTCACGAACTTGACGGAAAGCCATCAGCGGCACCCCTCCATTACGCCGAGCAGGCATAGCAGGTTGTCAGGCAGGACCGCGCTCGGCGAGACCACGTCGGTCCAGTTGCCGTTGCCGGTCGCGTCGACGATCGTGCGCATCGCCGGCGGTAGCTGCGTGAGGATGGCGTCGATGGTCGAGGCGTTGGTCCGCAGCGTGCCGGTCACCGATTTGATGTTGTCGACCAGCGGGCCCATCGGCACCTTCGGGAAGGTGGTCGCCATCTGGTCCAGGACGAGCCGCAGATTGTCGACGAGGCGGGTGAAAACGACCCGCCGAACGGCGAGGGTCTGCACGATGGCCTGCGTCGAGGAGAGTGCACCGGCCACCGAATCACTCTGCTGCGCGGTGATTCCGGCGAGCTTCTTGGAGATGGCGAGCAACTGGTCGAGCTGGGTTCCAGTGCCGGTGATCGCGGCCATCGCGCCGGTGGCACCGGCCATCGAGTCGGCCAGGGTCGCCGACTCGGGCATGATCGAGTTCATCATCGCCATCATGTTCTTGACCGCGGTCGGGTCGATCTCGCGTGAGCTGGTCACCGCGGCGGCGGAGATGTCGTCGAGGTTGTAGGGCACCGACGTGCGGTCGAGCGGAATCGTGTTGTTCTCGCCGACACTGCCCTGCCCACCGGGAATGATCTCCAGGTAACGCTTGCCCAGCACCGTGCGCAGACGGACGCCGGCGCGTGTCTGGTTGCCCAGCGGCTGGTTGTCGTCGAGGCGGAAGCCGACCTTGACCCGGTCACCGGCGAGATCGATGGACTCGATTCGTCCGGCGGGCACACCCGCGACGAGGACCGGATCCGAGGTGGTGAGACCGGACGCGTTCTTGAGTTCGGCGGAGTACGGCGAGGTGTCGTTGAGGTACTTCAGCTGTGGCACACCGATGGCGATGAGCATCAGCACCAGCAGGGTGATGATGCCGGCGGTTCCGAGGACGGCCGGTGACGAACCCTGGGCGCGCTTGTCGGACTTGAAGATGAACTCCAAGATGCCGACGAAGACGTCGATGAGTCTGACCAGAAACACGGCTCGGGTCCTACCTTCTCGTTGGGCTGGTAGTGGATGGGTCGGGATGGCTGTTCATGTCGCTCACATGCACACCGGCGAATGCGTGGGCCCGAAGATGTTGGCCTCCAAGTTGAATGCCTTCAGGGTGAAGTTGCACAGGTAGAGCATCATGAAGCCGCCATACCGACCGCTCTGGTTGATCTTCGAGGCGAGAATTGGGAACTGCCGCAGGAATTCGTTGAACTGCGGGGTGTGCGGCACCCACGTGCCGGTGACGTTGCGCAGACCGGTGAGACTCTGACGGAAGTTGTCGCCGGCGGCGGTCATCATCGACGCGAGCGAGGCGACCGCGCGGTCGCCACTGTTGAGCAGGGCGGTGAGCTGGCCGTTGTCACCGACGATCGCCGAGGTCAACGAACTCAGACCCTGGAACAGTTCGGTCATCTTCGGGCTGTTGGAGTCCATCGTGGACATCAGCGTGTTGAGATTGGTGACCAGCCGGGTGAACACCGCGGCATTCGCCGACAGATTCGACCCCATCGAGGCGATCTGCTTGAGCAGCGTCTGCACCGATCCCTCACGGCCCTCGAAGGTTTGGGTGAATCCCATCGCCAGGGTGTTGACCTGCTTGGGGTCCAGAGCCGAGAACAGCGGTTCGAAGCCGTTCATCAATGCGGTCAGATTGACCGGCGGCGAGGTGGCGGTGGCCGGGATACGGCTGCCCTCGCGGGCCGGGGTGTCGGGTCGGCCCGGTTCGATCGCGATGTATCGGGCGCCGAGCATGTCGCCGTAACGGACACTCGCCGCGACGTTCTTCGGCAGTTCGTGCTCCCGCTGGATCTTCACCTTCACCGCTGCCAGCGTGGTGCCGTTGGCCTGTGGTTCGAAGCGGATGCCGTCGACGCGCCCGATTCGGACGCCGGACATGGTGACCGGGTTGCCCTCCACGAGGCCCTCGGCGTCGGTGAACATGATCGTGTAGGTGTCGGTCGGTCCCGAAACCGGAACGCGCAGCGTGTTACTGACCAGCACCGCGGCGATGATGCCGATGATCACGAAGGAGGCCGATTTCAGGATGGTCTTCCACGACAAGGTCGTCATCGCACGCTCACCTCGTTGCCGCGCACCAGCGGTCCGAGCATCAGGGTGGTCGCGGCGTTGGGGGTTCCGGTGGCCGCGCCCTCACGCCCGGGCAGCCGGGATTCGAGTTCACTCATGGAATTGGCCTCGGCGGTGCCGTCGATGACCGACGGTCCGCTGAAACCGGACGGGGTATAGCCGGGTCGGCCGGGGTGTTCAGAGTTTCGGCGCTGCTCGTCGAGGAACCTCTGCCGCGGCGAGAGGAGCGACGGGTTCGGGGCTCCGGGCGCGCGGACCGGTCCGGTCCCCATCCCGGTGCCGTGGCCGTTGCACTGCTGTCCACGCATGGTGCCGTAGACCGGGCAGTCGGCCGCGGTGTAGGGCATCGGCTGCGAGAAGGTCGGAACCGCAGTGATGTTGAAGCGTCCACTGGCGAACAGGATGGTGCCCGCCTGGCCGAACTTCGCCGCCTCGGTCACCGTGTTGGTGACACCCGACGGATTACTCGCGACGGTCGACAGGATCTTGCCGGTCGATTTCACGATGGTGATCAGGTTGTTGCGCTGCCGAGCGATGAACGGGGAGACCGAGCCGACGAAGCCCGAAGCCGAGGCGAGGAAGGCGCCCAGGTTCTCCTGCTGTTCGACGATGCCGCGCGAGATCGACGTCGTCGACTTGATGGTGTCGGTGATCGCCGGTGCGGCACGCTTGAGACTTTCCACGACAGCGCGGAATCTCGGTGTGGCGTCGATGAATTGGTTCATCGTGTCCTCCAGGACGAGGGATGCCTGGTACCAGTCGTCGATCATGATGCCGAGATCGCCGCCCCGGTCGCCGATGGCTCGGGAGACTGCGGCCAGCGCGACGGTCATCTTCTGCGGCTGCACCTCGGCCAGCACGTCGGACAGCTTCGCGAAGATGTTGTACAGGTTCAGTGCTTCCGGTCCGCTGTCGATGGTGATGGCGTCACCGTCGCTGAGCGACGACGAGCTCTGCGCGCCACCGGCCGGGTCGACAAGCTGAACGTAGATGTCGCCGAAGAAGGTTCGCGGCAGCACCCGCATCTGCACCGTGGACGGGATGTCGCCGATGAAGTCGTCGCCGATGGTCAGATTGACCTGGGAGGATTCGGTGCCGGCGTCGATGGAGGCGATCTCACCGACCTTGACGCCGTGGTAGCGGACCGGAGCGCCGGTGGTGATGAGTCCGGCCTCGACCGGTACGTCGGCGTGTACCTGCGGATTGCTTTCCAGGACACCGGTACTGCGTGCCACCATCCAGATGGCGAATGTGCCGATCAGGGCGATCGCGATGACTGCGCGGACCATGTAGGAGGCTCGGGAGACCGGGTTGCCCGGCAACATGATCGACATGTCTAGAGCCCCATTCCCGGAACCTGCGGGACGAGGCCCCACAGTCCGAAGGTGAAGATGACGTCGAAGACGCCGATGGCCAGGATCGAGGTTCGCAGCGCGCGGCCGGCGGCCTGCCCGACGCCCTCAGGTCCGCCGGAGGCGAAATAGCCGTAGCTGCAGTGCACCAGCGCGACGATGGCGGCGAAGACGATTGCCTTGGTCGCCGAGTAGAGCAGGTCGGTCGGCGTCAGAGCGAGGTGGAAGAAGTAATCGTAGGTGCCCGACGATTCGCCGTTGTACCAGACGACCACGAGCCGGGTGGCGATGTAGCTGGCGAGCAGGCCGACCATGTAGATCGGCAGGATGCAGACCATCGCCGCGATCATGCGGGTGGTGGCCAGGAAGGGGATCGAGCGGATCGCCATCGAGTCGAGGGCGGCGATCTCGTCCGAGATCCGCATGGCGCCGACCTGGGCGGTGAATCCGGTGCCGACCTTGGCGGCCAAGGCGATTCCGACCACGACCGGCGCGAGTTCACGGGTGTTGGCGATGGCCGACAGCATGCCCGACATCGACGTCATACCCACCAGCTGCAGGCCGCGATAGGTCTCGACGCCGAGCATCATGGCCGCGGCCAGCGACATCGCGAGCACGATGCCGAGCGTGCCGCCGCCGGACAGCAGCGACTTGCTGCCGAAGGTGACCTCGGCGATCTGGTTGAGCACATGCTTGCGGTATTGCACCAAGGTGTACGGAATCGCGATGATCGCCCGCATGATGAAGGTGACGAATTCGCCGATTCGGACGATACCGGCGGTGAACGCCGAAAAACGTTGGGAAGTCTTGCGCTTGACGCGCAACCGGGTATCGGTGACGGCGACCATCAGTACGCTCCCACGGCCGGGACGATCACTGTGTAGAGCTGCGACATGATCGTGTTGAAGATGAAGACGAGCGCGAAGGCGATGACCACGGCCTCGTTGACCGCGTCGGC
Organism: Gordonia heveisoli; assembly: GCF_030315745.1. Classification (GTDB taxonomy): domain Bacteria; phylum Actinomycetota; class Actinomycetes; order Mycobacteriales; family Mycobacteriaceae; genus Gordonia. The sequence continues at coordinate 25,718 of NZ_JASXSH010000019.1, read as the reverse complement.
CACACCACGCGGCCCGCCGCGGGCATGTAGTCCCTTGAAGCAGGCGACGATGGTCGACAGCAGCGCGAAGATCGCGGCCTTGATCAACGCCATGACGAAGTCGGAGAACCGGCCGTACTGGCTGAAGGTCGACATGAATGCGCCGGCCGGAAGATGCTGGATGTAAACGTGATACAGGTAGCAGGCGCCGACGCCGGTCACCGTGATCAGTGAGCACAGGACCAGCGAGACGATGATCGCGGCCAGGATCCGCGGTGCGACGAGACGTTCGATCACGTTGAGGCCCATGACCTCCATCGCGTCGATCTCCTCGCGGATCTTGCGGGACCCGAGGTCGGTGCAGATGGCGGAGCCGGCCACACCGGCCATCATCAGTGCGCACACGAGGGCGGAGGCCTGACCGACGATGACGAAGGCGACGACCGCGCCCGAGTAGCCACCCGCGCCGATCTTGCCTGCGAGTTCACCGACCGACACGGCGATGAAGACACCGACCGGGATCATCAGCAGGAGTGACGGACCGGTGCTGACGCGGCCGATGAAGACGGTCTGATTCAGCGTCTCGGCGATGGACAGGCGGCGGCGCAGAATCGCGACGACCAATGCACCGATGGCCTGAAGCGCGAATCCAAGCGTGTGTCCGGCCTCATTGGCCAGATCGCGCAATGGTCCTTTGGATGCCGGCAATTCGAACGCCAATGTGACCCCCCTGTCATCTAGCTCGCTCGCCCACCGGGGCGATGACGCCCGTCACACTGTGACCGGCGTCGCAGGCGAACGCTATCGTGTTTCATATATGAAATCAAGCCGGTGTCAGCGAGTGGCAAAGTCTGCAGGTCGCGGGCCAGAAAAGCGGTTGTTCGACGCTTGGCGATGAGACAATATCGGGTGCCATGAAGCGTGAATTCATGCAGGTCGACGTCTTCTCCGCGGTTCCGACGCTGGGCAATCCGGTGGCAGTCGTCCTCGATGCGGTGGGACTGTCCGACGTGGCGATGGTCGCATTCGCGCGGTGGACGAATCTGTCCGAGACGACCTTCGTGCTGCCGCCGACCGACCCGGCCACCGCCGACTACCGGCTGCGGATCTTCACCCCGCAGGAAGAGTTGCCCTTCGCCGGACATCCGACGCTCGGCTCGGCCCACGCCTGGTCGGCGGCAGGCGGAACCCCGCGCGGAGGTCGGATCCGGCAGGAATGCGGGATCGGCATCGTCGAACTGCGGCGCGAGGACGACCGGCTCGCCTTCGCGGCACCACCGCTGATCAGATCCGGGCCGGTGGATCCGCCGACCGTCACCGACGTGGCCGCAGCGCTGGGGCTGCGAGCCGAGGAGATCCTGGCCGCGGAGTGGGTGGTCAACGGGCCACCCTGGCTCGCGATACGGCTGGCATCGGCGCAGCGGGTGCTGTCGCTACAGCCCGACATGGCCGCACTCGGTGATCGTTTCGTGGGGGTCGTCGGCTCGTATGCGCCCGGCGAGTCGGATGCGGAGGTAGAGGTGCGCGCCTTCGCGCCCGGCGCCGGGGTTGCCGAGGATCCGGTCACCGGCAGTCTCAATGCCGGGATCGCCCGCTGGCTACGGTCGACGGGTGTGGTGCCGAACCACTATGTGGCGTCGCAGGGTACGGCGATCGGGCGGGCCGGCCGCGTCTACGTCGCCGACGACGGAGCGGACGGTATCTGGGTGGGTGGCGATTGCGTCACGGTGATCGACGGGGCCGTCGACCTCTGACGCGGACCCACCGCTCGGTATGGAACTGTTGAGCGCATGAGCGACTCGGTGTCCGGCGGCGATGGGGAGAGCGAACGCAACGAGAGCGCGAAGGCGGCGAAGAAGCGTCGTCGGCGCGAGCCGCCGCCAGATCCGACACCGTTGCCCGGACTCGTCGACGCGCACACCCATCTCGCGGCATGTGGCGGCCGCGATGCGGAGTCGGTGGCCGCGATCCTCGATCGCGCCGAGGCGGTTGGGGTGGGTGCGGTGATCACCGTCGCCGACGACATGGTCGATGCGCGCTGGGCGGTAGCCGCTGCCGAATGGGATGAGCGGGCCTACGCCGCGGTCGCGCTGCACCCGATGCATGCCGGGGACCTCGATGACGCGAACGCTGCCGAATTGGAGCGGATGGCCGAGCATCCCCGCGTCGTCGCCGTCGGGGAGACCGGCCTGGACTACTACTGGCCGGGCAAATCGGATGACTGCGCGCCCCCGGCGGTGCAGCACGAAACCTTCCGTTGGCATATCGACCTGGCCAAGCGGGTGGGCAAGCCGCTGATGATCCACAACCGGGAGGCGGACCGGGATCTGCTCGACATCCTCGCCGCCGAGGGGGCGCCCGACGTCGTGATCATGCATTGCTTCTCCGGTGACCTCGCCGTTGCCCGGGAATGTATCGACCGCGGCTACGTGCTCAGCTTCGCCGGAACTGTGAGCTTCGCCAATGCGGGGGAGTTGCGCGCCGCAGCCGAGATCGTGCCGGACGATCAGATCCTGGTCGAGACGGATGCGCCGTTCCTGACCCCGCATCCCTACCGTGGCCAGCCCAATCAGTCCTATTGCCTGCCGTACACCGCTCGGGCGCTCGCCGATATCCGTGGTGTCGACGACGAGGCGATGGGCCGCATCCTCGGCGCCAACGCGCGCCGGATTTACCGACTTCCTTTGCGGTAACCACCCCTGTTCGTTATCGTATTGTGATCCCGCCGTTTGGGGAACGGCATGTCCGGCTTCAGGGGCAGTAAAGCCTCCGGGGGTTCTGGTCTGGCCAGGGGCGTCGAACCAGGGTGCGTGCACCCTGTATTTCTGCGTGCCGACATGCGGTGGGTGAGCCCGTGTTGTCAATCAGGATGTCGTGACCTTGTCTGTCATTTCGAAGATCAATAAGTCCAAGTCGCTGCGTGCCCGCGTCGCGGTCGGTGCCGTCCTGTCGACGCTGACCGCCGGTGGTGTCATGGGTGTCGTCATGCACAAGAACGTCACCATCGACATCGACGGAACCCGCACCAGTGTTTCGACGATGGCGATGTCGGTCGACTCTCTCCTCGATTCGCAGGGGATCGACGTCGCCAGCGGCGACCGGGTGACCCCATCGCTGGACTCCGGGTTCGGGGACGGTCAGACGATCACGCTCAACCGGCTCAAAACCCTCACGCTCGACATCGACGGCAAGCCTCAGGTCGTTACCACCAACTCGGTGACCGTCGACGAACTGCTCGCCGAACGCGGCCTCAGCCATGCCGCCGACGTCGCCAATTTCCGGCCCGCATCGATGCCGGTCACCGGAGGCCGCCTCGATCTGGCGCTGCCGAAGCAGGTTCGCCTGGTCGACGGCACGGTCGTCAGCCGGCCGACCATCGCCGCGCACACCGTCGGTGAACTTCTCGCCTCGCTGGGTAACCCGCTCGTCGACACCGACAAGGTGGTACCCGCCGCGAACACTCCGGTGGTGGCAGGCATGAAGATCGATGTCACCCGTGTGCGTACCGAGCGCGCGACGGTGACCGAGGCGGTCAAGCCTCCCGAGGTGGAGAAGAAGGACGACAGCCTCGTCCGCAACCGGCGCGTCGTACTCAAGCGCGGTAAGCCAGGCGAGGCCCGGATCACCTACGAGATCACCCGGGTCAACGGCAAGATCACCAAGCGGGTGCCGGTCGAGACCGTGGTACTCACCGCACCGGTTGCGTCCACGGTTCGCGTGGGCACCAAGCCGGGCGCCCCGTATGTGGCACCGGGATCGGTATGGGATGCGCTCGCCCAGTGCGAGGCGACCGGCAACTGGGCCATCAACACCGGCAACGGCTTCTACGGCGGTGTCCAGTTCGATCAGAACACCTGGGAACGCTGGGGTGGACTGGAGTACGCGCCCCGTGCCGATCTCGCCACCCGCGAGGAGCAGATCGCCATCGCGTCGAAGACGCAGGCAGCACAGGGCTGGGGCGCATGGCCGTCCTGCTCGTCCAAGCTGGGCCTGCGCTGAACACGCCGGGTTCCGCAGCTGATCCGACCCCGCCGGGTTCCGGCGCGGGCACCCCACAGTTACTCGGTCCTGCCCAGATCCGGGAGCTGGCAGCCGAAGTCGGTGTCCGGCCGACCAAAACCCTCGGACAGAACTTCGTCCACGACGCCAACACCGTCCGCCGCATCGTCGCCGCCTCCGGTGTCGGCCCCGACGACATCGTCCTCGAGGTGGGTCCCGGACTGGGGTCGCTGACGCTCGCGTTGCTCGGCACCGCAGGCCGCGTCGTCGCCGTCGAGATCGACCCGGTCCTCGCGCAGCGGCTACCGACGACGATCGCCGACCGGGCCGCGGCCCGCGCCGACGACTTCGAGGTCATCACCGCCGACGCGCTACAGGTGCGCCGTGCCGACCTGCCGGTGTTGCCGACCGCGCTGGTCGCCAATCTGCCCTACAACGTCGCGGTCCCGGTTCTGCTGCATCTGCTCGGCGAGATCCCGGAGATCGAGACCGCCCTGGTGATGGTGCAGGCCGAGGTCGCCGACCGGCTCGCCGCTGGACCGGGTAGTCGCACCTACGGCGTACCCAGCGTCAAGGCCCGATATCACGGGCGGGTCAGCCGGGCCGGTGCCGTCGGACGCAACGTCTTCTGGCCCGAACCCAAGGTCGAATCGGGATTGGTGCGCATCGAACGCGAGCCGATTTACTCCCAGGATCCGGTTACCCGCGCTGCCGTCTTCGAGGTGATCGACGCGGCCTTCGCGCAGCGGCGCAAGACGATGCGGTCGGCGCTCGCCGGTTGGGCCGGTTCCGCGGTCGAGGCCGAACGGCGGCTGCGTGCCGCGGGCATCGACCCCGGCATCCGGGGTGAACGCCTCGACGTCGCCGACTTCGTGCGGCTCGCGGACACCGTCTGACCGCCGCGTAGCGCGGACTGTGCGACAACGTCGGCTCGGCCCGGCCGGCCGCGTCGATTAGGCTGGGTCATTGTGTCTCGTGGGTCGTTGTCGGTGGTCTCGGATGCCGTTGTCGCGCGCGCACCGTCGAAGGTGAATCTGCACCTCGGGGTGGGGCCGCGCCGAGACGACGGCTATCACGACCTGGTCACCGTCTTCCAGGCGTTGTCGCTACATGATGATGTGCGCATATCGCCGTCGTCGGCGCTGTCGGTGACGGTACGTGGGGAGAGCGCGGCGTCGGTGCCCGCCGACGAGTCGAATCTGGCGGTCCGCGCGGTGTTCGCGCTGGGTGCATGGGCCGATCGCGCGGCCAAGGTCAGCATCGACATCGACAAGGCCATCCCGGTGGCGGGCGGGATGGCCGGGGGATCGGCGGACGCGGCGGCCGCCCTGGTCGCGCTGGCGACCTTGTGGCAGCTCGACATCGACCGCGACGAACTGTCGAGGATCGCCGCGGAACTCGGCAGCGACATCCCATTTTCGCTGCACGGCGGTACCGCCCTCGGCACCGGACGGGGCGAACAGCTGATCCCGGTGCTCGCACGCGGCGAATATCACTGGGTGCTGGCGATCGCGCGCGAAGGGTTGTCCACGCCGGCCGTGTACGGCGAGCTGGATCGGTTGCGCGACAACCGGTCCGGGTCCGAGCTGGACGAATCCGAACTGCTGGCCCGTCCGGATGCGCTGATGCAGGCGCTGGCGTCGGGGGATCCCGAAGCCGTGGCGCCGCTGCTGCACAACGACCTGCAACCGGCCGCACTGAGCCTGCAGCCCACGCTGCGCCGCACGCTGCGTGCTGGGATCGACGCGGGTGCGCTCAACGGGATCGTGTCCGGATCCGGTCCGACCTGTGCGTTCCTGTGCGCCGACGAGACCGAGGCGGTCAACGTCGCCGCGGAGCTCTCCGGCGCGGGTGTGACGCGCTCGGTGCGGACCGCATCCGGTCCGGTGCCGGGCACCCGGATCATCGACCCCACCTGAGGCCGACCCCGTAACCCCCGGCCCCCGTACCCCCCGGCCCCCGTACCTCTCCGACCATCGTGACCCCGACCACGGTGGTCATGATCGGCCCAGCTCAGCGATGGTTGCACCGATGTCCCCGTACAGTTGACGGGTGCGTCAGTCCAGGTCGCGGGTCGGCAAGACCCGGTACTCCCGTGTGTCGTGGCGTCGGAGGCTGTCCACGATCGGGATGACACTGGCGTTCGTGACGGCCACCGGCGGAGTCCTCGCCGTCCCGCAGGCGTCCGCCGCGGCACCCGCGCCCGGGTTCGTGTTCACCTCGACACCGGTGCCCGGTGGGCTGTTGCCGTCGGGGGCGGCGCGCGCGTCGCGGGTCGTCTACGCCACGCTCGATCAGAACGGCCGTCCGGCGATGTCTGGCGGGATGGTCTGGACCCCGCACGGGACACCGCCACCCGGAGGGTGGCCGATCGTGTCCTGGGCACACGGCACCACCGGTATCGCCGACACCTGTGCGCCGAGCCGGATCCGCAGCGGCAACGGTTGGGAGGCGCCGATCCGGGCGGCTCTCGACGCCGGATATGCGGTCACCGCCACCGACTACGCCGGGCTCGGCGCGGCTGGGGAGAGCGAATACCTCGGCGGGCGGGCCGCCGCCCACTCCATCGTCGACCTGATCCGGGCCGCGCGGACCCTCGACCCGACGCTGTCCGAACGCTGGGTGTCGGTCGGGCATTCGCAGGGCGGCCATGCCGCACTGTTCGCGGCCCGCTATGCCCGCGACTACGCGCCGGAGACGTCGGTGCGTGGCGTCGTGGCCATCGCGCCGGTCTCGTCGATAGAGGACATTTTCGGCGTATTCGGCCCGCGCACACCGAGTCTCGGCCGGTTCAACGGGGTGAGCGGACTGTTCCTCTACATCCTCGCCGGCCTCGACCACGCCCGCCGTGACCTCGACGTCAACGCCCATCTGACCGATACCGGACGCAAATATCTCGACTACGCGCGGGAACGTTGCTACGGCGACCTCAACGACGCCCTTCACTCGAATTCGCCTGGTTCACTGGTCGATTCGGGCTTTGGTAGCGACACGTTCCGGGATGCACTCCGTGACTACGCCGAGGTACCCACCGGTGGATACGGGGTGCCGGTGCAGATCAACCACGGATTTCTGGACCCGGTGCTGCCCTACGCGATGAGCCGGTCGTTGCGCACCGCGATGGCCGATGACGGTACCGACGTGACGCTCAAAACCTATGTGCGCGCCGATCACACCTCGGTGGTCGAGCAATCACTGTCGGACACCATGTCCGCGATCAAGGACGACTTCGCACGCAGCTGAGTGCGCCCTACTCCAGGGCCTCGCCCAGGGTCATCCACTTCTCTTCGAGGGCGGCGAGTTCGTCCTCGAGTTCGCGGATCCGTTCCATCTCGACGCCGAGGCCGGCGAAGTCGGACTGATCGTGGTCGGCGAGTGCGGTTTTCGCCGCGTCGACCTTTTCGTGCATCTTGTCCATCCGGCGTTCGAGTGAGGCGAGTTCCTTCTTGGCCGAACGTAGCTCGGCGCCGGACAGGCCGGTCTCGCCGACCGATGCCTGCGTCGTGGTGGGGGTCGCCGTGCGCGATGTCGTGGCCGGATGAGCCTGCCTGCGCAGCGACAGGAACTCGTCGACCCCGCCGGGCAGATGCCGTAGACCGCCGCCGAACACGGCGTACTGCTGATCGGTGACCCGCTCCAGGAAGTAGCGGTCGTGCGAGACGACGATCAGGGTGCCCGGCCACGAGTCGAGCAGGTCTTCGAGCGCGGCCAGCATGTCGGTGTCGAGGTCGTTGGTCGGCTCGTCGAGGATGAGCACATTCGGGGCATCGAGCAGGATCAGCAACAGCTGTAGCCGCCGCTTCTGACCACCGGACAGGTCGCGTACCGGGGTGGACAGTTGCGCCGAATCGAAGCCGAGCCGCTCCAGCAACTGAGATGGCGACAGTTCCTGGGCCTTGGATCCCGACCCGAAGGTGTAGGTGTTGCGCAGGTTCCCCAGCACGATCCGCACCGGGTCGTCGAGATATTTGTCGAGGTCGTCCAGGCGCTGGGTGAGGGTGGCGACCTTGACGGTCTTCCCCCGCTTGACCCGGCCGGCAGTCGGTTCGACCGTGCCCGCGATGAGGCCGAGCAGGGTCGACTTGCCCGCGCCGTTGACGCCGAGGATGCCGGTGCGTTCACCGGGTGCCAGACGCCATTCGATGCCGTCGAGCACGTGGCGTTCGCCATAGGACACGGATACGTCGAGGAGGTCGACGACGTCTTTGCCCAGACGCGAGACCGCGAGTGACTGCAGGGCGACGGTGTCGCGGATCGGCGGGACGTCGGCGATCAGGGCGTTGGCCGCGTCGATGCGGAACTTCGGTTTCGACGTGCGGGCCGGTGCCCCGCGACGCAGCCAGGCCAGTTCCTTGCGGGCCAGGTTCTGTCTGCGTGCCTCGATCGCGGCGGCCTGCCGATCGCGTTCGACGCGCTGCAGGATATAGGCGGCGTACCCGCCCTCGAAGGGTTCGACGATCCGGTCGTGCACCTCCCAGGTCGTGGTGCACACCTCGTCGAGGAACCACCGGTCGTGGGTGATGACCAGCAGACCGCCCGCGTTTGCCGCCCAGCGCTTCTTCAGATGTTCGGCGAGCCAGGTGATCGCCTCGACATCGAGGTGGTTGGTGGGTTCGTCGAGGGCGAGGACATCGTGGTCGCCGACGAGCAGCCGGGCCAGTGACACCCGCCGTCGCTGACCGCCCGACAGGGAACCGGTGGTCGCCTCCCAGGGAAGGTCGCCGAGGAGTCCGCCGATGACGTCCCGGGTACGTGGATCACCGGCCCACTCGTGTTCCGGTCGATCCCCGACGACGGCATGTCCGACGGTTTCCTGGTCGTCGAAGTTGTCTGCCTGGGCCAGGACCCCGACCCGCACGCCGCCACGAACGGTGACACGTCCGGAGTCGGGTTCCCGACGTCCGGAGAGCATTGCGAGGAGGCTGGATTTGCCGTCACCGTTGCGTCCGACGATGCCGATCCGGTCGCCCTCGTTCACCCCGAGGGACACCGAGTCGAAAACCTTGGTCGTCGGATACTCCAGCGACAGGGCCTCGGCCCCGAGAAGATGTGCCACGTGCCAAAAATACTCGTGTACCGGCGTGCGCCGGGTCGCCGGGGTCAGCGGCGGATGGCCCCGTTGATCATCATGGCGATGGCCAGGGCCCCCGCCTGATTGAGGTGGTAGGGATAGGCGATCGTATTTGACAGTGCGCTCTCATACCAGGGGCTGACGAGGTTGCACGGATCGTGCCCGGCGGACCGGCGGTTGGCGTCGATGAAGGTGCCGCCGACGGCGGCGGTCGCGCGGCGCAGCGCGTCGTTGGCCTGGTCGAAGACGCGGCGCATGTATCGGGTGTCGGGATCGCTGATCGGGACCAGCGGCCAGCATCCGTGGTCGCCCATGAAGCCACCGAGACCGACGACGATGATCTGCGCGCGGGGCGCCTTGCGCGCGATCGCGGCCAGCGCCGGTGTGACCCTGCCTTCCATGACGCCGATGCGGGCGCGGACCTCGCGGGCCAGGCGCTTGTTGTGCCGGCACCGACGATCGGTGAAGGGTGCGGTGGTGCACTGCACGAGGATCGCGCCCCAGCGCATGTCGTTGCCGCCGATGCTCACCGTGATCAGCTGCGCGGTGCGTGGCACCAGATACAGCTGCGGCGCCTTGCGGCCGAGGTCGGTGCGTTGGCCCTGCCGATACAGGTTGGCCGATTTCGCTCCGGCGCAAGAGGTGTCGACGTAACCACGGGGCAGGGTCATCGCGGCGACGTAGAGGGGGTAATTCAATGCCGAGCGCTTGCAGCCGAGGAAATAGTCGGGGGTCAGCGTGAAGAACGCCCCCGACGCCCGGGAATCCCCCATCGCCACATAGGTGCCGCCGGTGTAGCGATGCGTCTGCCCGCCGGCGGGGGCGGCGTCGGCGTCGCCGGAATGCGTCGACGACAGGAGGGTGGCGACGACCGCGCCGATCACCATGAGAATCGTCGTGCGCACCACGCGCCGACGGCGGTCAACTACCCGCACCACTGCAACCCGCTCCCGGAGACACTCATGCGCCGGACCGCCCGGCGCTGTGGGAAGTGTAGGCGAGGGCGCCTACCGGCGGGCCGGGTGTGATCTACACCACTCGCGTACGCCTCTACCTGGATTTGTATTCGCGAAGCACGCCGCGGCTGATGATCTGCTTCTGGATTTCGCTCGTGCCCTCCCCGATGAGCAGGAAGGGGGCTTCCCGCATCAGCCGTTCGATCTCGAATTCGGTGGAATAGCCGTAGCCGCCGTGGATTCGGAAGGAGGCCTGCGTGACCTCGGCGCAGTATTCGCTGCACAGGTATTTGGCCATACCCGCGGCGACGTCGTTGCGCTCGCCGGAATCCTTGAGTCGGGCCGCGTTGACCATCACCAGGTGGGCGGCCTCGACCTTGGTGGCCATCTCGGCGAGGGAGAAGGCGACGGCCTGATGTTCGGCGATCGGTTTGCCGAAGGTGGAGCGCTGCTGCGCGTAGGAGACGGCAAGTTCGAAGGCGCGCTGTGCGACACCGCACGCGCGGGCGGAGACGTTGACGCGTCCGACCTCGACGCCGTCCATCATGTGCGCGAAACCGCGTCCGGGCACACCTCCGAGAATGGCGTCGGCGCCGACGCGGTGATCGTCGAAGATGAGCTCGGTGGTGTCGATGCCCTTGTAGCCCATCTTGTCGATCTTGGCCGGGATGGTCAGACCGGGTTTGACCTCGCCGAATCCGGCCGGCTTCTCGATCAGGAAGGTCGTCAGGTTGTGGTGCGGCCGCTGGGCGCCGACATCGGTGCGGACGAGGGCGGCGACCAGCGTCGACGTGGCACCGTTGGTCAGCCACATCTTCTGTCCGCTGATCGCATAACCGCCGTCGCCGTCGGGTTTGGCGGTCGTCTTGATCGCCGCGACGTCCGAGCCGAGGTCGGGTTCGCTCATCGAGAAGGCGCCGCGTACCTCACCGGTCGCCATCTTCGGGAGCAGGCGCTGCTTCTGTTCGTCGGTCCCGTGCTGGCGCAGCATGTAGGCGACGATGAAATGGGTGTTGATCACCCCTGAGACGCTCATCCAGCCGCGTGCGAGTTCTTCCACGCACAACGCATAGGTGAGCAGTGATTCACCCAGGCCGCCGTACTCCTCGGGGATCATCAGGCCGAAGATCCCGAGTTCGGCCATCCCGTCGACGATCTGCTGCGGATAGGTGTCGGTGTGTTCGAGTTCCTGGGCGACCGGGATGATCTCGCGGTCGACGAACCCGCGGACCGCCGCGAGGATGTCGCGCTGGGAATCGGTGAGGTCGAGGGTCTGGGCGAGACGGGACATTGCGGTGTGGCTCCGATGTCGGTGGACGGTCACGGCGGTGTGAGTCAAACACATGATCGGGGGATGATGTGAGCCGCCCGACATGGCATTGAGACGATGTTGCAGAATTGTGCCAACAAGACCCGGCCGGACACAAGGGAGTGCCACCATGCGCGACATCGTCATCTGCGAACCGCTCCGGACCCCCATCGGCCGTTACGGCGGCATGTTTGCCGGGCTGACCGCCGTCGACCTGGGGGCGAGCGTGCTGCGTGCACTGCTGGATCGAACCGGCCTGCCCGGTGCGGTCGTCGACGACGTCATTCTCGGCCAATGCAACGCCAACAGTGAGGCGCCCGCCATCGGGCGTGTCGTCGCGCTCGACGCCGGGCTGCCGGTGAGCGTGCCGGGTATGCATGTCGACCGACGCTGTGGATCGGGGCTGCAGGCGATCGTGCAGGCCGGGATGCAGGTTGCCATCGGGGTCAACGACATCGCGGTCGCCGGTGGCGTCGAGTCGATGACCAACGCCTCCTTCTACTCTCTGGACATGCGCTGGGGCGGTGCGCGTTCGGGAGTCACCGTGCACGACAGCCTGGTTCGGGCCCGATCGACCGCAGGCGGCGTGAACCATCCGGTCCCCGGCGGCATGATCGAGACCGCCGAGAACCTGCGCCGCGAATACTCGATCTCCCGCACCGAGCAGGACGAACTCGCGATGGCCTCGCACCAGCGCGCCGTGCGGGCGCAGCGCGACGGGGTGTTCGCCGAGGAGATCGTTCCGGTCACGGTGCCTGATCGTCGGGGCGAGAAGATCATCGACACCGATGAACATCCCCGCCCCGACGTCTCGATGCAGTCACTCGGCGCGTTGCGACCGATCCTGGGCGCGTCGGATCCGGAGTCGACGGTGACGGCGGGCAACGCCAGTGGCCAGAATGATGCGGCCGCGATGTGCATCGTGACGACCTCGGAGGTGGCAGCCAACCACGGACTGACCCCGATGGTCCGGCTGGTGTCGTGGGCCACTGCCGGGGTGCCGCCACAGACGATGGGCATCGGGCCGGTCGCCTCAACCGAACGGGCATTGCGCAGCGCAGGCATCACCCTCGACGACATCGGGCTCATCGAACTGAACGAGGCATTCGCGGCGCAGGCGCTCGCGGTCACCCGTGAATGGGGTTTCGGGTCGTTCGGATCCGGTGGCGGCTTCGACCGCACCAACGTCAACGGGTCGGGGATCTCCCTCGGCCACCCCGTCGGTGCGACCGGTGGCCGTATGCTCGCCACCCTCGCCCGCGAGATGCGCCGCCGCGGAACTCGTTACGGGCTGGAGACGATGTGCATCGGCGGCGGGCAGGGACTGTCGGCGATCTTCGAACTCGTCGACTGACCCCCGCGCCTACCCGCCTGCCGGTTCGGCACCGAGGTCGACGACGCGGTCGACCCCGATCCGGTCGAGGAAGCCCTGGTCGTGGGAGACCACCAGCAATGCGCCCGACCAGGATTCGAGTGCACCGACCAACTGCGTCACCGTATCGAGGTCGAGGTTGTTGGTCGGCTCGTCGAGGATCAGCAGCTTCGGGGTCGGCTCGCCCACCAGCGCCGCCGCGAGCGCGACGCGGAGGCGTTCACCGCCGGACAGTTCCGCGATCACCCGATCGGCGCGGGCACCGCGGAAGAGGAAGTGAGCCAGGTGCGCACGGATCTGCTGTGCGTCGATGTCGGGGTGATCGTCGGCGAAGGATTGTGCGATCGTGCGCGTTTCGTCGTCGAAGGTGATCCGCTGCGGAACCAGCGCGTAATCGACGACGATCTGCCCGGCGGCAATCACATCGGCGATCAGCGTCGACTTCCCCGAACCGTTCGGTCCGACCAACGCCACCCGTTCGGGTCCGTCGATACGCAATCCGTCGCCGACGACGACCTGCGCGCGGGCCGCGAGATCCGGCTCGGGGACGACGATGCGGGCCTGCCGGTCGTCGCGGATCTCCTGTGTGGCGGCATCGTGACGCGCGGTCGCCGATGTCACGTCGTCGCGATGGGTGTTGCGCAGCTTCCCGGCCGAGACCTGTGCGGCATCGCGGCGCAGATGGGCGACGATCTTCGGGACGCGCTTCTCGCGTTCGGCGGTCGCGGCGGTGCGCGCCCGACGATCGAGTTTGATCTGCGCGTCGATCAGTTCGCGCTTCTGCTTACGCAGATCCGCGGCGGCGGTGGCCACCGCCGCGGCGGCCGCCGACTGCTCGGTATCGACGATGTCGCGGTAGTGGGTATAACCGCCGCCGAAGACCCGCACCTGGCCGCGATACAACTCGAGGGTGGCATCCACCCGATCGAGTAACTCGAGGTCGTGGCTGACCACGAGAACCGTGCCGGGGAAGGAATCGATTTCGTCGAACAGCATTGTCCGGGAGCGGGTATCGAGGTTGTTTGTGGGTTCGTCGAGGAGAAGTACAGCGGGCTGTCGCAGCAGTTGAGCAGCGATCGCGAGCATGGTGGCCTCCCCGCCGGAGAGCTCACCCACCCGCCGGTCGAGATCGGTCGGTAGTCGCAGCCGGGCCAGGGTCGCGGTGGCGCGCTCCTCGACATTCCAATCGTCGCCGACGATCGAGAAGTCATGCTCGTCAACCGATCCCGACTCGATACGGACGATGGCCGCGCGAATCGCGCTGATGCCCAGCGCGTCGGCCACGGTGACGGCCGGATCATCGAACGGCTGCTGGGGGACGAACGCCACCTCGCCATGCACAACCACCGAACCGGTGGCCGGGAGGAGTCGCCGCGCGATGAGGCCCAGCAGCGTCGACTTGCCCGCACCGTTGGCGCCGATGAGTGAGTACGTCGCCGACGGCACGCGCAGATTCAGTCCGCTGAACACCTCGGTGCCGTCGGGCCAGGCGAAGGAGACGTCGGTGAGTGCGATCGACGGGGTGCCACCCGTGGGGAGTGCATCGGGGCCGGAGAATGCAGGGGGGCCGGAGAATGCAGGGGGGCCGGAAAATGCGGGGGTGCCGGAGGGTGAGCCGGCAGATGGATGTGCCATGAAAACTCCTGAGGTGGTTCGACGATGCCGCAAACGGCACACGGCGGACGTGTGCGCGGCAGGAACGAGAAGCACCTCAGATGTTCATATTCGGCAGATCACCCCTGGGGTCGGCGACAAAGACGGCGCCAACCATAACCCCGGCTCCCGGGGCGCTGTCAAGGGTGTTTTGATAGCGGCCGGTGAACCGGCGGCGGGGTGGGGCGGTAGCGTGACGGCATGTCCTACCTGCGCACCACGGTGGCTGCCGGCGTCGCCGAGATCGTCCTCGACCGTCCCAAGGCGCTGAATGCCCTCGACCAGAACATGATCGACGAGATGTACCGGACGCTGGGTGATTGGGGGGACGACGACAGTATCGACACCGTGCTGGTCACCTCGGCATCCGAACGCGCGTTCTGTGCGGGCGGCGACATTCGGGCGATCCGCGAATACGCACTCGCCGGTGACGCCGACGCCATCACCCGCTACTTCAGTAGCGAGTACCGGCTCGATCAGATGATCGCCGAGTATCCGAAACCGTATGTCAGCCTGATCGACGGCGCAGCCATGGGCGGAGGACTCGGCATCAGCGTGCATGGCGAGATCCGGGTGGTCACCGAGCGGGCACTGATCGCCATGCCGGAGACCGCGATCGGCTTCTTCCCCGACATCGGATCCACCTACTTCCTCCCGCGACTGCCCGACGGCGTCGGTAACTGGCTCGGTCTGACCGGTGCCCGGATCGGTGGATCGGATGCCGTGAATATCGGTCTGGCAACGCATTTCGTCGCCACCGCAGATCTGCCCGCAGTTGCCCAGACGATCCGGTCGGGCGGTTCGCTGGCGCATGCGCTCTCGTCGGCCGTCACGCCGCCGGACTCGGGGCTCCCACTCCGCAAGATCGGCGAGTACTTCGCCGAACCCAACGTCGTCGCGATCCTCGGCGGACTGCGCGGGGCGGTCGGTGACGAATGGGCGCAAGAGATGGTCGCGCTCATCGAGGCGGCGTCGCCGACCAGTCTCTGGGTCACCGCGGCGATGATCGAAGCCGGCGCGACGTCGACGCTCGATGAGTGTTTCGACCGGGAATTGCATGCTGCGCAACAGATCACCGCGACCAACGACTTTGCCGAAGGGGTCCGTGCGGTGCTCGTCGACAAAGATCGTGCGCCGCGCTTCGCACCAGCGACCATCGATGCGGTCGACCCGGGTGTGGTGGCACGGATCATCGGCGCCTGAGCAGTCCCGGGGTGGTTGGTGGCGACTCAGGCTTCCAGATCGAACCAGCCGCTCAGGGTGACGGTCGGAGCCTGCGCCTCCGGTGCTGGTGTCGGCGCACCCGGTGGCGCCGGGACGGCCGGGGTCGGGGTGGCGGATTCGTCGTCGGCGTCGTAGGGCGTATCGTCTTGTGGCCCAAGCGGGTTGGCGTCAGACTCGACGGCGGCGTCGCAGATGAAATGGCCCGCGGCGCGTTCGGCCGACATCGCGGTCAGCGTCAGTCGGCATGCGGTCGAATGATGGTAGGTGCCCGCCACCGAGATGCCCACCTGTGCGTTGATGGGTGCGGTCAGCGGACCGACCCGGGGTCGTGGGCGGCCGATCGGTGGTAGCGCACCGCCGGTGAGTTCGCCGACCAGAAATTCCAGCTGCGCCCCGTCGACTCCCGGACCCTTGAAGACGAACAGCAGCGAATCCGGTGGTACCGCCGGATTCGGCGGCCCCCAACGGGTGAAGTCGTAACAGCGCGTCGGCTCGGCTGCCGAGGGTACCGGCGCCGGCGAGGGTTCCGGGGCCGGGGCGGGTACCGGGGCCGGTGGGGGTACCAGGGCCGGTTGGGGTGCCGACGGTGAGACCGCAATCCGAATGAATCCAGTGGTGAACGCCAGGTCGTGGCCCATCCGGTCGACGGGTCCGCTCGGCGGTGTCTGTACACATCCGGCCGCCGTGATCGGGGAGGCCGCAGTCGGACTCGCCGTCACCGAGGTGGACGGCGACCGATCCGAGGTGGCGGCGGTGCCACACCCCGCGACGACAAGTGCGCACAGCAGGGCGGGCATCGCCGGTGCCCGAAGGAACACGGTCCTCATCAGCGACTCAGTCCGCGGTCGCGACGAGCGGTTCGAGAGTGAGGTCGGGGTGTTCCTTCTCGATGTACTGCAGGCGCCATTTGTCGCTGAACAGGGCCAGGATGGCGCCGTCGGTGCGGGTGAACACCTCGACGCCACGCTGTCGATCGAGTTCGGGAGCGCTCGCTTCGTCGGTGCGCCGGGCCAGGGTGTAGCCGAGCGGATCGATAATGGTGTCCACGTTGAACTCCGATTTCATCCGGGCGGTCACCACCTCGAACTGCATCGGACCGACGGCGGCCAGTACCGGCGAGGCGTCGCCGCGGGTGTCGTTGCGCAGCACCTGCACCACGCCCTCGCTGTCGAGCTGATCCATCGCCTTGCGGAACTGCTTGTATTTGTCGGCAGTAGTGGCCCGCAGTGACGAGAAATGTTCGGGCGCAAAGGAAGGGATCGGCGGGAACTGTACCTTCGGGCCGTCGAACAGGGTGTCGCCAGGGGCCAGTGCGGTCGCGTTGACCAAGCCGACGACGTCACCGGGGAAGGCGAGGTCGACCGTCGAACGATCCCGGCCGAAGACCGCCTGGGCGTACTTGGTGGCGAAGGGTTTTCCGGTCTGGGCGTGCGTGACGACCATGCCGCGTTCGAACTGGCCGGACACGATGCGCATATATGCCAGCCGATCCCGATGGCTGGCATCCATGCCGGCCTGCACCTTGAACACGACCGCCGAGAACGGGTCGGTGACCGCACGCAGGTGGTCGGCGATGTCCTCGCGACCCTCGGGCGCCGGCGCCAGCTCCACCAGAGTCTCCAGTAGCTGCCGCACACCGAAGTTGAGCATCGCCGAGGAGAAGATCATCGGGGAGGTCTGTCCGGCGAGGAACATCTCCTGATCGTGGTCCTGGCCCATCTCCGAGAGCAGTTCGCTCTCCTCGAGTGCCGTCGTCCAGGCGTCGCCCTCGCGGTCGAGTGCGGCGTCGGCGTCCATCATCTCCTCGGGAGCGATCTTGGCGCCGCCCGCGGTGCGGGTGAACCGCACATACTCGCCGGTGCGACGGTCGAGCAGCCCACGAAAATCGCCTGCGATGCCGACCGGTACGAACAGCGGGGTGGGGGTCAGCCCGATCCGCTCGGTGATCTCGTCGATGAGTTCCAGCGGTGTCTGGCCGGGGCGGTCCCACTTGTTGATGACGGTGATGACCGGGATGCCGCGATGGCGGCAGACCTGGAACAGCTTGAGGGTCTGCGGTTCCAGACCCTTGGCGGCGTCGATCAGCATCACCGCGGCGTCGACCGCGGTCAGCACGCGGTAGGTGTCCTCGGAGAAGTCGGCGTGGCCGGGGGTGTCGACGAGGTTGATCACGTGTGGGTGATCGGGGTCGTCGGCCGTGCCGGTGGGGGAATCCGACGCCGCATAGTTGAACTGCAGCGCGGTCGAACTCACCGAGATGCCGCGGGCCTTCTCCATCTCCATCCAGTCGGAGACGGTCGAACGGCGACCGGCCTTGCCGTGGATGGCTCCGGCCTCACTGATCATGCGGGCATGCAGCGCGAGCGCCTCGGTCATCGTCGACTTACCGGCGTCGGGATGGGAGATGATCGCGAACGTCCGGCGGCGCTTTACCTCACTGGCGACATCAGAACTCACCCATAGAGGCTATCGGTCGAGGTGGTGGGGTCCCAAACTGTCGTCGGACTCCCGCTCACCATGTGCGGGCGGTGGGCCTCACTCGAAGGGGACCGGCGGCAGCTTGACGACCTGGGCGGCGTAGCTGAGGCCGGCACCGTAACCGAGCAGCAGTGCGGTGTCGCCGGGCTTCACCTTGCCGGTGGAGAGCAGATCCTCCATCGCCAGCGGGATCGACGCGGCCGACGTGTTGCCGGTGGTCTCGATGTCGTTGGCCACGACCGTGCCCTCTTTGAGCTTGAGGCTGCGGGCCAGCAGCTCGTTGATGCGCGAGTTGGCCTGGTGCGGCACGAAGACATCGAGGTCCTGGGCGCTGATCTTGGCGGCGTCGAGCGCGCGCTGGGCGGCCTTACCCATTTCGAAGGCGGCCCAGCGGAACACGCTGGTGCCCTCCATCCGCAGGTAGGGGCGGTTCACGTGATCGTCGCCATCGAGGAAGGTGATCCAGTCGATGTCCTGGCGGATCGCGTTGAACTGGGAGCCGTCCGAACCCCAGACCACCGGGCCGAGCTCCTGCTCCTTGGTCGGTCCGACGACCACCGCGCCCGCTCCGTCACCGAAGATGAAGCAGTTGCCGCGGTCGGTCATATCCATGGTCACCGACAGCTGTTCGGCGCCGATGACGAGTACGTGGGTGGCGCTCCCGCCGCGGATCATGTCCGACGCCAGGGCCATCGCGTAACCGAATCCGGCGCAGCCGACGGTGACGTCGAAGGCGGGGACGCCGTTGGCGCCGAGTTCGGTGGCCACCTTGACCGCGGCGGCCGGGGTGAGCAGCAGGTGGGTGTTGGTGGCCACGATCACGGCGTCGATGTCGCTGCCGGACAGCAGTGCATTGGCGATCGCCTTGCGGCCGGCGTTGACCGACATCTCCATGACGGACTCGTCGCGCCGCGCGAAACGGCGGGTCTTGATGCCGGTGCGGGTGTAGATCCACTCGTCGGAGGAGTCGATGTGCTCGCAGATCTCGTCGTTGGTCACGACGCGTTCGGGTCGGTATGCGCCGATGCCCAGCATGCCGATGTTGTTGATGCCGGTTGTCTCCGCGAGTACAGCCATGTCAATCCCTCTCCGATATGTGACCCGCCATAAACCGTACTCACCGGCGTGCCTACTCGGAAGTAGTGGGCGGCAGATCCGCTCGAATGACCCGTCCGCGCTGAAGCTGTCCACGGGGGCTGCCTGCCACTATCGTTGTCGCTGACCCGAGGTGGCCATGCCCGGTCGGGCGCAGACCGAATTTTCCCCATGAGTAGAGGCACCGCGATGACCTGGCAGGACCCCAACAACCCCCACGGCGAGCAGGCGGGCTGGTCGTCGGATCCGCGGCAACCCTACGAACAGACGCAGTACGGTCAGCAGTCCTATGGCCAGCCGCAACACGGTCAGGAATGGGGGCCGGTTCCCGGCTCCCAGCCCCAGTACGGTCAGCCCCAGTACGGTCAGCCCCAGTACGGTCAGCCCCAATACGGCCAGCCCCAGTACGGGCAGCCCTACTATGGGCAAGCGCCGTACGGCCGGCCGGAGGGGACCACCGACCCGAATGACCTGCGGCTTCCGCTCTACGGCGCGACCTTCGGTCAAGGGGTCGCCCGATATTTCAAGAACTACGTGAACTTCTCCGGCCGTGCGTCGCAGAGTGAGTACTGGTGGCCGGTGCTGATGATGCTGCTCGCATCGACGGTGATCACCATCGTGCTGATCGTCCTGGCGCTGGTCGGTGAGTCCACCGGGGCCGGCGGTGTTGCCGCGCTGGCCGGATTCTTGGGCATCCTGCTCCTGGTGTTCGCGCTGGCGACGATCCTGCCGTCGATCTCGGTAGCCGTCCGCCGATTGCACGATGCGAACCAGAGCGGCGCGTGGCTGCTCTGCATTTTCATCCCGTTTGTCGGTGGTCTCACCTCGATCGTGATCGGGTTGCTGCCCTCGGACCCGGCCGGCGTGCAGTACGACGACCGGATTTAGTGGTCTGACACCGCGGTAGACGCGGTGTCGGACCACGAACCGTGGGTGTCACTGGCGTTTGCGGACACTGGCCGTCCGCAATGCGATGAATCCTGTCGGTGTCGCGAGTCAGACTGTCTGACAGCGCCGACGACACCACGGGCAAGGGGATGAACATGATTCACGCACGCGGGCTGGTCCAGACCTTCGAGACCGGCCGGGGGAAACAGAAGAAACAGGTGACCGCGGTCGACGGCGTCGACCTCGACGTCGCCGAAGGCGAAGTGGTCGGCTTCCTCGGGCCCAACGGGGCGGGGAAGACGACCACCTTGCGCATGCTGACGACACTGCTTCGACCGACCGCGGGTACCGCGACGGTCAACGGGTACGACGTCGTCAAGGATTCGGTCATGGTGCGCCGCAGCATCGGTTATGTGTCGCAGGCCGGCGGCACCTTCAGCCAGGCGCAGGCCGGTGACGAGGTCGTCGACCACGGCATGCTCTACGGTCTCTCGCGGGCGGAGGCCACCCGCCGCGGCCAGGATCTCTTCGGTCAGCTCCAACTGGACGGGCTGTGGCAGCGGATGCCGAAGAACATGTCCGGCGGACAGAAACGCCGACTCGACATCGTGATGGGGCTGGTACACGAACCGACACTGGTGTTCCTCGACGAGCCGACAACCGGACTCGACCCGCAGGCGCGCGCCAACCTGTGGGAGCACATCCGCCGACTGCGGACCGAACGTGGCGCCACCGTCTTTCTCACCACGCACTATCTCGACGAGGCCGACGAACTGTCGGATCGGATCGTCATCATCGACAACGGGCGGATCGTCGCCGCCGACACCCCAGACAACCTCAAGGCCCAGGTATCGGGCGACCTGGTCTCGCTGGAGGTCGCCGAGTCGGCGCTGGTACCCGTGTGCGCCGACAAATTGTCGGCGATCGGCACCGAGATCGACGTCGACGGACGGCATGTCCGCGGGCGGGTACCGCGCGCCGGACGTGAGCTGCCGGGACTGCTCCGCGAACTCGACGCCGCCGAGGTCGCGCTCGATTCCATCGAGGTGATCCGGCCGACGCTCGACGATGTGTTCCTAACCCTGACCGGCCGTTCACTGCGCGACGCCGAAACCGAGACCACCGACCAGGAGACGACCGAAGTGGGAGGCCAGCGATGAGCACCCGAACCAACACCGCGCCGCGGTCGGCCACCCACGGGGCGACGGTCCCCGCGGGCAACTTCTTCCGTGAGAGTTTCATCGTTTTCCGGCGCCAGATCCGGATGAATCTGCGCAACCCGGCATGGGTGCTCATCGGCATCATGCAGCCGGTGCTGTATCTGGTGCTGTTCGGTCCACTCCTGGAACCGCTGGTCAGCCAGTTCCCCGGCGCCCCCGACAACGCCTACACCTTCCTCGTGCCGGGTCTACTGGTGCAGTTGGGCATCTTCGGGGCGATGTTCGCCGGGTTCAGCCTGATCGGGGAGTGGCGCGAAGGCGTCATCGAAGCCGAGCGGGTCACCCCGGCCAGCCGGACCGCGCTGCTGGTCGGACGACTCATGCGCGACCTGCTGCAACTGCTGGTGCAGGCGCTGATCCTGGTCGGACTCGGTTATCTGATGGGTATGCGCGGGTCGATCATCGGGGTGATCGCGGGCATCGTCATCACGCTACTCATCGGCGGTGCGTGCGCCGCGGCGTCGAATGCGGTGGCCCTGACCACCAAGAGCGAGGACGTCATGGCGCCGCTGATCAACATGGTGATGATGCCGATCCTGCTGCTGTCGGGGATCCTGCTCCCGATGACGCTGGGGCCGGAGTGGCTGCAGAACCTGAGCGATTTCATCCCGTTCCGCTGGATCGTCGACGCCGTCCGTGCGACCTTCAACGGCGACATCGCGACCGCACAGGTCGCCTGGGGTCTGTTGTCGGCGGCCGTGCTGGCGGCACTCGGAACCTGGTGGGGCACATCGGTGTTCCGTAAAGAGAACGCCTGACGATAATCGTGGCCCCGGCTCGTTCGGCGAGCCGGGGTCAGCCCAGGTCGTCGAAGCTGGTCACCACAGGCGCTGGGGGCAGGGTGACGGGTCAGCCCAGGTCGTCGAAGCTGGTCACCGAAGGTGCTGGCGGCAGGGTGACGGTCAGCCCAGGTCGTCGAAGCTGGTCACCACAGGTGCTGGCGGCAGGGTGACGACGGCACCGGCGTAGCTGAGTCCGGCGCCGAACCCGAGCAGCAGCGCGGTCTGGCCGCCCTTGGCTTTCCCGGTGGCCAGCATCTCCTCCATCGCCAGCGGGATCGACGCGGCCGAGGTGTTGCCGGTGTTCTCGATGTCGTTGGCCATCGGGATGTCGTCGGCCAGACCGAGATTGGACTTCATCAGTTCGTTGATGCGGGCGTTGGCCTGGTGTGGGATGAACACCTCGATGTCGGCCACATCCACCCCGGAGTTGGTCAGCACATTCGACAGCGCCTTCGGCAGCGTGATGGCCGCCCACCGGAATACGCGCGGACCCTGCATGGTGACCACCATCCGTCCGACGGGATCGGTGTCGGGGTCCTTGTGCTGGTAGTCCTGCGCCCGATCCATATATGCCGGGATGTCGAGGTTCTGCCCGATGGCCTCGGCGTTCTCACCGTCACTGCCCCACACGGTGGGGGAGATGCCGTTCTCCTCGCTCGGCCCGACGACCACCGCACCGGCGCCGTCGCCGAAGATGAATGCCGTGTTGCGGTCGGTGGGTTCCATCACGACCGACATCGTCTCCACCCCGACGACCAGAACGTAGTCGGCCGATCCCGCGCGGATGGTGTCGGCGGCGATGCCGAGGGCGTATCCGAAGCCGCCGCAGCCGGCGGCGACGTCGTAGGCGGGGATCCCGTTGAGCCCGATGTCGCTGGCGATGATCGGCCCGCCGTGCGGAATCTTGGTCTTCCAACTGTTGGTGGCGAGGACCAATGCGCCGATCCGCTCCTTGTCGACACCGGAATTGGCGATGGCTCGTTCGGCAGCGGTCGCGGCCAGCGAGCGGGCCGTCTCGTCGCCGCTGATCCAGCGGCGGTTGCGGATACCGCTGCGTTCGAAGATCCACTCGTCGGTGGAGTCGAGGGTCTGGCAGACCTCGTCGTTGCTGACCAGCCGTTGGGGTCGGCACGCGCCGATACCCAGCATCGACACATTCTGCCTACCGGTGTTGACCGCGATCTGCACCATTGCAGTTCCCTCCCGAGAGTCCGACGTACTTAGCGTGACCTTACCGGTTGGCGCCGCGTGGTCATGTGAGGGCGCACCGCAGTCGTGGTCGGATCGCCTCGGCGGGACAGATTCAGACGCACTGGCGACAAGGTCACCAGGCGTGCACCGCGTTCTGGGCGTCCTCGAGAGAGCGCGCCACCAGCAACTCGACGGCATCGGCGCCGTTGCCGATCAGCAGGTCGACCTCGGTGCGAGCGGCAGTGGGGAATGGCTTGAGGACGAAATCGGCGGGGTCCTGACGCCCGGGTGGACGGCCGATGCCCAGGCGGACGCGCAGGTAATCGCGCGTGCCGATGGCCTGACTGATCGAGCGCAGACCGTTGTGGCCGCCTTCACCGCCGCCGCGTTTGAGTCGCACGGCACCGAAATCGATGTCGAGTTCGTCATGGCAGACGATGAGATCGGCGGCGGACACCGAATAGAACGCCGCCAGCGGACCGATCTGACGGCCCGACTCGTTCATGTAGGTGCGTGGCTTGGCCACGAGCACCGATTGGCCGGCGAGCGTGATCGAGGCGACTTCGGCGCCTGAACGCTTGTGTACCTTCCATCGCTCGCCGGCCGAGGAGACGAGGCCATCGGCGACCATGGCGCCGATGTTATGCCTCGTCTTCTCGTATTTGGGCCCGGGATTACCAAGCCCGACAATCAGTTTCACAGATCCAGATGTCCTGGTCGGTCGGGACCGAAGGTCACTCGGCGTCGGCGGCGGGAGCCTCTTCGGCGGCAGCCTCACCCTCGGCCTCGTCCTCGGAGGCGAGATCGGCGGCCGACGGTGCCTCGTTGACGGCGACGACCAGGGTCTCCGGGTCGGAGGTCAGTGCGACGCCCTCGGGCAGATCCAGGTCGGAGCCGTGGATCAGGGTGCCTGCGGCGACGCCCTCGACGCTGACCACGATCTGCTCCGGGATCGACAGCGCGTCGGCCTCGATCTCGATGGTGTTGGCGTCCTGGACGACCAGGGTGCCGGAAGCGGCGTCACCCTCGATGACGACGGTGACCTCGACGGTGACCTTCTCGCCGCGCTTGATGACGAGCAGATCGACGTGCTCGATGTAGTTGCGGATCGGGTGGACGTCGACCTGCTTGGTCAGCGCGAGCTGGCTGGTGCCCTCGATGTCGAGTTCGATGACGGCGTTGGTGCCGTTGCCACGCAGGATGGTGGCGAACTCACGGGCCGGGAGGTGCAGGTGCTGCGGGTCGGTGCCGTGGCCGTAGAGCACGGCGGGCACCTTGCCCTCGCGGCGGGCGCGACGAGCGGCACCCTTGCCCTTCTCGGTGCGGGTGGTGACGGCCAGCGTGGTGGTCTGGGTAGCCATGGTGATCTCCTCGTTCTCGATTTCTCGGCGGTGGTACCTCGGCCGCGAGGAGCGAGCCAACCCACATCCGCCGGGCGGGGGGCACACACCCGCGAGGAGAACTGCGATGGTCGCGCCGATCACGGTGACATGGTCACCCTCGCCGAGACAACGCCTGTCAGGGTAGCCGATGACCTGCCGCGATGTCATATCCGCCGATGTGCGGGGCTATCGGTGCGGGTGGCGCGGCGGGCATAGTGGTGCCATGACGTCTACGACACCGACCGAGATCACCGAAAGCATGCTGACCGCGTTCGCGCGTGGTGACGCGTCTGCCGCACTGGAGTACATCGACGACGACATCGTCTACACCAATGTCTCGTTGCCGACCGTCCGCGGAAAGCGGAAGGTGGCCAAGATTTTCGGCGGTCTGGAGACCACGAGCTGGGTCGGGTTCAACTACCGGATGGTCAACGTGGCGGCGGAGGGACCGGTGGTGCTGACCGAACGGATCGACGAATTGCGCTTCGGTCGCGTGCACCTGCAGTTCTGGGTGTGCGGGCGGTTCGAGGTCGCCGAAGGTCGAATCACCGTGTGGCGGGACTATTTCGACTACTTCGACATGACCAAGGCGCTGGTTCGGGGGCTGGTCGGGGCGATCATCCCAGGCGTCGCCCGCCCACTGCCCGCGCGGGTCGCCGCCTGAACGTCGGGTACCTCAGAGGATCTCGTCGAGGCTCTCGAGTGGACGGGCCAGCCGGGTGCCCTTGCCGGTGACGACGAAGGGGCGTTCGACGAGGATGGGATGTTCGACCATGGCGTCGAGTACCGCGTCGTCGTCGGCGTCGTCGAGGCCGAGTTCCTTGTAGAGGGCCTCACGCTTGCGGGCGGCCTGCTTCGGGGTCAGTCCGGCCTCGTCGAACAGGGTCTGCAACTGCTCACGCGTCCAGCCCTCGTTGACATACTTCACGACTGTCGGGTCAATACCGGCGTCGCGCAGCTTGTCCAGCGCCTTGCGGGAGGTCGAGCATTTCGGGTTGTGATAGATCGTCGCGTCCACGGATTCACCCTAGCTGGATGTCCGGCGCTGCTTCCACGACCTCGAAGGGGGGGGGGCCCCCCCCGGGGGGGGGGGGCCCCCCGGGGGGGGGGGGGGGGGGG
>NZ_JASXSH010000018.1 GCF_030315745.1 Gordonia heveisoli | reverse complement strand
TCTCGTCGACTATGTCCACAAGACGGACATCTGACGGCTCTTGTGACGTAGTTGTGAGCGATTTGCGGGTGGCGTAGGGTGCAACACCGGTGTCTCGCTTAAGGTTTGGTGTGTCTAACACGTTCCTACGGGCATTGACCAAGCGTGCCTACGGATTTCACACCCCCGAAGCACTCAACGCCATGGCCGACCTCACCCGCGACGGCACATGCCCACAGCTACCATGGTGACAATCCACCCACACAAACGTCAGAAGATCCCGTCTGACTGTTACTTCCGCCATTTCCCTGAGGCGGCCATTAGCCGGTGACCCGGCCCGTCGCTTCACGTTGCCGCAATAAGCACTGCGCGATCATCGTCGGCCCGGCAACCTCGCAAACTACCCGTACAGGATCTCGGCGAGGAACTTTCCGGTGTGGCTCATCGGTTCGGCCGCAACCTCTTCCGGTACGCCTTCGGCGACGACCATGCCGCCGCCACTGCCCCCTTCCGGGCCCATGTCGATGATCCAGTCGGCGGTCTTGATGACGTCGAGGTTGTGCTCGATGACGATCACCGTGTTGCCCTTGTCGACCAGACCGTTGATCACCGCGAGCAGCTTCTTGATGTCCTCGAAATGCAGACCGGTGGTCGGCTCGTCGAGGATGTACACGGTGCGGCCGGTCGAACGCTTCTGCAGTTCGGCGGCCAGCTTCACGCGCTGTGCCTCACCGCCGGAGAGCGTCGGCGCCGGCTGCCCGAGCCGGACGTAACCGAGACCGACATCGACGAGGGTCTTGAGGTAGCGGTGAATCGAGGTCACCGGTTCGAAGAAGTCGGCGGCCTCCTCGATCGGCATGTCGAGTACCTCGGAGATGGTCTTGCCCTTGTAGTGCACTTCCAGGGTTTCCCGGTTGTAGCGCGCCCCGTGGCAGACCTCGCACGGCACGTACACATCCGGCAGGAAGTTCATCTCGATCTTGATGGTGCCCTCACCGGTGCATGCCTCGCAGCGGCCGCCCTTGACGTTGAACGAGAACCGTCCGGGCTGATAGCCACGCACCTTGGCTTCTGTGGTGGCCGCGAACAGGGTGCGGATCTTGTCGAACACGCCGGTGTAGGTCGCCGGGTTGGACCGCGGGGTGCGGCCGATCGGTGACTGGTCGACCTGGACGAGCTTGTCGAGGTGATCGAGCCCCTTGACGCGGGTGTGCCGACCGGGCACCTGACGGGCCCCGTTGAGCTTGTTGGCCAGCACGGTCGCCAGGATGTCGTTGACCAGCGTCGACTTACCCGATCCGGAGACACCGGTGACCGCGGTGAGCACGCCGAGTGGGAAGTCGACGTCGATGCCGCGCAGGTTGTGTTCGCGCGCCCCGACCACCGTGAGCTGCCTCTTCCGCGAGATGGGTCGTCGGATCTCGGGAATCGGCAGGACATCGCGGCCCGACAGGTAGGCACCGGTTAGCGACTTACGGTTCTTGAGCAGATCCTTGTACGAACCGCTGTGCACCACGTGACCGCCGTGTTCGCCGGCGCGCGGCCCGATGTCGACGATCCAGTCGGCCGACCGGATGGTGTCCTCGTCGTGTTCGACGACGATGAGCGTGTTGCCCAGATCGCGCAATCGGGTCAGGGTGTCGATGAGCCTGCGGTTGTCACGCTGGTGTAGTCCGATGGACGGCTCATCGAGAACGTAGAGCACCCCGGCCAGCCCGGACCCGATCTGGGTGGCGAGTCGGATGCGCTGGGCCTCACCGCCGGACAGTGAACCGGCGGCCCGCGACAGCGACAGGTACTCCAGTCCGACGTCGAGTAGGAACCTGATCCGGGCCTGCACCTCTTTGAGGACGCGGCCGGCGATCGCGCGTTGACGTTCGTCGAGTTGCAGGTCGCCGAGGTAGTCGGCGCATTCGGCGACCGACAGGGCACACACCTCGGCGATCGACTTCGGTCCCTGAGTGGGGTGATCGAGAGTGACTGAAAGGATTTCCGGACGCAACCGGGCACCCGAACAGGCCGGGCACGGCACGTCGCGCATATAGCCCTCGTAGCGTTCCTTCATCTGCTCGGATTCGGTCTGGTCCATCCGCCGACTCAGGAACGACATCACACCTTCGAATTCGGTGTAATACGAGCGTGTCCGGCCGTAGCGGTTGCGGAATTTGACGTGCACCTGATGGTCGCTGCCGTTGAGGATCGCTCGACGAGCCTTGATCGGCAGCTTTCGCCACGGGGTGTCGACGTCGAACTCCATCTGGTCGGCCAGACCCGACATCAGTCGGAGGAAGTAGTCGGCGTTGTGCCCGCCCGCCCACGGGGCGACAGCCCCTTCGGACAGCGACAGATCCGGGTCGGGGACGACGAGATCTTCATCGACCTCCTTGCGCACGCCGAGGCCGTCGCAGTCGGGACAGGCGCCGTAGGGCGAGTTGAAGGAGAACGATCGCGGTTCCAGGTCGTCGATGGCGATCGGATGGCCGTTCGGGCAGGCCATCCGCTCGGAGAAGCGGCGCTCCCGGTCGGCGTCGTCCTCGTCGAGGTCGACGAAGTCGAGCACGACGATCCCGTCGGCGAGCCGCAGTGCCGTCTCGATCGAGTCGGTCATGCGCTGTTTGGCGGTGGGCTTCACGACGAGGCGGTCGACGACGACCTCGATGTCGTGCTTCTCCTGCTTCTTGAGCTTGGGCGGGTCGGCGAGCTGATGGATCACGCCGTCGATGCGGGCGCGGGCGAATCCCTGGGTCTGCAATTCACCGAAGAGATCGACGAATTCGCCTTTGCGGGTCCGCACGACCGGCGCGAGGACCTGGAACTTGGTGCCCTGCTCCATATCGAGGATCTGGTCGACGATCTGCTGGGGCGTCTGCTTCGCGATCAGTTCGCCACAGTCCGGGCAGTGTGCCCGGCCGGCGCGGGCATAGAGGAGTCGCAGGTAGTCGTAGACCTCGGTGATGGTGCCGACCGTCGACCGCGGGTTGCGGTTGGTGGACTTCTGGTCGATGGACACCGCCGGCGAGAGGCCCTCGATGAAGTCGACGTCAGGCTTGTCCATCTGGCCGAGGAACTGGCGCGCGTAGGCCGACAGCGACTCGACATAGCGGCGCTGCCCTTCGGCGAAGATGGTGTCGAAGGCGAGCGACGACTTCCCCGACCCGGATAGGCCCGTGAAGACGATGAGGCTGTCCCGGGGCAGGTCCACGTCGATGCCGCGCAGATTGTGTTCCCGTGCTCCACGCACGATCAAACGGTCAACCACTACAGTCCTTCATTCACGTCGGTCAGGCCATCGGCTGGGTACACCGGTCGTCACGTCACCGCTGCGTCTCGGTCGCCGCATACGGATCCCGACGATCACCGTAGCCGCGGGCACCGACAGAATCGGCGGCTGGACCAGGACGGCGACCGCCCGCAGGCGACCGGCGGGTGTCCTCGAATCCAAGATACCCGCGTCACGCACCCGGAAACTGTGGCCCTGACCACCCGTTTTCGGTGTTTCGCCTGCCGTCTACCGTCCCTCGACATCCCGATGACCCGCGCGCATGTGGTGCGCTGCGTCACTACTGTGTGAGCCATGGGCCAATCAGCATCACTCCTCACCGACGACTACACCGGCGACCTCTCCGAATCGTCTACCCCGCAGCGCCGCACCCTGGATGCGGCGACCATCGTCAAGCTGTCCGTCGGACCGATGGACAACAACGTCTACGTGGTCACCTCGCGTGCAACCGGCGACCAGCTGGTCATCGACGCCGCCAACGACGCCGAGGAGATCCTCACCGTCCTCGACGCGCTGCCCGGCGCGCCGAAGCTGATCTTCACCACGCACCGTCACTTCGACCACTGGCAGGCACTGGAGAAGGTGTCGGCCGAACTGGGTGTCCCGACCGCCGCCGGCCGCCTCGACGCCGAGGAACTGCCGGTGACCCCCGACCGCCTGGTCGACGACGGGGACGTCATCACCATCGGCGACCTGGACTTCGTGGCGATCCACCTCGTCGGACACACCCCCGGATCGATTGCACTGGCCCTCACCGATGGCGACGTGGTCCATCTGTTCACCGGCGACTCACTGTTCCCCGGCGGCGTCGGCAAGACCTGGCAGCCCGGTGACTTCGAGACCCTCCTCGACGATGTCAGCACCAAGATCTTCGACCGATTCGCCGACTCGACCGTCGTCTATCCCGGACACGGGAAGGACACCACGGTGGGAACCGAACGCCCCGCACTGCCGGAGTGGCGCGAACGCGGCTGGTAGACACCGGTTTCGACGGCCGGCAACCGCCGAGCCGACTCCGACCGATGGCGGAAGCGGGTAGCGTGGATGGTCCGAAAAGCTCGACCCACTGAAATTTCAGACACCAGACGATCAACACGCACACGAAACCCAGCACACAACCACCGAAGGTCGTGATTCGATGATTCTCCGCCGTATCGCCCGCCCGATGCTCGCCAGTGTGTTCGTCGCCTCCGGCATCGACGCTCTGCGCAATCCCGCCCCGAAGGCCGACATCGCACAGGGATTCGTCGACTCGTCGGCGGCGGTCCTGTCCGACGAGGTGCGAGCGAAGGTCCCGACCGACCCTGAGGTACTCGTCCGCATCAACGGCGCGATCCAGGTCGGGAGCGGGGTCCTACTGGCGACCGGCAAGTATCCGCGGGCGGCCGCGGCCGTGCTGGCCGGGTCGCTGGTGCCGACCACGGTGGCCGGTCATCCGTTCTGGGCCGAGCAGGACCCGGCCCGGCGTGTGCAGCAACGCACTCAGTTCCTCAAGAATCTGAGTCTGCTGGGCGGTCTCCTCATCACCGCGGCGGACACCGAGGGCAAGCCGTCGCTGGCATGGCGCGGACGTCGCAAAGCAGTCGAGGTCGGCCATGCGGTCGCCGACGCCTTGCCGAGCAGCGATGCGCCGACGGCGGCACAGCGTTACGGGAGCCAGGTCGGCGATCTCCTGCACCAGGGCGCCGACCGCGTTTCCGAACAGTCCGAGCAGGCCGCGGCGCTGGTGCGCGAACACGGTCCCGAACTCGCCCAGGCCGCGCGAGAACGGTCGGCCGAACTCGCCGACGCGGCGCGGCTGCGCGCTCCCGAACTGGCCGAGGGTGCCCGTCACCTCGCCGAGACGGCTGCGCATCGGGCCGCGGCCGCCGCACATCGAGCCGACGACTCCCGCCGACGTTGGGGTAACGCCGCGCGCCGAGAGATTCGGGCACGGTCATAGCCGGTCCACGTCACCACAGCCCCCACCCGCGGGCAGCCGACTACCCGTGGGTGAGGGCACCCGCCGATTCGCTCCCGCCATTGCCCCCGGCACCCGATCGCTACCACCGTCTGGTGGTTGCGGTCGGATCCAACGCGTCGACACAGGTCATGGCGGTGAAACTCGGCCTCGACCGGATACCGCTGTACCGCGTCGTCATCGCCGGATTCGCCGTCGGCCATTCCGCGCATGTGTCCGCCCGCGGCTACATCCCGGCGACCCCGGTGCCCGCCCCCGGGCACCGCCTGGTGACCGCCGCCGCATGGCTCGACGCGACCGCCCTCGATGCGCTCGACGCCACCGAACCCAACTACGATCGACGAACAGTGACAACGCCAGACCATCTCTTCCAGCACGAGGGCAGTGACTTCTCGATGTATTTCTCGCGTCACGGCGCGCTTGCGGACCCGGACACCTCCACCCCACTCGCCTTCGGCACCCAGCAGACCGTCATCGATTGGCTGTACCACCGGCTGACCGACGATCGTCTCGCCGGGACGGCCACCGATGTCTGTGCGCGCCTTGCCGATCCGGCGGTCGCCCGGTCGATCACCGCACAGATGCGCACCCTCGCCGCCTGTGACACGTTCGGCTCCGAGGTCATCCGATGACGGCGACGACCCCGGAGACCGCCGACACCGATCCGCGTATCGATGAGGAGCAGGAGCACCTGGATCAGGTCTACGGCCGACTCGATCGCATGCGCGCCAACACCCGCCGGCGGCTGTCGGCGACGCTGACCGAATCCGCGGGCACTCCGCAGGCATTGTCCGAACGCGAATCCTACGAGCGGATGTACACCGAGGATCTCGCCAAGTTCGATGCCGCCGAACACAACTTGTACTTCGGGCGTCTCGATCTGGACGACGGTGAGATCCGCCGGATCGGCCGTATCGGCGTCCTCGACGACGACGCAGGCGACACCACGCTGCTCTTGGATTGGCGCGCACCGCTGTCGCGTCCTTTCTATCTCGCGACGCCGGCCGCACCCGAGGACGTCGCCCGGCGGCGGCATATCCGCACCCGCAGCCGCAAGGTGCGCGGTATCTCCGACGAACGGCTGACCGGACCCGATGTCGGCGCCGACGACGTCGGTCACGGCGATGTCGTCAACGAGTCCGCGCTGGTGTCGGCGCTCAATGCCGCACGCACCGGCGAGATGACCGACATCGTCGAGACCATTCAGCGCGAGCAGGATCTGATCATCCGGTCCACCCATCGCGGTGTGACCGTGATCCAGGGCGGACCGGGCACCGGCAAGACCGCGGTCGCACTGCACCGGGCCGCCTACCTCCTGTACACCCACCGCGAGATCCTGTCCCGCAGTGGCATTCTCATCGTCGGACCCAATGACGACTTCCTGAACTACATAGGCCAGGTCCTCCCCTCGCTCGGCGAGTCCGGGGTGCTGCTGTCGACCGTCGGAAACCTGTTCCCCGGGGTCCGGGCGGAAGCCGCCGAGTCGCGTGCGACGGCGTCGGTGAAGGGTGGACTGCGGATGGTCGACGTCCTCAAACGCGCGGTCCGGGCGCGTGAGTCACTGCCATCTCGACCGGTCGAGGTTGACTTCGACGGCTACCAGGTCACGATCGACTCGGCGCTGATCAAGATCGCTCGCGCCAAGGCGCGCAGCACCCGCCGCGCCCACAACCTCGCCCAGCGGACCTTCGTGCGGGCCGCGCTCGACGAATTGGCCGCCCGCCACTCCCGTGCGATCGGCGCGAGCCTGCTCGACGGTTCGCAACTACTCAGTTCCGGTGACATCGCCGACATCCGCGACGACATGGGCCGCGACTCCGAACTGCGGGCCGCCTTGGTCGAGTACTGGCCGATGTTGGCACCGCAGGACATGCTGCGCGACTTCTTGACCGACGAATCCGCCATCCGTCGGGCGACGACCGGCTGGTCCGCGGAGGATCGTGCGGCGCTGCTGCGCCCGGTTGGCCCGTGGTCGTCGGACGGAGCAGACTTCTCCCCCGCCGACGTTCCGCTGCTCGACGAATTGGCCGAGTTGATCGGCTATGGCACCGACGAGGCGGAGCAGGCCGAACGACGCCGCTGGCGACGACAACTGGCCGAGGCCCAGGACGCCCTGGACATCCTGACCGGTTCGGCGCCGCAGGACCTCGAAGACGAGTTGGATCCCGAGATCCTGATGGCCTACGACCTCATCGACGCCGAACAGTTGGCGGCCCGCCAGACCGAGACACGTCGTACCACTACCGCCGAACGCGCCTACGGCGACCGGACCTGGACCTTCGGGCACGTCATCGTCGACGAGGCTCAGGAGCTGTCGGCGATGGCGTGGCGGATGATCATGCGGCGCATACCGAATCGGTGGATGACCATCATCGGCGACACCGCCCAGACCAGCGACGCCGCGGGCACCCGATCCTGGGGTGAGGTCCTGCAGCCGTATGTCGCCAACCGCTGGCAGCTGCGCGAGCTGACGGTCAACTACCGGACCCCCGGGGAGATCATGGAGTACGCGACTCGGGTACTGGCCCGGATCGGCGGACCCGAGACACCGCCGACCTCGTTGCGTCGCAACGCTATCGATCCGGTCGGCATCGTCACCGATGATCTCGCCGCCACCGCCGCCGAAGTGGCCGCACGCACCTATCCAGGTCTCACCGCGTTCATCGTCCCCGAATATCTGCAGGATACGATCACCGCCGCCATCGACGGGGCCGGGCTGCCCGACCCGCCACGGGTCTATACCGTGCGCAGTTGCAAGGGTCTGGAGTTCGACAACACCGTCGTCATCGACCCCGCGGCGATGATCGCCCAGTCCCCACGCGGATACAGCGACCTCTACGTTGCGCTGACCCGTGCGACTCAGCGTCTGGTCGTCATCCACTCCGGCGACCTCCCCGACGAACTGGCAGATCTGCCGACGGAGTAGCGGACCGGTCTGTGCGTGGACCCGACCGGGGTGCACTATGGGATCCATGGATACTGTGCAGCTGATCGAGGTCGGACCGCGCGACGGGTTGCAGAACGAGCAGAAGCTGCTCACCGTCGACGAGAAGGTCGAACTGATCGTTCGGGCTGTCGATGCCGGGGTCCGCCGCGTCGAGGCGGTCAGCTTTGTCAATCCCAAGCGCGTGCCGCAGATGGCCGGCGCCGAGGAGGTGTTGGCCGCCGTACCCCGTCGTGACGACGTCTCCTACATCGGCCTGGTCCTCAACCGCCGTGGTCTCGACCGTGCGGTGGCCGCCGGGGTCGACGAGGTGAACGTGGTGGTGGTGTCTACCGAGGAGTTCAGTCAACGCAATCAGGGCTGCAGTGTCGCAGAAGGAATCTCGGCGGCAATCGATATCGTGCGCGACGCCCGTGCCGCAGGTATCGCCAGCACGGTGACCATCGCGACAGCGTTCGGGTGCCCGTTCTCCGGAGAGGTCGAATCCGCCTGGATCGGCAAGATCATCGACCAACTGGTGTCGGCGGCCCCGCCGGATGAGATCGCTCTCGCCGACACGATCGGGGTCGGGGTTCCCGCGCAGGTCCGGGCACTGGCCGCCGAGGCTGACGAACACGCGCCCGGCATCCCTCAACGCTGGCATTTCCACAACACCCGCAACACCGGCTACGCCAATGCGCTGACCGCACTCGACACCGGTGCCGCCGCCCTCGATGCAAGTATCGGAGGCTTCGGCGGTTGCCCGTTCGCGCCGGCCGCGACCGGCAATATCGCTTCCGAGGATCTGCTCTACGCGCTGGATCGGTCGGGAGTTGCAACCGGCGTCGACATGGGTGCGCTGGTCGATGCGGCTGCCTGGCTGGGCGGACGACTGGAGAAGGCAGTGCCTGCACTACTTGGGCGTGCCGGCGGCTTTCCGGCCCCCGGAACTGACTGACCAGAACCTGGACGGACTCGCTACCGACGCACAATGGCCGGGCCGCATACGTGCGGCCCGGCCATTGTGGTGCTCGGCGGTGGTGTTATCCGGTGGTGTGGACGATCAGCACGTCGCAGGCGGCCTTGCGCGCGACGTCGGCGGGTACCGAACCCAGTAGACGTCCGGCGATCGAGTTCAGGCCTCGGTTACCGACCACGAGCAGGTCGGCTTGGGTGTCGACGACGAGCTGCAGCAGCGCATCGACCGGCGCGCCCTTCACCGGGCGCTGCACGACGAGGTGGGCACCGGCCTTGGTGGCCCGCTCCTTCGCCGACCGCAGGATCTCCTCGGTCGGCGTCGACCCGGTCACCTGGTATGCCTCATCCTTGAGGATGTCGGTGGCGTCACCGCTGCCACGGTCGTTGGGGAAATAGGCGCACGCGATCACCAGCTGGGCCTTCTCACCCGCCAGCGCACCCGCGCGCTCCACCGCCTTCATCGACGACTCGGATCCGTCCGTACCCACCACGACGGTCGTGTATGCGCTCATTCCCAGCCTTCCAGCAAGTTATCCGCCCCACTGCCCTCCAGCAGGACTCGTGCCATCCCCACACTTCAGGGTCCTTGGACAGCGACATTAGTTGGCCCCTGCCGAAATTGTCCGCATATCGTGGCGATCGGCACAAATCCTCGAACCCCGTTCGGCCCCTTACCTGCATGTTCTATTTGATGCCCGCCGCGTCCATACCCCGGAGTTCCTTCTTGAGATCGGCGATCTCGTCGCGAAGACGCCCGGCGAGTTCGAACTGGAGATCGCGTGCCGCATTCATCATCTGGTCGGTCAGCTGGGCGACCAGATCGGCGAGTTCGGCGCGCGGCATCGACGACACATCACGCTTCTCGATGACCCCGGCGCTACTCGCCTTGGACACCTCACCCTGTGCCCGGCGACCGCGACTGGCGTTGCGTCCGGAGCCACCGACCGCGACCTCGTCGTCGGCCTCCCGGTACACCTGATCGAGGATGTCGGCGATCTTCTTGCGCAACGGCTTCGGGTCGATGCCGTGCTCCTTGTTGTAGGCGACCTGCTTTTCTCGCCGCCGTTCGGTCTCCTCGATCGCGTTGCGCATCGAGTCGGTGATCTTGTCGGCATACATATGCACTTCGCCGGACACGTTGCGCGCGGCACGACCAATGGTCTGGATCAGCGAGGTGGTGCTGCGCAGGAACCCTTCTTTGTCGGCGTCCAGGATTGCCACCAGGGAGACCTCGGGAAGGTCCAAACCCTCACGGAGCAGGTTGATTCCGACTAGGACGTCGTATTCACCGGAGCGTAGCTGCCGGAGCAGTTCGACGCGGCGCAGGGTGTCGACCTCGGAGTGCAGGTAACGAACGCGAATACCGAGTTCGAGTAGGTAGTCGGTGAGATCCTCGGCCATCTTCTTGGTCAGCGTGGTGACCAGCACACGTTCATCGCGGTCGGTCCGTGTGCGAATCTCGTGGACCAGATCGTCGATCTGCCCCTTGGTGGGTTTCACCACGACCTCCGGGTCGACCAGGCCGGTCGGCCGGATGACCTGTTCCACGAATTCGCCATTGGACTGGCCCAATTCGTATGCACCGGGCGTCGCCGACAGATAGACGGTCTGGCCGATACGGTCCACGAACTCATCCCAGGTCAGTGGGCGGTTGTCCACCGCGGAGGGCAGCCGGAATCCGAATTCGACGAGGTTACGCTTGCGCGACATGTCGCCCTCGTACATGCCGCCGATCTGCGGCACCGTGACGTGGGATTCGTCGATGACGAGGAGGAAGTCCTCGGGAAAGTAGTCGATGAGCGTCGCAGGCGCGCTGCCCGCGGCACGTCCGTCGATGTGGCGCGAATAGTTCTCGATACCCGAGCAGAATCCGACCTGACGCATCATCTCCAGGTCGTAGGTGGTGCGCATCCGCAGCCGCTGCGCCTCCAGCAGCTTGCCCCGTCCTTCCAGATCGGCAAGGCGTTCCTCGAGTTCGGTCTCGATGCTCGCCATCGCCCGCTCCATCCGCTCGGGACCCGCGACATAGTGGGTCGCCGGGAAGATCCGTAGCGAATCAACCTGCCGCACAACATCTCCGGTCAGGGGGTGGAGGTAGTAGAGCGCTTCGACCTCGTCACCGAAGAACTCGATCCGAATGGCGAGTTCCTCGTAGGAGGGGATAATCTCAACGGTGTCCCCGCGCACCCGGAAACCACCGCGGGTGAACGAGACGTCGTTGCGGCTGTACTGCACATCGACCAGCAGGCGAAGCAACGCGTCCCGGTCGATCTCGTCACCGACCGCCATCGACACCGAACGATCCAGGTACGACTGCGGTGTGCCGAGACCGTAGATGCACGACACCGACGCGACCACCACCACATCGCGGCGGGAGAGCAGGCTCGACGTCGCCGAGTGACGCAGACGTTCGACGTCGTCGTTGATCGACGAGTCCTTCTCGATGTAGGTGTCGGTCTGCGCGATATACGCCTCGGGTTGGTAGTAGTCGTAATACGAGACGAAGTATTCGACGGCATTATTCGGCAGCATCTCGCGGAGTTCGTTGGCGAGCTGCGCTGCCAGCGTCTTGTTCGGCGCCATGACCAGCGTGGGGCGCTGCAACCGTTCGATCAGCCACGCGGTGGTGGCCGATTTACCGGTGCCGGTGGCACCGAGCAGGACGATGTCCTTCTCCCCCGCGGTGATCCGTTTCTCCAGGTCATCGATGGCGGCGGGCTGGTCACCGGCCGGCTCGTACTCGCTGACCACCTCGAAGCGCGCCTCGGCGCGTTCAATCTCACCGAGCGGGCGGAACTCGGAGTGCGCCACCACTGGCTGTTCAGAAGCAAAGGCCATGATGCCAGCGTAAACGCGACCCCCGACAGATATGTTCCGCGCGGGTCCCCCGCGGCACCCGGCCGGTGTGGGCGGCACCGGCTAGGGTTCGGCTATGACCGACACCGGCGGCCACCTTCATCCCCCCAAACGCGAGATCTTCGACGTTCCGGCGATGACGAATACCGACAACAAGGGTTTCGTCCGCCCCGTCGAACGCTACGAGGTGACCCCGTACGGGTTGTACATGTCCCGCACCGCCGACCATCCCCGGTTCTTCCACCTGGAGTCCTGGCTTCTGCCGACTCTCGGCCTGCGGGCCAACATCTTCCATTTCACCGCCGGACACCGCGACGGTCAACGTCTCTACCTCGACGTCGGCCGGTTCGGCGGACCCGACGACCACGGCCGCTGGCACGCCGAGGACTGGTATCTCGACCTGGTGGATGTGCCCGGGCGGCCCCTGGAACTGGTCGACGTCGACGAACTGTTCGAAGCCCACCACGCCGGCCTGCTCGGTCTGCCCGACTGCGAGGCGGCAGTCACCATCGCGACCCGCGCCCTGGTCGGTGCGGCCGAGTACCGGCATGATGTGCAGGCCTGGCTGGACGCCAGCGCGGGCGGCGAGGTCTTCTGGGCGTCGCAGGCTGCCCACTGACCCACAGGCGTTCCGACACCCGGCGAACGCCGCAGGGTTCACCGCGTCAGGGAATCAGGACGGCGCACTGCCCCTTGCCGAAGAAGGACGGGAACTGCAGCCCGATCCCCACCTGCGCCTGGATGGAACGGCTCGACGAGCCCTGGGTGGCGGTAATCGTGTAGCTACCCGGCGACAGGGGGACCCACGTCCCGGAGACGACCGACTGCGGAGTGGCGGCCCGGACGATCGTCTTCGCACTGCCACCCGCCCGCCGCGCGGTGATGGCCACCTTCGGTGCCGACGACGACAGGTCGCCGATCATCGCCGCCACCCGGTATCCACATCCCGCGCCGAGGTGCCCGGCCACCGATCCGTAGCCGATGGGTGTGGTGATCGCAACGCCGGTCACCAGACCGCCTTCGGGCACTGTCACCGACGGCGTCGACGGATCCTCGTAGGGTTCCGCGACCGCCGCCGTCGGCGCCGCCAGCAGTGCCGCACCCGCGATGGCGACAAACGCAGCACTCATCCGGACACGACAAATCCGCGCACTCTTGTTCAACATGGTTGTCCCCGACCACTTTCGACCGTTCCGCCCGCCGGCACAAACGCCCGCGGGGCAGCATCGAGTGACGCCGCTCACGTGACGATAACAAGTTGGGCTAACGATGCGGCCCGAATAGGCGGACGCAGATCAGTCTGTGACGACGACCGTGACCTCGGCGGGCCGCCCGGGATCGGCGGCGCCGTACACGCCCTCCGCGACAGCCGGAAAACCACCGGCCGGCAGCAAATCCACGAGCTTCGACGCGGCGTCGTCATCGCGGACGGTGACCCGCAGACGCGGTATCGATCCCCGCACGGAACCTGCGTCGACGGCAACCGCCTTGTCCCCCACGATCGCCCACAGCCGGTTGCTCAGCCGACTCGGCAGGGCCGCCGGATTCGGATCGGCGTCGACCAGCGCGGGGATCGGCACGGCCACGGTCCGCGACCGTACGTTGGCCTCGAACGGCATCAATCGCTCATCCCACAGCCGCGCGGCGGCAGCCGCGAGGTCCTCGGCGGAGCCGGAGTTGTCGAGCCAGACGTCGGCAACCGCCCGGCGCTGCTCCTCGGTGGCCTGCGCTGCGATGCGCGCTCGCGCATCGGCCTCGTCTACGCCGCGCATCGTGGTCAGGCGATGCAACCGTAGATCCTCATCGGCGTGTACGACGACCACGAGGTGAAAGAACGGGGCGGTGTGGTTCTCCACCAGCAGCGGGATGTCCTGCACCACGATCGCGTCATCTGGGGCCGCGTCGAGCAGTTCCTGGGTGCGCGCGCCGATCAGCGGGTGGGTGATCCCGTTCAGTGTGGCTCGCGACGCATCGTCGGCGAATGCCTTGGCCGCCAACGCCGGCCGGTCCAGCGAACCGTCCGCGGCCACGATGGCGTCGCCGAACGCCTCGACCAGTTGCGTCAGTCCCATCGACCCGGGCGCGACGACCTCGCGCGCGATCTTGTCCGCATCGATGATGTAGGCGCCCCGATCCACGAAGGTCGCCGCCACAGTCGATTTTCCGGCCCCGATGCCGCCGGTCAGTCCCAGTCGAATCACGCCCTCACCCTACTGGGATGCGCCGGACACTCAAGCCCCGGCGACCGCCCGGCGGCACCGGTCACGACTCAGCCGGTGACCCCGGTCAGTTCGATCGTCGGATGTGGCAGCGACATCTGGCCGACCTTCTCCCCGGTCGTCAGGTTCACCGCGGTCAGGGTTTTGGTCGCCGGGTCGCTGACGTAGGCGATGGGGCCCTGCACGAAGATGTTCGGCATCGCCGACTGCCAGCGTTCAGGTTCGGCCCATGCCCCGATGACCGGGATCCGCCGCGTCGTCGTCGCCGTGACGGTATCGATGACGTGAACCGCCCCGTCGGTGCCGAGAAGAACGGCGTCACCGCCGGGTCCACGCTCTATCGAGCGGAAGCTGTAGCTCGATGCGAAGGGCACGATCCGCAACGTACCGGTGCGGGTGTCGGTGAGGCTGAACCGATTCGGCCGTTCGATCTCCGCATCGGCATCGGTCTTGTAGTCGCCGAAGACGATCGGCGAATCCTCGGCGCCGGCCTGGTTGCCGATCCGTCCGTACGCATCCGGGCTGGCGATCTTGCGGATCTCGTTACCGCGCACGACGAGAATACCGTCCTGGCAACCGAAGGTGAGCACGCCGTCGGAGGCCGCCGCTTCCCCGTGGACGCCCGGACATTGATCGTTGCGGGCGACCTCGGCGCGGTTGCGGTCGAGGATCGCGATACCGGACCGGGAATCCTCGTTGCCGACAGTCACCACCAAGCTGCCGTCGCCCCGCGCCACCGCGACCCCGTGGTGTGGCGTCGGCACGGTGAAACTCGTGGCCTTGGCGTTGCCGCGCAGCAGTTCGGCGGGTTCGACGATGTCGACCTGACCGGTGCCATCGCTGAACAGGGTGATCCGCGAGTCGTGTGGCACCACGTGTCCGGGTTCGGCACCACCGAATCGCATCTCGGTCAACCGCGGCGTGGTCACGTAGTGATGCCCATGGTCGCCGTGTTTCCTTGTCCAGGTGCCCATATCCAGAACGCGGAATCCGTCACTCTCCGAGACGAACACGTGTCGGCCGTTGGCGGCGGTGTTGAGTCGGATGAAACCCTCGACCGGCAGATCCGCGACCTGGCGCATGGATGCGGCGTCGACCACGATGATCCCGCCGTCATAGCTGAGCGCCAGCCGTGGCGTCGGCCCTTGCTGTTCGGCCGCGCTGGTCGCCGCACCTGCGGACGCGTCACCAGATGCGGTGGAATCCCCATCATCGCCGCCACACGCTGCGAGCGTCGCCGCGAGAACCCCGACCCCGGTCAGCAGGCAGGCCGCCCGGAAGGTCCGTCGTGTCCGTTTCGTCTGTTGTATCTGCACCGCGACAGTCAACAGGTTAATGAAAATTATTGTCAACAACTGATGGGTTCGGCCCCGGGCTTCCACCGAATCGCGGCATCCGTGGGTCAGAATGGCTCGATGGCCCGTACACAGCCCGTGGTGGTTCCCGGCGACACCTGCCGGGCGATCGCGCACGCCGACCGGATCGCGACCATCGTCGACGCCGACGACTACTTCCGGCACGCGAAATCCGCACTGCTGCAAGCACGTCGACGAGTCATCATGATCGGCTGGGACTTCGACACCCGCATTCGCCTCACACCGACCGCCGGCGATCCCGATATCCCGGACGAACTCGGCGCATTCCTGTCCTGGCTGGTGACCCATCGACCCGGCCTCGAGATCTACGTCCTGCGATGGAATGTCGGTGCGTTCACCGCCGTCCTGCGGGGCATGGCACCCCCATTCCTCCAGGACCTGTTCACGCACCGTCGTTTGCATTATCGAATCGATGCCGCACACCCGGTAGCCGCAGCCCACCATCAGAAGATCGCGGTGATCGATGACACCTTGGCGTTCTGCGGCGGCATCGACATCACCATCGACCGGTGGGACACCTCCGCGCACCGACCGCAAGATCCCCATCGCGTCGAACCGTCGGGTGAGGAATACGACCCATGGCACGACGTCACGCTCGCCCTGGACGGCAGCGCCGCCCGCGCCATCGCCGAGGTCGCCTACGAACGGTGGGCCGCGGCCACCGGCGAACGG
Organism: Gordonia heveisoli; assembly: GCF_030315745.1. Classification (GTDB taxonomy): domain Bacteria; phylum Actinomycetota; class Actinomycetes; order Mycobacteriales; family Mycobacteriaceae; genus Gordonia. The sequence continues at coordinate 76,883 of NZ_JASXSH010000018.1, read as the reverse complement.
TTGGCGCCCCTACCGGCCGGCACCGACGCCATCTGGCCCAGCGACCTGACACCAGACTTCACCGGACGACAGGTGGCCGTGGCGCGCACCATGCCCGAATACGACGACCGGCCCGAAGTCGACGAGATCCGCCGCCTCTACCTCGCCGCAATCGCCGCGGCCCGGCACACGATCTACGTGGAAAGCCAGTATCTCGCCGCCCGACGCATCGCTGAAGCCCTGGCCGATCGGCTCCGCGAAACCGACGGGCCCGACATCGTACTGGTACTGCCGCGGCACGCCGACGGCCAGATCGAACGGCAGGCCATGGACGGTGCGCGGCATGAATTGCTCCGCCTCCTGTGGCGCGCAGACGTTCATAACCGATTCCGCGCCTATTACCCGGTCACCTCCGCCGGATCACCCATCTATGTGCACGCGAAGGTATTGATCGCCGACGACGATCTGTTGCGGATCGGCTCGTCCAACCTCAACAACCGTTCCCTGGGGTTCGACACCGAATGTGATGTCGCGATCGACGCACTGCTCCCCGACAATGACGACGCCGACGTGCGCGCGACGATCTCCGCCTTCCGAACCCGGCTGCTCGCCGAACATCTCGACGTCGGCCCCGGTGCACTCGACTCCGCGATCGCCGAACGCGGTTCTCTCGTCACCGCCATCGACTCGTTGCGCGGTGCCGGGAAGACACTGTCCGAATTCACACGCGAGAAGACCGATGACGAGTCGTCGGCGCTGGCCGAGAACGCGCTCGTCGACCCAGAGAAGGCCGACCCCCCACGCCTCGACCGCATCTACCGCTATCTGCTGCGGCCACGCCGACGGCGACCGGCGCACGACTGAGTAGACCCCGGGCGGACCCGGATATGAGGAAGGCCCTCCCGGAAATCCGGGAGGGCCTTCGTTCAGCTCTGCTGAGCGGACCTATCAGGCGTTGCCCGACAGCTTCTCGCGCAGTGCGGCAAGCTGCTCGTCGCTGGCCAGCGAGCCACCGGTCGACGGTGCAGCAGCACCCGAGCGGCTCTCCGAAGCGGAGGAGTAGTCGGTCGGGGCGTTGGCGGCCTCGGCGGCGGCAGCCGCGAACTTCTCCATCTGAGCGGTGTGCATCTTGTGGCGACGCTCGGCCTCGGCGTACCGGGCCTCCCATGCCTCACGCTGCTTCTCGAAGCCTTCGAGCCACTCGTTGGTGTCGGCGTCGAAGCCCTCCGGGAAGATGTAGTTGCCCTGCTCGTCGTAGCTGTCGGCCATACCGTACTTCGAGGGGTCGAACTCCTCGGTGTAGTCCTCGTTGGCCTGCTTCAGCGACAGCGAGATACGACGACGCTCGAGGTCGATGTCGATGACCTTGACCATCGCATCGTCGTTGACGGCGACAACCTGATCCGGCACCTCGACGTGGCGCTCGGCCAGCTCGGAGATGTGGACCAGACCCTCGATGCCCTCGTCGACACGGACGAACGCGCCGAACGGCACCAGCTTGGTGACCTTGCCGGGCACGATCTGGCCGATGGCGTGGGTGCGGGCGAACTGACGCCACGGATCTTCCTGAGTCGCCTTGAGCGACAGCGAAACCCGCTCGCGATCCAGATCGACGTCGAGGACCTCGACGGTGACCTCGTCGCCCACGGCGACAACCTCGGACGGGTGATCGATGTGCTTCCAGGACAGCTCGGAAACGTGAACCAGACCGTCGACGCCGCCGAGATCGACGAATGCGCCGAAGTTGACGATCGAGGACACGACGCCCTTGCGGACCTGGCCCTTCTGCAGCTGGTGCAGGAACTCGCTGCGAACCTCGGACTGGGTCTGCTCCAGCCAGGCGCGACGCGACAGGACCACGTTGTTGCGGTTCTTGTCGAGCTCGATGATCTTGGCCTCGATCTCCTTGCCGATGTACGGCTGGAGGTCGCGGACGCGACGCATCTCCACCAGCGATGCCGGGAGGAAGCCACGCAGGCCGATGTCCAGGATCAGGCCGCCCTTGACGACCTCGATGACGGTGCCCTTGACGGCCTCGTCCTTTTCCTTGAGCTCTTCGATGGTGCCCCACGCACGCTCATACTGCGCACGCTTCTTGGACAGGATCAGGCGGCCTTCTTTGTCCTCCTTGGTGAGGACCAGGGCCTCGACCTCGTCACCGACGTTGACGACCTCATTGGGGTCGACGTCGTGCTTGATCGACAGTTCGCGAGAAGGGATGACGCCTTCGGTCTTGTAACCGATGTCGAGCAGAACCTCGTCCCGGTCGACCTTGACGATGGTGCCTTCGACGATGTCACCATCGTTGAAGTACTTGATCGTGGAGTCGATCGCGGCGAGAAAATCCTCCGCCGAGCCAATGTCATTGATGGCTACTTGCGGCGAGGTGATCGTGGGGGACGACATATGTTGAGTTGCTCCGGACAGGTGTGTAGTAGGTACAGTTCGTCGGCACACCCGATTGACGACCCGGGCACGACGACGGCGCGGAATAGGTTCCGCGCGCGTGCAACACTACGCCAGACCGGTTGTCCTGGGCAAACGCCGTACACAGATGTGTGCACGAGCGAACGGGTGCGGGATTGACATGGTGGGGGCACAGATGAACGCGGGAAATATCGATACGGGGGTCCAATGAACAAGGACAGCAACACCAACGCGTTCCTGCTCGTCGGATCGATCGTGCTCGTCGGGGTGCTGCTCGTCGGCGGGCTGATGGTGATGATCCGGCTCGGCGCCGACGATTCCTCCGATGGTGGATCGAGTGCGGGGGCCCACCCCAACCTCCCCGGTATGTCCCGGATACCCGGGATGTCGACGTCGGCACCCAGTGATTCCGATCGCGATTCCACCCCTCCCGGTGACGGTTCGTCGGAGTCCGACAGCGACCCCAGCTATCCGACGACAACCACTCCCACCATCCCGACGACGACCACAACCACCCCCGAACCGATCCGGTACGGGGCGATCGCCTTTTCCGGATCCCGCGCCTACGCGACCCGGCTCAACTACTCCGACCCGACCACCGCCAAGAACCTGGCCGTCGGAGCCTGCAACCAGAGCATCTGGAATGCGGGCTGGCCATCGGACAGCTATTGCGGCTGGGTGGGCATCCAGACCGGGTATTGCGGGTCGGTGTCGGTGGGCACCTCGGGAAGCGGCTGGGGCCCGACCGGCTACTGGTCCGCATCCCTCCCGCGCGCGCAGGTCCGCGAGGCGGCGATCCAGAAATGCAACACCTACGGACCCGGCTGTACCGAGCTGATCACCCTCTGCATGTGAGGTAGGTACCGCCGCGTTCTGGTTGACTTCGGGCCGTGGCCGATTCACTCGAACTGCTCCTCGACACGGCGACCGAATCGCTGCTGTCCGGCCAATGGTCGGCATTGGACGAGGCAGGCCTGCCCAGCGCACGGCAGGTACGGTCGTCGACCAACCGACCCCATGTCACGCTGCTGGCCGCCGCGCATATCCGTCCCGGCGCGGACGCCACACTCTCCCCGGTGGCACAGCGACTCCCGCTGCGGGCCATCCTCGGAGCCCCGCTCGTCTTCGGCGCTGGCACTCATCACACCCTGGCCCGACTGGTCGTACCGTCCACCGAATTGCTGTCGATCCACGCCACGGTGTGGCGGCTGAGTTCGCCCTTCGTCGGCACGGACGATTCCGGCGCGCCGACCCTGCCCTTCGGTCACACCGCGCCCGGGGCCTGGACCCCGCACATCACGATTGCCCGGCGGATGACCGCGACGCAGGTCGGCGCCGCGCTCGAGGTTCTCGCGCACGCGCCGACCGGTGACCACGAATTCACCTTCACCGCGTTGCGCCGCTGGGATGGTCGCGCCCGGACCGATCACATCCTCGCCGGGTGGGCGTGCTGACAGGGACCCGAGCGCACCGGTATCTATCATCGACGCGTGCAACACGACAGTCCCGAACCGCCCCGCGCACCCCGGATCCTGACCGACGTCGACTCCGATGCGAGTATGCGGGCCAGCCGCTCCTGGTGGGATTCCGACGCCGTGGAGTACCACCGCGAACACGGCGAATTCCTGGGCAACGAGCAGGCAGGCGGCGACTTCGTCTGGTGCCCTGAAGGTATTCGCGAGGCCGACGCCCACCTCCTCGGCCCGATCGAGGGCCGCCACATTCTGGAGATCGGATGCGGCTCGGCACCGTGCGCGCGCTGGTTGCAGCGAAACGGCGCGCACGCGGTCGGCGTGGACTTGTCCGGCCAGATGCTGGCGATCGGCGTCGCCGCGATGGCCCGCGACGATCAGCGTGTCCCGTTGGTCCAGGCCACCGCCGAGCGGCTGCCCTTCGCCGACGAATCCTTCGACACCGTCTGTTCCTCGTTCGGGGCGATCCCCTTCGTCGCCGACTCGGCCGAGGTGATGGCCGAGGTGGCCCGGGTACTGCGGCCCGGCGGGCGGTGGGTCTTCTCGGTCAACCACCCGATGCGCTGGATGTTCCCCGACGATCCCGGCCCCGACGGCTTGACCGTGTCGATCCCCTATTTCAACCGCACGCCCTACACCGAGACCGACGATGCCGGCACGATCACCTACGTCGAACACCACCGGACTGTCGGCGATCGCGTTCGCGAGATCCGTGGCGCAGGTCTGATCCTCGACGACATCGTCGAACCAGAGTGGCCCGAGGGTTTCGATCGGATCTGGGGACAGTGGAGTCCGTTGCGCGGCAGCTACTTTCCTGGCACCGCGATCTTCTGCAGCCACAAACCGGAGTGACGGCGGCTCCGGTCAGAGGAGTTTCGACAGGAAACCCTGGGTGCGTTCGTGCTGCGGATTCGACAGAAGCTCACGCGGATCACCGTGTTCCACGACCACACCGCCGTCCATGAAGACGAGTTGATCGGCGACCTCGCGGGCGAACCCCATCTCGTGGGTGACCACCAGCATCGTCATCCCCGACGCGGCCAACTCCCGCATCACCCCGAGCACGTCGCCGACGAGTTCGGGATCGAGTGCCGACGTCGGCTCGTCGAACAGCATCAGCTTCGGATCCATCGCCAGGGCGCGCGCGATTGCCACCCGCTGTTGCTGTCCGCCCGACAGCTGCGCGGGATAGGCGTCCGCCTTGTCGGCCAGACCAACCCGGTCCAGCAGTTCACGGGCCCGTTCGGTCGCGGCCTTGCGCGACTGCCGCTTGACCTGGATCGGCGCCTCGATGATGTTCTCCAGCGCGGTCCGATGCGGGAACAGGTTGAAATGCTGGAACACCATGCCGATGTCGCGGCGCTGTTTCGCAGCGTCCTTGGGACTCATCTCGTACAGCTTCCCGGCACGCTCGCGGTAGCCGATGAGCTCGCCGTCGACATGCAACCGGCCGGCGTTGACGACCTCCAGATGGTTGACGCACCGCAGGAAGGTCGACTTACCCGACCCCGACGGCCCGATCAGGCACAAAACCTCACCGCGTGCCACCTCCAGGCTGACCCCTTTGAGGACCTGCAGCGCCCCGAAGCTCTTGCAGACCCGGTCGGCCCGGACCATCGGTACCTCGACAGTCGCCTGATTCACGGCTGTGTTGCTCACTCGCCTTTACCTTCCAGGGTGGGACGCGCCTGCGCGTCCGCGAGCGCCTTGAGCTGACGCGCGGTGAGCGCACGGGTGGCGCCCTTCGCGTAGTAGCGCTCCAGGTAGAACTGGCCGACCATCAGCACGCTGGTGACGACGAGATACCAGGTGGAGGCCACCAGCAACATCGGGATGGGCTTGAAGTTCACGCCGGAGATCTCGGTCGCGATGCCGTAGAGCTCCAGCGTGAACGGTACCGCCGCCACCAGGCTGGTGGTCTTGAGCATGCTGATGACCTCGTTGCCGGTCGGCGGGATGATCACCCGCATCGCCTGCGGCAACACCGTGCGCCGCATGGTCTTCGACCAGGACATGCCCAACGCAACCGACGCCTCGGTCTGACCCTCCCCCACCGAGGCGACGCCGGCACGCACGATCTCGGCCATATAGGCCGACTCGTTGAGCGCCAGTCCGATCACGGCGAAGGTGAATGCGGAGTTCAGCGACTGGATGTCGACGTGGGCGAACTGATGGACGAACGGGATACCGATGTCGATGGTCTTGTAGATCGAACCGAACAATCCCCAGAACACCAACTGCACGTAGACCGGGGTGCCACGGAAGATCCACAGGTACACCCAGGCCGCGCCGCGCAGCACCGGATTGGGCGACAGCCGCATGATCGCCAGCAGAACACCGAGCACGATGGCGATCGCCATGGCCAGCACGGTCAGCGCGAGCGTGTATCCGACACCGCGCAGTATCCGCTTGTCGAACAGATATTTGGCGTAGGTCTCCCACTGGTAGGCGTCGTTGGTGGCGGCACCGTAGACGAAGAGGCCGACCAGGATGAGGATGATCGCGGCGGCCACCCACTGACCGGGGTGGCGTAGCGGCACCGCCCGGATGGGTTCTGGTTCGCCGGTTCCTGCTCCGGGTGGTGCCGGCGTTCTCGGATCAGTCACGCTCGTACTCGCTCACGCTCGGCCTACTCACTGCTATGCGCCCCTTCGAATCTCGGCGGTCGAGATCATCCCGGTCTGCACACCCCAGTGGGCCGCGATCGCCCGGTACTGCCCGTTGTCGATCAAATACTGCAAGGCTGCCCGCACCGGCTCCGCGAGTTCCGAGCCGCGCACCATCGGATAGCCGTATGGCGCCGACTCGAAGGGTTCACCCGCCTTCACGATGCGCCCGCCGGCCCGTTTGATGGCGTAGTCGGTGACCGGCGAATCCGCCGACATGGCATCGACTTTGCCCAAGATGACCGCGGTGGTCGCCTCGTCCTGACTGTTGAATTTGACGACGTCGATCGCCGGATTGCCCGCGTCGGTGCATGCCTTACTCTTGGCAGGCACCTCCTCGTCGGCTTCGGTAGTGCCGCGCTGCACCCCGACACGTTTGCCACAAGCCCGGGTCGGATCAATGTCGTTGCCGGCCCGCTGGGCCCATTGGATGCCTGCGCTGAAGTAGGTCACGAAGTCGACGCTCTTGAGCCGCTCGTCGGTGACTGTGAACGACGACATACCCAGATCGAAGGTCCCGGCGGTGACCGACGGGATGATCTTGGCGAAATCGGCCTCCCGATACTCCGCCCGCACCCCGAGCACTTTGGTGATGGTGTTCATCAGATCCACGTCGAAACCGATGATCCGGCCGTTGACCTTGAACTCGTTCGGGGCGTACGGCACATTGACGCCGACGACGATCCGGCCCGCGTCCCGGACACTCGAGGGCAGTGTGGTCGCGATCGCGTCGACCTTACTCACGTCGATACTGATCGGCGCTATGTCGGCACCGAGATCTTCGAAATCGTCATTGGTACACGCCGAGGTCATCGGCACCAGGACCACCACAGACACCATCGCGGCCAGCGCCGCCGACCGCCGAGGCGCCGATTCGGCACGCCCGCGTCGGAGGACTCGCATCAGACCCATCCGGCTGAACTTACTGTGTCCAGCCGCCGATCGCCGGGAGGTAGGCCCGAGAGTTACCCGGGATTTACCGAACCGACGATCGCGTCGACGACGTCGCGGGTCGTCGAGGTACCGCCGACATCGGGGGTTGCGACACCTGACGCGAGGGCCGCTGCGGTCGAGGTGTCGATCAGGTCGGCGGCCGCGAGTAGCCGGTCATCGTCGGTACGCGCCCCCTGCCACCGCAGCAGCATCGCCGTCGACGCGATGATCGCGACCGGGTTCGCGATGCCGCGGCCGGCGATATCCGGCGCCGCCCCATGCGCGGCCTGCGCCATCGCCCGGACATCCGAACAATTCACCGATCCGGCGAGGCCAAGCGACCCGGCCAGTTCGGCCGCGAGATCGGACAGGATGTCGCCGAACAGATTCTCGGTGACCAGAACGTCGAAGTCGGCCGGACGCCGAATGAGCAGCGCCGCCATCGCATCGACGTGCTGCTCGTCGACGGTGACGTCGGGATACTCCGCAGCGACCGCCCGGCACGCATCGCGGAACAGTCCGGTGGTCATGGTGAGCACATTCGCCTTGTGCACTACGGTCACATGCCGCGAACGCCGCTGCGCCAGCCGAAACGCCTGATGGGCAATCCGTTCCGACGCGGCCCGGGTAATCACACCGACGGCCAGCGCGATATCGGGGGTCGGCATGAACTCCCCCGACCCGACCGCCATGTTCCGGTCTGCGTAGAGCCCCTCCGAGTTCTCCCGGGCAATCAGCACATCGATGTCGGGTGCCGTCGCCGGAACGCCCGCAAACGCGCGGCACGGCCGAAGATTCGCGAACAGGTCGTACCGTTTGCGGATGACGGCGCCCGGCGTCAGCTCGCCGGCGAATTCGGCGGGATATCCGGCCGAATCGTGCGGACCCAGAATCCAGATGTCCAAGTCATCGAGCGCCGCCAGGGTCTCCGCGGGCATCGGCGTCCGATAGGTGTCGATCGCGGTGCGCCCCAACGGCAATTCCACCCAGTCGGCCACCACGCCGACCCGCGCCAGTGCCGCTTCGGCGACCGACACCGCACCGGGCACGATCTCCGGACCGATGCCGTCGCCGTGCATTACCCCGATGCGCAGGTCAGCGGACATCAGTGCGCCGCGTCATCCCACGAGCGACCGAACCCGACCGACACCTCCAGCGGCACCGACAGCGTGATGGCGTTCCCCATCTCCTCGCGCACCAACGTCTCCACGGCATCCCGCTCCCCGGCCGCCACCTCGACGACCAGTTCGTCATGGACCTGCAGCAGCATCCGCGACCGCAGCTCCTCGCGGGCCAGCCGCTTGTGCACATTGATCATCGCGACCTTGATGATGTCGGCGGCGGTCCCCTGAATGGGGGCGTTGAGTGCCATCCGCTCCGCCGACTGTCGCCGCTGGAAATTGTCGCTGTTCAAATCGGGCAGATACCGTCGTCGGCCGAAAAGTGTTGCGGTGTACTCGTTTCGACGGGCCTCGGCGACCACGTTATGCAGATAGTCGCGTACCCCGCCGAACCGGGCGAAATAGGCTTCCATCTGATCCTTGGCCTCCTCACGACTGATCTTGAGCTGCGCGGCCAGACCGAAGGCCGACAACCCGTACGCCAAGCCGTACGACATCGCCTTCACCCGATGACGCATCTCCGTCGTCACTTCGTCGATCGGCACCCCGAACGCCCGCGACCCCACGAAGTTATGCAGATCCTCGCCGGTGTTGAAGGCCTCGATCAACCCGGCGTCCTCGGACAAGTGCGCCATGATGCGCATCTCGATCTGGCTGTAGTCCGCCGTCATCAAGCAGTCGAACTCCCCGCTCGCACCATCGTGTGCACCCGCCACCACGAAGCCCTGCCGGATCTCACGGCCGGCCACGGTCCGGACCGGGATGTTCTGCAGGTTCGGCTCGGTCGAGGACAGCCGGCCGGTGGCTGCGACGGTCTGGTTGAAGGTGGTGTGGATACGACCGTCGTCGGCGACCGACTTGAGCAGGCCATCCACCGTCACCTTCAGGCGGGTGGCGTCTCGATGCTCGAGCAGGTGCGCGAGGAACGGATGCTCGGTCTTCTCGTACAAGGACTGCAACGCATCGGCGTCGGTGGTGTAGCCGGTCTTGGTCTTCTTCGTCTTCGGCATGTCGAGTTTGTCGAAGAGCACCGCCTGCAACTGTTTCGGCGAACCCAGATTGATCTGCTCACCGATCGCCTCGTAGGCCGAATCGGCGGCCGTACGAATGCGTTCGGCGAAATTCTTTTCCAACTCGCCGAAGTGTTCGGTGTCGACGGCGATACCGACCGCCTCCAGTTCGGCGAGGACGAAGGACAGCGGCAACTCCATCTCGGTGAGCAGCGGCCGCGAATCGATCCGGTCGAGTTCGGTATCGAGGGTGTCGGCGAGCTCGGCGACCGCACGCGCCTCCAGCATGTGCTGCTCGGCGATCTTCTGCTCACCACCGTCGTCGTCGAGCAGCGACATCTGGCCCTCGTCGGTGGTGTCGTCGGCACGCAGCTCGCGACGCAGATAGCGCAGTGCCAGGTCGTCGAGGTTGAAGGTGCGTTGTCCGGGCCGCACCAGGTAGGCCGCCAGGGAGGTGTCGGAGGTGACCCCGGCCAGCGTCCAGCCCCGCGACCGCAGCGCATGGACCGCCCACTTCGCCTCGTGTAACGCCTTCGGTTTGTCGGCGTCGGCCAGCCAGCCGGCGAGAGCGCGTTCATCGTCGGCATCGAGGGTGGCCACGTCCAGGTAGGCCGAGGTGCCGTCGGCGGCGGCGATCGCCAGCCCCGTCGGATCGGATCCGACCACGACGTGGGGTGCGGTCACCGCCACACCGGTGCGGCCGGTCGCGGTGTGTTCCGCCAGCCATGCGGTGACCTGTCCGGCGCCCAGCCGGGAACCGTCGAGATCGAAACCCGCCTCGGCTTCGGGTTCCACCGAGGTCAGCGTCGAGAACAACCGGTCCCGCAACACCCGGAATTCGAGGTCGTCGAACAGCTGGTGGATACGGTCGCGATCCCAGCCGGCCAGGGCGAGTTCCTCGGGTCCCGACGGCAGCGCCATATCCCGTACCAGTTCGGTCAGCTGCCGGTTCGTCTGCACCGATGCCAGGTTGGCGCGCAACGAATCGCCCACCTTGCCGCGGACTTCGTCGACATGGTCGACCAGCGCGGCCAGCGACCCGTACTCACGGATCCACTTCGACGCGGTCTTCTCGCCGACGCCGGGGATGCCGGGCAGGTTGTCGCTCGGATCGCCACGCAGCGCGGCATAGTCGGGATACTGCGTCGGCGTCAGCCCATACTTCTTCTCCACCTCGGCCGGGGTGAACCGGGTCAGATCCGACACACCCTTACGCGGATAGAGGACGGTGATGGCGTCGTTGACCAATTGCAACGAGTCACGGTCACCGGTGACCACCAACACCCGATAGCCGAGGGCGTCGGCCTGGGTGGCCAGGGTCGCGATGATGTCGTCCGCCTCGTAGCCCTCGATCGCCATCACCGGGACGCCCAGCGCGTCGAGCACCTCCTTGGTCAGATCGACCTGGCCGTTGAACTCGTCCGGGGACTTCGAGCGCTGCGCCTTGTACTCGGGAAACATCTCCGAGCGGAAGGTTTTACGGGAGACATCGAAGGCGGCCGCGATGTGGGTCGGTTCCTCGTCGCGCAAGAGGTTGATCAGCATCGAGGTGAAGCCGTACACCGCGTTGGTCGACTGTCCGGTCGCGGTCTTGAAATTCTCCGGCGGCAGGGCGAAAAACGCCCGGTAGGCCAGCGAATGTCCGTCGAGGAGCATCAGCACCGGACGGGTGTCATCCTTCTGGCGACCACCGGCGGTCCTGGTTGCCGATCCACGACCTGCTGACACGGGGGAACTCTGCGCGGGACTCACGCCGATGAGTCTAGTGGCGGTCCCCGACAGCCGAGTCCGGCACCGCCGGGCTCCACCAATCCACGCCGATCACGCCATCGGACGCCACATCGGCCATACCCGTGGACCGTCGAAGGGCAGCACGATCTCGTCGGTCACCGAAAACCCGAACCGCTCGAAGAGCGGGATGTTCACCTCGTTCGAACTCTCCAGGTAGGCCGGGCCCTCGATGAGGGCGAGGCGATGGGTCAGCAATGCGCTGCCCGCGCCCATCCCCGGGGCCGCCGCACCGAGCAATCCGAGATACCAGTGCGGCTCGGCCGGGCGTGCCCGAGCGAAGCGCTGTACCAGCTCCGCTCCGCGTCGTGACCGGGAGCCGAGCGCAGCCATCGAACCGAATGTCGACCACAACTGCTCGCGGGTGGTCAGCCGGTGTCCGGGCGGATCCCAGGCGCCCGCCCCGAGTGGCACACCATCCCGGGCGGCCACGTCGAAAACGGCACGTGGACCGTGGGACCGGCGGACCAGGGTGTCGAACATCTGTCGGTGGCGACGCCGGTCCGGCTGCAACCAGACGGTCACCGGATCGTCGGCGAAAGCCTGCGTCAGGATCGACACCACCACCCCGGGATCGACCACCGTCGTCACCTGAACCCCGACCATGGGTCCCAGCGTAGTGCCGAATCCTTCAGCGCAACCGACTTTCCTGGCTGCCATGCCAAGCCGGTCGAACCGCAGTAGAGTCCCGCGAAAGCAAAAATTCGCAGGGGGGTGCCCCCGAGACAACGTCCGGAGACAGCACGCGTGAATCAGTTGGCCCATTCGCCGACCCGTCCGCCGGCCCGGAGCGCCGACACCGGTGCACCACACCGCGACCGACCTCGAACCGCACGTCGTCACATCGGGTTCGTGACCGCGCTGCTGGGGTTGGGTCTGGTCCTGCTCGGCGGTTTGTCCCTGCTCGGCGGTGCGGTCGGGGCCGGCACGGCACAAGCCGCACCGACCGACACCGTCACCGTCAGCGGGACGCTGCGCAACGAATCCCAGCCGGTCACCGGTGTGGTGATCACGGCGACAACTCCCGCCGGCGCGATCGCGGGTACTGCGACCTCCGGGCCGACCGGCGCCTGGACGCTGACCCTTCCCCCCGGTTCGTACACCATCGCCATCGACAAGACGACGGTGCCCGAAGGTGTTGAGGTCCGCAAAGATTCGGTCCAGCTGAAACTCACCGCCGGGAACAACCGCGGCGTCATCTTCTCCTTTGGTCCCGCCCGACATTCCACCGAGATCTCCGCCGCGGAGAAACTCACCCGGCTCGGCATCGACGGCATCCGGTTCGGCCTGATCATCGCGATCACCGGCGTCGGATTGACCCTGATCTTCGGCACCACCGGACTCACCAACTTCGCGCACGGCGAGATGGTCACGCTCGGTGCGATCGCAGCGTGGGCGGTCAACGTCAAACTCGGCATCCAGCTGATCCCGGCGACGATCATCGCGATCCTCGTCGGCATCGCCTTCGGGATACTCAACGAGTTGGCGATCTGGCGGCCACTGCGCCGACGCAGATCGGGACTCGTTGCGCAGCTGGTGGTCTCGATCGGCCTGGCACTGTTGCTGCGCTATCTGTATCTGATCTTCTTCTCCGACCGCGCCGAACCTTTCGACGACTATCTGGTGCAGACCGAGATCGGGTCGGGCGCCTTCGCGATGTCGCCGGTCAACCTGGCCTGCATCATCATCAGCGTCGTGGTGCTGCTGGGTGTCGCACTCCTCATGCAGAAGACCCGCATCGGCAAGGCGATGCGGGCGGTCGCCGACAATCGGGATCTCGCCGCGGCGTCGGGAATCAACGTCGACCGGGTCATCCTCGTGGTGTGGGCGCTGGCCGGCGGCCTCGCCGCGTTGGGCGGTGTGCTGTTCGCGCTGTCCGAACTGGGCAGCCGGGTGCAGTGGGAAATGGGGTTCAAGCTGCTGCTGCTGATGTTCGCCGGTGTGACCCTCGGCGGGCTGGGTTCGGTGTACGGCGCGCTGATCGGTTGTCTGATCGTCGGTTTCGTCGTGCAGGTGTCGACTTACTGGGTGTCCCCCGACCTCAAATACGTCAGCGGACTGCTCATCCTGATCATCATCCTGACCATCCGCCCGCAGGGCATTCTCGGCACGAAAGCGAGGATCGGCTGATATGGACCTCGTTGCGGTTCTTCAGATCTCGCTGGCCCAGCTGATCGGGCCGTCGGCCATCTTCTACGCGATGCTCGCCATCGGCCTCAACATTCACTTCGGCTATGCCGGACTGCTGAACTTCGGTCAGATCGGGTTCGCACTGCTCGGTGGGTACGGCGTCGGGATCGTCGCCGGCCAATGGGGCGGTTCGCTGTGGGTCGGCGGCATTCTCGGCGTCGCCGCGGCCGGCGCACTGGCCCTGCTGCTCGGTCTGCCAACGCTGCGGTTGCGCGCCGACTATCTGGCGATCGTGACCATCGCCGCAGCCGAGATCCTGCGGCTGCTCACCAGGTCGACGTCGGCGGATGAACTCACCAACTCCACCAAGGGTCTGTACGGATATGCCGCACCGTTCTTCGAGATGAACCCCTTCGAGAACGGTAAGCAGTATTCCCTGCTGGGTCTGAAGTTCCAGGGCGGTGACCTGTGGGCGATGGTCGTCGGCTGGTCGGTGGTGGCGCTGCTCTGTCTGTTGGTCTGGCTGCTGGTGCGCAGCCCGTGGGGGCGTGTGCTCAAGGCGGTGCGCGAGGATGAGGACGCCGCCCGTGCACTCGGCAAGAACGCATACGTCTTCAAACTTCAGGCACTGGTCCTCGGCGGGTGCATCGGCGGCGTCGCCGGCGTCTTCAATGCCATTCAGACGCAATCGATCAGCCCCGACTTCTACTCGACCGCGCAAACCTTCTTCGCCTACGGGGCGCTCATCCTCGGTGGTGCGGCAACGGTCTTCGGGCCGGTGGTCGGCGCCATGCTGTTCTGGTTCATCGTCACCGCCTCCGATGTGCTGTTGCGTCAGCTGACCACCGGCGACGACCCACTCTTCGACATGACCAATCAGCAGATCGGCGCGGTCCGATTCGTCATCCTGGGATTGGCGATCGCGCTGCTGATGGTGTTCCGCCCGCAAGGCATTCTGGGCAACAAACGGGAGGTACAGCTCGATGCCAAATGATGTGTCGGCGCCGGTGGACCTGTTCGACGGCATCATCGCGGCCCCCGGTTCTGCCAAACACGACGCGGTCATCACCGTCGACGGTATCCAGCGCACCTTCGGCGGTCTGACCGCCGTCGACGTCGACCACGTGGAGTTCCAGCGCGGCGCCATCACCGGCCTCATCGGGCCCAACGGCGCGGGTAAGACGACCTTCTTCAACCTGATCACCGGCTTCGACCGTCCCGACCACGGCAGTTGGACCTTCGACGGCGACGAGATGGGCAGGCGCTACCCACATCAGGTGGCGCGCCGGGGCATCGTGCGAACCTTCCAGCTGACCAAGGCGTTGTCGAAGCTGTCGGTGCTCGACAATGTGCGTCTGGGCGCCACCGGGCAGCGCGGCGAACACATGGGAGCCGGTCTGCTGCCGTGGATCTGGCGCCGCCAGGAAGCCGAGGTCACCGAACGCGCCTATGCCGTGCTGGAACGTTTCAAACTCGCCGACAAAGCCGACGACTACGCCGGTTCCCTCTCCGGCGGTCAACGCAAACTGCTGGAGATGGCCCGCGCCCTGATGACCGACCCGACCGTCATCATGCTCGATGAACCCATGGCCGGGGTGAATCCGGCGCTCACTCAAAGTCTGTTGGGGCATATCAAGTCGCTGCGCGACGACGGGATGACGGTGATCTTCGTCGAACATGACATGGATGTCATCCGCGATGTCAGCGACTGGGTAGTGGTGATGGCGGGCGGTCGGGTCATCGCCGAATCCCGGCCGGAACATCTCGCCGACAATGAGGCCGTTGTGGAGGCCTACCTCGGCGGGCATCACGACCAGGCACTGGAATTCGACGACGACGGAAATCCGGTCGGCGCGACCGCGGTCCTCGCCGAACGGGTGGAGGCCGCCATCGAGGAGACCATCGAAGCCGGCGGCGACCTCTCCGACACCTCTGCGCTGGCCGCCGAATCCATCGCCCGGGCAGACGAGGAGGCCTCCGAGGGGACGGCCGCTCCCGACAGCCCGGATTCCGACTCGGACGAGACGGGAGGGAGTACCCGATGAGACACCACGAGCGCGACGTCGACGCCACCGGCGCCACCACCCCGTCGGCCGCCCAGCTGGCCGCGAGTCCGCAAGGGCACCAACGCAATGCTGTCGACGCGTTGTTGCGGGCCGACGACATCACCGCCGGATATCTGCCCGGCATCAACATCCTCGAAGGTTGTAACTTCTACGCCGACGACGGTGAGATCGTCGGCATCATCGGCCCCAACGGCGCAGGCAAGTCGACCCTACTCAAGACACTGTTCGGTCTGATCCCAGTCCGCCACGGCTCGGTCACCCTGCGCGATCAGGACATCACCTCGGCACCCGCGCACGTACTCGTGACCAAGGGTGTCGGGTACGTGCCGCAAACCCAGAATGTGTTCGCCTCGTTGACGATCGAGGAGAATCTGGAGATGGGCATCTACCTCAAACCGCGGAAGTTCAACGAGCGGATGGCGTTCGTGTCCGAGGTGTTCCCGTTGCTCGCCGAACGCCGAAAGGTCAAGGCGGGTGCGCTGTCCGGCGGTGAACGTCAGATGGTGGCGATGGGCCGCGCACTGATGATGGAACCATCGGTGCTCCTGTTGGACGAGCCGTCGGCCGGGTTGTCGCCGATGTTCCAGGATCAGGTCTTCATCCAGATCAAGAAGGTCAACGCGACCGGTGTGACGGTGATTCTGGTGGAGCAGAACGCACGTCGGTGTCTGCAGATCTGCGACCGCGGCTATGTGCTCGACCAGGGACGCAACGCCTACACCGACACCGGTCAGAATCTGCGCCACGATCCGGCCGTCATCGAACTATATCTGGGCACCCTCGCCGGACGGTCCGAGAAGCAGTAGACGACAAGCGGTCCGGGTTCTCGTCGAACCCGGACCGCTCGGTCATCCGCCGGTGTCCCGGCAGGCGATCGTCAGGAACGCACCACCTTGTAGGTGATGTCGTCGGACAACTTGTTGTTCGGGCCGAAGACGAGAACACCGTAGGAGCCGACGCTCGGTTCGCCGGCCTTGGTGAAGGTCAGTTCTCCGGTGACGCCGTCGTAGTCGATGTCCTTACCCTCCTTGACCAGGGCCAGACACGCGTCGTAGGTCTTGCACTTGGTGCCGTCCCGGGTGACGCCGTTGATCTCGGAGGCGATCGACCGACCGTTGGTGGACTTGGCGATCTCGGCGGCCAGCGCGGAGATCACGACCGCGTCGTAGCTCTCCCCCGAATAGTTGAGGTCTTCGAGATTCGGGTCCACGGCCCGGATACGACGTTCGAACTCCGCACCGGTGTCGGTGAGCGGTGTCGTCCCCTTCATGCCGGCCAGCAGGCCAGGTCCGACCGCCTCACCGAGTGCGTTGCCCATGTTGCCGTCGGTGCCGTACACCTTCTTCTGGTTCGGTCCGATCCCCACCTCGTTCATGCGGGTGATGATCTTGGCGCTCTCGTCGAAGCCGATCACCGCGATGCCGTCCGGGTTGAAGTTCTTGACCTGGTCGATCTCGGCGTTGAAGGACTGGGCGTTCGGGTCGTAGATGATCTTCTGGATCTGATCGGCCGGGATGCCCGCAGCTTCGAGTTCCTTGACCGTGTTCGCGGCCAGGCCGGTGCCGTAGGCCTCGTTCCGGGCGAGGATCGAGACGCGCTGCACACCGTCGTCGGCCATCACCTGGGCGAGCGCCTGCGCCTGGAGGGTGTCGGTCGGGGCGGTGCGGAAGTACTGCCCCTTATCCGGGTAGCAGATGAACTGATCCGAGGTGTTGGCCGGCGAGAACATGACGGTGCCTGCGTTGGCGATCTTGTCGATCACCTTCAGCGACACCGCCGACGACGCGGCACCGACGATGACCTGCGTGCCGTCGGAGAGCAGCCGGTCGACCGTGATGTTCGCGGTGTCGGTGGTGTCGTCGCCGGAATCGCCGTCGATCTGCTGGATCGGCTTACCGAGCACGCCGCCGGCCGCGTTGACCTCCTTGATGCCGAGTTTCACGCCCGCGACCTCGGGTGGTCCGAGAAAGGCGAGGCTGCCGGTCTCGGGCAGCAGAGTGCCGATCTTGAGCGGTTCGGTGCTCACCGGCCCGGGCTGCGCCACGGGAACGTTGTCACCACAGTCGGTGGAGTAGGTGGCGTTGTCGTTGCCGGACGCATCGGAACTGTCGTCATCAGAACTACACGCGGCGAGCGCGAGCGATGCGGCGGCGACGACAACGGCGCCCTTGGCAATATGCCTGTTGAATCTCAACTGTTCTCCCTAGACGGTTCAGTGATGCCGCGGAGCGGTATCAGACAACGGGTGAGAAAGTTGTGATGCGTTGAGATTTCATGGTTTCGCGGCATCACGTGCAGATGAACCTACCGGCAATGTGTTACCCAGACGTTGCGATTACGGGGACCCAAGTGTCTCAACCACAACTTGCGCAACAGCTTTCATCGTGGTTCGCCGATCCATCGCGGCGCGCTGGATCCACTTGAACGCCTCAGGCTCGCTCATCGCCTGCTTCTCCATCAGCAGGCCTTTGGCCCGCTCGACGAGTTTGCGCGTCTCCAGGCGTTCGTTGACTGTCGCCACTTCACGTTCGAGGAGTTTGAGTTCCTGATAGCGACTGACCGCGACCTCGATCGCCGGCACCAGGTCGGCCTTGGTGAACGGCTTCACCAGATAGGCCATCGCCCCCGCGTCACGTGCCTTCTCGATGAAGTCACGCTGGGAGAAGGCCGTCAGCATGACCACCGGTGCCAGCCGCTTCTGCGCGATCTCCGTCGCGGCGTCGATGCCGTCGCGCACCGGCATCTTGATGTCCATGATGACCAGATCGGGATTCAGGCTCTCGGTGAGATCCACGGCGATCTGTCCATTCGGCGCCTCCCCCACGACGTCGTAGCCCTCTTCCCGGAGCATTTCGATGAGGTCCATCCGGATCAGCGAATCATCTTCGGCGACGAGCACCCGATGCGTCGTCACCCCTGCACCGGACTCGGCATGCACACTCTCGGTCACCGTCACCATCCTTCTCCTCCACACCAAAAACCCTGTACACGGACGTCCGGATCAGCCCGGAACCGCAGAATCAATGCTGGCAGAGTACCGGTTCGCAACCGCCTCGGCTGATCAACTACAGTTACCCCTTGCGCGGTCACGCCGCGCGGACGCCCCCGTAGCCCAATTGGCAGAGGCAACGGATTCAAAACCCGTCCAGTGTGAGTTCGAGTCTCACCGGGGGCACCGTCACACCCCTGCCGGCCTCCGGCCGGAGTGCGCCCACTGAGTTCGAGTGGCATCCCGGAGGGCGCACCGATAGCCGGCAGGTCACACCCATGATCCCGTGGGCTTGTTCAGGATGCAGACCATGCCCGAGCGCTACCCTGCGGAGCAACGTGAGCGAGCGGCGAAGATTGCCGGAGCCGATGATCGGGTTGTTCACGACCGAGTCGGTCTCGTAGGACAGTGGAACCCGGAGCCGCGGTCGGCCCTACCAGGATTGTCGTACCCACCTGCCATAGTGAACATATGTTCGATGCGGGGGTGGACACCGGTGAGGCCGTACTGGCCGACGCGTGTGCCTCCGAGCTGGCGACTGCTGCCGCGACCTTCACCCGGCTCGAGCATCAGGCAATGGCGCGGAAGGTGTTGGCCGCCTACCACCTCGGGTGCAGGGTCTATGAGTCGGTGATGAGCGCCGATCACGACCGCTACCGCAAGAAGATGCCAGACAAGGCGGCACTACGGGAAGTGGCCTGGCACTTCGCAGTTCCGGCCGCGACCGCCGGTCGCTGGATGTCGTTGGGTTCCCTACTCGCCGACCTGCCGGTCGTCCGCGCCGCATTCCTGGCAGGCGACCTCGCCGAATCGCGGGCCTCGGTCATCGCGCACGCACTGTGCGCCATCACCACAACCGCCGACGACGACGGCTCGGTGTCGACCACCGTGCAGGAGGCCGCGCTGTCGTTGTCTGCGCAGGCTTCGACCAACGCGGTGTTGGCCGAGCGGCTTGAGGAACTGCTCATCGCACTCGATCCCGAGGCCGCTGCCCGCGCACGTGCCGAGTATGCCGCTCGCAACCAGAACGTACGTTTCGGCAAGGAGCTGTACGGACAGGCGTCGATCACCGCCGTCGTCGGACTGGCCGACGCCCGCTACCTGCAATCGCGCATCACCGGCCTACTCGCCCATCATCTGTGCCCGAACGACCCGCGCGAGCTCGGCGAACAACGAGTGGCTGCGCTCGCAGCGATCATGCGGGGCGCCACCACAATGACCTGCCAGTGCAGCGACGGGGACACCTGCCAGTCGGCGGCCAACCAACAACCCGAGCCAACCGAGCCTGAAGCGCCCGAACCTGAACCGCCACATGAAGAACCAACCCGTTGCACGGGCAGCCAGCAGTCGGACGACACACCGTTGACGGCGGTGGCAGTGGTCGACCCACAGGTCGTCGTGCAGGTGGTCACCGACGCCCCCACGCTCGCCGGACTGACCGGCGACCTGGTCCCCTATGTGCCCGGGTACGGAGTGATCGATCCCGCTCACGCCCGCGAACTGGCCGCCAACGCCAGCTGGCAGGGCCTCTATCGCGAGAGCCGACGATTCGCCCGCCGCGGCGACACCACCAACCGAATCACGAAGCCGTTCGCGGTCGGTCGTCCCCGCAGCGCCGGAAACGTCATCGCACCCGCCCACCTGACCGGCACCGACACCGGTAGCGGAGGTGGCAGCGGGCCACTCCAGATGCGCTCACGGCCACCAAATCCAGAGCCGATCGATCCCGCCGGCCACGGCGGACTCACCCTCCCACCACCGGGAGCCCTGATCTACGCTCCGGCAGATGCGTTGCGGCGCACCATCGCCCACACCGACCGGCACTGCCGCGGACCCTACTGCGGACGTCAGGTTGAAGACTGCCATTTCGACCACGTCGCACCGTTCGACCACGACAATCCACTCGACGGCGGGTGGACCATCCTCGACAACCTCATCCCGTTGTGCATCCCATGCCACGAGTTCAAACACCTCGGCACCTGGACGCCCACCCTCGGCACCAGACGCGCCGTCATCTGGCGCCACAACCCCACCGGCACGGTCATCATCACCCACCCGTGGAGCTCGAACTGATAGGTGGCTTCGCCCTACCACCCGGAATAGGCTGTTCCCCAGCCGCACCAGCGGGCGCTGCCATAGATCAAGGAGGCGCGGCATCGATATCCGCAGATTGACCGTCAACTGCTCGATCCTGTTCGCCGACCTCCCGCTCCTGCGACGACCGCAGGCAGCGCGCGACGCCGGCTTCGGCGCCGTCGAGTTCTGGTGGCCCTTCAGCTCCGCGGTCCCGTCCGATCGGGAGGTGACCGCCTTCGTCGCGGCA
Source organism: Gordonia heveisoli (assembly GCF_030315745.1). Lineage (GTDB taxonomy): Bacteria > Actinomycetota > Actinomycetes > Mycobacteriales > Mycobacteriaceae > Gordonia. Next base: position 55,979 of record NZ_JASXSH010000018.1, on the reverse strand, counting down.
ATCGACGACGCGGGTGTTCGCCTCACGCATCTGAATCTGGCGGCCGGAAACCTGGCGGCCGGGGACCGTGGGCTGCTATCCCATCCGCAGACCTCGCGCGAGTTCACCGACAGTGTCGAGGTCGCGATCGGGATCGGCGGACAGCTGGGCACCGTGGGTTTCAATGCGCTGTACGGGAACCGACTCGAAGGCCTCGACGTCGACGCCCAGGACGAGCTCGCCGCGGAGAATCTCGCCGTCGCCGCCCGGGCCGCCGCGACCATCGGCGCCGACATCCTCGTCGAACCGATCAGCGGAATACCTACCTACCCACTGACACGTGCTGCCGACGCGGTCGCCGTCGGGGATCGCGTCCGCCGTGACCACCACGTCGACAACGTGACACTCCTCGCCGATCTGTATCACCTGACGATCAACGGCGACGACGTCGAGCGTGTGATCGTCCAGTTCGCCGACCGTATCGGTCACATCCAGGTCGCGGACGCCCCCGGTCGCGGTGAACCGGGCACCGGAACGTCAGATCTCGCCGCGCATATCGCCGCCCTCGACGCGCAGTCGTATCCCGGCTGGATCAGCCTCGAGTACCGTGCGACGCGTCCCGACCCGTTCGACTGGATACCGGAATTTCCGGCGTCGCCCCCGCGCGACCCCTGACGACAGACGACCAACCGCAAAGGATCACCATGGCCACAATCGCATTCATCGGACTCGGCGTCATGGGCAGTCCGATGTCGATCAATCTGGTGCGCGCCGGGCACACCGTGATCGGATACAACCGAACCCTCTCGCGCACAGCCGATCTGGTGAAAGCCGGCGGTACGGCGGCGGTCTCCATCGCCGAGGCCGTATCGACCACGGATATTGTCATGCTGAACGTCCCCGACTCCAGCGATGTGGAATTGGTCCTCACCGGCGACGACGGGGTCTTCGCCCACGCTGCGGCGGGTACGACGATCATCGATTTCTCGACCATCCGGCCCGATGTCGCGATCCGGATGGCCGACCTGGCCCGTGACCGCGGCCTCGTGTTCCTCGACGCGCCCGTCTCCGGCGGTGAGGAGGGTGCGGTGGCGGGCTCGTTGTCGATCATGATCGGCGGTTCCGCCGACGCCTTTGCGGCCGTCGCACCCGTCCTCGACGCTGTCGGTCGCACCGTGGCACACGTCGGCCCGAGCGGCAGCGGGCAGACCGTGAAGGCCGCCAATCAACTGATCGTCGCAGCCAACATCGAGGCACTGGCGGAGGCGATGGTGTTCCTCGAAGCCCATCAGGTCGACACCTCGACGGCGGTGCGGGTACTCGCAGGCGGATTGGCCGGGTCAGCGGTCCTCGACCACAAGGCAGCCCGCATGATCGGCCGTGATTTCGAGCCCGGCGGCCGGATCGACCTGCACCACAAGGACCTCGGGATCGTCACCACCGCGGCCCGCGAGGCCGGGGTGGTCATCCCCGTGGGCTCGTTGATGGCGACGTTGATGGCCTCGGCACGCGCCAACGGCGACGGCGGTCTCGATCACGGGGCCCTGTTCCGCGGTGTCCAACGGTTGTCCGGCCGATTCGACGGTTGAGCAACTATCTTCGCCTACCGCCGAAACAGCTTGTTCCCCAGCCACACCAGTGGGTCGTATTTGCGGTCGACGACGCGTTCCTTCATCGGGATCAGGGCGTTGTCGGTGATCTTGATGTTCTCCGGACATACCTCAGTGCAGCATTTGGTGATGTTGCAGAAGCCGAGACCGTGTTCGGCTTGCGCGGTGTCCCGACGTTCGGCGACGTCGAGTGGGTGCATATCCAGTTCCGCGATGCGCATCAGATAGCGCGGGCCGGCGAAGGCGGCTTTGTTCTCCTCGTGGTCGCGGACCACGTGGCAGGTGTTCTGGCACAGGAAGCATTCGATGCACTTGCGGAATTCCTGCGACCGCTCCACGTCGACCTGCTGCATGCGGTACTCCCCCGGCCCCAGTCCCGGCGGCGGGGTGAAAGCTTTGATCTCGCGGGCCTTCGCATAATTGAAGGAGACATCGGTGACAAGGTCGCGGATCACCGGAAACGTCCGCATCGGTGTCACCGTGATGACTTCGTCCGCGGTGTACGTCGACATCCGGGTCATACACAGCAGCCGCGGACGACCGTTCACCTCGGCTGAACAGGAACCACATTTCCCCGCCTTGCAGTTCCACCGCACGGCCAGGTCGGACGCCTGAGTCGCCTGTATGCGGTGAATGATGTCGAGCACCACCTCACCGTCGTTGACGAGCACGGTGTAGTCCTGCAGGCCGCCACCGTCGCCGTCTCCGCGCCACACCCGGAACTTCGCGTCGTAGCCCATCTCAGTTCTCCCGTTTCCCCGCGGCGTCCGGATGCCCGGCGATCTCGGCCGCGGAGTAATACTTCTCGATCTCCGCGTAGTCGAACACCTCGAGCAGGTCCGGCCGCATCGGTATCTGTTCCTCGGCGACGACGTCGACGTCGGGTACCGGCGCGTTGGCCCGTGTGTCGGCGGTGCACACCAACAGAGTGTTGCGCCACGCCGGGTCCATCGCCGGGTGGTCGTCGCGGGTGTGTCCGCCACGGCTCTCGGTCCGCATGAGTGCCGCCTTGGCCACGCATTCACTGACCAGCAGCATGTTTCGTAGGTCGATGGCCAGATGCCAGCCCGGGTTGAACTGACGGTGCCCCTCGACCTGCATGCTGCCGAGCCGTTTTCGCAGCTCGGCGAGCACACCCAGGGCCTCCCGCATCTCGTTCTCCTTGCGGATGATCCCCACCAGATCGTTCATCGACTGCTGGAGGTCCATGTGCAGGGTGTACGGATTCTCCGGCTTCCCCTCGGCGGGTGGATCGAACGGCGCCAACGCATACCGAGCGGCTCGATCGATGTCGTCCTGCGAGATCGTCGGCCGCCGATCCAGCGAGCCGACGTATGATGCCGCCCCCAGCCCGGCGCGCCTGCCGAACACCAGAAGATCCGACAATGAGTTGCCGCCCAACCGATTCGATCCGTGCATTCCGCCCGAACACTCACCGGCCGCGAACAGTCCCGGCACCCGCGACGACGCGGTGTCGGGGTCCACCTCGATCCCACCCATCACGTAGTGGCACGTCGGGCCGACCTCCATGGGCTCCTTCGTGATGTCCACGTCGGCAAGCTCTTTGAACTGGTGATGCATGGATGGCAGTCGTCTGATGATTTCCTCGGCGGGCATCCGGGATGCGATATCGAGGAAGACCCCACCGTGTTCGGTCCCGCGACCGGCCTTGACCTCCTCGTTGATGGCCCGGGCCACTTCATCGCGCGGGAGGAGATCCGGTGTGCGACGCGCACTGTCGTTGTCGGCGAGCCATTTGTCGGCCTCTTCTTCGGTCTCGGCATACTGCCCTTTGAACACCGGGGGGATGTAGTCGAACATGAATCGTTTGTCGTCGGTGTTCTTCAGGACACCACCGTCACCACGAACCCCCTCGGTGACGAGGATTCCCTTCACGCTCGGCGGCCAGACCATTCCGGTCGGATGGAACTGGATGAATTCCATATTGATCAAACTCGCGCCGGCACGAAGTGCGAGTGCGTGACCGTCGCCGGTGTACTCCCACGAGTTCGATGTCACCTTGAACGACTTGCCGATTCCACCGGTTGCGACGACGACCGACGGCGCCTCGAAGACGATGAATCGTCCGGATTCCCGCCAGTATCCGAAGGCGCCGGCGATGGCGTCGCCGTCCTTGAGCAGTTCGGTGATGGTGCATTCGGCGAACACCTTGATCCGCGACTCGTAGTCGCCGGACTCGGCGTAGTCCTCCTGCTGCAGCGAGACGATCTTCTGCTGCATCGTCCGGATCAATTCCAGCCCGGTCCGGTCGCCGACGTGGGCCAGCCGCGGATAGGTGTGGCCCCCGAAGTTGCGCTGGGCGATCCGTCCGTCTGCGGTGCGGTCGAACAGCGCGCCGTAGGTCTCCAACTCCCACACCCGGTCCGGCGCTTCCCTCGCGTGGAGTTCGGCCATCCGCCAGTTGTTCAGGAACTTCCCACCGCGCATCGTGTCCTGGAAGTGCGTCTTCCAGTTGTCCTTGGAATTCGCATTACCCATCGAGGCCGCGCAACCACCCTCGGCCATTACCGTGTGCGCCTTGCCGAACAGCGACTTACACACCACCGCAACGGAATAGCCCTTCTCACGGGCCTCGATCACCGCCCGGAGACCAGCACCTCCCGCACCGATCACAACAACGTCGTATTCGTAACGTTCCGGTTCGGTCATCTGCCGGCGACTCCCTCAAATCGTTTGTACAACAGGCGGTATGGTGCGGTAGATCAACCCACGAATCTCAGATCCGCGATGGTGCCGCTGGCCACCAACATGATGTAGAAGTCGGTGAGGATCAACGTGCCGAGCGTGATCCAGGCGAACTGCATGTGCCGAGTGTTGAGCTTCGAGACCTGAGTCCATATCCGATAGCGAATCGGATGGCGGGAGAAGTGCTTGAGTCGACCGCCGGTGACATGTCGGCACGAGTGACACGACACCGTGTACACCCACAGCAGGATGACGTTCACCACGAGGATCACGTTGCCGAGCCCGAAGCCAAACCCGCCGTCCTTGCCGTGGAAGGCGACGACGGCGTCGTAGGTGTTGATCACCGACACGATCACGGCCGCATAGAAGAAGTAGCGGTGCGCGTTCTGGATGATCAGCGGCAGTCGGGTCTCGCCAGTGTAGCGGGTGTGCGGCTCGGCGACCGCACAGGCCGGCGGCGAGAACCAAACCGAACGGTAGTAGGCCTTGCGGTAGTAGTAGCAGGTCAGCCGGAAGCCCAGGAGAAACGGCAGCGAGAGAAACGCGAGCGGGATCCACATCGGGAGTTCCGGGAGCGGGGTCCCGAAGTGACTGGACCCCGGTACGCACGACTCACTCAGACAGGGTGAGTAGAACGGCGTCAGATAATGATAGTCCGCGACGTAGTAGGCGCTGCGGACAAAGGACCGCACCGTCGCATAGACGACGAAGATGCCCAGACCGATGACGGTCAGCAGCGGCGACAGCCACCACCGATCTGTCCGGAGAGTTCGTGCCGCCAGCCGCGCCCGGCCTGATGAGAAGACCCCGACCGAATCCCGCTCAGCCGCGGGCGCACTCACTTCGTGCGCTCACGCGAATGGAAGCCCAGCCCTTCGTCTTGCGCGCCGAGCCAGGCCGACTCATCCGACTTGCTGTCCGGAACGTAGATGACCGCTTCTTCGTGGGCACTCGCCTTCAGCGGAGGCGGTTTGTGCTCAAAGTCATGCAGGTCGATCTCAAGCCGATCGAGATCGTTGGTCATCCTCTTGACGCCGTCCACATCGCCGTACATCGCCTTCAGCGTCACGATATGGTGCCGAAGCGTTTTGATGCTGCGATGGAGCTCATTCATCTCGGCGGTAATCATGACGGTCCTCCGATCACTGTGTGATATGCAACACAGTACCGGTAGGGCACCTTGAGTCAACGATTTCCGGCGATCCCCGCGCGTGTTGCACATCCGCGACGGGCCTGCACCGGAGGCCGAGTGCGCAAGCCACTCCATCCGATGTGCCATCGGTCACCATCCGACATTCTCTCAGCGTCAGTTCAGGGAGGTATGGGTAATCTCGCCGTGTCCTTGCCGATATCAAACTGTTACCAAACGCATGAACGGACAACGCTGTGCCTCGACACCGACTGACTGCCCATAACTCCACCCTGCCTGCCACGCGCGTCCTGCTCGACTCGGCGTCCCGCTCCGGACGTCGCGGTCAACACCGTGCGGCCACCTGCAGCGTCTGGACCGCCAAGATGAAGGCCGGCGTCGTCGCAGCCTTCGCGGGCACGATCGGACTCACCGTCGGCGGCGCCGCCCACGCGACCGCGCAGCCCGCGCCGAAGCCGGTGCTGCCGTCCAATCTGAACCTGCCACCGCAGCTCGAGGAGTTGGCCCGCAATCTGCTGCCGCAGGATCCGGCGGCGCCGGGCAAGGGCCGCGCCGTCGCACCGACCACCGGAACCGTGACCTCGGGATACGGCCCACGCTGGGGCGCCAGCCACAATGGTGTGGACATCGCCAACAGCATCGGCACCCCGGTGTACGCCGTCACCGACGGCACCGTCATCGAATCCGGACCGGCGTCGGGCTTCGGCCAGTGGGTCCGGGTCCGCCAGGACGACGGCACCACCGGCGTCTTCGGCCACGTCGACCAGAGCTTCGTCCGGGCCGGGCAGAAGGTCCGCGCCGGTCAGAAGATCGCGACCGTCGGCAATCGTGGCCAGTCCACCGGCCCCCACCTGCACTACGAGGTCTGGGACAAGAACGGCACCAAGATCAACCCCCAGGTTTGGCTGAACAAGCGCGGCGTCCACCCCTGACCGTGCTCTACGTCGGACAGGTGCAACCTCAGCTGGGGAAGTCCGAACCACACGGCACCGGCACCCGCTGCGCCGGGTCGAGGTGGTTACGGATGAGCGCAGCCACCGTCGGCGAGTAGGCCATACCGACGTGGCCGACAATCGATCGAGGACACACATCCTGCACCCGAATGTTGGTCACGTTCGGTGCCGGCGGCATCAGTGAGGTCTCCGGCGGCGAGACGACCTTGTCGAGCAACGTGACCAGATTGACGAAGTGGACCGTCGACGGCAGATTCCAGCCCGCTCGTGCCGCGGGCAGTCGCCCGGTGAGAGTTTCCAGGTAGCCCAGGTTCGTCGCATCGGGTGCGGCTACCCCGACAACCGTCCCGATCCGATCGGTCAGACCGGGCAGTAGCGTGACCCGATGGGCGATCGCGCCACCCTGCGAGTGCCCGATCAGGTCAACCTTGCGGGCACCGGTGCTCGCCAGGACCCGCTCCACGAACTCCCCCACCTGTCGCACCGATCGCGCGGTGGGGGCGAGGGCCGCGAGATTGCCGCTCCACGTGGTCTTTCCATACGTGAGGCTGTAGACGCAATAGCCCGCGTTGGCGAGGGTCGGTGCGAGATATGCCCAATTCGCCTGCTGGTTCAGCACCGTCGCGTGGATCAGAACCACCGGATTGCGGTGTCGGGAATCGTGGCAGCCAGGCCGGTTGGCCCCCGCCGGGCTGACGCTTCCCGGTTGTTGAAGGCCGGTGGTCACTGCCACGCCCGCATCGGTGACGACCGGGTACGGCCCGGCCGTCGCGAATCCGGCCGTCGCCGACCCGATTGCCACCACCATCGCGGCCAGGACCCCGATCACACCTATTCGCTGAATGCTGCCCATGGTCAGAACTGTAGGCGACGAAGCCTGCACAGTCGGTACAGTCGGCGGTGCCCGGCCCTCATGGTCAGAATTGTCGTACCTCACCGACATCGTGAATATATGTTCGATGCGGGGGTGCGGAAGGACACCACATGAGCGAGGACCCCGCCGCCGCGTCCGATGGTCGTCCGCGGGCCGAACGCCGATGGACGGCATCGGCATTCGTGCTCGTCTCGATGGCTGTGCCATTCCTGCTGCCGTCGCGCTATTCGCCGGGTACCGACTGGGTGCTGCCGACGATCGAGGGCGCGGTGCTGGTCGCGCTGATCGTCGTCGACCCGGGTCGCATCGACCGCCCGGGCCGGTGGGTGCGCGCGTTGTCGATCGCACTGGTCGTAGTGATCGCCGCAGGCGCAGCCTGGGGTGCGGCGCGACTGGTGTGGGATCTGCTGCACGGCAATCCGCAGACCACCGAGGCAACCGAGTTGCTCATCTCCGGCGCGCTGGTGTGGCTGCAGACCATCATCGCGTTCGCATTCCTGTACTGGGAACTCGACAGCGGCGGTCCGGTCAACCGTCATCTGCGACCACGTCGCCACCCCGACCTGGCGTTCCCGCAGCAACTCGACCCGAGCATCGCGGCACCCGGATGGCGACCGATCTTCTTCGACTACCTCTATCTCGCTCTCACCAATGCGACAGCGTTCAGCCCCACCGACGTCATGCCACTCGCACGATGGGCGAAATCGGCCATGGCCGGACAGTCGATCCTCTCGATCGTGATCCTCAGCCTCGTCATCGCGAACGCCGTCAACCTGCTCGGCGGCTGACTTCGCTCCGCGCCGGGACCTAGCCGGCCGCCGCGGCGGCGATGGTGTCCGCCCACTGCGCCACCTCCGACCAATCACGATGATCGCCGGGCTTGGCCCCCATCAACCACATCACCACCCGAACCCCGCGGTCCGGTGGCACATCGAAGCGGCCACCGAACTGGTGATAGTCGCCCGCCCCCAACTGATCTCGCACCTTGCCGATCTCCGGCGGCACTTTGCCCCGAAAGATCGCCCCGATCGGGCCACGCAGGGCGGGCCCCATCCCGAGCGAGAACAACCACACCGGCCGACTGCGAAGTCGATCGGCGTGCGCGTCGACGAAGGCGGTGAAATCCGGCAGGAACGCACCATCGTGGATCGCGCTGCCCGCCACGACCAGATCGAAGAGCGCCGGATCGGGGTCGTCGGCCACCGGCGAGACGGTGACCTGCCGACCCGCCGCCTCCAGGTGCTCCCCCAACCGCTGCGCCACCTCCGCAGTGGATCCGTCAGCGCTGGCATAGACAACCAGAATCGTGCCCATATCCCCATGATCGCGCGATCGCCTCGACCAGTACAGAGTCGGACGTCCTCACCCGAACAGTGAGCCGGACAACATGAGTCATTTGTCCATTTGATTCGAATTTCTTGCCAACGGATGTTGCCGCGGTCGCAGACTTCGACCCTGTGACCGTCCTGAGGACGGACACGGACGACGGCCCGTAGGGGGACGGGTCCGGTGTCGATCACTGCGAACAAGGAGCAGCAACAAGTGCAGGTCGCACGTTTACCGCAGAAGCGGGCAGCATTGATGATGGGTATGGCGGCGGTCGGTATGTCGGCCGTGGTGACCACCCCGTTCGCCTCGGCCGCGGCCCCCGCGGTCGTGGAGGCGCGGGCGTTCGAGGCCGGAGCGGCAACCGCCACCGAGCCGTCCCCCGCCGACTACTACCGCAGCGTTCTGGCCGATACGCTGACCAACCTCGAGGCCATCGGCGCCACCTCGGACGCGAATGGATTCGCACCCATCCTGACCGCCATCCTCAACAACCAGCGCGAGCACGGAGAGGCCGTCGGTGAGGCGCTCGGCAAGATCGGGCCGAACTTCGTCGCATCACTGCAGACCGATCTCCCGAAGTATCTGACACGTGCGCAGGAGGAGTTGGCGGCGGGCAATATCGACGAAGCCCTCAACAACGCATTCATCGCCGTGCTCGTCCCGGCACTCAAGGGACTCGATCTCTTCGGTGGGACACTCCAGCCGATCATCGCGGCACTGTCCGAACCGCTGGAGAATCTCAACGCGGTCGTGAAGTGGCAGCTGACCAATGCCATCCTCATCGGCAGTATCGCCGTGATCAGCCCGATCTTCGGACTCTATGGCGGTGTCGGACAGGGCATTCAGGGGGTCGTCGACGCAGCCCAGGCTGGTGACGTCGAGTCGGTGTTCAACGCTCTGCTGAACGCGCCGGGCAAGGCCGTCAACGGCTTCCTCAACGGCGGTGTCGGCCCCAACCTCGGTGCCCTCATCGGACTCGACATCCCCGGTCTCACCATCACCTCCGGTGGTCTGATCGGCGGTGTCGCCGGAGCCGGCTTGTCGCTGTTCGGCAGCGTTCCCGCCCTCCAGTCGCTGACCCATGACATCGCGTCGATCTTGGACGGCACCTCACCGTTCAGCCCGCACCCGAAGACGACGACCACGCGTTCGATCACCGTCACCCTGCCCACCACAGAGTCGACCCTGGCCGCCACAGAGACTCCAGAAGCCGAGAGCGAATCGGCCCCGGTGGTCACCGAGCCGGTCACCGAGACCGAGGCGCCGGCACCGGTCGAGACGCCGGTGGTGTCCGAAGCCGACGACGAGTCCGAGGCGGACAGTCCCGAAGCGTCGTCAGACGGCGAGGCAGTCACCGAGTCCGGGAGCGAAGGCTCAGGATCAGGTTCCGAGGACTCCGGCAGTTCGGAGGATTCGGGCAGCGCGGAAGGCTCGGGCAGCGCGGAAGGCTCGGGCAGCTCGGAGGGTTCGGGCAGTTCGGATTCCAGCGCTTCGGATTCGGACGACTCGGGTTCGGGCGATTCGGATTCGTCGGGTTCGGATTCGTCGGGTTCGGATTCGTCGGGTTCGGGCAGTTCGGACTGATCCCACCATCACGACCGATAGGGGCCAGATGGTCGACTACCGTCGATCATCTGGCCCTCGTGGCAGCGCGCGGCTGCCACCCGAGATAGCGAGTGCACACGTACCGATGACCATCGACGATGCCGCCACCGGTGCGCGCGCCGACCATGTTGTCGGTCGGTCCGCCGAACTCCACCGAATCGACGAGCTCGTCGGGACCATCGCAGACGGCGGGGCGCCCGTCCTGGTGATCGCCGGACCCGCCCTCGTCGGTGTAACAGCACTGCTCGATGCCTGCGTGCGATCGGCACGCGGGCAGGGAGTTGCGGTGTTGCGGGCATCGGGGGCCGAGGCCGAGCGAACCCTCGACCTCGCCACGTTGCAAGAACTGTTGCTACAGGCACTATCTGATCCGGGGTCCGACTCTGATGCGGGGCCCGAGTCTGATCCGGGGTCCGAGCTGAAAGTCAGCACGCTGCGCGTCGCGTTGGGTCTCGCCGACGGTCCGCGCGTGGACGAGACGGCGATCGTCACGGCCACTCGTGTTCTGCTGAATGGGCTCGCCGAATCCGGTGGTCTCGTCGTCGTTGTCGACGACCACCATCTCGCCGATCCGATGTCGCGCCGGATCATCGCCGCGATGGCCGGTCTACCACGGCTGGGCATCGTGCTCGGCACACACGACACCGCCGCACCCGACCTCCCCGCGCGGCAGCTGATCACCATCTCCCGGCTCGACGACGAATGCGCCGCTGAGCTACTCATGTCCCGTCATCCCGACATCACCGACCGCGTCCGGTCCGCGACGATCGCCTGGGCGCAGGGAAACCCCTTGGCACTCATCGAGACCGCGGCCACGCTCACTCCCGGTCAGCGAGCCGGAGCCGCCCCACTCCCTCGGGTGATTCCCGTCAGTAGACGCTTAGGTGAGTTGGCGAACACCGGGACGCCTGACGACGATCACCACACGCGACTCATCAACTTCCTCCATTCCCTCACACAGCCCGAATCCGAGGCCGCACGGTTCTCACCGCGGCTCCATGTTCTGACCGACTCGCTGGCCTGGGCGGCCTGCGACATGGACACCCGGAATGCGCTGTTGCGGATCGCGGCCGCCGGGATCGATCCGAACGCGCTCACGCACCTTCGGGACCGACTGTCCGCATTACGTTGCACAGTTGAATGTTTCGGAACATCGTCGGCGATGCGCGCCGAACAGGTCCTGGTCATGTCGTTGCTCGCCGAGGCCGACTTCGCCACCGGCGGATGGGAAGCCGGAGTTGCTCTGCTTCGAGAGGCGATCACACTCGCGAACGGTTCCGCCGATCGGGCTCAGCTGATCGGACGCGCGGCTGCGGTCGCGTCGGCCACCGATGTCCCCCTGGCGACCGAGCTGGTGGAACAGCTTCGGCTCGACGATCCACATTTCAGCCGCTCCCTGCTGACTGCCACCGCCGCCGCCGGGGTGCTGGCACATGGCCCACGAGGCGATATCGACGCCGCCTATCGTATCCTTTCCACCGCCCTCGATCGCCAACCGGCGCAACACTTCCCGGAAGATCCCACTGCGGGCCCCGTCGTCACCGACGCGTTGCGAGGGCTGCGCTGGATCTGCTGGCTCGGCCGACGCCCGGACGCCTGGGCCTACTATCACGCCACAATGGAGCGATTGTCACCGCAAGCCCGACATCCGCTCGACGACGCGCTTGCCGACGGCCGGATCGACACAACCCGGATCGACGAACTGATCACCCGGTTGGCCGATCCGTCGGTGCAGCCGATCGAGGTCATCCTGATCGGCGAGACAGCCTCGGCGGTGGACCGCCTGAGCGAATGCCGAGTCGCCCTCGAGTCGGTCGCCACCTTCGCGACGAACGCCGACATTCCCATCATCACGATGTGGGCCGACCTCCAGCTCTCGCTCGACGACCTCACCCAAGGGCACTACGACGCCGTCATCGCCACGCATGGCGGGTCGCATCGCGACGTCGAGACGCTCGCGACCGCGCCGAATATGCTCGGCTGGGCGGCCGACTATCACCTCGGCATCGCCCACGCCCGCCGTGGCGATCTGGAGATGGCCGTCACCATCGCCGAATCCATTGCGGCCTGGGCACTTCCGCGACGCGCGCGGATGGTGATGTGCTGCGCCGAACACCTGCTGGCGATCTGCGCCAACGCGCAGTCGGACCATGAGTCCGCGTACACCCATCTCACCGCGATCACGACCCCCGGCGTCTCGCTGGAACCCAGCTGGTGGGCGACGGCCGTGGACTTCGAGCTCGTCCACGCGGCGATCCGAACCGGCCGCCAGGACGTGGCCGGTGCGCATGTGCGGGCGATGGCTGCCGCCGGCTACCCGGACAGATCTCCCGTGGCGCGGATGTTGTATCTGACCGCGTGCGCACTCTTGGAGACCGGCGAGACCGCCCGGGCCCTCTTCGCCGCCGCTCTCTCGGTGCCGGAGACCGAGCGCTGGGCATTCGACCGGGCACGCGTCCAGGTTCTGGCGGGCGCCCAATTGCGGCGTACCCATGCCCCGACGCGGTCGCGACCATTGCTGACCGACGCCGTGGACACGTTCACCGCCCTACGTGCGACACCGTGGATCGCCTGGGCACGAAGCGAACTGGAGGCCACCGCCTCCACTCGACGCCGACGTCCGGCGTCGGCGAATGGAGCCGCACCCGACCGCTCCCCCGAACTGCTGACCCCACGCGAGCGCCACATCGCCGGTCTGGCGGCGGAAGGACTGAGCAACAAGGACATCGCCACCCGCCTCGTCATGTCACCGCGTACCGTCGGCAATCACCTACACCGCGTCTACGCGAAACTGTCGGTGACCTCGCGGCTGGGGCTCCGCGACGCACTGGTCGACTGCCCGCCGGACACCTGAGCGGGACGTAACACCTCCCGCAGCCCTACCCGCGATCGGACGCCGAGGACCCGGTAGACGTGATGCAGATGCGTACTGACCGTACTCGGCGACATCACCAGCTGAGCCGCGATCTCGCGGTTCGTGCGACCCGACGAGGCCATCTCGGCGATCCGCTGCTCGGTCGCACTGAGCCGCACGAATCCCGCACGGGATGATGATCCGACGTCGACGCCCAATGTCCGCAGTTCCCGCCGGACCTGCGCCAGCCAGGGTGATGCGTCGAGAAGCTGAAAGGTCAGGGCCGCCTGACGAAGGTGTTCGGCCGCGCGTCCGGCGTCCCCTGGTGCTCGTCGACCAGATAGGACCCGGGCTAAGGCGAGACGGAGGCGAGCGGTGACGAACGGCCAGCGGTCGCTGTCGGGCACAGCGAGTGCACGGGCGAAGGTGTCGACGTCGGAAGTGGTGATCGCCAGTGCCGCCAGGTACGACATGGCGGCCCGCGACCGCGGTTTCCCAATGCCGGATGCCATGTCCCCGGCCCCGATCCGGTCGAGCGCCACGGTAAGCCGCTTCCGTAGGACACCAAGGTGCGCCTGGTCGTCGGCCCGCTGCGCGGCCTCGGCGAGATCGACTGCGGTGCGGTCGTCGATGTCGGCGAGAATCCCGTAGTCAGCGCCGCCACCTAGACCGGCGAGGAGTCGATGCGCGCGCCGCGGGTGATCGGCGGCGAGCGCACAAGCTGCCCGGATGTGTACCGCCCGATCCCGCAATCGATGTGCACCGCGTGTCGTCGACCAGGAGGTGACGAATGCGGAGTGTTCGAGGGCGGTGGAGTGGTGGCCACGGTGTGCGTCGAGGATGCCGAGCAGATGGTGCATCCACACCTCCGAACACGAATGATGATCCCGGTTCCCGCAGAGGCCCAGACCTTCCGAGGCAATCGACTCAGCCCGCCGCCAATCGCCTGCGTCGAGCGCGTCAGCCGACAACATGACGCCGGCGTAGATCGCCGACGCAGTCGGATATCGACGAGACCAGATGCGTTCCAGCCCATTCCGCCACCAGTAGTCGCGCTCGCCACCCCTGGTCGCGAAGGCGATCCGAATGATCTGCGCCGGATCGTCGGTGTGGGCCAGGGTACGCATCACACGAGTGGCCCCGGGCGGGCCGGCACTCACCGTCGACGCCGCCGACGCGGCGACCCGCGCCCAGGGCGGGCAACGGTCTCCGAGCCAGGATGTCTTGTTCCGGAACATCTCCCAGATATCGTCGCATTCGGCAGAGCAGGCCACCAGGAACATCGCCCACAGCGCCTCGTCGAGCACCCATCGTCCGGCGATCCGATCGTGGTCTCGCAGTCCCGCCGCGATCGACTGTGCCAGCGTGGTGAGTCGCGAACCGTCCCCCAGACCTAGATGTACATAGGCCACCTGAGCTTCGAGCGAGGTCGATGCGGATCTGTCCGCGGAGAGCGCCTGGCGGAGCAGGAGCGCGACCTGATCGAGATTGCCGGTCAGGTCGGCCGCCACCCCGGCGGCCGCGGCCAGCAACCGACCACGCGTACCCGAATCCGTGGCCGCACCCACGGCACCTTCGAGTTCGTTTGCGGCCCGGTCGATCTCACCGGAGCGCAGCTCAGCCAGGGCGCGTCGGGTGGCCTCGGTGGTGTCCGGGCAGGAATCGGGTGGGATCGCCACGGAATCGTCGGCGGTCGAGCGCCGGACGCGGGTCACGATCCGATGATCGATCGGGGCGTCGGCAGATGCCGTGGCCACGATCGCGATCGGCTGATCGTGCAACCGGCGCGCGACGCCTGCCAACACATTGGCGCTGGCCCGGTCGATCAGATCGAGGTCGTTGAGCAGAACCACCACCGGGCCGATCGGTTCCGCCGCACGACACAGTTCCACGAGGCCGCCGATGACCGCAAGAACGTCCGGCGCATGCGATCCGACGAGCCTTCGCACACGTCGCAACGCAATCCGCGGTTCTGGCACGCCGGTGGGCAGGACGACATGATGCAGCAGCGACTGCAACGCACCGAATGGTCGTGCGCCGTCGGCGGTGAAGCGGTGGCGCAATACCAGCGCGCCCGACCTCCGGGCCGCGGCCACCGCCGCATCGATGCCCTGCGCCGATGCGCGCGTCCGATCACCGACGATCAGCGTCAGCCCTCGCGGCAGGGTCACCGTCGCCGACTCGGCATCCACCGACCCAACCTCTATCGAATCAACCTCTACCGACTCGACCCACCCGGAACCCGGGAACACGCTCACCACATCGACCTCCACCTGCGATGCACTCACGTTACTGCCCAGTAACTATGCGGGGGCAGGAATGGGAGACCGATCGTCAGCGCGGGCCTGGAACCCCGGACAGAGTCCCTGCCGCCGAACGCCTGCCCGCGAACAGCATCAGAATGTCGCGGACTGGCGCCTCGACCGGCTCGCCCTCCCCGCGGTCGAGGTCTGCATCGGTGGCGATGAACCGCCTGCCGCGAAAATCACGGCGCGGATGGAACGGATAACGCATGTGCCACAACCGGTCCGCGCAGACCGCAGCGGCGTCGGACGGCATCGGCCGCGCGATGCCCAGTGGCACGACGATGTCCTGGCCGTGCACGAGGATATCGGCGAGCGGTTCGATCTCGCCAGTTCCGATGGCATGTCGTCGCGAGCCCGCCATCGCGCGAATCCGGGCGGTCGCCTCCTTCGGGGTGATCGTCTCCGCGATCGCCGCCCGCCGGATCATCGTGTTGAACCGGAATCCCGATCGTGCGGCGAGAAGCACCGCCCGTGCGGGCGGCATATGCGCTTGCGACAGATGCACGATCACATCGCGCACCGTCCAGCCGTCACAGAGTGAACTCGTGGACAATTGCGCGTCGTCGAAGTCGTCGGCCAGATCGGCGAGGTCGGCACGCTGCTCATCGATATGTCGCCAGATCTCATCGGAGTCCATGCCACACCTCGCCGCAACGCTCGCCGGTCCCGGAAATTCTAGTCCCATTCGGGACGATCCGGAGGAACTCCCCGATTCCCGGAGCCGGGAATAAGAACCCCACGCTCGCGCCTTGGAAGTCGTTATGGCCTCCAACGCACCTCAGGTTCCCGATCTCACCCTCAACAACGGCGTCGCGATTCCCCAGGTGGGGCTTGGCGTGTTCCAGATTCCGCCGGAGCAGACCGAGGAGGCGACACTGGCCGCCCTGGAGCTCGGCTATCGCCACATCGACACCGCGCAGATGTACGGCAATGAGCGCGAGGTCGGTCGGGCCGTCCGGGCCTCGGGTATCAGCCGCGACGAGATCTTCGTGACCAGCAAACTCAACAACAACGGCCACGCACCGGACGCCGACACCTCGGCCGCCATCGCACGCAGTCGCGACGCCCTCGACATCGGCCCGATCGACCTCTACCTGATCCACTGGCCGCTACCCGCGGTCGGCAGCTTCGTCGAGACCTGGCGAGCCCTGGAGCAGGCATACCGGTCGGGCGACCTGCGGTCCATCGGCGTCTCGAACTTCTCCGAGCAGCATCTGACCCGCCTGCTCGGCGAGACCGATGTCGTACCCGCCGTCAACCAGATCGAGGTCCACCCGTACTTCGCTCAGAACGCGTTGCGGCAGTTCAACACCGAACACGGTATTCACACCGAGGCATGGTCGCCGATCGCACAAGGCGCCGTTCTCGACGACCCGACCGTGGTGCGCATCGCCGAGGCCGTCGATCGCTCACCGGCACAGATCGTGCTGCGCTGGCACATTCAGCGCGGTGACATCGTGTTCCCCAAGTCGGTAACCCGATCCCGCATCGCCGACAACCTGGCACTGTTCGACTTCAGCCTCACCGACGAGCAAGTCTCGGCGATCGACGGACTCGATGTCGGCGGCCGGCGCGGCCCGAACCCGGACGAGTTCAACTGGGTGCCCTGAACAGCGGCACGGCATTTACAGCCGGTCGAGGTACTCCGCCTGCCGCTCCGGCACGATGAGCGCGGTCAGGGCGAAGCGCAACTGCGCATCGACATATCCGTCCAGGTCCGACCCCGGCGCGAAATGCCAGTGTTTCAGCGCCCACCCGTGCGCGATCATCATGAGGTCGAAGACGACGAGGTCGGCGTCGACATCACGCAGGACACCAGCCTCGATGCCATCGGAGATGGCCTGCCGCATCGGCTTCGACGTCTCGACCTCGAGTTCTTTGATTCGCTCGCGCCCGGTCGCATCGAGGGTCCGGCTCTCCCGATAGGTCAGCACGACAGCGTCGCGGTTCTCGTCGACGATGCGCGCGTACTCCCGGAAACCTGCGATCAGGCGGACGACCGGATCGTCACCGACGAGGTCCATCGCCGGCTGCAGCTGATCCCGGAATGCCTCCAGGATGTCGACGATCGCCGCGTAGAGAATCTCCTCTTTGCCGCCGAAATACTTGTAGAAGAGGCCGACGCTGACCTGTGCTTCATCGGCGAGCGCCTGCATCGACATCTGATGAAAACCGGTGCGGCCCATGACCGCGACGGCGGCGTCGAGGAGCTGGCGGCGACGCGACGACGCGCGTAGCGCCCGTACCGCTTCTTCTACATCCACGTCGGCCGCGGTCCGCGTACTCGAACTCTTGACCATTGCCCCTCCTTCCCGAATGACGTCACAGCTTATCGTCGCGTCGCGGGACGCCTCGTAGCACCGCGACACGCGGCGCGGCTAGATGCCCAGATCCTTGGCGATGATCGTCTTCATGATCTCGGTCGTTCCGCCGTAGATGGTCTGGATCCGGGCGTCCACGAACGCCCGCGACACCGGGTATTCCCGCATATACCCGTAGCCCCCGTGCAGTTGCAGGCAGCGGTCGGCGACTCGCACCTGCAGTTCGGTGGCCCACCACTTCAGCCGGGCAGCCCGGGCCGCGGTCAGTTTTCCGTCGACGTGTTCGGCGATGCAATCGTCGAGGAAGGTGCGGGCGATGTCGAGTTCGGTGGCGATCTCGGCCGCCACGAACTTGGTGTTCTGGAAGGAGGAGATCGGAGCACCGAAGGCGGTTCGTTCGCGGATGTAGTCCAAGGTGCGGGCGAACACACCCTCGGCCGCGGCGACAGCCCCCACCGACAACGACAGCCGTTCCTGCGGGAGGTTGCGGACGAGTTGATAGAAGCCCTGCCCTTCCTCGCCGAGCCGGTCGGCCACCGGCACCCGCATGTCGGTGAAGGCGAGTTCGCTGGTGTCCTGGGCCTGCAGCCCGATCTTGTCGAGTTTGCGGCCGCGTTCGAAGCCAGGGGTGTCGGCCGGCACCACGAACAGCGTCAGCCCCTTGTGCGGATCCGATGATGTCCGGGCGGCGACGACGAACAGATCTCCGTTGCGTCCATTGCTGATGAAGGTCTTCGCACCGTTGATCACGTAGTGATCGCCGTCCCGGACAGCGTTGGTACGAATACCGGTCAGGTCGCTGCCCGCACCCGGTTCGGTCATCGCGATCCCCAGCACCGTCTCGCCGGTGACCACACCCGGCAGCCACCGCGCCTGCTGTTCCGGGGTCGCCAGCTCGGTCAGGTACGGCAGTACCACATCGTTCTGCAGGGAGAAGGCGATCGCCTCGGCTGCCGCACCCGACCTCGCGACCTCGTCGATCACGATGGCGTGGTACCGAAAGTCTTCGACCCCGGGGCCGCCGAACTCTTCGGCGACCGGGAAGCCAAGCATTCCCGCCTTGCCTGCTTCGACGAACAGCCCGCGATCCCACTGACCTGCCGATTCCCATTCCTCATGCGCAGGGGTGATGTTCTCGGCGACGAAGCGCGCGACCGATTCCCGGAACTGACGGTGTTCTGACTCATATGCGATGGCACTCATCGGGTGTCTCCTAGACTTCAGTGTCTTCAGCGGAAGGCGTTCTCGCCGGTAAATGCCTGACCCAGCACCAACTGATGCATCTCCGGCGTCCCCTCGTAGGTCAGCACCGACTCCAGATTCACCATGTGCCGAATCACCGGATACTCCAACGAGATACCGTTTCCGCCCAGAATCGTGCGCGCCGTCCGGCAGATCTCGATCGCCTCACGCGTGTTGTTGAGTTTCCCGAAACTCACCTGGTCCGGGCGCAATCCCACCGAATCCTTCAACCGGCCCAAATGCTGCGCCAGCAGATTCGCCTTGGCCAACTCCACCCCAATGTCGGCCAACTTGGCCTGCGTCAACTGGAACCCGGCCAACGGCCGACCGAACTGCGTCCGCGCCACCGCATAGTCCCGCGCCGTCTCCCACGCCGACCGGGCCGCGCCCACCGCACCCCACAAGATCCCGTACCGCGCCTCCGACAAGCTCGCCAGCGGCGCCTTGATCCCGGTGCCCTTCGTCAGATCGTCGGTGCCGGGCATCAACGCGTCCGCGGGCAACCGCACACCCTCGAGGACGATCTCACCCGTCGTCGACGCCCGCAACGACAGCTTGTGCTTGATCTCCGGCGTGCTCACCCCCGGCGTATCCGTCGGCACGATGAATCCACGTACCGCCACCTCGCCACCGTCGAGCTCGGTTTTCGCCCACACCACCGCCACATCCGCGATCGGCGAATTCGTGATCCACATCTTGCGGCCATCGAGAATCCAATCCGACCCGTCCCGCCGCGCACGCGTCGTCATCGACGCCGGATCACTACCCGCATCCGGCTCCGTCAAACCGAAACAACCCACCGTCTTCCCCGCCGCCATCGACGGCAACCACCGCTGCTTCTGCTCCTCACTACCGTTGTTGTAGATCGAGAACATCGCCAGCGACCCCTGCACCGAGACCATCGACCGAATACCCGAATCACACGCCTCCAACTCCAGACATGCCAACCCGTAGTGCACCGCCGACGACCCACCGCACCCGTAGCCGTCCAAATGCATACCCAACAAACCCAACTCACCGAACTGCACGAACAACTCACGCGCAACCGGGATGCCACCGTCCTCGAACCACCCCGCGACGGACGGTGTCACATGCTCGGCCAAAAAGCCGCGCACCGCATCACGCACTGCCAACTCGTCGTCGGAATAGCCCAGATCCAAGTTCAACGGATCAAGAACGGAGAACTTGGGCGCGGTGGTGGTTGTAGTCATGATCAGACTCCTGAGGTCGGGGCGGGCGCGATGAAGTCACCGGCGGCCATCTCGGTTGTCGCCGACTGGGCGGCTTTGTAGTGCAACTTCTTTCCGGTCGCCGACACCGGCAGGGAGTCGACGAACCGATAGGCGCGTGGACGTTTGAACTGCGAAAGCATCGGATGAGCGCGGCAGTAGTCGTCGAGGACCTCCGGCGAGGGCTTCGCACCATCGACGGGCAGGATGTAGGCGACGACCCTTTGCCCCCACTGCGTGTCGGGCACCCCGACGACCAACGAGTCGGCGACGTCGGGATGGCCGTTGAGCGCCTCCTCGACCTGGACGGGATGCACATTCTCGCCGCCAGAGATCAGCATGTCGTCCTTGCGGCCGACGATCGTGACGAACTCGTCGGCATCCCACGTCGCCAGATCGCCGATATGCAGCCAGCTGCCGGCATATTTGGCCTTGTCCTGCTCCGGTGAGTCGTAGTACTGGCCAGCGCATTTGGGCGACCTGACGATGACCTCACCCACTTCGGATCCGTCGCGGGCCACCGTCTCGTCGGGGCCGGCGAGGACACCGTCGGGCCGAACCCGCACCACGAGTACGTCATCGTCGATGCAGGCCCGACCGGCGGTACCCGCCCCGTCCGGCAGATCGCCGGGCCGCAGGAAGGTATTCCAGAATCCCTCGGTACTGCCGTAGCCGTTGAAGATGCGCGGCGTAAGCACATCTTGATAGTGCAGCGCCGCTTCCCGTTCCAGTGGGGCGCCCATCGTGACCACCCCGTTGAGGCTCGACAGATCGCGGGGACGCTGCTCCTGCTCGGCGGTCAACATCGCCAGATTCGTCGGCGCCCCGATCAAGAACGTCAGTCGGTGGCGCTCCACCAGATCGAGGGTCGTCGCCGCGTCGAAGGTGCGCATCGGGACCAACGACGAGCCGAGGTAGAACGTGGGATTCGGCCCGGCACAGTACAGTCCGCCGCGGTGGAACCACGGGGTCATGTTCAGCGTGCGGTCCTCGGGGCTCAGCGGGAAGTGCATGATCACGTCGTGTGCGGAGAAGATCTCGATCGCGCTGTTCATCGGAACCGCCTTGGGCATGCCGGTGGTTCCCGATGTATACAGGCGAGTCGTCTCATCGAATACACCACGGCTGACCACCGGCGGCTGCGCCGGAGACTCCGGGAGTTCTGCGAACCGGACCGCCCGTGCGCCACCGATCACCCGGTCGGGCACCGTAGGTCCGTCACCTACCGCGACCACGACTTCCGGTGTGTGCTCGGCGATGTCGAATGCCGCGGCGACCATCTCGGAGTAGTCCGTGTCGTAGACGTAGACCTTCGGTCGGCTGAGGTCGAGGATCACCGCCGTCTCCCCCGCCGCCAGACGAAAGTTGACCGGCGAGCCCACCGCCCCTGCCGCCTGGGTGGCCAGGTAGAGCTGGGCGAATTCCGGACCGTTGAGCAGTTGGTAGGCGACCACGTCGCCCGGTGCCACGCCGAAACCGACGAGTGCGGTGGCGATCCGATCGACCCGGTCACCCAACTGGGCGTAGGTCCACACCGTGTCGTCGGTCGGGTCGATCATGGCCGGCGAGTTCGCATAGCGATGGGTGTTGCGGCGGAAGCCGTTCAGGTAGGTGAACTCCTGCTCGAAGAAGGCCCGATATGCGGTCGCGTCATAGTTGTCGGTCACGACTTATCTCCGATGATGGTCGTTGCGGCCGGGTCAGCCGGCCATGGTGAGTCCACCGCTGACGCTGATCACCTGACCGGTGATGAACGAGGCGGCGTCCGAGGCGAGGAAGAGGACGGGCGCGGCGACCTCGTCGGGTCGTGCGAGTCGACGGAACGGGATGGCCTTGACGAGCGCCTCCTGCAGCTTCTCCGGCTGTGCGCGGAACAACGGGGTGTCGGTGGGTCCCGGGCAGACCGAGTTCACCGTGATCTGGTAGCGGGCCATCTCCCGTGCCAGCGACTTGCCCAGTGCGATGACGCCACCCTTGGCGCCGGCGTAGATCGACTCACCGGCCGAGCCGACGCGACCCGCATCGGAGGCGAGGTTGACGACGCGACCACCCCGCCAGCCGTCGGACTTGGACGCCTCGATCATGCCGGGCAGGAAGGCACTGGCCATGTGGACCGGTCCCAGATAGTTGATCGCCACCACCTTCTCGGCGAACTCGGTTGTCGCGTTGAGGAACTGGTCGGTGCGATCCCAGCCCGCGGCGTTCACGAGGATGTCGGGGACGCCGACCTCGCTGTTCACCGCGTCGCGCAGGGCGTCGACGGTGGCGCGATCGGCGACGTCGACGGCCATCGGGATGATCTTCGGGCTGGTCTCCGCGGTGCGCTTGGCGGCGTCGAGATCGAGGTCGGCGGCGACCACGGTGACCCCCTGCGCGGCGAAGGCCTCGGCGATGGACTTGCCGATTCCCGATCCGGCTCCGGTGACGACGGCAATGCTGCTGGTGCTCATGATTATTCGGATCCTTGTCGATGGACGGGGCGGCTCAGATGGCGGCGAACTTGTTGAATTCGGGCATCCGCTTCTCGGCGAACGCACTCGCACCTTCCGCACCCTCGGCGGTGTGGTGGGTGAAGAGGTCCAGCGCACTCATCGCCAGATTCGACAGCCCCGCCTGATGGTCGGTGTCGGCGTTGAAGCTCTGCTTGAGGAAGCGGATCGCGGTCGGCGACTTCTCGGCGATCTCCGCGGCGATCTTCTTAGCCTCGTCGAGCAGATCCGCGGCCGGGACCACCCAGTTCACCAGCCCCCAGCGCTCGGCGGTCGCCGCGTCGTACTGGCGGCACAGGTACCAGATCTCGCGGGCGCGCTTCTCACCGACGGTGCGGGCCAGGTAGGCCGAGCCGAAGCCGGCGTCGAAGGAGCCCACCTTGGGACCGGACTGTCCGAAGCGGGCGGTGTCGGCCGCGATGGTCAGATCACAGAGCACGTGAAGCACGTGACCACCGCCGATCGCGAGTCCGTTGACGGCCGCGATGACCGGCTTGGGGATGTCACGGATCAGCTTGTGCAGGTTGCCGATCTCGAACATGCCACTCTCGCTGGGACCGTAGTCGCCGGTCTCCGCACGCTGCTTGACGTCACCGCCGGTGCAGAACGCCTTCTCGCCCGCACCGGTGAGGATCACGGCTTGCACATCCTTGTCGGCCCAGGCGCGGCGGAAGGCCGAGATCATCTCCTCGACCGTCTTCGCCCGGAACGCGTTGTACCGCTGCGGACGGTTCATCGTGATGACGGCCGTCGGCCCGTCCACCTGGTAGTCGATGTCCTCGTAGTCGAAGTTTCCGTGGCTCATGTGCCGCTCCTCTCAGATGTGGGCAAACTGTGATTGTGATTACCCATTCACTGTGAATGAATGTACGTTCACACGATCTTCGGGTCAACCCTTTCGCGGAAAAACGCAGGTAGATGGGCCCGGGATGCGGTGCGAGGGTGCCAAAGTGGTCCGCAAGGCCCGCGTGGTCACCGACGACGAAGCACCTGACGCTAGCCTTAGACACGCTAAATGCTTCCCGTGGTCAGGAGTCCCCGTGACGACCGAGCAGCAGATCGCCGACCCCGGCGTCGACACCGACGAGGGTTACCAACGCGGCCTCACCGCGCGCACAGTGCAGATGATCGCCATCGGCGGCGCGATCGGAACGGGCCTGTTCTACGGCGCGGGCGGAGCCATCGAGAAAGCCGGCCCCGCGCTGATCCTGGCCCTACGCGCTCGCCGGCCTTGCCATCTTCATCGTCATGCGCGCACTCGGCGAACTGCTCATCTACCGCCCGATCTCCGGCGGCATCAGCGAATACGCCGACGAGTTCCTCGGCCGATTCGCCGGGTTCAGTCAGGGCTGGACCTACTGGGCGGTGTGGACGACCACCTGCATGGCCGAGATCACCGTCGCGGGCAAGTACGTCAACTACTGGTGGCCGTCGATCCCGGTCTGGGTGACCGCGCTGGTGGCGCTCGTCGTACTCTTCGGCGCCAACCTCATCTCGGTCGGCGTCTTCGGGCGCGCCGAATTCTGGTTCTCCGCCATCAAAGTCACCGCCATCCTCGGCATGATCATCGTCGGCATCGGCGTCCTGCTCCCGATCTCCGGCCTCGGCCCCGACACCGGACCGTCGGTGACCAACCTGTGGAACGAGGGCGGCTTCTTCGCGACCGGATTCACCAACGCGCTCCTGAGCCTGCAGATCGTGATGTTCGCCTACGTCGGCGTCGAACTCGTCGGCGTCACCGCAGGCGAAGCGCAGAATCCGCGTGTCACCCTCCGCAAGGCCATCAACACGGTTCCCTTCCGCATCGGCATCTTCTATGTCGGCGCCCTACTGGTCATCCTGTCGGTGCGCAGTTGGAAAGATTTCCACGCCGGCGAGAGCCCGTTCGTATCGGTGTTCTCTTATATCGGCATCCCCGGTGCCGCGGGCATCGTCAACTTCATCCTGCTCACCGCGGCGCTCTCGTCATGCAACTCGGGCATCTACTCGACCGGACGCATGCTGCGCTCACTCGGGCACACCGGCGACGCGCCGCGACAGCTCACGCGACTGTCGAGCCGGAAGGTTCCCGCCGCGGGCATCGCCCTCAGCGCGGCCGTCATGGCGATCGGTGTCCTCGTCAACGTGCTCGATGAGGAGCACGCCTTCGCCTACATCACCGCGGTGTCGACCGTCGGCATCATCGTCATCTGGTCGACGATCCTGATGTGCCAGCTCGCCTATCGTCGCAAGGTCGCACGCGGCGAACTACCCGCTTCCGACTATCGCGTACCCGGCGCACCGGTGACCACCTGGCTGGCGCTCGCCTTCCTGGTGATGGTGTTCGTATTGCTGTTCTTCAACCATGACGGCCGGATAGCCCTCGCCGTGGGCGCGGTGTGGTTCGCCGGCGTCGGAATCGGCTACATGGTGTGGACCCGGTCGGCAGGCGACCTCGCCGACCGCGAGGTCTGAGCGCTCCTCAGCCCGACGGGTCGGGCGCCGGTCCGGCCAAACCGTTCGCCAACGCGTACAGGCTCGCCCCCACCCGGTTCGACGCGCCGATCTTGGCGTAGGTGCGTTCGACATGATTCCGGACGGTCTTCTCACTGAGGACCAGCCGGGCGGCGATCTCCCGATTGGTCATCCCGCGTGCGACAAGACCGAGGATCTCGGTCTCACGCGGGGTGAGCGTATCGGTGCGACGCGCTCTCGGACGCACATGTCCGGCCGCACTCAGCACCGCGACGACACACTCACCGTCGAGCGCACCGTCGGCGACCCGCCGGTCGAGCCGCATCGCCGCATCACGCGCGGTCATCGCCTGCCGGTACGGCCGCGGTTCCAGCGCCGACCGATAGGCGACCGCCGCGGCGAGCACCCGCTCCGGCCGTTGCAGCGCCGCACCATTCACCCCCAGCGGATAGCCGGTCCCGTCAAGGCGTTCGTGATGGCCACGCGCGACGCGCGCGACGTCGCGGAGACCGGGAATCCGGGTCAGCACCCGATCGGTCAGATAGGGATGCATCCGGACGCGCTCCCATTCCTCGGCAGAGAGTTCACCTGGCTTCGACCACACCTGGCTGGACACCCCGATCCGTCCGACATCATGTAGATGCCCCGCGCGGCGAACCATATCGACCTGATCGCCAGACATCTCCAGGTGTATGGCGGCAGCGGCCGCGAGATCGGCGACCCCACGTGAATGCCCCAGCGCGAACGGACATTTCAGATCGGTGAAGTCGCCGATGGCCGCCAGCAGGGCATCCAGTTCCCCACGGTCCAGACGCACCTCCGCATCCGGCGCGACGGACAGCGCCAGTGCCCACGGGTCGGCGCCCGGCGCCGGGAACAACGACGCCGCAGCCTCGGTGAATGCGTCGACGACGACCGGGTCGAACTGACCGCCACGACGGCTGCGCGCCATCGCGATCGCGCCGTCGGCGCCGTACAGACGCTGATGCACCTCAACCATGTCGGCGACCTGGGCAACCCTCATCTCGACCGGGATATCCTCCCCCGCAGCACCATTCGGCAGACCGCCACCGTCGTAGCGTTCGAAGGTGTACGTGATCGCCCGCTCCACCGCCGGACCCAAGCCGATATGATCGGCCAACGCCGCCGCGGACAGACAATGCGAGTGAATCATCGCCGACAACTGACCGCGCGCATCGCGGAACAATTCGGCCATCGTCCGCATCCGATGGGTCAACGGCTCACCACGCGCGACATTCCCCACCAGGAACCGCATATACGGCAACCCAGACCAGTCGATCAGATACGCGTCCCGCCGGACCGCGATGTCGTCGCCGAACCAACGCGCATATTCGGCCGAATCAGCATGACACCCGATCCACATGACCAGCGTCGCGTAATAGACGGTGTCGCGTTGCGCACGATCGAGACCGAGCCGCTCGGCGAGGCGGCACGCGATGACCGCCGACCGCAACATATGTTCGGCCGGCTGCCCCAGACCGAGATCGATGGCCACCGACAGACCCGCCAGCACCTCGACTCGTCGCGGCAAGGGCTGGCGCGCGGCCACCGCATCGTCACCGACCATGGCATCCATTGTCGCCCGTGCCGACTGCCACCGTCACTCAACGGCCGCATCGACAGCGGCCGCATCGACAACGCGGGCACTGCCCACCGCATCGACAAAGCGGGCGTTGCCCGCGAAGAACAGCCCGCGCTGCGGCAACCAGAAACTCCCCAACCGGATCTGCTCGGACAGCGGCGCCGGGCGGCCCAACGTCTGCCCGGACAACTCCGCGGCACTGGTCCGCACCCGCCAGACGTGCAGCGGCGCCGCGAAGTAGCGGGCTCCGCTGGGCGCCCGCCCACACAGGCGGATCCGTCCCGACCGCAACACGGCATGAGCCATCGGCCCCATCGAGGAAAGGACCGGGCCACTGCGCCACGCCACCCCCGGCATCATCGCGCTCATCGTCGTCATCGCCCGCGTCGCCGGTGACGCCGCAAGCCCGATTCGCCAGTCCAGGACGTCGGCGATACGCAGCCGCAGGGTCCACTCATCGGCCCAGTCGACCTCGATGCGCTCGATCTGCCGCACACCGTCGTCACCGGTCGCGAAGTAGTGCGGACAACTCGTCCGTGGCGACGTTGTCGTATAGAACGTCCACTGTCCCTGGGGATCCCGAAGCCAGACGCTGCGATACGGATCGCCGATG
Source organism: Gordonia heveisoli (assembly GCF_030315745.1). Classification (GTDB taxonomy): domain Bacteria; phylum Actinomycetota; class Actinomycetes; order Mycobacteriales; family Mycobacteriaceae; genus Gordonia. The sequence continues at coordinate 28,662 of NZ_JASXSH010000018.1, read as the reverse complement.
GAACTGTTCAGGTCGCGAAGGGCAAGGTAGTGCCCCGACGCGAACGGCATACCCATGACGCCGTATCCGGCGAACCGATCACCATCGCCGCGTGGGAGTGCCGAATGTGCGCGCAGGTCATCGACCACCTGCCGGGGGGTGTTGGTTGTACTCATGGACCAAGTGTCGGCCCGCGCCGGCACCGGCCGCATGGGGCATCCGCCTCATTCCGACCGGCGCACCCGCCACCACCCGCCGAGGCGGCTAGGACTTGTGTCGGTAGACGAAGGTACCCACCTGCAGATATGAGATCCGCTCAGCCACGACAGTACTGAGGCGTCGGGTCACCCCGTAGAAATGCGCGTCCTTGCCGACGACCACCCGCATACGCCCCTTCCGGGTGGTCTCGATCATCCGTCGCGCCGCCTTCTCCGGTTTCATCGCGAAGGAGCGGGCCACGAACTCCGGGGTGCCCAGTGCGACCGCACTCTTTCGCACGAGTTCGGTCCAGATGGTGCCGGGGATCGCGGTGGTCACGGTGACCTTCGACCGCTTGCGCAGATCCTGTGCGAGACCGTAGCCGAACAGCGCCACCGCAGCCTTAGAGGCGCCGTAGATCGCCGCACCGGGAACCGGTACCAGCGCCGACAGGCTCGAGGTGTTCATGATCACCGCGCCGTCTGGTCGGGCCTCCAGCAGGGGCAGGAACGCGCGGGTCATCCACACGGTCCCCCAGAAGTTCACCCGCATCAGCTTCTCGATGCGTTCATCGGTGACCTCGGCGACCGTCTCGAAATCCTGCGCGATCCCGGCGATGTTGAACAGACCGTCGACCTGCCCGTGCGTCGCCGACACCTCGTCCGGGAACCGCTGCACCGCTTCGTGATCGGAGACGTCGAGGCGGTGCGAGGAGAACCGGTCCGGGTCGGCGACCAACGCTGCCGTCTCGGCGAGACCGGCCTCGTTGAGATCGGCACCGGCGACGATACCGCCGCGCTCGATCAGCCCGATCGCCACCTGACGTCCGATGCCGCTCCCCGCCCCCGTCACCACGAAGACCTTGCCCGCAATCTCCATCTCACTCCTCTTCAGCGCCACCACCGACCGATCACCGTCGCCGATCGATGTATTCGACATATCCCCGACCCTCGACGTGTTCACCACGCCAGGTCGCGGTATGCCGGAAACCACTCACGAAACCGGTGCCCAACCCGAAGATGAACGGGCTGTCCATCTCGGTGGTCAGATCGAGCCAGCACCCACCATCACGATCACGGACGACGAATCTGGTCGACGCGGGCAACCGCATCGGCACCCCGTACGGGGTCGGCTCCGGCTCGTCCCGCAACTCGACGACGCTGAAATCGACGTCGGCGAACCTGGTGCCGTAACTCGTACGGGACCGGTGCAACGCCGTGGTCATCAACGGCACACCATCGATCGAATACTGGCTCAGTAGTACTTGATTGTCGTCGTCGAGATTGACGACGTGGTAGACGAAATAGTCCAACGGCGCCTTCACCGCTGTCGGCAGCGGGCATGAGCGCAGGACGTAAGGGCTGGGGCAGGCACCGTACTCGAAGGCACACAGACCGGATGCGGCAGTCACCTCGCCGGCGTGGGTGAAGGTGCCGGAGTACTCCGTCAACAGGCTCAGATGCCGGTACACCGGGGTCCGGAAGAACCACGACACCTTGTCGGTGTGATGGAGCCGCAGATCGATGTCGACGCCGTCGAGGCTCCCGGTGAGGCGACGATCCGGGTAGGTACCGGTGAGCAGTAGGTCCTCACCGAAGGCGACCAGCGAACCATCCGGGCGCGAACGGAAGTCCGACCCGATCCGGTAGTTGCCGAAATGAGCGGGGTGACTGGCCGCCGTGCCCGCGACCACCGACGCGTTTCGGCGGGGTTCGGCGACCAGTGCGGCGTCGTCGTCGAAGGCCACCGAGCCGGTGGCGCCGATCAGCGACATCACCGAGAAGAAGTTGTGTGGTGCCGGCAGGTCCGGGATCATGACGCCGTAATGCGTCCACCCGAATCGGCGTGAATCAGTGTGTGGTGCAAAGATTTCGGCGGGATCGAACGCTCGACCGTCGGCGGCCGCGGCCCGGTCCACCGTCCGGATGAGCCCACCCAGCCCGACGCGCAGTGCGGCGGCAACCCTCGGGTGCATGACCTCGAACCCCCTAGCGCAACAGCATCCATCTGCCGGGGGCAGCGCACCGTCGTCCTTCTCCTGACCAAGTTGGGGTCATCGTAGAGGATGCCGCGCAGCCAGTGACCGCCACCACATCGCAGACACCCGGCGTAGGCTCGGACCTCATGACGTTCCAGGGTTTCACCGAAGCCGCGCTCGACTTCTACGACGACCTCGAGATCGACAACTCCAAGGTGTTCTGGGACGCGAACAAGCATGTCTATCAAGACGCGGTCGCGACACCGATGATCGCGCTCGGCGACGATCTCGCCGAAGAGTTCGGCTCCGCGAAGATCTTCCGGCCGTACCGCGACGTGCGGTTCGCCAAGGACAAGACACCGTACAAAACCCATCAGGGGGCGTTCGTCGCGGTCGGCCCCGCGACCGGCTACTACGTACAGCTCGGTGCCCCCGGGGTGATGATCGCGTCCGGCTTCTACCAGGCGACACCCGAGCGTCTTGCCGCCATCCGCACCGCGATCGACGACGACCGCCGCGGCGGTGAACTCGAACGCATCCTGAACACCCTCGCCGAAGCCGGCTGGACCATCGGCGGCGACCGGGTCAAGACTGCTCCACGCGGGTGGTCGGCCGACCATCCCCGTATCGATCTGCTGCGGCACAAGAGCCTGACCGTGAGCAAGGAATACGGTTTCGATCCGGTCATCCACACTCCTGAACTCGTAGACCGCATCCGCGCCGACTGGCGCGAGACCACCGGGCTGCTCGACTGGGTCACCCGCCACGGCTGAACGGGCGGATCGTTCGACCTCTCCGGCCGCCGCCCACCCGTCTGTGAATACCCGGGATTGGGACCAAATCCCCTACCGCCGAACACCGCCGCCGGTAGGCTCGAGGCTATGAGCGCAATGTGGGTGATGCCGGCTGTGGCCTTTGTTTCGTGCGTGATCATCGGCCTGGGATTCATTTACGGACTCCCCGGCAACGACGACTGAAATCAGCTGCACCCGAACAGGTCTGAGCCAACGGCCCAGACCACGTAGGCGCGCGTCAGATCAAAGTGCCCCCGATCAGGCCACGGTTTCCAGGCAGCCCTTGTCGGCGCCCGCATATCTGCTGCCGACGACCTGCAGATCCTGCAGGTCCAGACCCAGGCGGCCGGTGACGAGCCGCAATTCCCGCTGGGCGACAACCCGTTCGGAGCCGAGTAGACCGGTGGCGCGGACCATCTCGCGCGACCACACAATCGGCCGGGCAAGGTCGACGACATGGTGCAGCACCGTGGCCCGCAACCCCATCGCAGCGGCGATGTCCTCATCCACCCACCGGGTGGAGATGGCCGCGAACAGTGCCCGCAGGAATGGCCGCGACACCGCATGAACTGCCCCGTTGAGCGGCCCCGGCAACCCGAGATCGGTTCGGTAGCCGTCGTCCAACAGCGCGCGGACCAGCACCTTCGACTCCTCGTCGGGCTGCAGGCGGAACTGCTGTGAGATCCGGTAGGTCAGTTGGGCGTCGCCGAAGCTGGTCGGAAGCAACTCGTCGTCCACGCCCATCACCCAGCCGATCCACCGCCACATGTGGGTGATCGCCTCCAGCTCGGCCCGCGAGTAGCGGATACCGAAGTCTTTGGCGATGCGCATGGGCAACACCAGAAAGCCGGCGGTGATGGTCAGTTGCGCGTAGGTCTGGTTGATCGGAACACCCCACGCCGCGTCATCCCAGTCCGGATCCGACCGCAGATGGTGGCGGACCATCGCGTGCACGAGCCGGATGCGCAGCGTCTCCACCCAACCGGCGGCTCCGGGGGTCATCAGTCCGGGTGCGGTCGCCAGGGTCACCCACCGGGCCGTCGCCTGCACGCGATCCCAGGTCCCCTCGGTGAGCCGCCCGGTGGAGACGAGTGGCTTGATGAAGCCGCGCGCCTGATATCCGTAGATGAGCGACTGATAGAGAGTGCTCGACTGCAACGAACCGAACCGCCACCAGGCGTCTGCCCCAGCCCGGAGCAACGCGTCGTCGAACCACTCCGGCGGTGAGCACGCCTGCTTTCCGAACGCCCGAAGTGCCGGTGGCGCCGAGTCGAGACCGTCCGGATCATCCAGCGCCGCAACGATGTCCGACCATGACCAGCCGACCTCGGAGAACATCTCCGCGATCACCGCGTCGGCGGCCGGGTCGCCGACCATCAGGCCGCTCGCCATCGCGTCGACCCGGTCGGGAAACTCCTCACGAACCGACGACCAGTTCTGCGCGCCGGTGATCGACGCGGCGGTTTGAGCAGTCACAGTCATCATAAAACACAGTGTGTCTTTTTCATGCGGCGGCGTCAATCACCGCCACGTTCCGCTCCTGAGAAGCCGCCCCAGACCAGCACGAACAGATACTCGACCACCTGACCGCGACTCATCGTGCGCGTCTCCGACCACCAGGCGATCGTCGACGCGACCGCACCGACGAGCGCATGCGCCCACGGCTCGGCGGCAGCCTCGTCCCCACCCCGCGCCCGGAATCCGGCGCGCAAGATGTCGGCGATCGCGGACACGATCACCCCGCCACCGGCCCGCACCGGGCCATCCAACCGTCCGGCCAACAGTCGGGCGAGCACTGGTTCGTCATCGAACCAGGAGGCCAGGATGTCCAGACTGGCGCGGGTCTGTTCCATCGGATCGTCGACATCGGCGAGGATCTCACCGAGCCTGGCGATGATCGCCCGGGCATGCCGGTGTGCCAGGGCATCGATCACCGCGTCGCGATCGGCGAAGGCCGCGTAGACCGCCGATCTGGTGAGCCCGGCGGTGGCCGCCACCTCGGCGAGCCCGACCGCCGCACCAGACTCGCGGATCGCCGCCTCGGCGGCGTCGAGCAATCGCTCGCGACGGACCTCCGGATCGACCGGAGGTCCCGGCGGACGTCCACGCCCGCGCCGCGCCGAACCGCCCGGCGAGGTCAACCGACGTCCCCGTCGACATAGAGCCACTCGCCGTCGACCTTCACGAACCGGCTGAACTCGCGCAGTTCGCCCCGCCCACCCGGACCGCGATGATAGGCGACGAACGAAACCCGCCCGACCGAGTCGAACGGCGTTCCAGCACTGACTGATTCGATGTCCAACCGGTACCAGATCAGGGAGTCGTCGAGATCGAGCTGCGCCGGCCGGGTGTCGGGATGCCAGCTACGGATCAGATAGTCGACATCACCGACGGCGAAGGCGGTGAACCGGGACCGCATCAGGGCCTCCGCGGTCGGTGCGCGTCGACGCCCGGCCAGGATCGGGCCGCAGCAGTCGTCGAGCGTGAGCCCCGACAGACACGGGCATCGTCGGCTCCCCCGGTCAGCGTCGGCAGATGTGGTCATGGGTGTCGATGATAGGCACCGGCGCGCACGCCACCGGCCGATCCGTCCAGCCATCCAATCCGGACGTCGCGACCGACGCGTGCTGGTAGACCTGAGGGCAGTACGCATCTGCCCAGGACGGCATCGACACAGGACAACATCGACACCGGGTGGATTGAGCCAGGGACGGAAGGGACAAACGCCATGAGTGATCACGTCTATCGCGTCATCGAGGTCGTCGGATCCTCGTCGACCAGCATCGACGATGCCATCCGCAACGCCGTCAGCCGCGCGTCGAAGACGGTGGATCACCTCGACTGGTTCGAGGTCGTCGGTACGCGCGGTCACATCAGCGACGGGGCCATCGCGCATTTCCAGGTCACCGTGAAGATCGGATTCACCATCGACGAACTCCAGACGTGAGTTTCACCGACCGCCGGTTCGGCCAGGTGTCCGTTCTGATGGCGGACAATCTCGGCGCCGTCCCCTATGGCAACTCCGTGGTTGTCCACGGTTCCGACGGCGTGCTGGTCGTCGACCCGTCACTCGCACTGGACCACGACCCGGTCGGCGCCGATGCCGTGCTGATCAGCCATGCGCACGAGGATCACATCGCGGGACTCAAATACTTCGACACCCCCGCGTACGCGCACCACCTCGACGCGCCCGCGGTCGCCTCGACCGAGGTCATGGTGTCCCAGTACGGGTTGGCGCCACCCGAACGCCGCGTGGTCGAGCAGTTCATCGACTCGCAGTTCGCCCTGCCGCCGACCCGCGAGGTCGGTCCGCTGCCGAACGGACACGCCTTCGACCTGGGTGACCGAACCGCGACGCTGATCCATCTGCCGGGGCACACTCCCGGCCACTGCGGTCTGTTGGTCGAGCCGGACGGTTTCCTGTACCTCGCCGACATCGACCTGACCTCTTTCGGTCCGATGTACGGCGACCGGGACAGTAGCGTCGACGACTTTCTGACGTCGATGGATGTGGTCGACGCGATCGATGCCCGCTGGTACGGCACCTTCCACCAGAAGGGGGTGGTGGAAGGTCGCCCCGAATTCCAGGTGCGCCTGCGGGCGTATCGCGACAAACTGCTCAGTCGCGAGACCCGGTTGCTGGAATTCCTCGGCGAACCGCGCAGCCTCGCCGAGATCGTGGACCACCGACTGGTCTATCGCGCCCATGTGCGCGCACCGTACGTCGAAGCCGTGGAGGAACGGACCGCGACCCTGCACCTGGAGCGGCTGATCGCCGCCGGGCAAGTCGCGGTCCATCCAGACCCGACCCGCTACCGTCGGGTCGACTGATCGCGCGAAGCGGTCAAGAATGACGACATCTCCGCGGCGACAGCCTCCGGGTCGTCGAGCATCGACAGCACACGCGCGCCCGGGATCTCCCGGTACCGGGCACCCGGGATCAGTTCGGCCAGCCGCGGCCCGTGTTCGGGTGGCATCACCTTGTTGTCCGGAGACCACAACACGAGCACATCGCCGGTGAAGCCGGCGAGAGCCTCAGTCTTGGCGACCAGATCGTCGGCGTCGTCGATCTCACCGGAGGTGAACACCGCGAGGTATTTCATCATGTCGCGCCGAATGTCCTTGTCCTGCAGCATCGGATCCGTCCAGTGCCGCATCATCGCGCTCGGCATCGGCTTGGCGATCATCTGCCCGTAGAGGATCGGCAACCGGCGCAGCCAGCCCACCCGCAACTGGCGGGCGGCGAACACCATGCCGCCGGGGATGCGGACGGCGATGCCGATCATCTTCCCGGGGAGCCCCGGCGGGAAGTTGTCGAAGGCTTCGCAAGGCAGGATCACCATCCGGCTCACCCGATCGTCGCGACCGAGTGCGGTCAGAAACAGGCCGCCACCCCAGTCGGAGTGCACCAGAGTGACGTCCGCCAGGTCGAGGGCCGCCAGGAAGTCGGCAACGACCGCAACCTGCCCGGCCAACGACAGATCTGCGTCGGCGCGGAGCGGCACCCGGTGAGAGCCGAGTGGAAGATTGGGTCGAATATACCGAAACCCCTTCGGCAGCAACGGGATCACCCGATCCCACACCGTGTGGTCGATCAGCAGACCGTGCAGCAGCACCACCGGCGGACCCTGACCCTCTTCGACGTACTCGATAGTTCCGGCAGGTATCTCGATCGCGCGCATCCGTCCTCCGAACAGTCGTGAATGAGTGGCTAGAACAGCCATTCTAGAATGAATGTTCTAGAATGACCAGGGTGAAGACCGAAAACCGGATCGTGGTCGCGATGGCGGAGCTCATGCGCAGGCAGGGCTACGCGGCCACCGGCATGAAACAGATCGCCGACGCCTCCGACGCCCCCATCGGTTCGCTCTATCACCATTTCGGGGGCGGCAAACGCGACATCGCCGCTGCCGCGCTGCGGCAATCGGGAGCTGCGTACGGCGAACTCGTCGTCGGGCTGCTCTCCCCGTACGACGACATTCCCACCGCCGTGGAGGCCGCCTTCGCCGCCGCCGCCGAGACCGTCGAGTCCAGCGGCTGGATGAACATGTGCCCGGTCGGCACGATCGCCGGCGAGGTCGCCGACACCGAACCGACGGTCCGCGCCGCGGCCGCCGAGGTGATCGACGCCTGGTTCGCCGGGGGCACCGCCTTCTTCGTCGGCCGGGGACTGGCCGACGAAGATGCTCGCTCGCTGATCGAGGCGGTCGTCGGAGCACTGGAGGGCGGGTTCATTCTCGCCCGGACCACCCGGTCGACGCAGCCCCTCCTCGCCGCCGGTGCGGCGATGTCGGCCTACGCGCGCACGCTGTTCACCGCCGCAACTCCCACGCTCCCGCCTGCACACTCCGGCGGTCCACCCTAAACTGGCTGCCACCATGACGTTCATCCAGACCATCGCCGGTACGACCTACGCCTTCGACGGGCTCGTCGAACTCATGGCCAAGGCGACACCGCGTCGGTCCGGCGATGAACTGGCCGGCTGCGCCGCCGAATCCGACGCCGAACGCGCCGCCGCCGCATGGCAATTGGCCGACGTGCCGCTATCGGCGTTCCTCGACGAGGTACTCGTGCCCTACGAAACCGATGAGGTCACCCGGCTCATCATCGACAGTCATGACCGGCACGCCTTCGCCGAGATCGCACACCTGACGGTCGGCGGGTTCCGCGACTGGCTGCTCACCGTGTCGACCGCGCCCGACAGCGCCTCCCGGCTACGCGCGGTCGCGCCCGGCCTCACCCCGGAGATGGTGGCGGCGGTCAGCAAGATCATGCGCAACCAGGATCTCGTCCTGGTTGCCGCGGCGACCTCGGTCACCGCGGCCTTCCGCACCACGATCGGGTTGCCCGGCCGGATCTCGACGCGACTGCAACCCAACCATCCCACCGACGATCCGCGAGGTATCGCCGCCGCCACCCTCGACGGCTTGCTGATGGGGTGCGGCGACGCGGTGATCGGGATCAACCCGGCCACCGATTCGCCACGCGCCACCGCCGACCTGCTGCGGCTGCTCGACGATATCCGGCAGCGTTATGCCATACCGATGCAGTCGTGTGTCCTCTCCCACGTCACCACCACGGTCGACCTCATCGAGCAAGGCCTGCCGGTGGACCTCGTGTTCCAGTCGATCGCCGGAACCGAGGCCGCCAATCGCGGATTCGGCGTCGATCTGGCTCTGCTGCGTGCCGCAAATGAGGCGGGCCGATCCTTGCGGCGCGGCACTGTCGGCGACAACGTCATGTATCTGGAAACGGGGCAGGGATCGGCGCTGTCGGCCGGCGCGCACCGGGGCGTCGGCGGCAAACCGGTGGACCAGCAGACGTTGGAGGCGCGCGCGTACGCGGTGGCTCGCAAGCTGGATCCACTGCTGGTCAACACCGTCGTCGGCTTCATCGGCCCGGAATACCTCTACGACGGCAAACAGATCATCCGGGCCGGGCTCGAAGATCACTTCTGCGGCAAACTGCTCGGGCTCCCGATGGGCGTCGACGTCTGCTACACCAACCACGCCGAGGCCGACCAGGACGACATGGACACCCTGCTCACGCTATTGGGGGTCGCCGGCGCCGCCTTTGTCATCGCCGTGCCCGGTGCCGACGACGTGATGCTCGGTTACCAGAGCCTGTCGTTTCACGACGCGCTGTATGTGCGTCAAGCGCTCAACCTGCGCCCCGCACCCGAATTCGAGGAATGGCTGCGTCGGCTCGGAATGGCCGACGACGCCGGACGCGTGCTGCCGGTGGACGCGGCACACTCCCCGCTGCGGGCACTGGCGGCCGGTTCATGAGCGAAGAAGCGGTACCGGAAAGCCGCGGCGGTGACCTCTGGGCGGATCTGCGTCGCACCACCCAGGCGCGGATCGGATTGGGCCGCAGCGGCAATTCTCTCCCCACCCAACGGGTTCTGGAGTTCCAGGCCGCACATGCCGCCGCCCGCGACGCCGTCCACGATCCGCTCGACGTCGACGAACTGACATCCCGGATCGCCGGCCTCGGCGTCGGCGACCCGGTGCACATCGCCAGCCGCGCGGCGTCGCGCGCGGAGTATCTACGACGGCCCGATCTCGGTCGGCTCCCCCGCGATCTCACCGCCCTGCCGGCAGGCACCGCCGACCTCGCCATCGTGCTCGCCGACGGACTCTCCCCGCGAGCCCTCGACACCCACGGTCCCGGACTGTTCGGTGCACTGGTCGACATCCTAGGACCGCAATATCGGATCGCAGCGCCGGTGATCGCCACCCAGTCGCGCGTCGCGATCGGTGACCCGATCGGCGTCGCTCTCGGCGTATCGACGGTCATCGTGGTGATCGGCGAACGCCCCGGGCTGTCGGTCGCCGACAGCCTGGGGGTCTACCTGACCCACGGGGCACCGTCGAATCCCAGCGATGCCGACCGCAACTGCGTATCCAACATTCATCCGCCGGACGGACTCGGGTATGCCGCCGCGGCCGCGATCGTGGCCGGGCTGCTCAGCAGCGCCCGCATGCTCGGCCGGTCCGGGGTCGACGTCAAGGACACGTCGCGCGGGGCGCTTCAGTAGAAAGCACCGACCCTAGGAACCGAGAATCTTGGCCTTCTGCGCGGCGAACTCATCCTCGGTGAGAATGCCCTGCTGATAGAGCGCGCCCAAATCCTTGAGCTGGTCGATGGTCGACGGGCCCGCCACCGGTGCGGGCGGCGCAGGCGGTGCACCGGTCACCGGTGTCTGCGCCTGCGGGAACTGGCCCGGGTCGACCGCAGCCTGCGCCTGCTGCGAATCCTGCTGTGCCCATCGGTTCGCCTGGCGCCTGCTGACCCCGTTGCGCACGGCGGTCGCGGTTCCGGCGACGGCAGCGGTACGTACCACTCCGCGAAGCAATCCTGGCATGACGTCCTCCTTCAAGTGGTGAGCGGGGCGGCCTGTTCAGACCTGCGGTTCGAGGGTGGCGAGTAGCGCATCCACCGGGATCCGACCCGAGGCCACCACCTGCCCGCCGTTGCGGCGCACCGCCGCGGCGAAGGGTGCCGCCCAGACGTTCTCCCAGACGACGATGGCCGCAGCAGTTCCCGGGGCGAGTACCGCAGCCGCCTCGGACACATCATCGGACCCGAGCAAAGCTGTTGCAGCACCGTCAAATACAGCGAAATCGGCCCCGAGTTCATCGATCGCGATCTCGGTGACGACACCGGCGTCGTCCTTCTGCACGAAGGTGATGTCGATGATCCGCACGATGCCGCGATCGACGAGATCGATCAGATAGGGAATGGCCTCGCCGGTCGGACGACCGTCGGTCCACTCGATGACGAGATAGTCGACGGGGCCCAGTTCGGTACTGGTCGGGTCAGGATTTGCCATACCGGCCTCCACTGTTTGGGGCGGATCTACAGCCGACCGAGCGGCCGACAGTGCGAGTGTAAACCGCCATGCGGGACCGAGCAGAGGATTCCGCGCGCACTGGCGGCAAACCCGGGCCACCGCATTGCCGGACTTATCCGATTCGTCGGATCAGGGCTCCTACCAGGCACTTCCGCTTATCGCCTGCGACTAGCCTTGGTCGGGTGTCCGACACAGTCAAACCGCGCGTCATCGTTGCCGGCGTCCTGATCGCCATCGCAGGCATCTGCTATTCGTCGTGGGTTCTCGAGTTCTGCTGGCCCTCACCCTTCGACCCGATGCGCACCTTCCTCAGCGAGCTCGACTCGGAGCACCGTCCCCACCGACTGGTGTACGTGGCCGGCGATGTCACCACCGGGGTGTGCTCGCTACTGGCGGGCATCCTGCTGTTGGTTCCCCGTCCGGCCGTGCGCCGGGCGATACCGATCACCGCGATCGCGGCACTGGCCGCTTTCGGGGCGGCGACCATCGCCGATGCACTTCTGCCGATCGAATGTATCGCCGGACTCGACCCCGGCTGCCGCACCGAGCCGAGCGGACTGCTCCCTCAGCTCCATCACGTCCACGCCCTGACCAGTACGCTGGCCGTCTTCGCCATCTTCACCGTGATGGTCGCAGGCAGTGTCGCCGCACTGCGGCGCGACGCATGGCCGCTGCTGCGCATCGCGGGCACCGCGATACTGGTGATCGTCGCCCTGGCGACGGTATGGATGCTGGTGGCCGACAATCTGACCGGCAATTACCGGCTCGGCCTGGCGCAGCGGATACAGGTCGGCGGCATGTCGGTGTGGCTGATGCTGTGGGGTGCGGCGCTGATCCGCTCGGCATTCGCCCGGATCAATCCCGACGATCCCGCCCGAATCGGCCTCACACCGGGCGCAGAACCACACCCGATCGAAGCGCATCCTCGGTGACCGTCTGGGAGTAGACCTTCCCCAGCGCGACCACATAACCACCGTCGACCACATCGACATCGGACACCGTGAACCCGAGCACGCAATCCCGCGCGCCCGGTCCCGATCCGAGGTCCACCAGTTTCGCCGACCCCAGCCGGGCGCCGGTCGCCGCGAAGATCGTCACCTCGTCGCCTGCCGCGATCCGTCCGCCACCGGCCACGGTCGCGGTCCGGGTCTCGCAGTCGACCGCAACCTGACCGTCGGCGTCGAAACTCAGCCCGCGTATCACCCCGACGGACAGCGCGAGCACGGCCAGCACCGCGAGCAGCACCGCACCGACGACACTGAGCGCGATCACCGGACGGCGACTGCGCCGCTGCCAGGACCGTCGCGGCAGACTCGGCCCGGGGTCCAGCCAGAATGTCGGCGGCTGCGCCTGATATCCCCACTGGGACGAATAGCCCCCGGGGACCGGCTCATATCCCGGCGGTGTGGTCATGCCGTCCAGTGTGCCAAAGCTCAGTTCTTCGGCGGGAAGTACTTGATCAGTGCCTCCTGCACGACCGACGTCGCCAGCGTGCCGTCACGCATCCAGAACCGACCCGAACCCATGCCCCGTGATCCGGTGGCGACCGGCGATCGGGTCGCGTACAGCATCCAGTCGTCGAAGCGGAACTCGCGATGGAACCACATCGAGTGATTCACCGTCGCGGCGAACAGCCGATCGATACCCCAGGACAATCCGTGCGTGGTGATGATCGAGTCGAGCACCGTGGTGTCGGAGGCGTAACACATCGCGGCGACGTGCATGATCGGATCGTCGGGCATGACGCCGTCGGCCTTCATCCACACGCGGTTGTCGGTGAGCTTGCGTCCCGCCTCTCGCACCTTCCAGGTCGGGTCGTTGGCGAAACGGATGTCGATCGGGTGCAACGCATTGACAAACGTCGCGATGCGATCCTCGAAACCTTTGAAATGCTCACCGAGAGAAGGCAATTCCTCCGGATATGGAACCTGCGGGATCTCCACCGCATGTTCGAGGCCTGCCGCGTTGTCCTGGAAGGCGACGAGCATCGTGAAGATCTCCTCGCCATTCTGCATCGCCGTCACCTGCCGGTTCGCGAACGACTTACCGTCCCGGAACCGGGCGACGTGATACTCCATCGGCTGCTTGACGTCTCCGCCCCGGATGAAGTGCGCGTGCAGCGCATGGATCGGCGGGTTACCCCGCGTCAGGGTGCGCGCCGCGGCGACCACACCCTGTCCGAGCAACTGACCACCGAAGGTCCGCGCCGTCACCTGCTCGGGATGCTGTCCGATGAACAGATCCTCGTCGCGTCGTTCCACGTCGAGCAACGTGAGCAGTTGACCGAGATCCTCGGATTGTTCGGCAGTCATGACACACAACCCTACGGGTGCCCCCGAGGCGTCCCGGCGACCGGGCAGATCAGTGGTCCTGCTCGCCGATCCGGTGCACGTGGATCATGTTCGTCGAACCGACCGTGCCGGGTGGGGCACCCGCGACGACCACCACCACGTCCCCCTCCTTGAGGCGCCCGATCCGCATCAACTGATGATCGACCTGGTCGATCATGTTGTCGGTGGTGTCGACGCGGTCGACGATGAAGGTCTCGGTACCCCAGCTCAGGGCCAGCTGGCTGCGCACCGCCTGCGTCGGGGTGAAGGCCAGCAGCGGCAACCGCGAATGCAGCCGCGCGAGGCGCCGGACGGTGTCGCCGGACTGGGTGAACGCGACAAGCGCCTTCACCTCCAGTCGTTCGCCGATGTCGCGCGCCGCGTAGGAGATGACGCCACGCTTGGTCCGCGGCACATGCGACAGCGGCGGCACGTCGCGGCTGCCGCCCTCGACCGCACGTGCGATCCGGTCCATGGTGGCGACCGTTTCCAGCGGATACTTGCCCACCGAGGTCTCCCCCGACAGCATGACCGCGTCAGCACCGTCGAGCACGGCGTTGGCGACATCGGAGGCCTCGGCGCGGGTCGGGCGCGAGTTCTCGATCATCGAGTCGAGCATCTGTGTCGCCACGATCACCGGCTTGGCATTCTCCCGCGCCATCTGGATGGCACGCTTCTGCACCAGCGGGACCTCTTCGAGCGGGAGTTCGACGCCCAGGTCGCCGCGCGCCACCATGATCGCGTCGAAGGCCAGCACGATCGCCTCGAGATTCTCGATGGCCTCGGGCTTCTCCAGCTTCGCGATCACCGGGATCCGCCGTCCGACCCGATCCATCACCTCGTGGACCAGTTCGATGTCGGCGGGACTGCGCACGAAGGACAGCGCGATCATGTCGACGCCGAGTTCGAGTGCGAACTCGAGGTCGGCGATGTCCTTCTCCGACAGTGCGGGCACCGACACTTTCATGCCGGGCAGCGACAGCCCCTTGTTGTTGCTGACCGGGCCGCCCTCGGTGACGGTGCACACCACGTCCGAGCCGTCCACCGACGACACGACCAACCCGACCTTGCCGTCGTCTACGAGCAGGCGATCCCCGGGGGTGGCATCCTCGGCCAGATGCGGATAGGTGGTCGAGACCCGATCGTGGGTGCCCTCGACATCGTCGACGGTGATACGCACGACGTCACCGGTCTCCCACTGCGTCGAACCGCCGCAGCCGTCGAAACGGCCGAGTCGGATCTTGGGTCCCTGCAGGTCGGCGAGCACACCGACGGCCTTCTGCGCCTCGTCCGACGCGCGCCGAACCTTGGCGTACACGTCGGCGTGGTCCTCGTGGGCGCCGTGACTGAAGTTCAGTCGAGCGACATCCATTCCGGTCTCGACAAGCTCCTTGACCCGCTCGTCAGAGTTGGTCGCCGGTCCCATGGTGCAGACAATCTTCGTTCGCCGAGTCACAAACCCACCTTAGTCCCGTCCCGAATCCGACGTTGACCCCCCGAACCGGTGCGCACCGATCGGCCATCCGATGTTCGTCCCGATGTCAGCCGTCACAGCACCGACAGCGGCAACGCGGACGGTCGTACCGGCGACGGCAGATCGGAAGCACCCATGAGGAATTCGTCGACCGCGCGGGCGGTCGAGCGTCCCTCGGCGATCGCCCACACGACCAGCGATGCACCCCGATGTGCGTCACCGCAGACGAACACACCGGGCGTGTCGGTCTGCCAGTCACTGCCGCAGCCGAGCACCCCGCGCCGGTTTGTCGCCAACCCGAGGTCGTCGAGCAACACCGACGGCTGCACCCCAGCGAAACCGATTGCGAAAAGCGCCAGTTCACAGGGGATTTCGAACTCTTCGCCGACCGGACTGACGACCCGCCTGCCGTCGGGCTCACGGGTCACCTCCACCTCGGCGAGCACCATCGTGGTCACGTTGCCCGCGCCGTCACCGGTGAACCGTTGCACGGCCACCTGATACTTGCGCTCGCCACCCTCGGCGTGCGCGCTGGAGGTCCGCATGATCAGCGGCCAGGTCGGCCACGGCGACCGCACGTCGTCGCGGTCGCCGGGCAGCTCCGGGTTGTAATCGAGCTGGACGACCGACGCCGCACCCTGACGGTGCGCGGTGCCCAGACAGTCCGCGCCGGTGTCGCCACCGCCGATGATCACGACATGTTTGCCCGCAGCCGTGATCGGCGACGGCCCGTCGCCCTCACATTCCCGGTTGGCGGGCACCAGATGTTCCATCGCCAGATGCACACCGGCCAGATCCCGTCCCGGCACCGGGTTGTCACGTGCCTCCAGGGCCCCGATCGCGAGGACCACCGCTTCGTGCCGGGACCGCAGTTGCGCCACCGAGATATCGGTCCCGACATCGCAGTTGACGACGAATTGTGTTCCTTCCGAACGCATCTGGGCGATCCGGCGGTCGATGTCGGACTTCTGCAACTTATATTCGGGGATGCCGTAGCGCAGCAGACCACCGAGCCGGTCGTCGCGTTCGTAGACGGTGACCTCATGGCCGGCCCGGGTCAGCTGCTGAGCAGCCGCCAGACCGGCAGGCCCCGATCCGACCACGCCCACCGAGCGCCCCGACCGTGCACCGGGCGCCTCCGGGCCGAGGATGCCCTCCGCCCACGACTCGTCGGCGATCGTCTTCTCGATCCGTTTTATCGTCACGGCACCGCCGGTCGACTGCTCGGAGATCGACAACACGCAGGCCGCCTCGCAGGGTGCGGGGCAGACCGCGCCGGTGAACTCCGGGAAGTTGTTCGTCGCATGCAGGCGGGCACTGGCCGCCTCCCAGCGGCCGCGCCGCACCAGGTCGTTCCATTCCGGGATCAGATTCCCCAGCGGACACCCGGCGGTACCGGAGTGGCAGAACGGGATACCGCAGTCCATACACCGTCGAGCCTGGGTGGACACCTCCCCCAGCACCTTCAACGGTTCATCGTGCAGATAGACGTCATCCCAGTCCTGCACCCGCTCGCCGACCGGACGGTACTTCGCCTCTTTCTTCGGGACCTCCAGGAACCCGCGTGGATCAGCCACGAGCCGCCTCCATGATCGCTGAATCGACGTCGCGTCCCTCCGCCTCGGCCATCCGGGCGGCATCCAGAACGCGTTTGTAATCGGTGGGCATCACCTTGGTGAAACCGAGGCAGCGACGCGGCCAGTCGGCCAGCATCGACGCCCCGATCGCCGAACCCGTCAACTCGGTGTGCCGGGCGATCGTCTCGTGCAGCCACGCCAGGTCGTCGGGGTCGGGCACCATCAGCTTGACCAGCGCCATGTTCACCTTCGCCGGATCGAGGTCGTAGGCGAACGCGATTCCCCCGGACATACCCGCGGCCAGGTTGCGTCCGGTCGGGCCGAGGATGACCACCCGGCCGCCGGTCATGTACTCGCAGGCATGGTCGCCGACGCCCTCGACGACGGCCGTCGCCCCGGAGTTGCGCACCGAGAACCGCTCACCGACCCGCCCGCGCAGGTACACCGAACCACTGGTCGCACCGTAGAGGATGGTGTTGCCCGCGATGACCTGATCTTCGGCGACGAACAGCGCGTCGGGATCCGGCGCGACGATGATCTTTCCGCCGCACAGCCCCTTGCCGACGTAGTCGTTGGTGTCGCCGCGCAGGTCGATGGTGACGCCCGGCGGCAGGAAGGCACCCAACGACTGCCCGGCCGAACCGCTCAGCCGCACGATGATCGTGTCCTCGGCCAGACCGGCCGCACCGTAGCGGCGCGTGACCTGCGACCCGAGCAGCGTGCCGACCGTCCGGTTCACGTTGCGCACCGGCAACTCCAAGGTCACCGGATGGGCGTCCTCCAGCGCTCCCTCGGCCAGCTGGATCATCGTCTGATCCAACGCCTTGTCCAGTCCGTGGTCCTGGCCGCGGATGCGACGACTGGGTCCTTTGTCCTCGACCTTGGCGAAGATCGGCGACAGATCCAGTCCCTTGCTCTTCCAGTGCGCCAGCGCCGTGTCGGTGCGCAGCCGCTGGGACTGCCCGATCGCCTCGTCGAGGGTCCGATATCCCAACTGCGCCAGGTATTTACGGACGTCGCCTGCAATGAAGCGGAAGAAGTTCACCAGATGATCGGCCTGCCCGGTGAAGCGCGAGCGCAGCACCGGATTCTGGGTGGCCACGCCCACCGGGCAGGTGTCGAGGTGACACACCCGCATCATGATGCAGCCGGCCACGATCAGCGGCGCGGTCGAGAAACCGTACTCCTCGGCGCCCAGCAGGGCGGCCATGATGACGTCGCGGCCAGTGCGCAGCGCACCGTCGCACTGCACGGTGATCCGATCGCGAAGTCCGTTGAGCATCAACGTCTGCTGCGCGTCGGCCAGCCCGATCTCCCACGGTGTCCCCGCATGTTTGAGCGAAGTCAGCGGCGACGCACCGGTGCCACCGTCGTGCCCGGAGATGAGCACCACGTCGGCGTGTGCCTTCGACACACCGGTCGCGACCGTGCCGACCCCGACCGCACTGACCAGCTTCACGTGGATGCGGGCGTCGGCGTTGGCATTCTTCAGATCGTGGATCAGCTGCGCCAGGTCCTCGATCGAGTAGATGTCGTGATGTGGCGGTGGCGAGATGAGTGCGACCCCGGGCGTCGAATGCCGGGTCTTGGCGATCCACGGATACACCTTGTACGCGGGCAGCTGTCCGCCCTCACCGGGTTTCGCGCCCTGCGCCATCTTGATCTGGATGTCGGTGGCGTTGATGAGGTAGTCGCTGGTCACGCCGAAACGCCCAGACGCCACCTGCTTGACCGCGCTGCGTCGGGCCGGGTCGTAGAGCCGGTCGACGTCCTCGCCGCCCTCTCCCGAATTCGACCGGGCACCAATCCGATTCATCGCGATAGCGATCGTCTCGTGAGCCTCCGCGGAGATCGACCCGTAACTCATGGCACCGGTGTTGAACCGCTTCATGATGTCCTCGACCGGCTCCACCTCCTCGATCGGGATGGGTTCGCGGGCATCGAGATCGAATTCGAACAGACCCCGCAGCGTGCCGCCCTTGGCCGACAGTGCGTCGACCTCGTCGGAGTACTTCTGGAAGATGTCCTCGCGGCCGGTCTTCGTCGCATGCTGCAGCAGGAAGATCGTCTCCGGGGTGAACAGATGCAACTCACCCTCACGGCGGTACTGGTATTCACCACCGATCTCCAGGCGCCGATACACCTGCTCGGTCGGATTCTCCGGGAACGCCCGATGATGACGGATGGCCACCTCGCGCGCGAGTTCGTCGAGTCCGACGCCCTCGATTCGCGACACCGTGCGGGTGAAGTACTCGCGCACCACCTCCGACGACAACCCGACCGCCTCGAAGGCCTGCGCACCGGTATAGGAGCTGATGGTCGAGATGCCCATCTTGCTCATCACCTTCAGCACACCTTTGCTCAGTGCCTCGATGTAGTTCCGGAACGCCTTCGACGGCCGCACGCCGATCAGCTCGCGTTCGATGATGAGGTCCTCGATGGACTCCAGCGCCAGATACGGGTTCACCGCGGCGGCGCCGAAGCTGATCAGCAGCGCGATGTGGTGCACCTCGCGGGCGTCGCCGGACTCGACCACCAGCGCCACCTTGGTGCGCTCCTTGGTCCGCACCAGGTGGTGATGGACCGCCGACGTCGCGAGAAGCGACGGGATCGGCGCATGATCACGATCGGTGTGCCGGTCGGAGATGACCAGCGTCGTGTGCCCCTCGGCGATCGCCTGGGTGGCGCGCGCACGCAGATCCTCCAGACCGCGGGCCAGACCCGCACCACCGTCCGAGACCTCGTACAAGCCACTCAGCACCGTGGCCGACAAGCCGGGGTTGTCGCCGTCGTCGTTGATATGCACGAGTTTGGCGAGGTCGGCATTGTCGATCACCGGCGCATGCAGCAGGATCTGACGGCACGACGCCGCCGTCGGCGCCAGCAGATTCTGTTCCGGTCCCATCACCCGCGCCAGTGAGGTGACGATCTCCTCACGGATCGCGTCCAGCGGCGGGTTGGTCACCTGTGCGAACAGTTCGACGAAATAGTCGTAGAGCAGCCGGGAACGCTTGGACAGCACCGCAATCGGGGTATCGGTGCCCATCGATCCGAGCGGCTCGTACCCCGACGCCGCCATCGGCGTCAGCAGCACGCGCAGATCCTCCTCGGTGTAACCGAAGGACACCTGCCTGCGGATCACCGTGTCGTGGTTGGGCTTGAACACCGGCCGCGGCGGCAGCGTGGCGATGTCGAGCAGCCCGGCGTGCAGCCACTCGTCGTAGGGTTCGGCCCCGATGAGATCGCGTTTGATCTCCTCGTCGGGGATGATGCGGCCCTGCGCGGTGTCCACCAGGAACATCCGGCCCGGTTCGAGCCGACCCTTGGAGATCACCTCGTCGACCGGCACCCCGAGTACACCGGCCTCCGAGGCCAGGATGACGCGGCCGTCCCGGGTCTGCCACCAGCGGCCCGGACGCAGACCGTTGCGGTCGAGCACCGCACCGACCACGGTTCCATCGGTGAAGGTCACACAGGCCGGACCATCCCACGCCTCCATCAGCGAAGCGTTGAACTGCAGGAACGCCCGCCGATTCGGTTCGAGGTCGGGGACGTTCTCCCACGCCTCGGGAACCATCATCATCACCGCGTGCGACACGCTGCGACCGCCGAGGTGCAGCAATTCGAGGACTTCGTCGAGGGAGGCCGAATCGGAGGCCTCCGGAGTGCAGATCGGGAACGCGCGCTTGAGGTCGCCGGGGATCAGATCCGTTTCGAGCAATGCCTCCCGCGCCCGCATCCGATTCCGGTTGCCGCGCACCGTGTTGATCTCACCATTGTGGGCCACGAAGCGGAACGGATGGGCCAGCGGCCAGGACGGGAAGGTGTTGGTCGAGAACCGGGAGTGGACGATGGCGACGGCACTCAGGCAGCGTTCGTCGCGCAGGTCGTCGTAGTAGAGCGGCAGCTGCATCGTGGTGAGCATGCCCTTGTACACGATGGTCCGGCTCGACAGCGACGGGAAGTAGAGGCCGGTACCGGCGTCGGCGATCTCCGGGGTCACGCGCTCGGCCTGCTTGCGGAACGGATAGATGTACCGGTCGAGGTCGATGCCGCCGATCCGCTCGCCACCTGCCGGCGGATCCACGGTCACGAAGAGCTGGGTCATCTGCGGCATGCAGTCGACCGCGGTCTGACCGATGTCGGCCCGTGCGGCGTCGACGGGCAGTTCCCGCCAGCCGAGGATCGTGATGCCCTCGGCGTCGGCCAACGCCGTCACCCGGGCGATCGCCTCCCGACGGAGAGCCGGGTCGGTGGGCAGGAAGCAGGTGCCTGCCGCATAGGTGTTGTCCCCGGCGGCGGTCGGGGCAGGCAGGGCGAAGTCGGTCGTCGCCCGCAGCAACTCGTCGGGGAGCTGGATCAGGATGCCCGCACCGTCACCGCTGTTGACTTCCGCACCGGCCGCCCCGCGATGCTCCAGATTCTCCAGCGCGAGAAGGCCATCGGCCACAATCGAATGGGAGCGTCGGCCATGGATATCGGCGACCATCGCCACACCGCACGAATCGACTTCATTGTCGGGGTCGTACAGGCCCTGCTTGACCGGAAGCGCAGAAAACAACATCTCTACCTCCACTCGATTCGCTGACGAATCTCATGCTGGATGTCCGCTGGGACAGCGCTGGCCCGTGGAGCACAATGCGCGAAACACGGCAACCAGGTCGATTCACCGCCGGGGCTGATCGGCGTGGCCGGACCGCACTTCGCGAAATTCAAGTCTAGCTGAACCGCCGTCACACCGCGGCTGCATAAATGGACGTATCCCCAGGTGGTGGTGTGAGAAATCCGACGGGCGTCGGGTCAGGAACGGGACGTGTCGGAGTCGTCGGGGGTGTCGGAGGCGTCTGGGGTGTCCGGGCTGGGCTCGGCGATGTCCGCCTCGGCATCTGCTTCTGCTTCGGGCTCGGTGTCGTCGGGCTCGGTGTCGTCGGGCTCGGCCTCGTCGGGCTGGGCCTCGTCGGGCTCGGTGTCGTCGGATTCAGCCTCGTCGGGCTCGGTCTCGGTGTCGTCGAGCTCGGTGTCGTCGGGGTAGTCGTCGTAGCGGTCGTCGATGTAGCCGACGAAACCCTGCTGTTCCAGTTCGGCGGCACGGTCGGGGTGGTAGATGCTCAGCCCCTGTTCACGCCCCTTGGTGGCCAGGAAGAAGTAGATCAGCGCGCACACGAAGAAGAAGGCCGAGGTGAAGACGTTGACGCGGACCCCGGCGATCAGCGAGGCATGGTCGTCGCGCAGCAGTTCGACACCGAAGCGCCCCAGGCAGTAGCCGGCGACGTACAGCGCGAAGAGCCGGCCGTGCCCGATCCGATACCGGCGGTCGACGACCACCAGGAGCACGACGATGAGCAGGTTCCACAGCAGTTCGTACAGGAATGTCGGGTGCACGATGTCGACCACGTGCCCATTGGAGACACCGCTGATCAGTCCGGGGTCGCGATACCCGTTGTCATCGACGCGGTCGTAGATCTTGAGACCCCACGGCAGATCGGTGGACCGACCGTAGAGCTCTTGGTTGAAGTAATTGCCGAGCCGACCGATCGCCTGGGCGAGCAGGATCGGGGGCGCGATCGCATCGCCGAAGGCCGGCAGCCGGATCCCGCGGCTGCGGGCACCGATCCAGGCACCGAGGGCGCCGAAGATGACCGCACCCCAGATACCGAGACCACCGTCCCAGATCTTAATGGCGTCGATGGGATCCTTGCCGCCCGGAACATCACCGAAGTAGGTCTTCCAGTCGGTGATCAGGTGATAGATCCGGCCACCGATCAGACCGAACGGCACCGCCCAGATGGCGACGTCGAGCACTTCACCGGGCTGGCCACCGCGGGCCACCCACCGGCGGTTTCCCCACCAGACGGCGACGACGATCCCGGCGATGATGCACAGCGCGTAGGCGCGGAGCGGGAACGGTCCCAGGTCCCACACGCCCTGCGGCGGACTCGGGATATAGGCCAGCGTCGTCGTCGGCAGCGTCACGCAGCCACCCTAGCGTGCCGGCGCCTTGGTCAGACGGTGGCGTGTCGGCCGCGTACACCCTCGGCCAGATCGGCGACCAGTTCGGCCAACCGGTCCTGACCGGCGTGGGCCGCAGTGACCAGTGCCGAACCGACGATCACGCCGTCGGAGTAGGCGGCGATCTCGGCGGCCTGCTCACGGTTGCGGACGCCGAGCCCGACACCGATGGGGATGTCGGAGTAGGCGCGCACGCGTGCGCACAGGTCAGGTGCCATGTCGGAGACGGCGTCGCGGGCGCCGGTGACACCCATCGTCGACGCCGCGTAGACGAAGCCGCGCGAGGCGTCGACGGTCAGGGCGATGCGTTCGGGCGTCGACGACGGCGCCACCAGATAGATCCGGTCCAGGCCATAGTCGTCGGAGGCGGCGTGCCAGGCGGCACCCTCCTCGGGGATCAGATTCGGGGTGATGACACCCGCGCCGCCCGCGTTGGCGAGGTCGCGGGCGAACTTGTCGACGCCGTACTGCAACACCGGATTCCAGTAACTCATCACCACCGACTGGCCACCGGCCGCGGCGATCGCCTCGACCGCGGTGAAGACGTCGCGCACCCGGACACCGTTCTGCAGAGCGGTGTCGGCGGCCGCCTGGATGGTCGGGCCGTCCATCACCGGGTCCGAATACGGCACGCCGACCTCGATGATGTCGCAGCCCGCGTCGACCATGGTGCGGAAGGAGGTCACCGAATCCTCGACGGTCGGGAAACCGACGGGCAGGTAACCGATCAGCGCGGCACGACCCTCGGCCCGGCATCCGGCGAAGACCGGCCCCAGCTTCGACGGCCCGGTGGTCGCGGTCATGCGTCGGCTCCTGTCTGTGCGGCGTTGTCGGCGGCGGCGGTGTGTTCGGCGGCGGCCTCGTCTTGGGAGGGCGGCGGGTCGAACAAGTGGAACCAGCGGGCCGCAGTATCCACATCCTTGTCGCCACGGCCGGACAGGCTCACCACGATGATGGCGCCCTCCCCCAGCTCGGCACCCAGCTTGAGCGCACCGGCGACGGCGTGTGCCGACTCGATGGCCGGGATGATGCCCTCGCGACGACTCAGCAGGGCGAGCGCATCCATCGCCTCGGTATCGGTGATCGGACGGTAGTCGGCGCGGCCGATGTCCTTCAGATAGGCGTGCTCAGGACCGACACCCGGATAGTCCAGACCCGCCGAGATCGAATGCGATTCGATGGTCTGACCGTCTTCGTCCTGCAGCAGGTAGGAGTAGGCGCCCTGGAAGGCACCCGGCGTGCCACCGGTGAAGGTCGCGGCGTGCCGGCCGGTTTCCACACCGTCGCCGGCCGCCTCGTAACCGACCAGCTTCACCGACTCGTCGTCGATGAACGGGTGGAAGATGCCGATCGCGTTGGAACCGCCGCCGACACAGGCGACCACCGCATCGGGCAGACGTCCCGCCTGATCGAGGATCTGCGCCCGCGATTCCAGGCCGACGACACGCTGCAGGTCGCGCACCATCATCGGGAACGGGTGCGGTCCGGCAGCCGTGCCGAAGGCGTAATAAGTGTTGTGCGCGTTGGTGACCCAGTCCCGCATCGCCTCGTTGATGGCGTCCTTGAGGGTGGCCGAGCCGTTGTCCACGGCGATCACCTCGGCACCGAGCAGCCGCATCCGGGCCACGTTGAGCGCCTGCCGGTCGGTGTCCACCCGTCCCATGTAGATGACACATTCGAGGCCGAGCAGGGCACACGCGGTGGCGGTGGCGACCCCGTGCTGACCGGCTCCGGTCTCGGCGATGATGCGGGTCTTACCCATCCGCTGGGCCAACAGCGCCTGACCGAGCACATTGTTGATCTTGTGCGATCCGGTGTGGTTGAGATCCTCACGCTTGAGGAAGATCCGTGCCCCACCCGCGAATTCACTCAGCCGAGCAGCTTCGTAGAGCGGTGACGGCCGCCCCGTGTAATGCCGCTGCAGCCGGTCGAGTTCGTTGAGGAAATCGTCGTCGGCGCGCATCTTGAGGTAGGTGGCGGTCACGTCTTCGATGACCGCCATCAGCGCCTCGGGCACGTGGCGTCCGCCGTAGACGCCGAAATGGCCGCCCTCATCGGGTTCGACCGAGGTGCGGGTCGTCAGACCGACGCTCGCCGCGGGCAGGGATGCAGAGGACACGAAAACTCCCACACGATCGGGTTCACACGACATGGGCATGCCCATGCCCGTTGTCAGCGAACAGGTTTCGGACAAGATGGGTGAGCGCCGGCGGTCACCAGCTCACTCACCGCAGCACGGGGGTCACCGCTGGTGACCAGGCCCTCACCGACGAGGACCGCGTCGGCGCCCGCACCGGCGTAGGCCAGCAGATCGGCGGTGCCGCGCACCCCCGACTCGGCGACCCGAATGATCTCGGTGGGCAGCCCCGGAGCGATCCGCGCGAACGAATCCCGGTCCACCTCAAGGGTCTTGAGGTTGCGCGCGTTGATGCCGACGACGGAGGCCCCGGCCTCCAGCGCACGGTCGGCCTCTTCCTCGGTGTGCACCTCGACGAGGGCCGTCATACCCAGACTCTCGGTGCGATCGAGCAACGCGGACAGCACATTCTGTTCCAGCGCGGCGACGATCAGCAGGATGACGTCCGCACCGTGCGCCCGAGCCTCGTGAATCTGATACGGCCCGACGATGAAGTCCTTGCGCAGCACCGGGATGTTGACCGCGGCACGCACACTGTCGAGGTCGGCGAGCGAACCACGGAAGCGACGTTCCTCGGTCAGCACACTGATGATGCGCGCACCACCGGCTTCGTAGGCACTGGCCAGCTCGGCCGGATCGGCGATGGTGGCCAGGTCACCTTTGGACGGGCTGGCGCGCTTGACCTCGGCGATCACGCCGATGCCGGGCTGGCGTAGCGCGGCCATGGCATCTCTGGGGGCGGGGGCCTTGGCAGACGCTGCCTTCACCGCCTCGTAATCGAGCACGGCTTCACGAGCAGCGACGTCAGCTTTCACTCCCTCGATGATGGAATCGAGAACGGTGGGCGTACTCACGGCGAATGGTCCCCTTTCCGTGACGGTGGATATCAGGGTAGACGGGTGGTGAACACGACATCCGACCGGGCTGGGTCACACCACGCCAGAGGGCACCCTGAGACGGCTGCCGACCATCTCAGTGATCTCGGCTACAATCGCTGCACTCGGTGACCCAAGTGACCCTTGAGGTTCCAGTGGAGCTTAGGCGTGAGTTAACAGGGGGAGTTGACGTGCTCAAGGTAAGTCCAGATTCGCTGCGTTCCGCAGCAAATACCATTTCCACCTTGCCGGCCACCGGAGCCGACGCATTAGGCATGTACCAGAGCGCGTCAAGCGCGACCATGTCACTTCATTTCGGCGCCGCCGGCATCAAGGGAACCGATACAGCCGCCAAGATCCGGGCGGCTTCGGTCGCCGCGGAAACCGCCGTTGAGGTCGTTCGGGGACGGCTCGGCGCCTGGGAGACGGTGTTGAAGAAGGCCGCAGACACATTCCAAGACACCGATGAGCGCGCCTCAGTGAGGGTCGGCTCACTGGGCGACTTCAACGGTTCCTGGGATCCGTCACAACGCCGCCGCTGATGGCTACCCCCACACGATCGCAAGTGGAAGCGCTTCATTTCCACAACATGGAGAAGGCCGCGACCGAGGCCACGCGACTGGCGACGCAGATAAAATACGACGGCAAGAATGTCGTGAAGACCATCACCGCATTGGACTGGACCGGCCAAACCCACAGCGCCGCCGAGATCCGCGCCGTCGACGAGAATCAAGAGTTCCGCCGTACCGCCTTCGCAATGGAGGACCTTGCCGCAGCAATCACGGCAGGCAAGGACGACATGTCGCGGTTGACGGGCAAGCTCAAGTCGCTTACGAGCGGCTACGTGGCCGACGGCTTCGATGTCGCACAAAATTGGGCGGTCACCGATGGCTATAACTACGCGGTCGCGGAACTGCTAGTCAACGGGCTTGACGTACCCAACGGAATGCAACTGCTCGCGGACCTCAAGGCGAGGCGTCTGAACGAGGCCAAGACCGCGACGACGAAGCTGACCCGGCTCGCACACGAGTTCGACGCGGCAGACACAGCATGCGCCCGCGCGATCGATGCCGCGACACAAGATATCAATCGATTGGCTCCCGCACGTGCCGCACTCGGCGGCGGCCTCGGCCAAACGATCGCCAAGAAGCTCTCCGCAGGTACGGCCCTGACAGACTTCGAGCGCCGCGCACTCGCGGCAGGCGCAATGCTCACGCCAGAACAACTCCAGGCTATGCGAACGGGGAAGCCTTTCGAATTAAGCCAGGGTCAGTTCGACTTTCTCACCAAGATCAATCGCGGACTCGACGGAAAGTCGATGTCCGATATTCTCAAGATCGGCGAAGGACCCCATCACAAACAGATTCAACACAACCTCGCAGCCGCAGTCGAAATGATGGGTATCCCCAACCTCAGAACAGCCGACGGCGACCGAGGAGGCATGGCGCAGGTGCCGAATCAGATCCGTTCGTTGTTGACACGAAATCTCACTTCAAATGCTTATCAAGCCTTGCCTGACGAGAACGAGCAGGCCCCCGGAACCTACCATCACTACTATAATATTGATGGACTAAGTGATCTCCGAGCCCTCTCAGACTTTATTTCTCACGGAGATGCCGGATTACAGGGATCGGACATAAATCGAGGAATCGAGAAACAAGTTGCCGAGATCAACGGTGCCACCGCAGAGAGCGGTCGTGCGATGTCACCTGGCATGAAGCTCGGTACAGATCAGCTCGATAAGCTCCTCAGTGATGCACTGGTAACAGCGTCACAAGACCACATCGCTACGCATGACTTCATTACAGGCAAGAATATGGACGTCACTTGCGATAATGGCGGACACTATAATGCCTGGTCGCATCTGAACGACCTCAATTCGCAGTCCTTCGGCAAGCACACCGCAGGCCTTCATGGGCTGTACGACTGGGTGGGTGCGGAGGCCAATTCACCAAACCCGGCTTCCGCCGGACTCGCACATGATGCAGCCAACGCGCTCGGTCACTACCTCGGCACCAGTGCAAACATCGGCGATGGCGGAAGAATTGAGGTCCTCAACGCTGATGCCGCACGAATTGTCGAGAAGGCTATCGAACCTTATCTGGCCGATTTCGTTCTTGAAGGCGATCTGCAAACATTGCCAGGCCACGATATTAACACTCGAACCCCCGGGGAGCTCCAGAACATATTTCGTGCACTGAATACTGACGGTGTTGCGGCGGCGAATCTAAACTTGGCCGCATCACGTCTGGAGAATGAGTTCGCTTATCGCTACGGACTCACCGGCAATGGGGTTTACGGCCAATATACGGGCGTGTTAGCTCAAGCAATGGTCGATGGAAATCAACTGGCAGTCCACCAACTTTCTGACGATCAGAATGCACACCGCATGGCCGAGTACGAAAATCGCTTGAAAGCCATCGGAACAGCCAAAGATGCCGCCAGCCTTTTCCCGCCAGGCGCTCTGATTGCACTGGGATTGTCACCCCTCAGCGATGCGTTGGCAGGAACAGCACCAGGTCAACAATCCGGAGCTGTTCAGGGAAACAGTGCCACGTGGGTGGACACACTCAATGACCCGCAGGTGCTGAAGTTCAGCCAGTTTGTTGGATATTCACAGATCCATCCGGAGATTGCCAAAGAAAACCCAGAATGGTTCACCGACGGAAAACCCGATTGGAACGCAGTCCACGGTGATCCCGATTGGAAATATTTAATGCTGAGAATCTCCGATTCGTGGAGCCAGGGTTATGACGACGGAAGGCGCGCCCCTGACATTCCTGGACAGCCTGGCCCTCAAATGCCTAAAGACCCCACCGCTCCAGTTGGGTGAAGGTGAGGATGAATATGCAAAGCACTCCGTTTCGCGTCGAGTTTGAGCGTCGCCCAATGACGGTGTTGATCCTGACCGCCGTGCTGTCAGTGTTGCTCGCTGCCTGCTCCGGTGGCTCCGAC
>NZ_JASXSH010000017.1 GCF_030315745.1 Gordonia heveisoli | reverse complement strand
CCCCCCCCCCCCTCCCCCCCCCCCCCCCCCCCCCCCCCCGCTTCTGTAGGAGGATTCATGAAAATCGATGTGAACTACGGGATCTGCGAAGCGAATGGTCTGTGCGCGATGGCGGCGCCGGACGTCTTCGACCTCGACGACGATGATGCACTCCATCTGCTCGTCGAGACGGCGACCCCCGACAACGAGGCCGCCGTCCGCGATGCGATCCGCCAATGTCCGCGTCGGGCCATCGCCCTGTCCGACTGATCTCACGAAGCCCTGTCACCAAGCCCCCATCCCTCGAACGACGAATCAGGGGCGGAGGACCCGAAGGTCCTCCGCCCCTGATTCGTGTCGACACTGCGCTTCAGCCTGCGGCCGACGAACCTCCGCCGGACCGAGTCGCCGCATGGTCGGCGGCGCGATGAGCAAAGATCATCGACGGACCGATGGTGGCACCGGCCCCGAGATATTTGCGCCCCATGACCGAGGCCGTGCAATTGCCGGAGGCGTACAGGCCGCCGATCACGTTGCCCTGGCCGTCGAGGACCCGACCGTCCGCGTCGGCGAGCAAGCCGCCATTCGTCCCGATGTCACCGGGGAACATCGGAAAGGCATAGTAGGGCGCCTTCTCAATCGGCCCGAGACACGCGTTCGGCCGGTGCGACTGGTCGCCTTGGTACTTCTCGTGGTCACCTTCCCCACGGAAGTAGTCCTCGTCGACTCCCGTGGCGGCAAATCCGTTGAATCGCTCGACAGTCGCGCGCAGACCGGGCGGGTCAATTCCACATTGGGTGGCCAGTTCGTCCAAGGTGTCGGCCTTCTTCACCACTCCCGAACTGATCCAGTCCTTGGGTGTTCGGCCGGGCGGAGCGACACCGAAGACATATCGGGAGCGGTGCCGCGAGTCGATGATCAGCCAGGACGGCAGCGCACCCCCGACCTTCTTGTGATGGGCGAACATCTGCTGCCCGGCCTCCTGGTAGGCGACCGCCTCGTTGAAGTACCGGTTGCCCGCCGCATCGACGATGATCGAATACGGCTTGCTGCGTTCACTCAGACACATCACCGGGACACCGTCGGGTCCCAACCAGGATGGCATCCACCACGCCTCATCCATGAGATCGGTTGCCGCACCGTGCTTCATCGCGATCTGTAGGACTTCACCGGTATCGCCGGGGTTGGCGCTGGTCCATTCGGTTCGGCCGGGCTGGTCGGCGGAGAACTCCGCGCGCATATCCGGATTACGGGAGAAGCCACCGGCGCTGACCAGCACGCCGCCTCGCGTCCGCACCCGGATCTCCGCCCCGGCTCGCTCGAGTACCGCGCCGACGACCTCACCATCCTCCACGACGAGATCCACCAGTGCGGTCTCGGTCCACACCGGCACACCACGATCGAGCAGGGCCTTGAGCATGTATCCGATCAGCGCAGCGCCGTTGGTGACGTAGCGACGCCCGCGCAGGCGACCGCCGACCGAGCGGCCCATGACCTTGGCCATCACCGACGAACCCTTGCGCGTGAACAGATTCGACACATAGGCCGCTTCACAGGTGTACATCGTCATGTTGCCCGCCACCGGCGGACGCAGACGCTGCGCCCAGTCACCGAGCTGCTTGGTATCGAACGGCGTCGCCTCCACCGACCGCGAACGCGCCTTACCACCCTCGACGCCGCGCACCCCGGCGTAGTAGTCGCTGTATCCCTCGCAGTGATGGAACTGCACGCCTTCGGTTTCCAGGAACTCGAACATCTCGGTGCCGGTGTCGAGATAGGCGTCGCGCCGCGCCGTTGACGATGCGACCGATGACTCACCGGCCGGACCGGCGACCGTGTCGAAGTAGGCAACGGCCTCCGCCCGCGAGTCCGGCACCCCGGCGGCCCGCATCGCCGGGTTGTTCGGCAGCCAGACCACACCGCCGGACATCCCGGTCGAGCCGCCGACCACATCCGACTTCTCGGCCACGATGACGTCCAGACCGTTGGCGGCGGCACGCAGCGCACCAGCGAGTCCACCACCGGAGCCGACCACCAGGAAGTCGGTCTCCTGGTCCCACTTCGTGTTCGCAGTCTCCGTCATCGCGCGATTCCCTTCGCGTGTCGTCGGGTAACGGCCGCGCTCACCAGGTGACCGGCAGTTCGTACACGCCGTATGCGAGGCGGTCGGTCTTGAAGTCGGAGGGCTCCATCGGCCTGCTCACGCGTAGATTCGGGAACCGCCGGAACACGGTCTGGAAGTAGATCTGCATTTCGGCGCGCGCCAGCTGCTGACCGATGCACTGGTGCGGTCCGTAACCGAATCCAGTGTGCTGGCGCACATCTCGGGATAGGTCCAGGTTCTCCGGAGCCTCGAATACGGCCGGATCCCAGTTCGACGAACCCTGCTCGAGAATCACACCGTCCCCCTTACGGATCAGCTGACCGGAGATCTTGATGTCGTCGAGCGCGATGCGGCGATGTCCGTTGTGGATGATGCCGAGGTAGCGCATCAACTCCTCGACACCGTTGTTGATGGCATCCTGATCGTCGGAATCGCGGAAGACGGCCAGCTGATCGGGATTCTCCAAGAGTGCCAACGTGCCCAGGGCGATCATATTCGCGCTCGTCTCATGACCGGCGATCAACATGCCCAACCCCATCTGGGCGGCCTCGGCCGCTTCGATCTCACCGTCGCGAACCCGCTCGGCGAAGGAGCTCAACACATCGTCACCCGGCTCGGCGACCTTCTTCTCGACGAGCTCGAGCATGAACATGAACATGGCCGCGAAGGCCTGCATATTCTCCTCGGGCGTCGCATATCGGTCCATGCTCTTAACCGAGTTCTCCTGGAAGAAGTCGTGATTCTCGTAGGGCACCCCCAGCATCTGCGAGATCACGATCGACGGGAGCGGCAGGGCGACCTCTCCGACGAGGTCTGCGGTGTCCTTCCCATCCGACATGGCGTCGAACAACTCGTCGGTGGTCTTCTGGATGAACGGACGCAGCGCATTGACCCGCTTGAAGGTGAAAGCGCGGGTCATCATCTTGCGGAAGGTCGCGTGCTCGCTGCCGTCGGAGTTGAACACCGACTTCGGCCGCATGGACACATTCGCCGCCATCCCCTCATTCCAGTGCGGGAAGCCGGGAAGCGACTCGTCGACGCTGATCCGGGGGTCGGCGAGTAGTTCACGCTCGGCGGCCAGGCCGGTGATCAGCCAGGGCTGGGAACCATCCCAAATGGTGACCCGGCTGACCGGATTCTGCGCACGCAGCGTGGTGGTGGCCTCCGGCGGCGCGAACGGGCAGCGCATGTCGCGCTCCATCGGGAAGCTCGGTGCGACTTCGTTGATGACTTCAGTGGCCGTCTCTGACATGGAATGTGGTCCTTTTCCCTGGAATTTCGGCTGTGGGGTTGGGTCAGTCTTCGACGCGAATCGCCTGCGCCGGGCACTGGCCGGCCGCATGACGAACGTCGTCGGCGTACGCGGCGGACGGGTTCTCCTCGAGGAGGACCACGACGCCGTCGTCGTCGTTCTGGTCGAACACCGTTGTGGCGGCGGCAACACAGTTGCCCGACGCCACGCACCTGGTCTGATCGACGATGACCTTCACTGTCGATCGCCGCCCGTCAGTCTTCGCCCGCACCCGCACCGACGAGGTCGGGTGCGGATTGCGACTGCGGCTGACCGCCCGGAAGCGGCCGGGGCGCACCGGCGACCGTGCCACCGTCGACGGGCAGCAGGGTCGCGGTCACATAACGTGATCGGTCCGAGGCGAAGTACAGCGCGGCCTCGGCGACGTCCTCGGCCGTCCCCTCCTGGTTGAGTGGACGATTCTGCGCCATGATGCCGCGGATCATCGTGGTGAAGGCCTCGGCGTCGGCACCCATCTTCACTGCGGACGCGGCCAGCAACGGGGTCGGGATAGCGCCAGGCGCAATGGTATTCACACGTACGCCCTGCTGCGCCAACTCGATGGCGACGGACTTGCCGAAGTGGATGATGCCCGCCTTCGACGCGCGATAGGTGAGCACGCTACCCCCCGGCTGAATGCCACCGATGGAGGAGATGTTGATGATCGAACCGCCTCCGTGTGCGACCATGTGCCGCGCGGCCGCCTGCGTGCCTGCCATGACACCGAGCAGGTTCACGCTCAGTACCCGGTCGAAGTCGGCCAGGTCGTCGTCGAGGAAGTTGGGGTGCATGCTCCCCGAGATGCCTGCGTTGTTCACCATGACGTCGAGCCCGCCGAACTTCTCGACGGCGAGATCGACAGCCGCCGCGATCTGGGCCGGATCGGAGACGTCGGTGTGAACGAACTCCGCCGCACCGCCGGCGGTGTCGGCCAGCGTGCGACCACCCTCATCGTCGATGTCGGCGATGACGACTCGTGCACCCTCGGCGAGGAACTTCTCGACGATGCCCTGTCCCAGCCCCGACGCGCCACCGGTGACGACGGCGACCTTTCCTGACAACCCATCGGCCATTGTTGAGTGCCCTTCACAAATCGATGATGCGCATGAACAGATTCTTTACGGTTCGGAAAATGGACCGACAAGACGCAATAGACAAAAGGCAATAGACAACGGCGGCCGCCACTGTCGTCGGGTCGACCTCCCGCAACAAAGTCGTCCATGAATGTGCCACCGAACGATTTGTTTCGCCCTATTCCACTCGCCCGATTCAGCATCGGCTCATACGCGCCGACCGATCACCGAAGACGCGCAGTGCGCATCCTCTGCCGGAGACCGAGCCACGGCATACTGTGGTCCAGCTCTCACTTTCCGCCTCTCAGCGTCGCAGTGAGACCGAAACTTGTCAAGCGATTGATTGAAAAGATGCTGGCGGTAACTGCTCAGTGCCACCCATACCGGTAAGCGGGACCTCGATCCGTCGACTCCGAGACCTTGGCGAACAGCGGTAGTCCAGAACAGATCACCAGGTCAGCGCCCGATCATCCGGATTCACACACCCCATCCCAGCGCGACACGATGGTCAATCGTCTGTTTTACAGCTGCTCGAAGGTGGCCTAGTTTTGTTTCGGGGGGCACAGCGAATCGGTACCGGCAGATCCCCGACGGGCGAGCCGGCACAAGGCCCGCGAACGCTACGTTCGCGAAGAACAGCGAGGTCAGACTCATGGCGACGACTCCAGTCAGCCTCACCGCCGATACCGGCCAGGATCGTCCCGCCGGTAGACAGGCCAAGAAGGAAGCCACTCAAGAGCTCATCCTCGACACCGCCGAGCGGCTGTTCGCAGAGAACGGCATCTACTCCGTCTCCAACCGGCAGATAGCCGAAGCCGCAGGTCAGGGCAATACCGCCGTCGTGGGGTACCACTTCGGGAGTCGAACCGATCTCATCCGCGCGATCGTTCGCCGGTTCCACCAGGGGATCGAGCCGGCCCGCGAATCCGTCCTCAGCGACATCCGGGGATCCACCCAGATCCGGGATTGGCTCTCCTGCCAGGTCCTCCCCATCACCAGGCGCTTCGACGAACTCGGCTCGCCGACCTGGTTCGCCCGTTTCGGCGCCCAGCTCATCTCCGACCCCGACCTCCGCGACATCATGATGCAGGAAGCCTGGACGGACTCGCCGTCGCTGCAGGAAAGCCTGGACGGCCTGCTCAAGACCCTTCCCTACCTGCCACCACAGGTGCAGCCCGAGCGACAGGACTGCGCACTGTTCCTGATCATCGAGATGTGCGCACAGCGCGAACGGGCTCTCGCAAACGGCACGCCACTCATCCGCAGCACCTGGGCCGAGATGGCCACCGGCCTGATCGACATCCTCGTCGGCATCTGGACCGCGCCGGTGACGCCAGCCTGAGAGCAGGCCCGAACGCCTCCCCCAGAACCCGCTGACCTGCATCGATAGACTGCAGATCAGCGGGTTTCACCGTCTCTGAGCGCCGACAAGCATCTAAATCAAGCAGTTGATTGACTTCCAGCCTGTGATGCGGTTCACTTGAACACATGCTTGGGAGGGCGGGCGCACCCGGGGGACGGACACCCCACCCCGGTTGATCACCGGACCGCCACCGGAGTCGGACACCCGATGAACACGAGTCCCCGGACTCGCATCGAAAATCAATTCGCACGTGGATACCGAAATAGCTGAATTCCATGCAGAAAAGGATGCATTCGGTAGTCCATCGTTGATAGAGAGGTCTCTCGCCAATGACGGAAGCAACGATGGTTGACAACAAACGTCCCTCGGCAGAGGAGATCATCCTCTACGACAAGGATCCCAAGACCAAGATCGCGACCATCACCTTCAACCGTCCCGACCACCTCAACGCACCCACTGCCGACGCCCGGCTTCGCTACTCCGACCTGCTGCACCGCGCGCAGGTCGACGACGACGTGAAGGTCGTCGTGATCCGGGGCGTCGGCTCGAACTTCGGTTCCGGTGCCGACATCCCCGAGGCCATGGAGATGGAGGCCGACCCGACGTCTGCCGGCCGCATCCGTGAACTACGGGTCGACGACGAGTCGGCGATCAACTATCCGCCACGTGAGTCGTATCGCAACGGCGCCTTGATCACCCAGTGGTATGCGAACTCGGCCGGCGGCTGCCGCAGCCTGCAGGACTTCAAGAAGATCAGCATCGTGGAGACCAAGGGCTATTGCTACGGCTGGCACTTCTATCAGGCAGCCGACGCCGACATCGTGATCTCGTCCGACGACACGCTGTTCGGACATCCCGCGTTCCGCTACATCGGTTTCGGTCCGCGGATGTGGACCTGGGCGCAGACGATGGGCATCCGCAAGTTCCAGGAGATGGTCTTCACCGGACGGCCCTTCACCGCGCAGGAGATGTACGACTGCAACTTCGCCAACCGGGTGGTCCCCCGCGACGAGTTGGAGGCGGAGACCGAGAAGTACGCCCTCGCCTGCGCGCGCACCCGTCCCACCGACACCGTGTTCATGCAGAAGATCTTCTTCGAGCTGATGAAGCAGCAGCAGGGCGAGTACATGGGCAGCATGATCACGGCGTTGTTCGAATCACTCGGTGGTACAGCACATCCCGACCCAGAGGACCTCACCCTCGACGAGGAGACGATGGCGGCCGGCATCAACAACGCGGTCAAGAGCAACGACGACGCGTACCCGCCGGACTTCCGGCTCAGCAAATCGGGCCGGCGACGCTCCGAGTAGCCCGGATCCCCAACGTCAGTCTCCCCACTCGTCCCAGCCGGAAGGTCCGCACCGCTGATGTCCACCACGCAAGCCCCCCTGAACGACTACCTCGTCGTCGATCTGACCGGCGGCATCGCCGGCGCATATGCCACCAAGATCCTCGCCGACGGTGGTGCCGAGGTCGTGAAGGTCGAGCCGCCGCAGGGTGATCCGCTCCGCACCTGGTCCGCGTCGAACTCGGTCGAGCCGGGTGCCGACGGCGCACTCTTCAGCTACCTGTCCTGTTCCAAGCGGAGCGTCGTCGTCGACCTCGGTACCGACGCGGACGTCGCCGCCCTCCACACCCTGCTGACCGCGGCGCATGCGGTGATCCACTCCGCCGACTCCCCTTTTGCGGGTACCGCCGCGTACTCCCCCGCGGCCCTGCTGGCCGCCCATCCACACCTGGTGGTCACCGCCCTCACCCCGTTTGGTCTCGACGGACCATGGAGTGACCGTCCCGCAACGGAATTCACCCTGCAGGCCTGGTCCGGAGGCATCATCGGTCTCGGTCGCGGCGCCCCGGACCGCGCACCGGTACACGTCGGCGGGCAGATCGGCGAATGGTTCGCCGGTGCCTATGCCAGCGCGCTCACCCTCGCCGCGCTGCGCAACGCCCGTCGCAGCGGCGTGGGCGAGATCCTCGACATCTCGAAGCTGGAGACCGAGATCCAGGGACTCACCTACCATTCGGTCTCCTTCCTGGAGATGCGCGACCGCCCGTTCCGCTCGGAACGCTCGATCTTCGTCCCCGGTGTCGCGCAGGCCAGTGACGGCATGGTCGCCCTCGGCTGCGCCACCGCACAGCAGTGGTTCGATCTGTGCATCATGGTCGGTCACCCCGAATGGATCGACGAGGATCAGCCACTCGCAATCACCACTCGCGCCTTCGAACTCGCGCCCCAGATCTACGCGTGGATCGCCGAACGCACCGTCGAGGAGGTGTGCGAGGCCGCGACGACGTTCCGGATCCCCAACGCCCCGGTGGGCAACGGTGCCAACCTGACCGGCATGTCTCACTACGACGAGCGCGGCTCCTTCGTGAAGAACCCGGCGCAGGGCTTCAGCCAACCGAATCTGCCCTACCGGATGACGTCCTTCGACCTCACCACGCCCGAACCCGCCCCCGCCCTGGGTGAACACACCGACGACTACCGCAATCGCGCAGCCGCCACGGTCGGCGCGAACATCGGTCGCCACGAGGCATCGCTGCCTTTCGCCGGTATGCGGGTGCTGGACATGACCGCGTTCTGGGCGGGCCCGTCCTGCACCCATATCCTGGCCGCCCTCGGTGCCGAGGTCATCCACCTCGAGTCCACCACCCGGCCCGACGGCACCCGCATGATCGCGGGTGTTCCGATGACCGACGAGTTGTGGTGGGAGAAGTCGCCGATCTTCTCCGGGCTGAACACCAACAAGAAGAGCGTGACGATCAACTTTCAGACCGAACGCGGACAGGAAGTCCTGCGCGAGCTGATCAAGTCCTGTGATGTGCTGGTGGAGAACTACACCCCGCGCGTTCTCGATCAGATCGGTCTCGACTACGAGAGCGTCAAGCAGCTTCGCCCCGACATCATCATGGTGCGGATGCCCGGCTTCGGCCTGGACGGACCGTGGCGGGACAAGGCCGCCTTCGCCTACGTGATCGAGGACGCCTCCGGAATCACCACGCTGACCGGCCATCCGGATCAGAA
Source organism: Gordonia heveisoli (assembly GCF_030315745.1). Taxonomy (GTDB): domain Bacteria; phylum Actinomycetota; class Actinomycetes; order Mycobacteriales; family Mycobacteriaceae; genus Gordonia. Next base: position 91,618 of record NZ_JASXSH010000017.1, on the reverse strand, counting down.
CCCCGTCGAACCGTATTCGATCGGAGACCCGAACGCCGGAATCCACGCGCTCAACGGTTTACTGATCGCGCTGGCCCACCGGGACCGTACCGGCGAGGGCACCCTGGTCGAGGCGGCGATGGTCGATGCTGCCCTCAACGTCGCCGCCGAGCAGGTCATCGAATACTCCGCCTACGGGCGCCTGCTCAGCCGGGACGGCAATCGCGGCCCGGCTGCGGCGCCGCAGAACCTGTATCAGGCGGCCGGCATCGACGAGTTCGGTCGCGACGACAACTGGGTGGCCATCGCTGTCGCCACCGATGACCAGTGGCGACAGCTGGTCGAGGCCATCGGGTCGCCCGAGTGGGCCACCGAGCCCGATCTTTCCACCGCGGAAGGCCGACGCCGCGCCCATGACCGCATCGACGCCGAGCTGGCCAACTGGACCCGTGAACTGGACAGCGACAAGATCGTCGAGATCCTCTGGGCTGCCGGAGTTCCGGTCGCCAAGGTGATGCAGCCGCACCGTCAGACCGAGATTCCGCAGCTGCAGGCCCGCGGCTTCTTCACGCAGGTCGACCACCCGGTCAACGGCGTGGCCTCGCACAGCACCCTGCCGGTGGTCTTCTCATCGCAGCCCGACCTCACCTTCGGCCCGGCTCCGCTGTTGGGACAGCACAACACGGAGGTGCTGGCCGGTATCGGCCTGGATCCCGCCCAGATCGAACAGCTCGAGAACGACAAGATCATCGGCCAGGCGTTGGCCTTCTAGCGCCGCCACACATTCCCCAATCCGCTGATTGACGAAAGGCCTCTCATGAAACCCACTGTCGGCAAATCCCTGTTCTCCACCATCGACACCACCTCCGTGGTCGTCATTCGTTGGGGCGATGGGGATCTCGAACTGACCTGCGGCGGGGCCGCGATGAGTGACACCGCACCGGAATCGGCGGGCGAGGCCCCGCGCACCGGGGGAGCGACCCAGCTCGGTAAGCGTTACACCACCGCTGACGGAACCGTCGAACTGCTTTGCACCAAACCCGGTGCGGGCTCCCTCGCGGTGAACGGTGTCGAACTCGGCATCAAGACCGCCACCCCACTTCCTGCATCGGACTAGGCCATGAGCATCGGATCCCTCATCGATACCGCGGCGGCGTTCGACGACCGCCTCCCCCAGCCGCACGGCGGCAGTCTCGCCGGCGCGGTCGATGCGCTGCACAACGGACGTCTGGTCGTGCTCTGCGACGAACTGGGTGCGAGCCCGCGTTTCGATCTGGTCGCCGCGGCCGACCGGATCACGGTGGCGCAGACGGCTTTTCTGGTGCGACATACCTCCGGTTTCCTCCAGGTCGCCATGCGTGATGTGCGATGCGATCGCCTGCAGATCCCGCCGGTCGCACCCGGCGCGGACCGTCTGGGTTCACAGCAGTGCGTCGGCGTCGACGCGAGTACGGGTATCGGCACCGGGATCTCGGCGGCCGATCGCACCACGACCATCAACGCTCTCGGTCGCCCGCAGTCGGTGGCGGGCGACTTCACCCGACCCGGGCATGTCGTGCCGGTCCGCGTCGCAGCCTGCCCGCCGCGCGGTGACAGTGCCGCGCTGGCCCTGGAGCTGGCCGAACTGAGTGGGTCCTACGCCGCGGTCTTCGCCACCCTCGTAGGTGTCGCCGACGCCGCGGTCGGACTTCCCGACCGTCGGCAGGCAGGCGAATTCGCCGCGCGTCACGGACTCGGGCTCATCGACAACACTCTGATGACTCACCTGCGCTCGGTCTGAAGCCTCGACGACGCGAACCTCGACGACGCAGACGACCCCAGAACCGAACACTCCAGAACCGAATACCCCGACCCCCAGCCCATCTGGGCCGATCTCACTTGGACGGTGCATCATGACCACTCTGCTTTCCAATGACACCGACATGTCGGTAGCGACCACCAGTCTGCCGTTGTCGATGGTCGAACGGATGACGCTGATCATGGAGGCTTTCGACCGGCCGCTGGCGCGCCTCACCCTCGACGAGGTCACCCAGCACACCGGGTTGCCCCGGTCGACCGCCCATCGGATCCTCGACCAGCTCGTCGGATGTCGTTGGCTCGTCCATTCCAAGACCCACTACAGCCTTGGCAGCCGGGCACTCACGCTCGGCGGTCGTGAACTGGCCCAACAGGAATTGCGCACCGCCGCAGCTGGGGTGCTGCCCACGCTGGCGCTGCGTGCGGGAACCTATGCGCACCTGTCCAGCCTCGCCGGTTCCGACCTGTACTACCTGGACATGTTCGCCGGGCGCACCGGCCATCGGGTGCCCGCCCAGGCCGGCGGTCGGGCTCCGGCCCAGTGCACAGCGGCAGGCAAGGCGATCCTGGCGGCCATGACCCCCGAGTACGTGGACAATCAGTTCGCCGGTACTCACTTTGTGGCCCGCACCGAACGCAGCATCCGCGATATCGACACCCTGCACGGGGAACTCGCCCGCATCCGCGGACGCAATGGCGTCGCCGTCGAACGCGGCGAATGTATCCCCGGCCTCGCCTGCGTCGCCGCGGCGATCCGCAACGCCGACGGTCCGCTCGCCGCGATCTCGGTGGTCACCCGCACCGACAGCCCGTTGGAACCGCTGGTGCCGCTCGTCCTGCGGGCCGCACGAGCCGTCTCCGACAAGCTCATTCGTGGTACCGATATGTGGTGAGCCCGGCCCGCGCCACTCGCCCGCATTCCATCCACCCCGTTCCGATCCAACGTAGGGCCACCGATTACCCGCTGTATCAACCGAATACCGGTCCCCCGACCGACTACCGGCACCGAGAAACCCGGCTGCGGAACACCCCGCAGCCGGGTTCTTCGTCTGCACTGTTACTGGACAACCTTCGGCTCGGTGGCCTTGCCGTCCTGCATGGTGGTGACGATCATCCCCTTGCCGCACACGGCTTTCAGCTGCGGCTGTGCCTGCTGATTGCAGCTGAAGGTCAGTCCGTCGCCTGCGGGTAGCGGAACATTCTTCGCCGAGGTGATGGCCGCGCGAATCGACTCCGCGGTGATATCGGTCCCGTTGATGCCGGCGACCGCCCGCACGAATCCGAGCATGCTCTGGTAGCCGGTCACGGCGTAACCCTGGGTATCGGTACCGGGCGCGTACTTCTGCATGATCGCCAGGTACAGCTGGGTTTCGGGAGAATCCGACACCGTGTCGGCGGTGCTGAACACGCGTGTGCCGTTCATCGACGCACCGACAGCCTTCTCCACCAGCGGATTCGCACACGACTGCGGGGTCATCTTGACGATACTCGGGGCCTGAGTGCCGAGCGCCTTGAAGATGGAGGTGCACAGTGTGGTGTCACCGATGACGATCGCGCCGTCGGTGCCGCCGGTGAGTCCGGACGTCACCTGCGGGGTCACCTCCGGGGTACCCGGGGGGATGCGCACAATCTTGAACTCGATGTTCGCGGCCGCGAAAGCCGGTTCGGCCACGCGTTGCAGACCAGCGATGCCCGCGGGCACGTCGATCGTGTACGCGGTCACCTTCTTGAGACCCTGTTCGGCCGCATATTTGGCCATGTAGGCGTAGGCCATCGAGCCGCCGGACCAGATGTAGGCATTGTCCGAGGTGAGTTCCGGGCCGCTGCCGATCACCGAGGCGTAGTTGATCCCGGCACCGGTGATGATCGGGGCCAGCACGGTACTCACCGCGCTCGCGGTCACCACGACGGCCGGCACCTTCGCCTCGACCATCTGCTGTGCACAACTGCGTGCCGACGCCGGATCCTCGTGGTTCTTGCAGATCACGAGTTCGATCGGACGTCCACCGATACCGCCGAGGTTCTCGTTCGCATAGGCCACTACGGCCTGGGCGGCCTCGCGGTTCTCCGGCTGGGAGATCGCCGGGCCGTCTTCGGGGTTGATCAGACCGATCTTCACCGTGTCACCGGCGGCGGCCTTGCCGGGGAATGACCCAGGGGGCGCTTGCACGGTGGTCGACGCGGTGTCGGTGGTGTCGTCGTCGGAGCTACATCCGGCCAGCGCGGTGGTGGCGACCACGGCGAGGGAGGCGGAGAGAGCGAAGGCGGCCCGTAGGCCCTTGATTTTCATCTGGCGTACTTCCTTGCTGTCAAAGGGTGTTGGGGGACACCCATTTCCATCACCGCTGGGCGGACTGCACAGCGGGTTGGTTCTGAACACGCGGCCGGGGTCGTCCGTCGGCGTCACCGGTACACACCGGGAGGCCGACCGGCCCCGACCCCCGGCCGCGCACGACTGGTTTCAGTCGAGGGAGATCCCGTCGAGTGTGCCTGCGGCACGCCACTTCTCCAGGATCTCGAAGAAGGCCACCGGCCCACCGCCATAGCCCGCGGACAGCAGGCTGTCGGGGTTCTCGGTGTCACCTTCGGAGTCGAGGTAACTCGGTGTGCAGTCGACGAAGAACTGCTTGCCCATCACCGTGCTGTCCCGCATGGTCTGAACCCACTCGTTCTCGGCCAGTTCATCGGCTTCGACCAGGGTCGCGTCCTTGGCCGCCCATTCCCCCAGGATGTAGGCGACGTGGCGTGCACGTTCGTCGGCGGAATGCACATAATTGTGCGAGATACCGGTCTGTGTGTAGCCCAGGAAGAAGCAGTTCGGGAAGTCGTGGGACTGCAACCCGTGCACCGTCCGCGGCCCCTTCGACCACTTCTCACTGAGCTTGAGTCCGTCGCGGCCGACGATCTCGAATCCCGTCCGCCGGGTGTAGCTGGTACCCACCTCGAAGCCGGTGGCAAAGATCAGTGCATCGACCTTGTACTCGGTGTCGCCGACGACGACACCGTCGCGGGTCAGACGGTCGATACCGCGACCGTCGGTGTCGACCAACTTCACGTTGTCGTTGTTGAAGGTCGGCAGATAGGTGTCGTGGAAGCTCAGTCGCTTACACATCCGCTTGTACCAGGGTTTGAGGGCGTGCGCCGTCTCCGGATCGGTCACGATCGACGCGATCCGGTCCCGCACCTCCTCCATCGACTTGTAGTCCTCTTCGAAGAGGAAGTCGCCAATCTCCTCCATCGTCATGGGACCGCCGCGCCGTTCCATCTCTTTCATGATGGCGGGTGCGGTCAGCTCGATCGACACCTTCGTCCACCCGTCGTCGACGAGATCGGTGTCCGCGCCGACACCGGCCGTCATCCGGGTGAAGTTCTCGGTGCGTTCACGCTGCCAGCCGGGTTGCAGCGAGGACGCCCACTCGGGATCGGTGAGCCGGTCGTTGCGTGCATCGACCGCGGCCGGTGTCCGCTGGAACACGTACAGTTGACCCGCGGTCTTGCCCAGATGCGGAACACACTGCAGTGCAGTCGCGCCGGTGCCGACGATGCCGACCTTCTTGTCCCCGAGCTTGTCCAGTTCGGTGGTTTCCGACCCGCCGGTGTAGTCGTAATCCCACCGGCTGGTGTGGAAGGTGTGACCTTCGAACTCGTTGATTCCCGGGATGCCGGGCAGCTTGGGACGGCTCAGCGGACCGGGTGACACGAGCACGATCTGGGCGGTGATCCGGTCACCGCGGTCGGTACTCACCGTCCAGTTGCGTGCCTGGTCATCCCACACCATGCCGGTCACCGCGGTTTGCAGCAGCGAATTCCGGTACAGGTCATAGTGTTCGGCGATACGGACACAATGCTGACGAATCTCGGGGCCGAAGGAGTACTTGCGTTCAGGCAGGTAGCCGAGTTCCTCGAGGAGCGGCAGATAGATATACGACTCGATGTCGCACTGGGCGCCCGGATACCGATTCCAGTACCAGGTGCCACCGACGTCACCGGCCTTGTCGACCAGGCGGATATCGTCGAAACCCGCTTCGCGCAGGCGAACCGCGGCCAGCAGGCTACCCAGCCCGGCACCGATCACCAGAACCTGCACCTCGTCGTCGACCGGCTCACGTTCGACGTAGTCGGTGTACGGGTCGTCGGCGTAGTGCGAGAACTCGGCGGTCACCTCGATGAACTGTTCCACCGCGTCGCCGCGCATCCGCTTGGCGCGCTCGTGGGCGTACTTGGCCCGAACCCATTCTGGGTCATAGGTGTCCGGTTGGGGTCCCGGGTCGGTCTCGGCGAGGGTCATCTGGGTACTCACTTCTCTGTCGTATCGGTGGTATGTCGGGGCGCGCCGGCCGCGCCGGTAATCGTTGGATTTGCCTCGTTTACGGCGATGCCCGGGGACTCCGCGGAGATCCCCGGGCATCTACCGGTCAGACGAAACGCTCTCGCAGTGGCCGGGTGTCGGACTTGCCGCGGTAGATGCCGCGGTCGACCAGGCGCGGCACCACCTCGGCGACGAACTCGCGGATGTCGATGACACCGGTCGGGAACATCAGGTTGAAACCGCCGACCGTTCCGTCGGAATGCCATGCAGCCAGGTCGTCGACGAAGTCGTCGTACGTGCCGATGAACTTGCGGTGCTGGGCGCCGCCGCGGGCCAGCGACTGCGCAGTCACCTCACGGACGGTCACCCCCGGGCGTTCGCTGATCCACGTGTAGAGGCCGACGTAGTTGCCATAGGTGCTCTTGATGGTGTCCTTGACCGACTCCGGCGTCGGAATCTGATCCAGGGGGAAGGGATCGTCGATGCTGTCGAAAGTGAACTCCAGTCCGAATTGGACCAGGGCGAACGGCGCGTACAGCTCGTAGGGCACGTTCTCGTCGAGCAGGCGGACCTTTTCCTCGGCCGCCTCCTTGGTCGCACCCAGGTAGGGCACCAGGCCCGGGATCGCCGGTACCGAACCGGCCGCGCGGCCGCGTTCGATCAGAGCGGCATCGAGCTGCTTGCGGTAGTCCGCCGCCTGTTCACGCGTGTTTGCGTTGGTGAACACCATCTCGGCGTGTTTGGCCGCGACCCGGATACCCGGACCCGACCCACCGGCCTGGGCGATCAGCGGACGGCCCTGCGGGCTGGGCGCCACGTTCAGCGGACCGAGAACCTGGAAGTTGTCGCCGCGATGATTGATCTGCTCGGCGTAGAAGCGGCGGATACCGTCGGCGTCATCGCGGATCTCCCGCTTCTCCCACAGCGCGGTGCACACGTCGAGGAACTCGTCGCATCGCCGATAACGGGTCTCTCGGTCGAGGTGCTGCTCCAGGCTGTAGTTCTGTGCCCATTCGTCACTGACACTCGTGACGGCGTTGAATCCGGCCCGGCCATCGGAGATCTGGTCGATCGACGCCAACAGCCGCGCGAGATTGTAGGGATCGTAGAAGGACGTCGACGCGGTGGCGATCAGACCCAGGCTGGTGGTCTCGCGGGCCAGCGCGGCGAAGGCCGTGATGGGCTCGGGCGGTCCGCCGTCGGGTGCGGGCGAACCCGCGGTGCCGGCGATGTCACCGAGGAACATCGCGGTGAAGTAGCCTTCCTCGGCGAGCTTGCCCATCTCCGAGATCGGCTCGTAGGCATTGGCGGTCCGGTCCGGGCCACCGCCGTGGTCGCGTTCGAAGGCCAGCGCACCCTGATGGTGATTTATCTCATTGCCGACCAGATTCAAGTGTAGGTAGCGTTCGGTTGACATCTGCTCTCCGTCTTCGACATTCGCCAGATCGAGCTTCGAATTGAACTTGGCGAGCCCGGCCCGCAAGTCTTTCCACAGACTAGGAGCGGTGGCTGCACCGGTCAGCACACGTCCCGCTGGATGAGACCCGCCCAGATCCACCCGGAGTCACCAAAAGTGCAGAGTGACAACAGATTCAGAACTTCATTCGCATATATGGGCCAACCGGCACGACGAACAGACGACCCCGTCCGACACGGGAGGTCGGACGGGGTCGTCTGGTGGAGATCGGGTACCGCGCGCCTAGGCCTGTCCGACCGGCTGCGGCTGGCCGATGAGCGGCGTCAGCGACGACACCGAATCGGTCGACGAAGACATCGAACCATCCTGTGAGACATCGAGTTCCTGGCCAAACCAGGTCATGCCGTCGGGGTTGGTCGGCGTCCAGCCCAGGGCATTCCAGTCCGGGTCGAAGATGTGGTAGTTGCCCGAGTACAGCTCGATCCGGTGCCCGGAACCCGGCTCCTCCAGATACAGGTACATCGCCTGGCCGATCCCATGTTTGCCTGGTCCGCAATGGAAGTGGACGTCGTGATCGCGCAAGGTGTCGGCGGCCACGATGAGGTCGCTGTGGTTCTCCAGGTTGAACGCGACGTGATGCAGCTGGGCGTTCTGGTTGGTCAGACTCATGGCGATGGCCAGGTCGTGAACCTGCGAGGTGACCGAGGTCCACGATGCGATGAGGAAGTCGTTCTCGGGTACGTATACGTATTCGCGACGTTTGAAGCCGAGTGCCTCGCGCAACCAACCTTCGGCCTTGCCGACATTGTCCGGCGCGGTCTGGATGTTGTAGTGGTCGATACGCCGCACACCGAGACCGCGGCGACGCGACGAGTTGCTCAGCAGCTTCGACGAGATCTCTTCCGGCGCCTGCGGTGCGTCGATGTCGTAGTACAGCTCGAACGAGTGGCCGGCGTGCGGCACGACGAAGCGGATCGCGGTGCCGCGGCCCGCCTGCTGCCCGGCAGGCAGTTCGACGACCTCCACCTCCTGCGCGAGCAACTCGTTGTAGAACAGCTCGACGTCCTCGGGACGCTTGACCCGGAAGCTGTAGGAGTCGACGATCGGGGTCTCACTCGCGAACAGCACCAGCGAGTGGTGCTTCATCTCCTGGTAGCCACGCAGGTAGACGGTGTCACCGACCCGTTCGACCTCCTCCATACCCAAGGTGTCACGGAAGAACGTCAACGAGGTCTCGAGTTTCGGGGTGCCCAGTGCGATCGCTCCGCACTGCGCGATCTCGGGCCGGCGGGCCACAGATTCGGTCATGGGTTCCTTCTTCCTACGCGTTCGACTACACGTCTGAAGGCCGAGCCTAAGGTCGCCGACCACGGCGCATAACCGACGATCTCGCTGACCGGAACCGGTTCGACACCTCGCGCCACGGCAACAAATCGCCTGTCCCGCAATCCCGGTCACCGGAATCACCCGGCCTTCGCCCGGACCTCGCTGACCACACTGAGGGGACCCCAAGCCGCAGGATGTCACCTGCGGTGACCCACTCCCAGTTGTCATCTGGGTGATCGTCACCAGCGTGATCGTGTTCCGTGTGATCGCTGGATCAGCGTCGAAGGAGATCAGCCATGGTCCTCGAAAAGCCATCCCCCGTCGTTCCGGTGGCGGACCGTTCCTACCTCTACAAGTTCCAGCGCCTGTCGGCGTGGTCGGGCTTCCTCGTCATGGCCGTCGTCGGCGTGTGCTTCTTCATGCTCTCGAAGGTGCAGCCGCCCATCGATCCGGAGTGGACGGCCGAGCATGTGAAGGAATGGATGGTCGACAACCGGACCGGCATTCTGTGGACGACGGTCATCTGCTCCTTCATCATTCCGCTGGAGTACTTCTTCGTCGTCACCACGAGCTGGCAGATGCGACGTATCGAGGGCTGCTGGGGCTTCCTCAGCATGAATCAGGCGTTCATGGGTGTGGTCGCGCCGATCGGTTTCATGTACCCGATGTTCATCATCTCGGCGGCGGCCTACCGGGCGGAGGAGCGTTCGGCCGAGATCTTGCAGCTGTTCACCGACCTGTTCTACTTCTCCTATGTCGGCTTCGCATTCATCTTCTCGGTGCAGTGCGTCGTCCTGGGCATCGCGGTCCTCATCGACAAGCGCAGCAAGCCGGTGTTCCCGCGCTGGTATGCCTACCTGAACTTCATTCTCGCGGTGGTGTTGGCCCCGGGCGCATTCGTCTTCGTCTTCACGTCCGGACCGCTGGCCTGGAACGGCCTGTTCGCCTTCTGGATTCCGTGTCTGGCCTACACCGTGTGGAAGGTGGCGACCCCGCTGCTTCTACTCAAGGCCGTCGACTCCGAGGTCGAGGAGGCGAAGGAAGGTCCGATACCGGTCGTCGTCTGACGTCACACCATCGCCTGATTGCATTCGGTTACAACGCAAACCGATCGATGCCCTCCACTTCGGTGGAGGGCATCGTCATGTGCATGGTGGACATGCCCGCCGCTGTGCCTCGCGAGACCTCGATCGGCGACGGCCCACTCATCGCATCGCTACCCACCGAACACGACGCCGGCCACGATCATGAGTGATCGTGGCCGGCGTTGTGGGGTGTGTGGGCCCCGGACCGCGGCTACTCGCCGGCGATGTCCTTGACCGCCTGGTATGCGAAGGCCAGTGTCGATCCGATGGGCGTACCCGCGCCCGGATAGACGCCGCCGGACATGGCGGCCATCGTGTTTCCGGTCGCGTAGAGACCGTCGATCGGCGACCCGTCGGCCCGTAGAACCCGCGCATCGGCATCGGTCTTGAGACCGCCCTTGGTACCGATGTCCGAGAGCAGAATGGTGGCGGCGTAATACGGCCCCTCACCGATGGAGGTGATCAGCGGGTTCGGCCCCTCCGCCTCGATCGGCACCACGAAGTTCTGCTCCGGAAGCGCCGGATAGCCGACGATGAATCCGAACATGCCGTCCCAGGCGCTCTCACCCCGGTGGTACTCCTCGTCCACACCACCCTCGACGTACTCGTTGAAGGTCTTGACCGACGACAGGAGCGCATCGACGGGCACCCCGATGACGTCCGCGAGCTCTTCGAGGGTGTCGGCCTTCTTGAGCGCACCCGAGGTGAACCACTCATCGGCGATCGGGGTTTCCGGACTCTTACCACCGAAACCGTCCCGCGACAGGGTCTTCTGATCGAACACCCAGTACGACGGTGCGTGGGACCCCGTCTCGTCGCGCTCACCGTCGCGGATCGCATGACCGGCCTGATCGTAGGGCCGGACCTCGTTCACGAATCGGTTGCCCTTGCTGTTGACCCAGATTCCACCGCGCACCCCGGTCTGGAACAAGGGCTTTCCATCCGGCTGTACGAGACCCGGGACGTACCAGGCCTCGTCGAGAAGGTCGGTGTCCGCACCCGCCGCGATGCCGGCCAGCAGAGCATCACCGGTGTTCGCATCGGCGCCGTCGGACCAGTCCGCGGTTCCTGGCAACGTGCCGTACTTCTGCCGGAGTTCGGCGTTGCGCTCGAAGCCACCCGCAGCCAGGAGCACACCGCGCGTGGCACGCAGTCGGACCTGTTCGCCTCCGCTGACCGCGTCCACGCCCACGACTCGCCCGTTCTCCAGGACGAGATCGCTCAGGGCTGTGCCCAGCCGCAGTTCACCGTTTCCGGTCTCCTCGAACGCGAGGAGAGCCCGAGCGATCAGTGCGCGCCCGCCGACGAAGATCTCATCCTCGGTGTGGCCGTACCGTTCGGTGTAGATCGACTTGCGCACGATGGTCGCCTGATCGCCGACCTCGGCGACCGGGATGGGCGCCGGAAAGATGGTGCGCCCGTGTGCTGTTGCGCCGTCGAGTAAGTGATAGTAGTCCGGCACCGGCTGGTGTTCGAAGGTGCCGAAGCGCGGGTTGCGTTCGAGTTCATCGATCAGCTCGACCCCGGCGGCCAGGTAGGCATCCTGCAGTTCGGCGCGCGATTCATCGTTCACCGCGGCGCGCAGATAGCCTCGCGCCACCTCGAAGTCGGTCTCGGGAACGCCCGCACGTTTCGTCGGTGCCGTTCCCGGAAACCATAGGCCGGCCCCAGAATACGATGTCGTGCCACCGATCTGATCACTCTTCTCGATGATGAGCGTCCTCAGCCCGCGAGCGGCGGCGGCATAGGCCCCGATCATTCCACCGCCGCCGGACCCCACCACGATGACGTCGTAGGTCTCGTCTTTGTCAGCCATGTCTTCCTCCTTGGTTCTTGCTCTTGGTTCTCAACTCGGTTGTTGACGAATCGGTTCGAGCGGGAACACCGGCGACAGATGACGCCCAGTTGCCGCTTCGCCATGGTCGGCCGCTTCACAGCAGGACATAGGCCCCCGCGAGCACCAGCCACATCCCCAGGCAGTACAGCTCGAAGACCAGCCTCAACTGTCGTGGGGCGGTGCGTAATTCCATGAAGTCGAGGCCCACCAGCCGCACCTTGTAGGCGGCCAGGGCCAGCACGATCACCGCAGCCGCGGTGCCGCCGTGGGTCTCGATGCTGATGATCGGGATCACCACCGCCAGGATCACCAGCACTACCCAGGTCCACACCCAGCGTTGCGCTCGAATCGCTCTCGTCACCATCGAATCACGCCACCAGATAGACGAGAGGGAACAGCATCATCCACAGCAGATCGACCAGATGCCAGTAGCAGGATGCGCCTTCGTAGAACACCGCACCCGATCCCGCACAGGGGATCCGAGCCCGGGCGCGCGTCGCCACGACTCCGAGCAGCGGCATACCGATGACGACATGCGACAGATGCACGCCGGTCAGGATGAACAGCCACATGAAGTACGGATTCGACTCCGGCCCTTGGCCATCGGCGATGAGATGGGTGTACTCGACACCCTTGAACGCGGCGAACACCACAGCACAGACGACCGCGCCGAGGTAGGCACGGCACGCGGTCGCATAGGCGGCCACCCGTACCGCCCGCAAGCCGATCACCACCAGGGCCGAGCTGATCAGCAGCACCATCGTGTTCGTCAGCCCGATGGCGAGTCCCACCGATTCCCGTGACGCGGCGAAGAGTTCCGGGTCCTTCGCCCGCTCGTTGAGGAAGGCGACGAACATGACCGCGAAGATGAACATGTCACCGAGCAGGAAGACCCACAGTCCCTCTTCTCCCGGAATGCGTTTGACGGTTTCCCCGGCGACCTCCGGCCGATCGGCCACCGTCTCACTCACCGATACCGCCGATCCGGCGGACGCCGTCGAACTCGGGAACGGTGTACATGAACCCTCCTCCGCTCGATGGGACCGCCGGCAGCGACAGCACCGGGTGCGACGACCCGGACCATGGCTGTCGAGCGATCCCAGTGTGACCGCCCACACGCCCGCGCGATCGACGCTTTCCACTCAGCGAGACCCGCTCGGCCCACCGCCGCACGCCAGGCCCGCGGCTAGCATCTGGTCAGATAGTTTAACAAGTGCTATAAGTATGAGAACTGAGCAAGCGGGCTTCGAGGAGGTAGCGCGGTGTCCGAGAATCCGTTTTCCGTACGCGTCGACGTGCCGGTGAGCATGGTCGAACGCGTGGTCCTGATCCTCGACGTGTTCGCCCGTTCGTCCGGCAGGCTGACGCTGGGGCAGATCACCACACGCAGCCGGCTCCCACGGTCGTCCGTGCACCGCATCCTGCAGCAACTCGTCGACGCCCGCTGGGTCCAGCGCCACGACAACGAGTACAGCCTCGGCCTGCGCATGTTCGAGATCGGCAGCCAGGTGGTCGCACGCACCCGCCTCACCGAGGCGGCAAAGCCGTCGCTACACGATCTCAGCAGGATCACCGGCCAGACGGTCCATCTGGCGGTACTCGATCGCCACGATGTCGTGTATCTGGAGAAGATCTGTGGCGACTCGGGAAACACACTGCCCTCCCGGATCGGCGGACGGCTACCCGCACACCGCACGGGTGTCGGAAAAGTGCTGCTGGCCCACGCCCGACATCAGGTGACCGAGGACTATCTGGCCCACGGACTGTCCCGGCAGACACGCGCAGGCACCCACGATCCGGCCCGCCTTCAGGCCTCGCTCGCCACGATTCGCGATCTCGGCTACGCCACCGAGATCGGCGAGGCGGCACCGGGGATCGGTTGTGTCGCAGCGGCGATCTTCGAACACGACGACGCCGTTGCTGCCGTCTCCATCTGCGGCCCGCAGCAGCTGGTCCAGACGACGGAGATGAAGCTGCAGGTGATCCGGGCGGCGGCGGATATCTCGCGGCGCATCGTCTCCCGGGCGATGGCTCCACGCTTTCGGCCGGCCGCCCTGGCCGGTGCCGCACGGTCTGCTCGCTGATGGCGGTCCGCGGTGGTCAGGAGCCCGCCTGTCCGAGTCCCCCAATCCGAGTCCCCCAATCCGAGTCCCCCAATCCGAGTCCCCCAATCCGAGTCCCGCTGTCCGGGACTGTTTGCAGACGCTGTCACAGCGCGGCACATACCGTCGGGCCAGGCAGGCGGACAGCGATCCCCCGGTCGTCCCGACACTCGCCGGTGCGACTGGCCAACCGGCGACGCTGACCCACTCAGACGAGCGAAAGGCCGAGCATGGCAACAGAGTTGGCGTTCGACGATACCGTCGTCCGGAAGAGTGTCGACGGGCTTGATTTCCAGTATCACGAGGCCGGATCCGGTCCGGCGCTGATCATGCTGCACGGTTCCGGCCCGGGCGTCAGCGCCTGGTCGAACTTCCGCCACAACATCGGCTTCTTCGCCGAACACTTCCGGGTCGTCATGCCCGACCTTCCCGGCTTCGGCGGTACCGCGCTACCCGAGCTCAAGGAGGTGTACACGCTGGCGGCCGCCCGCTGGATCATCCGTCTCCTCGACGAATTGGAGATCGAATCGGCGGTCTTCATCGGCAACTCGATGGGCGGCGCCGTCGCCGCTGAGATCGCCACCCATTACCCCGAACGCATCGAACGGATGGCGATCATGGGATCGGGCGGGCTGTCACGCAGCCTGTTCCAGACCGAGCCGAGCGAAGGCTTCCAGCGCCTGTTCGCCTTTCTGCAGGATCCCACCCGTGAACGCATGGTCGAATGGATCAACACCATGGTCTTCGACAAGTCGCTGGTAACCGACGAACTCGTCGACGAACGCATGGCCAACGCGACCGCGGACGGCGTCCTCGACAGCACCCGCGCCATCTTCGGAGCGATGTTCAACCCCACCCTCCAGGCCACCTACACGCCGCTGTGGACGCATCCCGACACCGTCACCACCCCCACCCTGATGCTCTGGGGGCGTGAGGATCGGATGCTGCCCTACGACCAGGCCCACTTCGCCAACCGGTGGCTGCCCAACGTCGAGTTGCACACCTTCTCCGGATGCGGGCACTGGATTCAGGTCGAACGCAAGCAGCGTTTCGAACGCGTCACCCTGGAGTTCCTGACGCGTACCGACGACTGACCGGCATCCCCGATCATCCGACGCACCACCACGGCTTCCCACTCATCGGAATGCCCCCGCCGCCCGATCGGGCGACCGAACAAGATCGACGACATCTCCCCTCACCGGCGGGAGCTGCACAACAGGAAGAAAGTCAGAGGTACGACCGCATGGTGCACGAAGTAGTCAAGCGCATCGAGGAGCTGAGCCCCGAGCTGGCCGGCCTCGCCGAGGAGAACGAACGACTGGGCAAGCTCAGCGACAAGACAGCCGACCTGATGCGTCAGACCGGCGTCATCCGCATGCTGCAGCCCACCGATTTCGGTGGTTACGCCGCCCATCCCCGCGACTTCGCCGAAGCCGTGATGGCGTTGGCCGCCAGCGACCCCGCCGCCGGCTGGGTGTCCGGCGTCGTCGGCGTCCATCCGTGGGAATTGGCGCAGATGGATCGTCGTCTACAGCAGGAGATCTGGGGCGAGGACCCCGACACCTGGGTAGCCTCCCCGTATATGCCCAACGGCGTCGCCGACCCGAATGGCAACGGCGAGTTCGTCCTCAGCGGGCGATGGCCGTTCTCGTCGGGTTCCGACCACTGCCAGTGGGACTTCCTCGGGGCGCTCAAGGGTGACGGCAAGGGCGCGCCGCTCATGCCGCCGCAGGTCCTGCACGTCGTACTGCCGCGCAAGGACTACACCCTGATCGACGACTCCTGGGATGTCGTCGGCCTCAGCGGCACCGGCAGCAAGGATGTCGTCGTCGACAAGGCTGTCATCCCCGAGTACCGCACGGTCACCCAGGAGGCGATCTCCGAGGGCACCGCGGCCGCCGCCTCCGGACGGGACGAGGCACTGTACAAGCTCTCCTTCGGCGTGATGTTCCCGCTGGGCATCACCTCGGCGGTCATCGGCATCTGCGAAGGCGCTCTGGCCCACCACATCGCGTTGCAGAAGGATCGCGTAGCCGTCACCGGCGTCCAGGTGCGCGACGATCCGTACGTGCTGCATGCCGCGGGTGAGGCCGCATCGGAGATCGAGGCCAGCCGTATCCAACTCATCGACGGCATCAGCCGGCTGCACGACATCATCGAGGACGGCGGCACCCCGACCATCGAGCAGCGTTCCAATCAGCGTCGCAACCAGGTTCGATGTGCGTGGCGCGCGGTGTCGGCACTCGATGAGATCTTCGCCCGCTCGGGTGGTCTCGCCATCCGTAAGAGCAGCCCGCTGCAACGCTACTGGCGCGACGCCCACGTCGGTCTCCAGCACATGATTCACGTCGACGGCGTCGCCTATCACTCGAATGCGCTGCACAAGATGGGCCTGGAGACTCCGCCCGGAATGCTCGTCACCATCTGAGACACGGTTCGCCAACCGACTCCGGCACTGCTCACCCGAACAGGACAGAAGATGAACGAACCCGACACCGTCGCGGAATTCGAGGCCCGATACCTCCGCGACGTCCTGGGCAACTTTCCCACCAGCGTGGTCGCGGTGACCACGACCATGGGCGACGAACCGGTGGGCATGGTGGTCGGGTCGTTCACCTCTGTCTCGCTCGATCCTCCCCTTGTGTCCTTCTTGGTCGACCGATCGTCCTCGACACTGCCCAGAATCCTCGAAGCCGGGCGCTTCTGCGCGAATGCTCTTGCCTCCGACCAGGAGTGGCTGTGCCGACAGATGTCGAAGAAGGGCGCCGCACGATTCGAGGGAGTTGCCTGGGAAATGTCTCGGCACCAGAATCCGATCCTCGAAGGTGTCGTGGCATGGGTCGACTGCGCCATCGACAAGACCGTCGAACTCGGCGATCACTTCCTGGTCGTCGGGCGGATCGGCGACCTGAATGTGGCTTCGGTGAAGCGGCCGCTACTGTTCTTCCGCGGCGGCTACGGCGACTACACCTCGACGGCCCAGCTACTGCTGGACAGCCACCTGGGCCGGTAGTGCGGATTCGGTAGGCTACACACAACTCAGATCCACTGATACACAAGCAGATCGGCCCGGCGAGACGGAATGTCTCGCCGGGCCGATCTGCTTGCGCTTCCCGATCCCGGGTGCGGAAATCGGAACGTCGTCGGGTTGCTCAGCTTCCGGTCCAGCGCGGTGCGCGTTTCTCGGCGAAGGCGGCCGGGCCTTCCTTGGCGTCCTGCGACGCGAAGACCGGGTCGGTGTAGGCGGTCTGACGATCGAACGCCTCCGAGTCTGTCCACGTGCGCGATTCCCGCACGACGGCTTTACTCGCCCGCACCGCGAGTGGTGCATTCTTGGCGATCGTGAGAGCCAGTTCACGCGCCGCCGACAGCGCCTGCCCCTCGGGCACCACTCGGTTGGCCAAGCCGTGGTGAGCGGCCTGCGCCGCAGTCATCGGCTCGCCGGTCATCAGCAGTTCCAAGGCGAGTGCCCGAGGCAGGACCTGCGGGGTCCGGAAGATGCCGCCGGCCCGTGCGATGAGCCCGCGCTTCACCTCGGGCAGGCCGAATCTCGCAGTTTCGGCGGCGACCAGCAGATCGGCCGCGAGCACCATCTCGAAGCCACCACCGAGCGCCCAGCCCTCGACCGCGGCGATCAGCGGTTTAGCCGGCGGCGCCTGCACCAGACCACCGAATCCGCGACCATCGACCACCGGGCGCTCACCGAGCTGGAATCGCTTGAGATCCATACCCGCGCAGAACGTCCCGCCGGCACCGGTGATGATCCCGACGGCCAGATCCGGATCCGCGTCGAGCCGGTCGATGGCTGCGGCGATCGCCTCCGACGCACTCTTGGTCATCGCGTTGCGCTGTTGCGGCCGGTTGATCGAGATGACCAGCACCCCGTCGGACGCCTCGACGATGACCTCGTCGACCGGCTCGGTCATCGCGGTGCCATCCGAATCGAACCGTCGAGACGAATGGTCTCGCCGTTGACGTAGGCATTCTGCAGAAGGGTCAGCGCCATGCCTGCGTAGTCCTCCGGCAATCCGAGTCGTTTGGGGAAGGGCACCGAGGCAGCTAATCCCTCGCGGATGTCGGTACGCAGCCGGGCGAGCATCGGCGTGTCGAAGGTGCCCGGGGCGATCGTGTTGACGCGGATCCCGACACTCGCCAGATCGCGGGCCGCGACCAGGGTGATGCCGTGCACCGCAGCCTTGGACGCGGTGTAGGAGGTCTGCCCGATCTGGCCGTCGAAGGCCGCGACCGAGGCGGTCAGCACAATGGCTCCGCGTTCGGTGTCCACGGGATCGTTCGTGGCGATCCGGGCGGCAGCGTGACGCAGCACGTTGTAGGTGCCGATCAGGTTGATCTCCAGCACGTCACGGAAACTCTGCAAGTCGGCCGGATTCCCGGCCTTGTCGAGAATGCGTAGTCGGTCGCCGCCGCGACCCGCGCAGTGCACCGCTCCCCGCAACGGGCCGTGCGAGGCCGTCGCATCCAGCGCTTCGACGATGCTGTCCTCGTCGGCCACGTCGATCGGCGCGAAGACCGCCGCCGAGCCCAGGCTTTCGGCCGTGGCCTTGCCGTCCGAGGACGGCAGGTCGGCGATCACCACGCGCCCGCCGGCGGCGACGATCGCGGTTGCGGTCGCCGCGCCGAGCCCGCTGGCCCCGCCGGTGACCAGGAATGTGTTGTCCGCTATCTGCATCCGAGCGGGTCTCCTTCACCCGTTGGTCCGGGGTCGGCGAGCCGATCCCGGAGACTGTGTCGATCCTCTACCCTCGTTGACCCTATGAGACGCTACCGCGATTTCTGTCTCGGTCACGCATTGCGCCGTTTGGCCGCCCGAAGTTCGCCGTGGCGCTTGAGCATCTTCGCCGCGATGACCTCGTACTCCGCAGGCGGAGTCCGCAGGGCGGCCAGTTCGCCCTCGCGTGTCGGCAACGACACCGTCGCCGTCGCCGGGCAGGTCACCTCACCTCGCTGGCTGGTCCCGCGGAACTCCAGGTCGACGAGGTGCCTGCCACCCTCGACGCGTTTGCCCACCACCTCGCCGGTGAAGGTATGGGTATCGCCGAGGTAATTGAACTTGCGCATCTGGCTCGACATGGTCTCGATCCATCCGTCGTCGCCGATCCAGTCGGTCAGGTAGTGCGTCAGCCAGCAATCGCGCATCATGCCGTAGTCATACGACGCCGGGATACCGATCGACCTCGCATACTCGGCGTCCCAGTGGATCCGTTGTGCAACATCGGGAATCCCCTGTTCGTTGGGGATGTAGAACGCGCCGATTCGCTGTCTGTTCTGATGCCACAACCGGCCGGTGCAGGGGGTGTACGGCGCGAAACCGTAACCACCGGAATGGAACACCACCATGTCTGTGACGGTCAGCGGCCCCTTGGCCATCGGCGTGATCACATCGCCGACCGCGACATCCTCGAAGTAGCGTGGCTGCGCGCCACGACGTTGCTCGCCCGCATAGATCTCATCGATCGCCGCGATGTCTTCCGGACTATAGTCCGCGAGTTCGATGGCGTCGTACTTCTTACGCTTCTTCGACTCGTGTCGTTCGGTGTGGATCGTCAGCACACGCTGAACCTGGACCACCTCGGCACGCTGATTGAACTGCACGTGCACTCGGGTGACGATCAGCGAACGTCCCGCGAACTCAGACTCTTTGAGTTCGACGTTGTCGAAGCCCTCGAAGGAATAGATGATGTCGCCGTCGAGCACCGGCCGGTACCACTCGGTCGTACTGCCCGAGACGAAGACGTGGATACCGCGGAACGCCGGCCGTCGCTGCTCCCTCGGAATCGGGTCCGCGTAGAGGTCCTTGGTCAGCGCGATGTTGATCATCGGCGGCGCGATCTGGCCACCCCACCGGGTATCGAGCCCGTAGTCCTCGTCGACGAACAGCGGGTTGTCGTCGCCGTAGCTGCGCGCGAAGGCGCGCATGACGTCCGGGGTGGCACGCGAGAACTGCTCCCGTTTGCGCACCGCGTGGTAGATCCCCACCAGGTCGTGCGCGCGCTGGATGTCCTCGTCCTTGAACGTGTAGATCTCGGTCGCTTCCGCTTCTGGCTTCGAAGTCGTCTGCGTAGTCACGGTTTTCACCTTTCAGCGGATCCGGCGAACGGATCAGAACTCAATCGTCACCTGGTCGTTGACACCGGAGCGGATGGATTCCATCGCGGCGAGCCTGCGGGCCATATCGGCCCGGCTCATCACGATGTCGGCGCCACCCTCACCCCGGTCGACGCGGGCGATGCGGTCACGTTCGGCGGCGATCTCGGCGTCGAGCAGATCACTCGCCAGATCACGGGTGAGCAGGTCCTGGTCGACCCAATCGTCCTGGGGGATCTGCTCGATGGGCTCCTGCATTGTTCTGACCTCCGTCTGCTTACGGCAATCTTGTTCGGCGCGTTATGAACTCACCGACGGGGGAAGTTGAGCAACCGACGAGCGTTGAGCTCGACGATCTTGTGTACATCCTCGTCGGGGACGTCGAGCATCGTGTCGTGCACGATCTTGCGGCTGTTGGGCCAGTTGGAATCCGAATGGGGATAGTCACCCTCCCAGGTGATGTTGTCGATCCCCACCAGATGGCGATTGGCCACCCCGAATTCGTCGTCGATGAAGCACCCGTAGATGTGCTTGGCGAACAGCTCCGAGGGCTTCACCGTCTGGTTGATGTTCTGGTAATAGCGATGTTTCGCCCAGACGCCGTCCATCCGTTCGAGCATGTAGGGAACCCAGCCGATGCCGCCTTCGGACAGCATGAACTTCAGTTCCGGATGATTGTGGAATGTGGGCGAGAACAGCAGGTCGGCGGTGGCATACATAGAGTTGCAGCCGAACAGCGCGGTCATGACGGCCATCGGCGCCTCCGGCGCGGTGATGGGCGGCTTGCCCGACGTTCCGAAGTGCACACACAGCGGCTGCCCGGTGTCGACCGCGGCGCGGAACACCGGGTCCCAATCGGTGGTGTGGAAGGACGGCAGCCCCAGGGGATGCGGATTCTCCGGGAAGGAGATCGTGCGCGATCCCTTTGCGGCGGTGCGATAGATCTCCTTGACCGACTCCTCCATCGACCATAACGGCAGGATGGTCAGCGGGATGAGTCGCTCGGGATCGGTCGGGCACCACTCGTCGAGGACGTAGTCGTTCCACGCCTGCACCGAGGCGAGCGCAAGTTCTTTGTCGTCGCCCTCGAGGAACACCGTGCCGGCGAAGCGCGGGAAGGACGGAAAGGACAGCGTCGCATGGACTCCGTCGATATCCATATCCTTCAGGCGCGCATTGGGTTCGTAGCAGCCCGGGATCATGTCCTCGTAGCGGGTCGGCTCGGCGCCGTACTCCTCGGGCTTCTTGCCCGCGACCGCGTTGAGGCCGATATACGGATAGATCCGATCCTCGTACTTCCAGACCTCGGCGAGCTTCGTCCCGGCGTCCGCATGGCCGCCGTCGCCCGCATGGATCGATCGCGGCATCTCCTTCTCGACGATGCGCGGTCCGGCATCCTGGAACTTCTGCGGCAGGCGGTCCTGCCACAGCCGCGGATGCTCGATCAGGTGATCGTCGGTCGAGATCAGTTGCATGTGATTCTGCAGCGGCATGTCAGCCCTCCCAGCAGCGAGATCAAGTCGATTACTAGTTTAACTATGTGGACGATAGCAGCCGAGGCTCTGCGGGTACACCGAGCGCCGGCGAAAACCTCTCGCAGACAGCCCGTCGAGTGCCACCACGCACCCCTCCCTGTAAATCTGTCCGCTGTTCAGGCCCGATATATCAACACATCCCGATCACCGGGACCCCACCGCCGTGCATCGCGTCGAACTGCCACCCTGGCCATAACGGGCATTTCGGTGATCCGCATAACAAAGTATGACTAGTCAGATAAATTGGCCAGGTGCGGTTGGTGCCGCACGCTGGGCGAGACGCACGCCGCGCCGGCCACCGGTCCGCCGTCGAAGTTCCGCCGCAGCCCAACTGCCTTAGAACCCAACTGCCCGAACTCACAGCGCAGCAACGAACGGAGAACAAGTCGATGGGAAAGCTGGACGGCAAGGTAGCGGTGATCACCGGCGCGGCTCGCGGCCAGGGACGTAGCCACGCGCGAGCTCTCGCCGCCGAGGGCGCCGACATCATCGCCCTCGACATCTGTGCCGACATCGCCACCAACGAGTACCCGCTCGCCCGACCAGACGACCTCGCCGAGACACGCCGCTTCGTCGAGAAGGAGGGGCGCCGGTGCGTGACGGCAGTCGCCGACGTCCGCGAGCCCCAGCAACTGCGTGACGCCATCGCCGAAGGGGTGGCCGAACTCGGTGGGCTGCATATCGTCGTCGCCAACGCGGGTATCTGCCCGCTCGGCACGGAGGTGGTCCGCAAGGCGTTCATCGACGCCGTCGACGTCGACCTCGTCGGTGTCATCAATACCGTCAGCGCCGCGTACCCGCATCTGTCGGCCGGTGCGTCGATCATCGCCACCGGATCGGTCGCCGCACTGATGAAGGGCAGCGGCACCGATGTGCTCGGACCGGGCGGTTTCGGCTACAGCCATTCCAAGCGGGCCGTCGCCAACTACGTGCACGACCTGGCGTCCGCGCTCGCCGGCGATTCGATCCGGGTCAACTGCATCCACCCGACGAACTGCAACACCGACATGCTGCACAGCGATCCCATGTACCACGTGTTCCGCCCCGACCTCGAAGCGCCGACCCGCGAAGACACCGTCGAGGCGTTCAAGACCGGACAGCCGATGGGTGTGCCGTGGGTGGAGCCGGAGCAGATCAGCAACGCGGTGGTCTTCCTTGCCTCCGACGATTCGGCCTTCGTCACCGGACTTCAACTCAAGGTCGACGCCGGGGCCGCGCTCGCCCACACCAACGCCTACTCGCTGAAGTGACCGCCAGCGGGAGGTAACCCGACACCTCTCGCGCCGATCTGTGAGGAATGATCCGTGATCAAGGAGTATCCACAGCTGTTCATCGGCGGCGGTTGGGTCGATCCCGCCGGCAGCCGCACCGAACCCGTCATCAATCCGGCAACCGAGGAGACCATCGGAATCGCCGCGCTGGGTGACCGCTCCGACACCATCCGAGCCATCGAGAGCGCCCGCCGTGCCTTCGACGAAGGGCCGTGGCCACGGATGTCGCCGCGCGAACGCGCCGCCATCATGATCCGGATGGCCGACGCGCTGGAGAAGCGCAGCGAAGAACTCGTCGCGCTCAACATCGCCGAAACCGGCTGCACGCGCGCCGGTGCCGCATCGTTCCAGACCGGAATTCCGATCGCGCATTTTCGCGACATCGCCGAACGCATCCTGCCTGGCTATCCGATGGAGGTGCCCCTGCCCCCACAGGTGGGTGTCGGCATCGGCCAGGGTGTGGTGCGCCGTGAACCGGCCGGGGTCGCAGCGCTGATCTCGGCCTACAACTTCCCGCTCTTCCTTAATCTCATGAAGCTCGGCCCGGCGCTGGCGGCCGGCTGCACCGCCGTCCTCAAGCCCGCCCCGACCACCCCGCTGCAGGCGCTGATCCTCGGCGAGATCGCGCTGGAGGCCGGACTCCCCGACGGGGTGCTCAACATCGTCACCGGTGATGTTGATGCAGCCGCCGAGCTGACCTCGAACCCGATGGTCGACGTGGTCAGCTTCACCGGATCGGATATGGTGGGGCGCAAAGTATTCGAACAGGCGGCCCCAACGCTGAAACGCGTGGTGCTGGAACTCGGCGGCAAATCGGCCAACATCATCTGCGATGACGCCGACCTGCAGAAGGCGCTGCCCGGCGTCATCCGCGACACCATCCTGCACGCCGGCCAGGGGTGCGCCTACATGACCCGAACCCTGGTGCACCGCTCCCGGTTCGACGAACTCGTCGACCTGGTCACGAGCCGGCTGGCCGCCATCAAGGTCGGCGATCCCGCCGACCCGGACACGATGATGGGCCCGCTCGGCAGCGCCGCACAGCGAGCCCGCGTCGAGGAACTGATCGCGGCCGGTGTCGCCGAAGGCGCAACAATCGCCTTCGGCGGTTCCCGCCCAGCGCATCTCGACAAAGGCTTCTACCTCGAACCGACCCTCTTCGTCGACGTGGACAATTCCATGACGATCGCGCAACGCGAATTCTTCGGGCCGGTGATGATCCTGATGCCGTTCGACTCCGACGACGAGGCCGTGGCGATCGCGAATGACAGCGACTACGGGCTGGCCGGCGGGGTCTGGGCCAAGGATCCGGTGCGCGCCTACCAGATTGGGCAACAGTTGCGTACCGGATACGTGACGATCAACGGCGGCGGTGGCGGGATGAGCCCCGACGGCCCCTTCGGCGGATACAAGCAAAGCGGCCTCGGCCGGGAGCGCGGCGCTGCCGGTCTGGAGGAGTTCCTGGAGACCAAGACCATGGTCTGGGGCGTGGCTGCCGGCTGAACCGACTGCGGCGCAGTCAGATCAGCAGATCACCTGGAGGAGAGACATATGAATCAGCCCCGGATCGGTTTCGTCGGCACCGGCAACATCGGCGAACCGATGGTCGAGCGTCTACTCGGCGCCGGACACCCCACGTCGGTCTTTGCCCGACGCACCGAGGTCCGAAACCGACTGGCCGCACGGGGTGCCGTCCTCGTCGATTCCGCAGCGGGTATCGCCGAGGGCGCCGACATCGTCATCTCGTGTGTCTTCTCCGACGAGCAGCTCATGGACGTCGCACCAGGGATCATCGAGGTCATGGCACCGGGCTCGGTGTTCTGCTCGCACACCACCGGCAGTCCCCGCAACGTCGAGCGACTCGCCGAGATCGCGGCACCGCGCGAGGTCGCCATCGTCGACGCCCCGTTCAGCGGCACCCCCGAGATCATCCGGCGCGGCGAACTCACCGTCCTCCTCGGTGGAACCGATCCCGCTGCGGACACCGCCCGAAAAGCGGTGTCGGCCTATGCCTCCCGGATCCATCGCATCGGTGCGCTGGGCACCGCGTTGTCGGCGAAACTTGTCAACAACGCCCTCTTCGCGGCATTCACCCAAATCACTCTGTCCGCGCTGCAGGCCGGAGAAGAACTCGGTATCTCGGAGACCGCACTCCTGGCCGTACTCGACGACAGCAGCGGCGGCAGCACCGCCGCCCGCTACATCGCGAACTCTGGACAGGACGCGGCAACCTACAGCGCCCGGATCACCCGCTACCTGACCAAAGATCTCAGCTCGGCGCGCGCTGCCGCAGCCGATATCGGCGCCGACCTCGACGACCTGCTCGCTGCGTCTCGGCTCGGACCGATGGACCTCGACGAACCTGCCGCCGCACGGTAGCCCACCGATCGCGGATACCCGCGCACCCGGACAACACCCTCAGCCGCCCATCTCAGGAGGAGATATGAGCACCACCGAACCCGCACAGACCTGCCCGGTCCACAACTTCAACCACTACCAAGAGATGCCGTTCGGCGAGAAGATCAAGTTCTACGATCAGATTCGCGACGAGGCGCCGATCGTGCGCAACGAGTTCGCGAACGGGCACTACATTGTGACCGGGTACGAAGACATCTTGTCCGTCTACCAGAACGCGAAGGTCTTCTCGAGTTCGGCGGTCACCGTCTTCGACCCCAACCCGAACTTCAAGTGGATCCCCGAGATGCTCGACGGTGACGAGCACCGACAGTGGCGCAAACAACTCGGACCGCTGTTCTCCCCCAAGGTGGTCGAGGGACTCGAGGACAAGGTGCGCGAGCGCGCGGTCACCCTCATCTCCTCGATCAAGGAGAAGGGTTCGTGCGACTTCATCCAGGACTTCGCGCTGCAGTATCCGTCGTTCATCTTCTTGGAGCTGATGGGACTTCCGTTCGAGGATCTCGAGACCTTCCTGCACTGGGAGGACGAGATCCTGCACGTCGCGGCCGGCCCCGAGGAGACCGCCCGGCGACGCGCCGCGGCCAGCATCGCCGTGACCGAATACTTCCGCAAGGTCATCGAGGCACGCCGGGCCGAACCACGTGACGACCTGATCTCCAAGGCACTCGAGTTCGAGATCGACGGCAAGCCGGTCACTCAGGAGGACATGGAATCCTTCTGCATTCTCATGTTCATGGCCGGACTCGACACAGTTACCGCGACGCTGGGCATGATCTACCACCATCTCGCGTCGAACCAGGATGATCGCCAGGCGATCGTCGACGACCCCGAACTCATCCCGTCGGCCATCGAGGAGATAATCCGAGCCTACGCAATCGTCATTCCGTCCCGTAAAGCGCTGGAGGACACCGAGATCGCCGGCTGCCCGATCAAGGCCGGCGAGATGATCTCGCTGCCGCTCAACGCCGCCACCCGCGACGAGGCCGCCTTCGACGACGCCAAGGAGATCCAGCTCGACCGTAGCCCGAACAACCACATCGGCTTCGGCGCCGGGCCGCACCGCTGCCTCGGTTCCCACCTCGCCCGACGCGAGCTGCGCATCGCACTGGAGGAATGGCACCGTCAGATCCCGGTCTACCGCCTGCGTGCCGACTCGGCGCCGACCGAGAAGGGTGGACAGCTCGGCCCGTCGGGCAATATCTTCCTCGAGTGGGACAACTGAGAGGGAATTCGTGAAACTGACCCGTCGCGAACATGATCCGAACTCGCACAGCAGAATCGCGCCGCTCCTGCTGCGCGGCGCGGTCGGTGGCACGCTGATCGCGCATGGCATCAAACATGCCAAGAGCCTGGAGGGAACCGCGGGCTGGTTCGGCTCGATCGGCTTTCGGCAGCCGCGGCTGCAGGCGGTCTCCAGCGCCGTCGTCGAGGTGAGTGCCGGTACCGCGCTCGTCGCGGGGGCGGCCACTCCAGTCGCCGCGGCCGCGGGCATCGGCACCATGGCCGTCGCCGCCCGGTCGGTCCACGTACGCAACGGCTTCTTCATCACCGCGGAGGGGTGGGAGTACGTCGCCAACCTCGCGATCGCCGCCGCCGTCCTCGCCGGCATCGGCCCCGGACGCTGGAGTGTGGACCGCGCCCTGGGGTGGGACCGGCTTCTCAACGGGGAGAAGGCGCTGGCCGCCGCCGTCGGGCTCGGCGTCGGTGCCGCCGCCGCCCAGCTGGCCACCTTCTACACCGAACCGCAGGGCTGAGACGTCGGACCCCGGACGGCACCGAGAATCCGCCTGGCTGAATCTAGGGGACGAATCTTCCTCCCCTAGGTTCCGACTCGCCCGCTAGTTGCAACACGGGGACGAACCCGAAAGTAGGGGACGAACATTCGTCCCCTACTTTCGGCAGGGGCGCCGGCAGCGGGGCGGAGGGCGTCCGTCAGCCGCCGAACATCGACCCCCAGACAACAGTCCTCCCCTAGGTTCCGACTCGCCCCCTAGTTGCAACACGGGGACGAACCCAAAAGTAGGGGACGAACATTCGTCCCCTACTTTCGGCAGGGGCGCCGGGCTCACGCGAACCGGGCGAGCACCGCCTGCGCGGACCGCTGGCGCAGCACTTCCGGTCGTACGCACCATGCCTGATTCGCCAGCGCTCGGCGAAGTAGGAGATGCGCCGGGTGCTCCCAGGTGAATCCGATCCCCCCGTGAACCTGAATGCACGACTCGGTGACCCGCACCGCCGCACTCAACGCATAGGCGATCGCAAGATCGGTACTCAATTCCGCCTCGCCGGTGTTCGACCCACTCGCCTCGTCGAGAAGGTCGGCCGCGCCCAGTACCTGATTGCGCGCACCCTCGGCGGCAACCAGCATGTCGGCACATCGGTGCGAGATCGCCTGGAAAGAACCGATGGTCCGGCCGAACTGTTCGCGCTGACCTGCCCAATCCACGGCCATTGCCAACGCGCGATTCGCGACGCCAACCGAATCGGCGGCGAGGGCCAGCGCGGTGAACCGCTGAGCGCTGTGCATTGCTCGGCGTGCCAGGTCTCCGCGCGCGACGACGTCGCCGTGTACCTCGTCGAAGGTGACGGTGCCCACCGAAGTCGTGATGTCGACGGACTGCTGATCACTGATGGTTGCTCGTGCGGCATCGACGACCACGATGGTCGGCTCGCCATCCCGCTCGTCACGGGCGATGACGACGAACAGGTCCGCATCGGGTGCGGCGGCCACTCGGTCCACGCTGCCGGACACGATGGCGCCGACGACGACCGGCGACAGTGGGTCGACGACCCATCCCGCATCGGTGTCGCGGACGGCCACCGCCGCGCGGGCACCGGCGATGATCTGCTTGGCATGTTCGTCCGCGTCGGCGGCGAGCAGTAGCTGCAGCGCCGACACGGCGGGCACCAGCGGGGCAGGCGACAACTGGCCCGCCGCCGACTCGACGGCCGCGCACAGCAGGCGCGACGATGCGCCGCCCCCGCCCAGCCGTTCGGGCGCGGACAGCCCCGGAAGTCCGAAGTCGACCAACGCATCCCACACCTCGCGCTCCCGGCGCCGACCATCGGTCGGCGACTCGACCGGCACGGCGGCCGCGACGATCCCGGCCACGGTCTCCCGGACTGCGACCTCGTCGTCCTCGGGCGCGGCCAGTGGGCTGCCCGGCGGCACCGCCGCGGGCCGGGTGCCCTCACCGCGATGGGACGGCAGACCGAGCACCGCCTCGGCGATGGTGTTGCGCTGGATCTCGGCGGTGCCCGCGCCGATGGTGGTGGCCCGCGACATCAGGTATCCGTAAGTCCAGCGGCCACCGTCCACGGTGCCTGCCGAACGGCTGTCGAGTACTGCGGCCGGACCGGTCAGTCGCAACGCCAGCGTATGCATTCGCTGCTCGAACTCGGATTTGACGAGACGATTGAGCGAGGCCACCCCACCGGGGTCCTCGCCGCGCAGCACGGCGTCGAGCGCCCGGGCGCTGTTCCGCGCAATCGTACGCACGTCGGTTTCGAGTTCGGCCAGTTGCGTAAGAATCTCCGGGTCGTCGGTATAGCCCTGCGCGACTGCGAGTTTCGCGACCTGGTCGACGGTCTTGCGGTAGCGGAACTCGTCGGCGAGGAAGGCCGTCGCGCGTTCATGGCCGAGTGATGTCCGCATTATCGACCAGCCGCCACCCTCCTCCCCGACCCGGTTGTCCACCGGCACTTCGACATCGTCGAAGAAGACCTCGGCAAAGTGATGGCCACCCGCGGCGTCCCGCAGCGGCCGGACCTCGATGCCGGGTGAGTTCATCGGGATCAACAGGTAGGTTATGCCCGACGTGCCGCGACCGGCGGGCCCGGTGCGTACCAGCGCGAACATCCAATCGGCCCGATCGGCCCGGGTGGTCCAGATCTTCTGTCCGGTGACGCGGTAGACGTCCCCTTCACGCACCGCACGCGTGGACAGCGAGGCGAGATCACTGCCTGCCCCAGGCTCCGAAAAGCCCTGGCACCAAAACTCATTCGCGCGCAAGAGCGGATCCAGGAACCGATCCCGCTGCCGCGCCGTGCCATGGACGATCAGGGTCGGCGCGACGATGAAGGAGACGCTGCAGGGATGTTTGGGTGCCCCGGCCGCAGTCGTCATCCGGTAGTAGTCGAGCTGACCTTCCAGGTCGAGCTCCATGCCGCCCACGCTCGACGGCCAACCCGGCGCCGCCAGCCCGGCATCGGCCAGCTCGGACTGCCAGGCCACCGCAGCCTCCAGCCGCGCACGAGAGGTCGATGGGCGTGGGCGCGAACGGTAGTCGGCCAGCAGTGCCGCCAGACGCTCCCGCCAGGGCGCCGTCGCCACGGGAACCTTGCCGCCGACCGAGTCGGCACTACCCACCGCCGTCATCCGCGCATACCCTGTCCGCTCAGCTGCGGATCGGCGACGATGCGCGACGTCATCGCGGCGATCACAGCCTCGGCCTGCGCGGCGGTACGACGCACGACTTCGCCGGCCGAGGGGATGTCGTGGACCAGGCCCTGCGATTGTCCGACGGTCCAGACACCCAACTCGGGGTCGCCGTCGGCGAAGACACGCCGACCGCGGACACCCGCCACCAGTTCCTTGATATCCCGGAAACGTCCACCACCGGCGAGGATCTCGATGACCTCCTCGCTGATGGTGTTCTTCGCGACCCGCATGCTGTTACGCAGCTGGCGCATGATCAGGCGGGTGTCATGTTCGCTTCCGCCGACGATCATCTGCTTGATGTTCTCGTGGATCGGGCTCTCCTCGGTACACATGAATCGGGTGCCCATGTTGATGCCGTCGGCGCCGAGCGACAGTGCGGCCGCGAGTCCACGACCGTCGGCGAATCCTCCGGAGGCGATGAACGGGATGGTCAGGGCGTCGGCCGTCGTCGGGATCAGGATCAACCCGGGTATGTCGTCTTCGCCCGGATGCCCGGCGCATTCGAACCCGTCGATGCTGACCGCGTCCGCGCCGATGGTCTGCGCCTTGAGTGCGTGAGCGACGCTGGTGCACTTGTGGATCACCTTGATCCCATGCTCTTTGAGGTGCTCGATGTGCACGGTCGGATCCGATCCGGCCGTCTCGACGATCGGAACGCCGGATTCGATGATGACGCGCCGGTACTCCGCGAACGGCGGCGGATTGATCGAGAGGGTGAGCGTCATGTTCACACCGAAGGGCCGGTCGGTGAGGGCTTGGCATCGCGCGATCTCCGCGGCGAGATCATCGGGCGTGGGCTGCGTGAGCGCCGTGATGATCCCCAGCCCACCGGCATTCGATACCGCCGCGGCCAACTCGGCACGGCCGACGAACATCATGCCGCCCTGCACGATCGGGTGGTCGATGTCGAACAACTCGGTGAAGCGCGTGGTGAGCATTGACGACTCCTTGGGCAGGACCGGCGCAGGCTCCGCACGGGGAGCGGCACTCGGCACGACGACGTTCGTCGACATATCTAACATAGTTGCCTAGGTCACCTGCGGCAACCATCGGATATCGAAAGTAGGCACAGCGGTCGAATAGTGTCCACCGGCCATCCCATCCAAATCGGGCAACTGCTCCACATCCACGGGCAACGGAAGTGGGACGAACTAGTGACAGTTAATTCTCGCTATGCGATAGTGACTCAGCACACATAGTTATCTAGGTCACCTATCGTCTGAGGAGCGCCCCGGGGCGGCCCGAACGACCAGGTGACCGAGATCTGTCCCGAAAGGCAACCCGATGAATCCTCTGCGCGGCCTCCGTCCGGCTCGGGTACTCGCGGCGTCACTGTTGATCACCGCTACCACCATCCTCGGCGCGTGCAGCAGCACCGACGACGAGGCCACCTCAGCCGACGTCTCGGCGCCCCCCGGATCTTTCCCCGGCATCGCCGCGACCGGCGCGCCGATCAAGATCGGTCTGATCAACAATGAAGGCGGCCAGGCAATCTCCGAGCCGGACAACCGCCTCGCCGCCGAAGCTGCGGCCGAGTATGCCAACGCCGAACTTGGTGGCATCGGCGGCCACAAAATCGAACTGGTGGTCTGCAAGAACGCCGAAGAGCCCGCCTCCGCACGGGACTGCGCGAATCAGATGGTTGAGAAGAAGGTCTCCGCCGTCGTCGTGACCACCACCGGCCTCGGCGACATCCTGGTCCCGACGATCACCGGTGCCGGGATTCCCTATATCTCCACCGCGGGTCAGAGCACTCAGGAACTCACCTCGGACAAGTCCTTCCTGTGGTCGGGCGGCTTCCCGTCCAGCCTGCAGGCCATGGCGACCCACGCCAAGAACAAGGGAATGAAGAACGTCACCGCGTTCACCATCGACGTCCCCGCCGCCGTCAACGGGCTGCGGATGATCGGCGTCCCGGCGTTCAAGGCAGCCGGCGTCGACCTCAAGGTCGTCCCCATCCCGCCGGGCACCGCGGACTCCACCCCGCAGGTGAGCGCCGGACTCACCGGCGACCCCGAGGGCGTCGTCATCGTCGGCGAGGGCACCCTGTGCACGACTGCGCTGAAATCGTTGGGCACCCTTGCCTACTCGGGCGAGAAGATGGGTATCCAGGCCTGCACCAGCCCCGACATCGTCAAAGCCGTCGGTCCCAGCATCGAGGGGATGACCGTGTTCACCGCGGCGCTGACCAACGGTGACGACGACGAGGCGCGGTTGTACCGCGCGGTGATCGCGAAGTACCGGCCCGCTGTCGACACCGCCGGATACGCCTACGTCGGCTATCAGGGCGTGCTGGGTCTGGTGCGGGCAACCAAGACTCTCACCGACACCAGTCCCGCGGGCGTCATGACAGCCATCCGGGCGTCCAAGGATGTCATCCTGCCCGCCGGCGGCGGCCTCACCTTCACCTGCAACGGAACCGCCAATCCGATGATGAAGGCCGTCTGCGGCAAGGGCTCGATCATGGCGACCCTCACCGACGGTGAGCTGACCAACGCCGAACTTGTGAACCGTTAGCCAACAGTCGATCTCACATCGACCACCAGATCGAAAGAAGTCCGATGACACAGGATATCCAGTTCTTGTTGCTGGGCTTGGGCAATGGTGCCGTCTACGCGGCGCTCGCCCTCGCGCTCGTCATGACATACCGCAGTTCGGGTGTCGTGAACTTCGCAACAGGCGCCATCGCGCTGTACATCGCCTATACCTTCGCGTATCTCCGTGAAGGTAAGCTACTCAACCCCATTCCGGGATTCGACAAGTACGTCAAACTCGGCGGGAAGCTCGATGTGTTGCCCGCGATGGCCGTCTCGCTGGGAATCGCTGCACTCCTCGGCGTCCTGCTGTACTTCGCGGTGTTCCGGCTGCTGCGCACGGCGCCGGCCACCGCGAAGGCAGTGGCCTCGATCGCGTTGATGCTTGCGGTGCAGGCACTGCTGGCCGCACGCATCGGCACCACCCCGGTCTCGGTCGACCCGATCCTGCCCAACGACATCATCACCATCGGCGACGACATCCGAATCCCGGAGGATCGTCTGTGGTTCGCCGGGATCATCGTGGTGCTGACGATCTTGCTGGTCCTGGCCTTCCGCCTGACTCGTTTCGGCCTGGCCACCAGGGCCGCAGCCGAATCCGAGACCGGCGCCCTCGTCTCCGGGCTCTCGCCCGAGCGGATCGCCTACGCCAACTGGGGACTGTCGACCATGATCGCCGGCTTCTCCGGCATCATGATCGCGCCGATCGTCCCGTTGATCCCGGTGTCCTACACCCTGTTCATCGTCCCGGCCCTCGCCGCGGCCCTGGTCGGCAACTTCAGTGCGATCGGCCCGGCGGTCGCCGCCGGTCTCGGTATCGGCGTGCTGCAATCCGAGATGACCTTCCTGCAGTCCAGCCACGAGTGGATGCCGCAATCCGGTATGGCCGAACTGATCCCGCTGGTCCTGATCCTCATCTTCCTGGTGTTCCGCGGCAAGCCGCTGCCCAGCCGTGGCGCGCTCATCCAAAACACGCTCGGCGCCGCACCGCGACCGAAGAACCTCTGGGTGACCGGCACCGTGTGGACCGTCATCGCACTGGGATTCCTCCTGCTCACCGCGGGCAGCTACCGCGGCGCGGTCATCATGACGATGACCCTGGCGATCATCGCCTTGTCCCAGGTGGTGGTGACCGGCTTTGCAGGCCAGATCTCCCTGGCGCAACTGACCCTCGCCGGAGTCGGCGCCTTCATGCTCAGCCGGATGACCGTCGACTGGGGCATCCCCTTCCCCATCGCCCCCATTCTCGCCGCTCTGGTAGCGACCGTCGTCGGCGTCGTCGTCGGGCTGCCCGCCCTGCGGATCCGCGGTTTGCCGGTGGCGGTGGTGACCTTGAGCCTCGCGGTCTTCCTGGAGGCCTTCTGGTTCCGAAACAACAAGTACAACGGCGGCATCGACGGCGCCAAGATCGAGGATCCGTCCATCTTCGGAATCGACCTCGGTATCGGAACGGGCACAACGTATCCGCGCATCGCTTTCGGAGTCCTGACCCTGATCGTGCTGGTGGTCGTGGCTCTGGGTGTGATCAAGCTCCGCACCAGTCGGCTCGGCGCATCGATGCTCGCCGTGCGGGCCAACGAGCGTTCCGCCGCCGCATCGGGGATCAACGTGTCCCAGACCAAGATCATCGCCTTCGCCATCAGCGCCTTCATCGCCGGCGTCGGCGGATCACTCATGGGTTACCAGCAGACGATGGCGGTTCCCGAGGCCTTCACCGCGATGGGCGGCATCGCGATGTTCGCGGTCTGCTACCTGGCGGGCATCACCTGCGTCGGTGGTGCGATGCTGGCCGGCATCATGGGTGCGGGCGGCATCCTGTTCATCTTCCTCGACCGCGTCGCCAACATCGGTTCCTACTACCCGGTGATCACCGGCATCCTGCTGGTCATCACGGTCATCGCCCAGCCCGAAGGCATCGTCTCCGACATCTACAAACGCCTCGACCGGCTGCGCGCACGATTCGGCAAGTCCGAGTCGGCACTCGGCACGCATCTCGATGTCACGCTGTCCGACGCCGAGGTCTACCAGGGCAAGACGCCCGAGCTGGGCAAGGTCGTCCTGTCGGCCAAGGGAATCGGCGTCCACTATGGTGGCGTCACCGCACTCGACGACGTCTCCTTCGACGTCCGCGAAGGCGAGATCATCGGTCTCATCGGCCCCAACGGCGCGGGCAAGACCACCTTCATCGACGCCATCAGCGGCTTCGCGGCCGCCGACGGCACGGTGGCGCTGGCCGGTGAGCAACTGGAGCGTCGTCGCGCGTATCAGCGCAGCCGGGATGGTCTCGGACGAACATTCCAGGGCATCGATCTCTACGACGACCTGTCGGTCCGAGAGAACGTATCGGTCGGCACCACCGCATCGCGGCACCGCGGATCGCACACACCCCCGTTGGACGACACCGAGATGCAGAAGCTGTTCGAGGTCCTGCATCTGGACCGGGTCGCCGACCGCCCGGTGCGGGAACTGTCCCAAGGCCAGCGACAGCTCGTGTCGGTCGCGCGGGCCCTGGCCGGCCGCCCCCGTGTGGTGCTGCTGGACGAACCCGCAGCCGGGCTCGACAGCACCGAGAGCGAATGGCTCGGACATCGCTTGCGCGCCATCCGCGATGCGGGCACCACGATCATCATGGTGGACCACGACATGGAACTGGTCCTGGAGGTGTGCGACCGGATCGTCGTACTCGATCTGGGTAAGCGCATCGCGATCGGCACGCCCGACGAGGTCCGCACCAATCCCGAAGTCACCCGCGCATATCTGGGCGCAACCCACAGCGGACAGGAGCTGACCGTATGACCACCGTGCTGCGTTGC
The DNA here is from genome assembly GCF_030315745.1 of Gordonia heveisoli. Lineage (GTDB taxonomy): Bacteria > Actinomycetota > Actinomycetes > Mycobacteriales > Mycobacteriaceae > Gordonia. The sequence goes on along the minus strand of NZ_JASXSH010000017.1, from coordinate 56,649 downwards.
CGAGGACTCGACGCCGGATACGCGAAGGGCAGGCCATGTGTACGCCAGCTCGATCTTGAACTGAAGTCCGGTGAGGTCCTCGCCCTCCTGGGACCGAACGGGGCCGGTAAGACAACCGCGCTGCTGACCCTCACCGGGCTGCTGCCCAGCCTCGGCGGCACCGTCGAGATGGCAGGCAAACCCATCAGATCCGGCCATGCGCGCGCGGCGTCGCGGGCGGGTCTTGTTCTGGTACCCGACAACCGGGCGCTCTTCACCACGCTCACGGTGGAGGAGAACCTGCGGCTGGCGGTCAGCGGCAAACACAAGTGGAAGGATGAGCGCGACGTCATCCTCGGCTACTTTCCCCGACTCGGCGAGCGACTGAGAGTCGCGGCCGGAGCGCTGTCGGGCGGTGAACAGCAGATGCTGGCCATCGGCCGCGCGTTGGTGCAGCACCCCAAGGCGCTGCTCATCGACGAACTGAGCATGGGCCTGGCCCCGGTGATCGTCGAGAGTCTGCTGCCGATCATCCGGCAGGTCGCCGACGAGACCGGGACGGGTGTCATCCTCGTCGAACAGCACGTCGCTCTCGCCCTCGAAATCGCCGATACAGCACTGGTGTTGCGGCATGGCCACAACGTCTTGCAGGGCGATGCGCGCAGGCTGTCCGCGACTCCTGAACTCATCGAGCGCGCCTACCTCGGCGGGCACGGCGACACCGACGAACACTGGGAGCCGGTTCTGGCCACTCCCGACGTCTCCTGACCCCACCCAAGATTTCCCAGAGTAATGAGTCCGAAAGGGAACCCACAGATGAGAATCCCCAATAGCGCAGTTACTGCGCGAGTGTTCGCCGCGGCAGCCGCTGCGGCCATGCTCGTCACCATGACTGCCTGTAGCAGTGACGACGAGTCGACGGAGAGCGCCGATACCAGCGTCGCACTGCCGGCCGACGCCTTCCCCGGCACAGCGGCCACCGGCACGCCGATCAAGATCGGGCTCATCAACAACGAAGACGGACAGGCTGTTTCACAGCCGGAGAACCGTGAGGCCGCTGAGGCGGCGGCCACCTACGCGAACGAGAATCTCGGCGGGATCGCCGGACACCGGATCGAACTGGTCACGTGTAAACAGCAGGAGGATCCGACCTCCGCGGGCAATTGCGCCCGGCAGATGGTCGAGAACAAGGTGGCCGCCGTCGTCGTCACCAGCACCGGTCAGTCGCAGGTGATGACGCCGATCATCACCGGTGCGGGCATCCCCTACGTCACCTCCGTCGGCGGTGGCATCGCCGATCTGACCGGTGACAACTCCTTCGTCTGGACATCGGGAGCCAGTAGTTCGCTCGCGATGGCAACCCACGCCAAGAACAACGGCTACAAGTCGGTGGTGGCGTACTCGATCGAGAATCCGGCCGCCATCGGCGCCCTGGAGACGATTGCCAAGCCCGCCTTCAACGCCGTCGGTATCGACCTGAAGATCGTTCCGATCCCGTTCGGGCAGGCCGACGCGACCCCGCAGGTTACCGCAGGCCTCAAGGACAAGCCCGAAGGCGTGATCGTCTTCGGCGAGTCGACCGTCTGCACCTCGGTCCTGAAGTCCCTCAACACTCTTGGCTCCACCGCGCAGGTCATGACACCGCAGCCGTGCGCCGCCCCCGAGGTCGTGGAGTCGGTAGGTACGGCCGGCGTCGAGGGCATGCTGGTCTTCAGCAACGCCGACACCGTCTCCGACGACCCGGAGAGCGTGCTCTTCCGGGCGGTCATGCAGAAGTACGCCCCGAATACCTCCACCGCCGGATATGCGGTCACCGGCTATCAGGGCATGCTCGGACTGGTCCGGGCCACCGCCGGACTTACCGGCGAAGCCACTCCCGCCGCAGTCAGCAAGGCGATCAGCACCGCCGTCGCCGTGAAGCTGCCCGCCGGGGACGGGATCACCTTCACCTGCAACGGCAAGGCCGTCACCGGGATGAAGGCGGTGTGCAGCAACACGCTCATCGCGCTGACCATGAAGGACGGCAAGCTGACCAACCCTCAGAAGGTCACCTTGCTCGGTTCCTGAACCGACCGATACAAGGCTGCGGCGCCCGTGAGATTCACGGGCGCCGCAGTTTTCGTTGCCACCGCAGGTTAGGTCACGGGTGACGCGAAGGGTAGGTCACGGGTGACGCGAGGCGAGGTCGCGACCGATGATCTCCTTCATGATCTCGGTGGTGCCCCCGACAATCGTCTGGACCCGGGCATCGGCGTAGGCGCGTGAAATCGGGTATTCGTCCATGTATCCGTAGCCGCCGTGCATTTGCAGGCAGCCGTTGATGACCCGGTTCTGCAGTTCGGTGGTCCACCACTTGGCCTTCGCACCGAGGGTGGCGTCGAACTCGCCCGCATTCAACGCGTGGATGCCCTGCTCCAGGAAGGTTCGGGTGATCTCCACCTCGGTGGTCATCTCGGCCAGCTTGAAGCGGGTGTTCTGGAAGTCGATGATGCGCGTACCGAAGGCTTTGCGTTCACTCGTGTAGCGGATGGTCCAGTCGAGCGCGGCTTCCGCTGCGCACAGGGCACGCCAAGCGATGGACAGGCGCTCGAGCGGCAGTTGCGCCGTAAGGTGATGGAAACCGTGATCGAGTTCACCGACCAGGTTGTCCAGCGGCACCCGCACATCGGCGAAGGAGATCTCCGCGGTGTCCTGCGCGTGCAGGCCGAGCTTGCGGAGTTTGCGCCCGCGGCCGAAACCCGGCGTTGTGGTCGGGACCAGGATCAGCGACAATCGCGGCCGCCCGTCCTTCTCCCCGGTTCGAGCTGCGGTCAGCACGACGTCAGAGGAGAAGCCGCTAGTGATGAATGTCTTGGCGCCGTTGATGACCCACTCGTCACCGTCCCGGACCGCAGTCGTCTTCATGCCGCGCAGATCGCTGCCCGCGGCCGGCTCCGACATCGCGATCGAGGCGACCACGTCTCCGGTGGACATGCCGGGCAACCAGGCACGCTTCTGCTCGTCGGTACCCAGTTCGTTGAGGTAGGAGCCGACGATGTCCTCGTTGATGGAAAAGCCCGACGCCAGGGCGGCCGCGCCGACCCGGGCGAGTTCCTCCTGCACGACGCAGCGGAAACGATAGTCCACCGCGCCGCCGCCACCGTACTGTTCGGGGAAGCGCAAGCCCAGAATGCCGAGCGCGCCGGCCGACTTCCACACCTCGCGTCCGGTTTCGCGATCCTCTTCCCAGGTATCGAGATTCGGCGTCACGTCGCGGGCGACGAAGTCGCGCACCACCGACCGGAATGCCTCGTGGTCTGCGTTGTAAAAGCTCTGCGGCACAGCAGTTTCTCCTCTTCGGTGCATGCCGGGACGGCCGGGCGGCGACGATCGGCCGGTCAGTCGATGAGTTCGTACAGGGTTGCGTTGGCGGTGCCGCCACCCTCGCAGATGGCCTGCAGGCCGTAGCGGATCCCGTTGTCCCGCATGTGATTGATCAGACGGGTGGTGAGGATGGCGCCGGATGCGCCGAGTGGGTGGCCGACCGAGATCGCACCACCGACCGGGTTGACGCGGTCGGGGTCGGCGCCGAGTTCGATCTGCCACGCCAGCGGTACCGGCGCGAAGGCCTCGTTGATCTCCACCGCGCCGATGTCGTCGATGGACAACCCGGTGCGCGCCAGCAGCTTCTGGGTTGCCGGGATGGGGCCGGTCAGCATGAGTACCGGGTCGGCTCCGACGACCGTGCCTGCGACGATGCGCGCGAGCGGCTTGAGTCCGAGTTCCGCAGCCTTGGCCGAGGTGGTGATCATGACTCCGGCCGCACCGTCCGATATCTGAGATGCGTTGCCCGCGTGGATGACACCATTGTCGCGGAAGGAAGGCTTGAGTCCCTCCAGCTTCTCCGGAGTCGTACCGCGCCGCAGCCCCTCGTCGGTGGTGAACGTCCCGGCCGGGGTCTCGACCGGCACGATCTGCGAGTCGAAGGCGCCACGATCGATGGCAGCCGCCGACAGTTGGTGGGACCGGGAGGCGAACTCGTCGAGCATCAGCCGCGACAGACCCCACTTCTCAGCGATCATCTCCGCTCCACTGCCCTGGTCGAGCCCCTCGACGCCGTACCGGTCGAGCACCGTCTGGCCGTACGGGAAGCCGCTGGCACGGGTCGCGCCGAGCGGCACCCGCGACATCGTCTCGACACCACCGGCGACGGCGATCTCGTAGGCGCCGGAGATCACCGCGTGGGCGGCCGACTCGATCGCCTGCTGGCCGGATCCACACGCGCGGTTGATGGTGACGGCCGGTACCGACTCGGGCCAGCCCGCGGCGAGCACCGCGAATCGTCCGACGTTGCTGGACTGATCGCCGAGCTGGGTGACACAGCCCCACATCACGTCGTCGACGGTTTGGGGATCGATGCCGGTACGCCGGATCAGTTCCCGCAGGACCAGCGCCGACAGGTCCACGGCGTGGACCTCGGCAAGCGAGCCGTTGCGCTTGCCGATGGGAGTACGGACTGCTTCGACGATCACGGCGTCACGAGTCGACACGATGTGTTTCCCTTCTGCCTCGGCACATCAGCACCGGGCGGTTTCCCCTCAGAGTGTCCTGCGTCACCTTCCGACGCTAGCGTCAGCGGATGTGGATGGCCCGTTCGGGGCAGGATGCGACCGCTTCCCGAGCTTTGTCCTCCTGCCCGGGAGGGATCGCGATGTCGGCGTGCAGCGCATATCCGCTGTCGTCGAGATCGAACAGTTCTTCCGAGACCGCATAACACCGCGCATGTCCCGCGCACTTTTCCAGGTCGATGTGTACTTCCATCGGATTCTCCGTTTCGGCTGATGGGAGGGGGCGACAACGCCGCTATGTGACGGCACCGGCGATCTTGAGACCGAGCGATGCTTCCTCGTCGAATCCGAGTTCGGCGAGCACCTCGTCGGTGTGTTCGGCGAAGCCGGGAGCCCGCGTCATCTCGACGGGCTGGTTGTCGAATTTGACCGGGTTCGCGATGAGTTTCTGGGGGTTACCCTCGGCGTCGACGACGTCGGCGACCCGTCCGTTGGCGACGAGCGCCTCGTCGGTGCCGAGTTCCCACGAATCCTGGACGATCGCCCACTGACCCCGGATGTCCTTGAGTGCGGCCCGCCAGTGGTCGAGGGGTTGTGCGCCGATGATCTCGGCGAAGATGTCCATCGCCGCATGATGGTTGGTGTTGATCAGCGCGTCGGTGGCGAACCGTTCGTCGTCGATGAGTTCGTCATGGCCGATGGCCCGGCAGAACTCGGGCCAGTAGTGTCCGGCCTGCAGCATCGACAGTTGCAGCCAGCGTCCGTCGGAAGTTCGATACTGACCCGACAGCGGATTGGCCGCGCTCGCCGACCGCCGGTCCGCCGACTGGGCGGGCAGCGCTTCGCCACGGGCGAGTGCCATGTTGACGGTGAACTGGGTGGCCCAGGCGCCCACCGCGAGCAGTGAGACATCGATCTCCGATGTCTCACCGGTCTTTTCGCGTCCGTAGAGTGCGGCGGCGATGCCACCGGCGATGGTCATGCCGCCGATGTTGTCGCCGTAGGCGCCTGCGGGCATGAACGCCACCCGCTCGGAGCCGGCCGGGGTGACGCCGAAGGCGCTTCCGCCACGGGCCCAGAACGCCGTGGCGTCGTAGCCGCCCTTCTCGGTATCCGGTCCCTCCGAACCGAATCCACTTCCGGAGACGTAGATGATGTCAGGATTGATCTTGCGGATGTCCTCGAGGGTGATGCCGAGTTTGCGACGGGCCGCAGGCAGAAAGTTGGTCAGGAACACATCGCTGCGTTTGACGAGTTCTTCCAGGACGGGGCGGGCTTCGGGCCGCTCCAACGCCAGCCCGACGCTGCGTTTGCCCCGGTTGGGACCCTCCATGATCGGCGCGAAGGACGATTTCGTCGTGTCGTAGCCGAGCACTCGGACCAGACCTCGCTGGGCGTCCCCCTTCTCGGCGTGTTCGACCTTGACGATGTCGGCGCCCCAGTCGGCCATGACGGCGCCGGCCGCCGGCACGAAGGTGAACTGGGCGACCTCGAGAATTCGGACGCCTTCCATCGGGCGATGCATGTCGTCTCCTCGTTCCTGCACCGGGATCTGCGGTGCTGTCGTTCTCGGTTGTACGAGCTTTTGCCCACCGGGCGGGCGTGGTTCCCGGCGAGTGGGATCGCCGGGTTCACCCCGTCAGCGCGCCAGCAGCTCGATGATGGTCGCGTTCGCCTGGCCGCCACCCTCACACATGGTTTGCAGTCCGTAGCGAATTCCGTTGCGGCGCATGTGGTAGATCATGTCGGTCATGATCCGGGCCCCCGACCCGCCGAGCGGATGCCCGAAGGCGATGGCGCCACCGTTGGGGTTGAGTACCGCGTCGTCGGCCCCGATCTCGGCCTGCCACGCCAGCGGCACCGTGGCGAAAGCCTCGTTGACCTCGAACACCCCGATGTCGGCGACGTCGAGGCCCGACCGCGCCAGCGCCTTCTCGGTCGCCGGGATCGGACCGGTCAGCATGATGACCGGGTCGGCGCCGGTCACCACCGCGGTGTGGATCCGGGCGATCGGGTCGAGTCCGTACCGTGCGGCCGCCTCCTCGCTCATCACCAGGATGGCCGCCGACCCGTCGGAGATCTGCGATGCGTTTCCCGCGGTCACGACACCGTCGGCGGAGAAGGCGGGTTTGAGCCCGGCCAGCGTCTCGACGGTCGTACCGCGCCGGATGCCCTCGTCCGCGGCGACCACGCCATCGGGAGTGGTGACGGCCGTGATCTGGTCGGCCAGCCACCCGGCATCCTGTGCGGCGGCTGCTCGCTCGTGCGACCGGGCAGCATAGCGGTCGACATCGGCACGGGTGAAGCCCCACTTGTTCGCGATCATCTCCGCGCCAACGCCCTGGTTGGGGATGACGTTGTCGTAGCGGTCGCGATAGGCCTGACTGAACGGGCTGTCACCGACCGTTGTCGACGATCCCATCGGCACCCGGGACATCGACTCGACCCCGCCCGCGACGACGACGTCGTAATGTCCGGCGATCACACTGGCCACCGCGAAGTTGAGTGCCTGCTGCGACGACCCGCACTGTCGATCGACCGTCACCCCGGGGATGGACTCTGGCCAGCCCGCGGTCAGCACCGCGGTCCGGGCGATGTCGATGGCCTGCTCGGATACCTGCTGCACACAACCCCAGATGACATCCTCGACGATCTCGGGGTCGACCCCGGCACGCTCGGTCAGAGCGGTGAGGACGGTCGCGGACAGGTCCGCGGGATGGACCCCCGACAAACTCTTGCCGCGGCGTCCGACGGGGGTGCGGACGGCTTCGACGATGACTGCTGACATTTTCGGGGTTCTCCTTGATTCGCGGATCAGACCGCAGCGGCTTCGAGTTCGGCGACGAGTTCCAGCAACCGGCGGCGATCCACCTTCAGCGATGCACTGCGTGGCAGGGCTTCGACTGCGTGAATGACCACCGGAACCTCGTACGGGGTGAGGTGCTCACGCAGGAAGTCCTTGAGTTCGTCGGTGTCGACGGCCGTGGCCGTGTCGACGAGTTCGACGACCGCCACCGGAACCTGCCCCAGCCGGTCGTCGTCGCGTCCGTAGACGGTGGCGTCGAGGACCGAGTCGTGTTCGCGTAGTGCATTGGCGACGACCTCCGGCTGCACCTTGAACCCGCCGCGGAGGATGGCATCGTCGGCCCGTCCGTCGATGTAGAGGAATCCGTCGGTGTCGATATGTGCGAGGTCGCTGGTCCGCACCCAGTCCCCGGCACCGGTGCCGGTCTGACCGGAGCTGACCTCGAGCCGACCGGTCGCACCGTCACCGAGTGCCACGCCGGCTTCGTCGACAACGCGCAGTTCGACGCCGGGAAACGCACGACCGACGCTGCCCCGCTTACTCTTCCACCATTCGAGGTGCATCGGCTTGGTCCAGCCCGCCACCGCACCGGAGAACTCGGTGGCACCGTAGACGATGAGTACCGGGATCCGGTACCGCTCGATGAACTCGTCCGCGAGGTCCGGGCTGACGAAGGTGGTGCCCGCGGTGACCGCGCGCAGGCTGGAGATGCGTTCGGCCGGTACGTTCGCATTCAGAACCGAACGCATCGCCGCGGGCGGCAGGCTCGCGATCCGGGGCCGGTGCTCGTCTATCGCACCGACCCACCCCTCGACCGTGAACCTCGGCAACAGCACGAACGGCCGCGCCTCGGTCAGTGCCTGCAACACACCCCACATGCCGCCGATGTGCACGATCGCCAGCGTCACCAGCGCGACTCGACCAGTCAGCGGCGCCCGGGGTTCGCCGGCGGCGCCGGTGTGACCGTGGACGGCGGACATGGCCGCGTCGAGCTGCCGCCAGGTCAGCGGTACGCGTTTGGGCGGTCCGGTGGTGCCGGAGGTGAACATCTCGATGGCGACCGGATCCGAGGCCACGGCGACCTCGGTGCGACGGCCCGCCGCCGATCGAGCGGCCACCTCCTGGTCGATGGCGAACCCCGCGATACCCAGCTCTACCGCGGTGGCCGTGAACTCCGTTGAGTCCCAGAACTCTTGGGGGGCCAGTACGGCCTGCGGTGCGGTCGCCGCCAGGTCCGCCGTCACCCGCCCGATCGGCTGCATCGGGTTGAGGGTCGTGACGGTGCGCCCGTTGCCCAGCAGGGCGACCAACGCCGCGATCGTCTCCATCCGATTGCCGGCGACGACACCGATCCGAGCGCCTTCGGCCGCACCGATCGCGACGAGCGCCCGGTCGATGCGCTCGGCGAGGTGCCGGACCTCTCCCCAGGTGTACCAACGCCCGTCCTGCTGGATCATTCGAGCATCGTCGGAAGCCGTCCACAGCTCCCCGAGTGCCTGTCTGATTCCCGCCATACCGCCTCCGTTCGCGCGCCATCACCGTCGTGGGCGAAAGCGGTTCAGCGCTGCCTCATGTCGATGACACCGGTGCATGTCGCATAGGAGAACTCACCTCAACCCAACACCAAGGTATCTGACGTAGTTAACTAGGACAACCTATTGGCGCGTTGAGTGGGATGCAATCACCCGTCCGTGCGACGATCAGCGAGGGAGCCCCAGCCCGCGCTCGGCAATCAGATTCCGCATGATTTCCGAACTTCCGCCGGCGATCGTATAAGCACGCGCATAAAGGAATTCGTCTTGCCACCGGCCGCGGTCGACGGCGTGCTGGTCGCTACCGACCACAATCCCGGACTCACCGCAGAGATCCAGCGCGAAGGCCGCCACCTCGACGCCGAGCTCACTGAACATCAGCTTCGTCATCGGCGCATCGCTCACTCCCGGTTGCCCCCGCGACACCCGGGTGAGACTCGCATAGACCAGCGCCGACAACGCATGCGCCTGTGCGCTCAGGTCGCCCAGACGGTCGGCGATCGTCGGATCCTCGATCGCCGGACGCCCGTCGCGCTGCACTCGCCGGGCAAGGTCGACGAGATCCTCGATGTTTCGACGCACCCGGACCGCACTGGACGCGACCGCCGAACGTTCGTGCCCGAGACTCGAATTCGCGATCCGCCAGCCCCCGTTGAGCTCGCCGATCAGCGCCTCGGGGCCGACGACCACATCGTCGAGGAAGACCTCGTTGAAGTCGGCGGTCCCGGTCATCTCACGCAGCGGCCGCACGTCGACGCCCGCCAATGTCATGTCGATCAGAAAAGCGCTGATGCCCTTGTGTTTCGGGGCGTCGGGATCGGTTCGTGCCAGGAGATAGCCGAAGTCCGCCCACTGTCCGTTGGTCGTCCAGACCTTCTGGCCACTGATCCGGAACCGCCCATCGGGCAACCGGGTGGCGCGGGTACGCAACGATGCGAGGTCACTGCCCGACCCGGGTTCACTGAACAGCTGGCAGAAGATGTACTCCCCGGATCGGATCCCGGGCAGATAGGCCGCCTGCTGCTCGGAGGTGCCGAAATCGATGAGCGCCGCGGCCACCAGATTGGCCGCTCCCTGCACCGGCGCCGGCGCTCGATGACGGGCGATTTCCTCACCGACGACGACATCTCGCTCGAAGAGGTGATCGGGTCCGTTGCCGCCGTACTCGCGCGGCCACGATCCGCCGATATAGCCCGCCGCGAACAGCGTCCGGGTCCAGCCCTTGAGCAGGGCAAGCTCCTCGCGATCCTCGGCACTGCGCACGCCGGCCTTCGGTTCGATCCCCGGCGCATTCTGCTGCACGAAGTCCCGTACCTGAGCCCGGAAGCCGTCCAGTTCGCTCGTCGTTCCGTACTGCATGACCGACCGCCTCCCTTTCCCTCGGCTCAGACGCTCGGCGCCGCGGGCTCGGCCGTCGCCGCCAGCCGAGCCACCACATTCCGCCGGACCAGCTTGCCGGTCTCGGTACGCGGGACTTCGTCCCAGTAGATGATGCGATCAGGGGTCTTACTGCTGCGCAGCGCATCCCGCACATAGGCTCGCAGTCCGTCCGGATCCGGGATGGCCCCCGGACGCAGCACGACGACGGCCTCGATCCGCTGGCCCCACTCGTCGTCGGGGACACCGACGACCGCGACGTCGACCGCGTCCGGATGACGCAGGATGACATCCTCGATCTCGGCCGGGGCGATGTTCTCGGCGCCACGGATGATGGTGTCGTCTGCTCGACCGCCGACGAACAGGAAGCCGTCCTCGTCGAGGTAGCCCTGGTCACGTGTGTCGAAAAAGCCGCGCTCGTCCACCACGCGACCGACCCCGGCGTATTCGGCCGACACCTGTTCTCCTGCCACACAGATCCGACCGACCTCACCGGCACCGAGCACCGCACCCGACGAATCACGGATCTCGATCTCGACGCCCGGCAGCGCGCGTCCCACCGAACCCAGCCGGGCCCGGACGCGGTCATCGCCACCGGCCAGTGCCTCCCGATGATCGTCGGGACCGAGGACGGTGATCGTCGAACTCGTCTCGGTGAGTCCGTAGGCGTTGACGAATCCGACCTGCGGCCACAGCTGCAGCGCCCGCTCGATCACCTTCGACGGCATCGGTGCCCCGCCGTAGGCCAGGTTGCGCAACGACGGGATGTCCTTGTCCGCATCGGATTCCACGATGCGGGAGAGCATCGTCGGCACCACCAGCGCGTTGGTGACATGTTCGTCGCGGACCGTCTGCAGCCACTGCTCGGGGGTGAACTGTTCGAGGACCAGGGTGCGGCGCCCGGCATAGAGATTGCTGATCACATTCGCCACTGCCGCAATGTGGTACGGCGGAACACTCACGAGTGCGGCATCATCGTCGGCCGCGTTGGCGAATTCGACCGACCCGAAGACATACGAGGTCAGATTCTCATTGCGCAACAACACGCCCTTGGGGGCGGCGGTGGTGCCGGAGGTGTAGATGATGACCGCCGGAACCGAGGGATCGGCCGGTGCCGGATCCTCCGCAGGGGCTTGAGTGGCGTCCACTCGATCCAACCACTCCTCGGTGGTCACGACCTGCAAGCCGGCTCGCTCAAGGATGTGGGCGTGCTCGGGGTCGGCGATACCCAGCGCTTGCGGATGGTTGCCGAGCAGTGAGTCGAGTTGCTCGCGGCCCAGCCGGTAGTTGACCGGGACCAGCGGCACTCCGGCGCGTGCAGCCGCGAACATCGCGACCGGGAAGGCCGGGCCGTTGACCGCGAGGTAGACGACCGCATCCGCACCGGCTGCCCGGATGACCTCCGCACCGGACTTGGATTTGGCGTCGAGTCCCGCGGCGGTGATCCCGCCGGAGCGGCTGCCGATGACGACACGGTCACCGAATCCACCTGCGGCCATCTCCAGCAACAACCCGATGTTCATCGCAACTCCCCAGTCCTCGTCCACACCGATCTCGGCGTCCCGATCACCCGACATAGTTTAGTTAGTAGGATAAGTTAACCATAAAGCGGAGGGCCTCCGCGAGATCCATCCCAGATCTGCTCGCGCCCTTCCACACTCACCGAAGAGAGCAGTGAAAGCAATGGACATCCCAGGCAAGAAGGCCATGGTGGTGGGCGGCGCGTCGGGTATGGGTCGCGCCACCGCGCAGGCGCTGGCGCATGCCGGTGCCCGCGTCGCGATCCTCGACCGCGAGGGCAGTGACGGCAAGGATGTGGCGACGTCGATCGGCGGCGTGTTCCATGCGCTGGACATCACCGATTTCGGCGGCGCCGAAGAGGTCATCGAGGCAGCGGTCGCCGAACTCGGCGGCCTGCACATCGCGGTGAACACAGCAGGCGGCGGCAAGGTCCAGAAGACCTTGGGACGTCAGGGCCCCCACGACCTGGACCTCTTCCGCCAGGTCATCGACCTCAATCTGGTCGGCACCTTCAATCTGAACCGCTTCCAGGCGCTGCACATGAGCGCGAACGAACCAGAGGACGACGAACGCGGTGTCATCGTGAACACCTCGTCACTCGCCGCTTTCGAAGGGCAGATCGGCCAGGTCGCCTACGCCGCGGCCAAAGCCGGGATCGCCGGCAGCGCACTGGTGATGGCCCGCGACCTCGGTCCGCTCGGTATCCGCGTAACCGCCATCGCTCCCAGCCTGTTCTCCACCGGCGCGACATCGAAGTTCTCCGACGAGCAGGTCGCCCCGCTGGTCAAGGACGCTGCCTTCCCCAAGCGGATGGGCCGCCCCGAGGAGTACGCCAAGCTGGCCCTGGCCATCGTCGACAACCCGATGCTCAACGGTCAGTGCATCCGGCTCGACGCAGGCCAGCGGTTCGGCCCGCGCTGAGGCCCCCGCCCATCGTTCGTAGTACGACACCGCGGTTTTCGCGGTGTCGTACTACGAACACGCGATCGGGACCTAGTCGAGCAGGTCGCGCACACGCAGGTCTTCGCGGCCGAGCATGACGAACTGGCGGGAGACGACCATATGCTTCTGCCAATGGGTGAAGGCTCCCGCACCGTCGCGGGCACGCAGCAGCTTGATGAATTTGCGCTGCGACCGGACGAACAGTTTGAAGTTGGCCTCGTGCTGGGCCCGATCGGTGTTCACATGCTCCTGCGCGAAGGCGACGTGGTTGCGCTCGAAGATCTCGTGCACCATCCCCGAGACCAGTGCGAGAGTCGGACTCCCCGACAGCTGCACCATCCGAAGGTGGAATCGGGCGGTGGCACGACCGAACTGGCCTGCGGCGAATTCGGCGGGCACGACCTCGTCGACGAACTGTTCCAGCTCGTCGAAGGCTGATTCCGGCCCCTCTTCGGCGAGAAGCCGTGCGGCGGACGGCTCGACGGCCTCCAATGCCCGATACACGTCGGCGACGGTCGCGCCGGACAGTTCCAGCAGCAGGGACGCCGGGCGGGCCACGACCTCGGGACCGGGGACGCACACCTTCGCGCCGGATCGCGAGCCACGGCGAACCTCGACGAGCCGTTCGGCCTCCAGAACCCGGATGGCCTCGCGCAACGTCGGCCGGCTGACCGAGAACAGCTCCATCAGCTCGGCCTCGTTGGGCAGGTGGTCGTCGGGTTTGAGTTCTCCGTCGACGATCATGCCGCGAAGCTTGCGGGCGACGAGTTCGGCGGTCTTCGGCGTACGGATCCCACGATCGGCGTCGTTGCGCGGCGAGAACACCGGCACCACCATCGAGTTCTGGGTCACGTCGGCGTCCTCTCGTCAACAACGTTCACTTGTCTAAACTACCGCACCTACACAGCCGGCCCGGCGCGTGTCAGCTGCGTAGCAACAATGCACCCGATGGCACACCACCCCCGGCGGTGACCACTGCCAGCCGCGCATCGGCGACCTGGCGACCGACCGCCTGATGACGTAGTTGGAGCACGGCCTCTCGGAAGAAGCCGTAGCCATGCAGCCGTCCGGCCGACAACTGTCCGCCGTGCGGGTTCACCGGCAAGCGGCCCCCCAGTGCGATGGCCGCACCATCGCCGATGAAGTCGCCCGCTCCGCCGAACTCGCAGAATCCCAGCGCCTCCAGCCAGGACAGCGCGTTGAAGGTGAAGCCGTCGTAGAGCAGCGCGACGTCGACATCGTCCGGGCGGAAGTCGGTTCGGGTCCACAGGTGCGCGGAGGGTCCGAGTGACTGCGGCAGGTGGGTCAGCGTCCCCTGATCCCAGGACAGCGTCTCGGTGATCTGTGTGCCGACGGCTTCGACGAAGACCGCTGGATGCGGCCGGTCGACGGCTGTCTCCGCCGCCGACACGATGACCGCGACCGCACCGTCGACCGGCACGTCACAGTCGTAGAGTCCGAACGGACTCGAGACCATCCGCGCGGCGAAATAGTCGTCCAGTGTGATCGGATCCCGATACACCGCTTCGGGATTGGCCGCCGCATGGGTTCGCGCGTTGACCGCGATCGCGCCCAGCGTCTTACGATCACCGCCGTAGGTGTGGAAGTAGTTGCTGGCGCACAAAGCAATCCAGTTGGCCGGCGACATCGCGCCGTATGGTGCGCGATGTTCGAGCATGGCGGTGGCGCGCGCCGACGACGCCTCCCATCTCCCGTCGCGGACCAGCGCCGCATGACTGGACTCCCACACCGTGCGATAGCAGAGCACGTGTCGGCACAACCCGGACGACACCGCCAGCATCGCGGCCATGATCGACCCGTTCTGCCCGGGAAACTCGTTGCCGCCACTGACCCAGGTCGGACGGATGCGCAGCACTTCCTCGACGGCCATCGTGCCGCCTTCGGTCAGCCCGCCACCGATCGCCCCGCCCGGGTAGGTTGCCAAACCGTCGATGTCGGCGAAGCTCAGGCCCGCGTCGGCGATGGCCGCCTCGCATGCGTCGACGGTCAGCGACAGTGGATCGACCATGAGCCGACGACCGACCCGGGACTGCCCGATGCCGGTGATCGCCACGTCGGCCTCGAATTTTCGTGGAGATGCCATCGGCCGCACGCGCGTGGCGACATCCTCCGGTTCAGGTATCGGCCCCGGAACGGTCGCGTCGGGATCCAGTTCGAAGAGCGGGATCCAGATGTCGTCGGCCCCCTGCTCGAACACGACCCGGACGCGCGCACCGATGTGTACGGCGTCCGCCTCGCAGCCGACGATGTCGGTAGTCAGCCGGGCGGCCGAATCTTCTTCCAGCGCAACGATTGCGATGACGTAGGGCGGCTTCATCGTCGGCAGCCACTGCTGTTCGTTGACGGTGACCGCGACTACAGTACCCCGGCCGGACACCGGCGTCATGATCACGTCGCGACTTCGGCAGTGCGGACACATCGCCGGCCGTGGGTTCGTAAACCGGCCACACGCCTGGCATTTCGCGATCCGTAGTTTGCCATCGGCACCCGACGCCCAGAACTCCGCCGATCGCAGTGTCGGTTGGGGTAGTGGTCGACCCGACGCGCTCGTCACCGATCCTCCTGGTCTTCCGGTGGCGCCCAATCCGCCGAGGGCATTCACCGAGTTATATATCCAAGTTAGCGATTCCCGGGTCCCGTTGGGACCATCGGGGGATTTCGTCCCACTCAGTCGACAAGATTGATGATGGTATTCCGATCCTGGTTGCGGAAGGTCAGTTCCGCGGCGCGCAGCAGATGCTCACGCCAGTGGCGTTGTGCGCCGGCACCGTCGCGAGCTCGAACCAGCTCCAGCAGCGCCGCATAGTCGGCGATCACCTCGGCACCGGTATCCGGAGAACTCGGCCGGAAGTTGGCCGATCGCAGACTGATTCGATAGTGCGCACGCAGAATCTCCCCCAGCGCCCTGGCCTGCACGGCAAGCGTGTTGTTCCCACAGTTCTCGGCGATCAGTTCGTGAAAATTCCGCGTCAGGTCCACCCAGTCCACAAAGGCGGACGGCGAACCGAAGCCGGCCGCGGCGATGACCCGCATCGCAGCCAGACATTCCTCCAACTGCGCGAGTGCCGCGAGCGTATGCCGTTGTGCGAGTAGTCGTGCGCAGGTCGGCTCGAACTCGGTCCGCGCCTCGAGGAGATCGGCCATGGTCGTCTGCTTGATCTGCAGGTAGTAGCCGATCTGACGTGATGACGACGCGAGGTCGGGCATCTGCACCCGAGCACCGCCCCGGGCGCCGGTGACGACGACGATCAGACCTTCGCTCTCCAGAATGCGGAAGGCCTCGCGTAGGGTGGGCCGCGATACCCCGAAATCGGCGAGGAGTTCCTTCTCCGATTTGAGCATCGATCCCGGCACCACCTCGCCCCGGACGATCTGCCCGCGCAGGCGTCCGGCTATCTGTTCGGCGGCCTTCGGTGTCCGTACACCACCGTCGACGGCGAGAGTGCGGCGCAGTCGTTCCGGCTCGGTGGACACAACGACGAGCGTAGTGTGCCGCCCTCGTCGACGGCGCTCAGTGGGACGGGTGGCGCGGGTCAGCTCAGCGCGACCAGACGTCGGCGATGATCGGCGACCGAACCGTCGAGCAGTTCGTCGACCTTGATCCGGCGGATGAGCAGATGGACGTCGTGTTCCCAGGTGAAGCCGATGCCGCCGTGTACCTGCAACGCGAGTTGGGCCACCTGCGAGGTCGCCTTGCACGCGTAGGCGACCGCGGCCGACACGGCTCGCGCCCGGGTGCCCGCGCCGTCCGGGCCGTCCTCCTCGTCGAGTGCGACAGCCGCCGCCCACAGCACCGAGCGGGAGGCCTCGACGCCGAGCGCCATATTGGCGAGATGATGCTTGACCGCCTGAAATGATCCGATGGGCCGGTCGAATTGGGTGCGCTGCCCCGCATAGTCGACGGTCATCTGCAGCAGACGGTCGGCGGCACCGAGCGCATCGATCGCCCGGTGCGTGGCGAGCTGATCGGCCAGGCGGGACGATTCGCCCGCCGGGAGTTCCGCCCAGTCGGCGACGGTGCAGTCGAGGTCGGCGACACCCCAGGAACGGGTGAGATCCAGGGTGTCGAGCATCCGGATACCCGCGTCGGCCACCGGGATCGCCGCGGCGACGTCGGTCCCGTCGGCGGTACGCGCCAGCAGGACGATCCGCTCCGCATCGGCCAAACCGGCGGCCGGCGCCGTGGTTCCACGGAGCCGCAGACCGCCGCCGACCACCTCCACGGCCAGCGAATCGGTTCGTGGCGACAACACCGGGATGGCAACCTGCTCTCCGGCCGCCACCTCCGCCCAGTGCGGATCGTCGATGGCCTCGAGCGCCGCGGCGGCGATCGCCAGTTCTGCGACCGGAAGCGCGCTACCCGCCCATCCGTGCGCTTCCACGATCACCAGCAGATCGACGTGTGTGGCGCCGACCTCATCGGTCAGCAGGCTCGCCAGCCCGGATTCGACGACATGTTTGCGGGCGGCGGCCGGGATGGGGGCCGGGACATCGTCGATCGACTCTCGCCGGGCGAGGATCGGATCGTGTTTGACCAGCCAGGAGCGCTCGGCGTCAGCCAGGTCCTGCTGCTCCGTACTCAGCGCGAAGTCCATCCCGCTCTCCCGTCGAAAGGTTATTACACGTAGTTAACCATGTGGATCCGAGGCTCGAAAGCCCGGAACCACTCTTCGGGAACGCGGCACCCGCGACAACAAGAGAGGCCGATGCCGGATGGCGTGGGCCATCCGACATCGGCTCAACCGGTGCGGCGAATTCATACCCCGGCGTTGGCATCCTGCTTCTTGCGCAGTTCCAGGGCGATGTCGATGAGCTGATCTTCCTGCCCGCCGACCAGTTTGCGGTTGCCCGCCTCGATGAGGATCGCCGCGGCTGGGACACCGTACTTCTCGGCGTGGCCTTCGGCGTGCTTGAGGAAGGAGCTGTAGCAGCCCGCGTACCCCATCATCATCGCCGAGCGATCGACGAGACATTCCGACGGCATGACCGGACGGACCACATCCTGCGCGGCATCGGCGATCTTCATGAAATCGATACCGGTCTTGATGCCCAGCTTGTCGCAGACCCCGACGAATGCCTCCGTCGGCGTGTTACCCGCACCGGCACCGAACCGGCGGATGGAGCCGTCGATCTGCTGTGCGCCCGCACGGATCGCGAGAATCGAGTTGGCCACCGCCACATCGAGATTCTCGTGACCGTGGAAGCCGATCTGGGCATCGTCGCCGAGTTCGGCGCGGACCGCGGCCACCCGGTCGGAGACCTGTTCGAGTACCAGCGCACCCGCCGAGTCGACGACGTAGACGCACTGACAACCGGCGTCGGCCATGATGCGGGCCTGCTTGGCGAGCACCTCGGGCGGCTGGCTGTGGCTCATCATCAGGAAGCCCACCGTCTCCAGCCCGAGGTCACGTGCCAGCCCGAAATGCTGGATGGACACGTCGGCCTCGGTGCAGTGGGTGGCGATGCGGCAGATCTGCCCACCGTTGTCCTGGGCGGCGCGGATGTCGTCCTTGGTGCCCAGGCCGGGCAGCATCAGGAAGGCGATCTTCGCCTGCTTCGCCGTCTCCGCGGCAGCCTTGATCAGCTGCTGCTCCGGCGTTTTGGAGAATCCGTAGTTGAACGACGACCCGCCGAGACCGTCACCGTGGGTCACCTCGATGACCGGCACGCCTGCCGCGTCGAGCGCACCGACGATGCTGCGGACGTCCTCCTCGGTGAACTGGTGACGCTTGTGGTGGCTGCCGTCGCGCAACGACGAGTCGGTGATCCGGATGTCGAGAGTGTCGGAGAACGTGCGCGCGTTCGACATGAGGTCGCTCATACCAGTGCTCCCAGCTTCTTTCGGGCGATCTCCTCGCCCACCTTGGTTGCGGCCGCGGTCATGATGTCGAGGTTGCCCGCATACGGCGGCAGGAAGTCGCCCGCACCTTCGACCTCGACGAAGATGCTGACCCGTGCCATGCCGCCGTTGATGGCGCTCGGCGGATCGAACTGCGGGTCCTGCAGCAGCCGGTAGCCGGGCACGTACTCCTGGATATCCTTCTCCCGCTGATGGATCGACGCCGCGATCGCATCGATGTCAGCATCCTCGGGGATCGCGCAGAAGATGGTGTCGCGCATGATCATCGGCGGATCGGCGGGGTTGAGGATGATGATCGCCTTACCGCGTTCGGCGCCACCGATGGTCTCGATACCACGGGAGGTGGTCTTGGTGAACTCGTCGATATTCGCGCGGGTACCGGGGCCTGCCGACTCCGAGGAGACCGACGCGACGATCTCCGCATAAGGGACCGGTACCACCGAAGAGACCGCGTGCACCATCGGGATGGTGGCCTGGCCACCACAGGTGATCATATTGGTGTTCGGCGCGTCGAGATGTTCACGCAGGTTGGCCGGCGGGACGACCGCCGGACCCACGGCCGCGGGAGTCAGGTCGATAGCGGTGATGCCCGCGGCCTCGTACTTGGGCGCGTACTCGCGGTGCACATAGGCCGAGGTCGCCTCGAAGATGAGGTCGGGCTTCTCCTCGGAGGCGAGCAGTTCGTCGGCACCCCCGCTCATCGTGATCAGGCCATGATCGGCGGCACGCTTCATGCCCTCGGACGCGGCGTCGATGCCGACCATCCATCGCGGCACGATCACGTCGGATCGTTCCAGCTTGTACATCAGGTCGGTGCCGATATTGCCCGATCCGATGATTGCGGCGGTGAGCTTGTCAGCCATCCGCGCCTCCTCAGGTTCGTGTGGTTGAAGTCTGTCGAAAACTGTTTGCTGTCAGGTGAAGTCGAGGGTGACCCGACCCAGGTCGGCGAACTCCGCGACGAAGTGGTCGCCGGACGCGATATCGAAGGCCTTGGTCGCGGTGCCCGGCAGGATCACGTCACCCTTGCGGAGCTGCACCCCGAACTTCCCCACCGTGCGGGCGAGAAAGAACACCGAGTTCAGCGGATTGCCCAGCACTGCAGAGGAATTGCCCTTGGCCACGATCTCGCCGTTGCGTTCCAGCGTCGCGTCGATGTTGCCCACGTCGAGGTCGGCCAGCGGCACCCGCTCCTGACCCAGGATCCACCCGCAGGACGACGCGTTGTCGGCAATCGTGTCCGGCAGCGTGATCTTCCAGTCCTTGATCCGGGAGTCGATCAGCTCGATCGACGGGACCACCCACTCGATCGCGGCGACGACGTCCTCGTTGGTGCAACCATCCGACGGCAGATCCTCCCCCAGGATGAAACCGACCTCGACCTCCACCCGCGGGAAACACAGCGTCGCGGTGTCGATCGGCCGATCTTCGAAGTACTTCATCTCGTCGAGGAGATGACCGTAGTCGGGTTCGTCGACGTTCATCATCTTCTGCATCGCCTCGGAGGCGAGTCCGACCTTGTGGCCGACGATCTTCGCACCGGCATCAAGTCGACGGCGGATGTTGATCAGCTGGATCTCATAGGCGTCGACGACGTCGAGATCATGTGAGTCCGACGGCCTGTCGATGGCCTGCGCCGTCCGCTCCGCCTGCCACAGGTCGGCCGCGATACTCTCGCGAATTGCCTGGTCGACCGCCATTTCTGCCTCTCCTTAACGGGGTGAACGTGTTCTAGTTTAGGGCATGGGGTCACGATTGGGGAGGGACCGGCCACCGTTGGGGCGGACCGTGCGCTCGCCAGCGACCCTACGAGGATTCAGCACCGCGCGAACGGCACCTGTCCACACACCGGGACGCCAAAGTCATCGGCACGACATCGGCACGCCGGACTCATCCGGCCCGATCCGGCCACGGCACCGACTCCCCACGCACCGCGGCCGCGCCGAGCGCGTGCGCGAATTCCTCACCGTCGAGCGCACGGCTGGTGCGGGCCACCGCTTCCCAGCCGTCCGCTGAGCGGGACAACTCCCAGTGATGGGCGGTCGCCCGTGCCACCCCGAAACCGTCGGGCCGATGCACGATCAGCAGGGAGTAGCCCGCCGCGGTGGCCGCGTCACCGGAGACGGTCACATGGACCGGCCCCTGGAAGTGGGCACAACCGCGCGCGATGAGGGTGCGATGGGGATCCGAGCGAACCATCTCGGCGATCTCGCCACGCCCCTCCATGCGGTAACCGTCGACGTCGTAAACACCGTCCGCCGACCACAACCCGGCCACCTCGTCGGCCGCTCCGTCATCGACGAGCGGACCGTAGGAGGAGATCAGGTCACGGATGGCGCGTTCGTCCTCGAGTGCCCCCAGCCGGGCTTCGAGTGCGGCCAGTCGATCGTTCATGACGCCACCCCCGGGCGGATCGGTGCGGTCAGGTCGACGAGTTCGGCCAGCGCGGCCAACTGTTCGCGGTAGTGCCCGGCCGAGGTGGCGCGCAGGCCTGCCGCGACGGCGGTGGCACCGGCCTGCGACAGGGTTCCGAGCCGGTGACGGGTACGGTCGGCGTCGGCGATCGGATCGAGATCGCTCGCGGTGAGGACGACGTCGAATCCAGCCGGGAGTTCACGGTCGGCGAGCATCGCGGTCAGCTCGGTCCGGCCCAGCGCGAAGGGCACCCAACCATCGCCGAGTTCAATTGCGCGGCGCAGGGATCGGGCACTGCGCCCACCCACCCAGAGCGGCACCCGCGGCGCGAGAGCATGTGGTCGTACGACGATGTCGTCGAACTCGTAGAACTCGCCATGATGACTGGGCTCGGGCTGGGACAGTGCCGCCCGGAGCGCGACCATCGCTTCGTCGGCCCGTGCGCCGCGACCGTCGAACTCGGCGCCGAGCAGATCGAATTCGGCACGCAACGACCCGACCCCGACACCCAGGACCAATCGCCCACCAGAGATCAGGTCGAGGGTTCCGTAGCGCTTGGCGATCTCCAGGGGATGGTGATAGCCGAGCACCAGCACCTGGGTGGCGAACCGGATACGACTGGTCCTCGCGGCGAGGAAACCGAAGGTGGACAACGGATCCCAGTAGGTTCCTCCCCGAGTGGCGGCCACCTCGGTCGGTACCGCGACATGTTCGCTGCAGGTGAGGAACTCGTAGCCGAGCGCGTCCGCGTCGGCCGCGATACCGGCGAGTTCGGCGATACCCGCGTCGGCCTCCCAATCGGCATGGGCGCCGGGGAACAGGGTGACGATCGGACTCACGATCCCCACCCGCATCGAGGCCCCCGACTCAGCCGGCATGTGTCGTCGCCTCACGCGGCAGCAGCTTCTTCATGTGCTCATGCGTACCGAGGACCAGTGCCGCCCGGTCCGGACCGCTCTGACGTTGCGCCTGCCGGGCGTTGTCACCGGCGACCCACACCGGCCCGTCGGCGAGGTGCGCGAGCCCTTCCCGCGCGACGTCGTCGGGTTCGGCGATCTTCATTCCCGGGATGTCGAAGTTGAGTCCGGCGCGTTCCATCGCCGGGGTCCGTGTGACGCCGAGGACGAGTTCGAGCACATCGACGCCGTGGTCCCTCAATTCGAGCCACAACGACTCGGCGAAGATCCGGCTGAAGGCCTTCGATCCGCCGTACACGCTCTGGGCATAGCCGCCCATATATCCCGACAGCGAACCGACGAGCAGGATGCCACCGCGACCGGCCGCCCGCATCGCGGTGCCGAAGTGGTGGGTCAGCGCCAGCGGGGTCTTCACGTTGAGGTCGATGGCCGAGACGAAACCGTCGAAGTCGCGGTCCAGGAATCCGCCGCCATGACTGTTGGCACCCGCGTTGTAGATAAGCAAGCCGACGTCGAGATCGGCGGTGGCGGCGATGATCCGTTCGACCGCGTCGTCGGCCGTGAGATCAAGGGACAGGGCGCGAACCTCGACCCGGTCGGCGAGTTCGTCGGCGACCTCGGCCAGCGGACCCGGTTTGCGGGCGATGAGCACGAGGTTGATCCCCGCGTCGGCAAGTCGGCGGGCGAAGGACGCCCCGACACCTTCTGAACCGCCGGCGATAACCGCCCACGGACCGTACTTTCCGAGATCACCCACGTCGCACTCCTTGCCACTCGAGACCGCCGAACTCCGGACGGAGCGTCGGCGAGCGAGGCGAGCGGGACGGTGACGTGCACGAGCCGCGCCCACCCCGGAGCCAATAGTAGAACACGTTCTAATTTTGCGTGCGGGGGGGTTTGCCTATGAACCGGACGCCGTGCGGCCGGCTGCGACTCTGATCCGCCGCGAGCGGCTACGTTGCGCCCACCACCTCGACCCGTCATGCGGTCTCGCGATGGCGTCGGCTCCCATCACCCGGCCCAGCTCGGTATAGGCCGCGAACTGCGCCTCCCCGAACCACTGGTCGGTCGTGGAATCGTGCGGGAAAATCGGATTGGCCGCCGCATAGCGCAGCATCCACCCGGGACATGTCGGCGTCAGTACCGACTTGAGGTAGATGAGCGTGCCCGTGCGCTGATCGGGCGGCAGACCGGACGCGGCCGGAAAGCGGATCTCCCCGACCACGACCGGACTCTGCGCGATACGCCCCTTGAGCTTGTCGCCGACGCCACCCACGCCCTCGGGCACGTGGTCCCCCGGGACCACCGCGGCCAGATCGTCGACATGCAGATCGATCTCGACACCGAGTTCGAACCTGGCCAGCCGTATCGCCTCGTGCAGGGTCGTCAGCGTGGCCGGCGGATCCCCCGACGCGTCCACGCAATAGATGAGGCGGCAACGGCGACGCAACGCCTCGACCAATCCGAGGTTCTCGTAGTGCCCGCCATCGGTCACCTGCACCAACCGAGCCAGTGAGTTCTTGATGCCGTAGATCTCACGATAGAAGTAGGACGCCGCCCGGAACAACGGTAACCGTTGCGGCACAGTGATATCCCGTAGGGCGTTGGGCAGCGCGTGCGCCGCCTGCGCCGCGCGTACGAACTGCGGATTGGGCAGCCAGGTCCCCAGCCGGGCACCGGACACCGCGAGGAACTTCTCGAACCATGCACCCTGCCGCCCCATCGACGACGCGAACGCCGCCCCGCTCGTCGCCATCGCCGCCTGCACCGTCAGATCGCGGGAGATCCGCGGAGTCGCGCGCCGAATCATCTCCGAGGTGCGCACGTACCCGACGTCGGGGCCACCGAGGTAGTCGGCCGTCATCGTGTACGAGAACGCGTTGAGCCCCGGCGGAGGCTTGTCGACGCCGGCGACTGCGGCCGCACCGCAGAATACGAACTCAGGCTGACCGGGGAGGGTCTTGCCGTATGTGTCCAGAAAGGTATCCACCTCGTATCGGTACGGCGCGGCGGCACCCCTGGCACGACGCACCGCAAAGGTCCGGGCGAGCTGACGACGGTAGAACGGATGCAGGCTGACCGAGGTGACGTCGAAGAGACCGAAGACGACGGTTCCGAACAGCGCCACGCCCACCACCCAGATGAACGCCTGCTCACGCCAGATGATCGACCATCCCATCTGTCGTGCGGCGATGTCGTAGAAGATCGCCCCGGCAGTTCCGAAGGTGATCAGCCACGCCGCGGCGAGGACGACCAGCGACAGCACCGTCGTCACCAGCGGCACGACCCCGCGTGGAACCGCACCCACCACCACCCCGGACTGCCCATCCCGTTTCACCAGCTGCTTGAGGCGCGCGATCCAGCTCACCCGCTTCTTCCAGAACATCGCGACGAGAGCACCACCGAACTGCAGGACGAAGATCAGCGTGAAGCCGCCTAGGTATCCGCCGGTCCCCGGGCCGCCCGACGACGAATGGGTCATATTCCATCCGGTGCGCATGATCGCCGGTATCGCGATCGTCGCGAACGCGATCGCGAAGACGAATGCGCCGCAGGCCTGCACGACCCGCAGGCCACGTTGATTCCGGCGCGTCGCCCGTGTTCCGGTGCCGACCAGTTCTGCGCTGGTCGCGTACAACATGCCCAACGCCCCGATCGCAATGGTCACCGCGATCGCGATCCCGACCGCATAGATGCGATCGTCGATCACCCAGGCCCCGGGCGACCTGGGTGCGATCGCATTGATCGGAATGACCCGCAGCACAACGCCGCTCAGCGTCCCTATCAGGACCGCAGGCGCCAACAGGGTGACCATGGCGATGAACAGATTCCGCAGGATCACACCGAGTGCCGTCAGGAAATTGCCCGCGGAATCACCGAGGAAGCTCGAGTTGCGCCGAATGTGCTCGAACTCCGGCGAACCTTCCGTGAATCGTTCCGACAGGAGTGCCGACGACGGTTCGGCGCAGCCGTCATCGCGCCCGGCCAGCAGATGCGCACCCGCACTGTACCCGCCACCCGAGACGGAGATGATGTAGTCGAACGAGTCGAGAGCCTTACGCGGCACGGCCTGGTCGTCGGCGTCGGCGGTCACCACCTCGCTCTGCCCCAATGTCTGCATCACCCCCATCGCGACGCAGGCCGCGCGAATCCCACCGCCGGACAGGCAGAGCGCCGCACCCAGTTGCCCGGCGGCAGGACGGCCCAGTCCGGGTACCTCGTAGGCGCGCGCCCAGCCCTGTTGGTCGTCGGGTGCGGTACCGCGATCGAGACCATGCACGATCAGCGTGCCCGGCACATCGACGCGATTGCGAGCGAGGAAGTCGGCGAGACGCCGAGGCACCGGCGGCCGACCGGTCGCGCAGTACCGACAGATCTGTCGCGCCACCACGACGACGACACCGAAAACGACCGGCAGCACCGCCAGCAACGCCACGTACTTGATGACGGCCGCGACCGCCATCGCCATCCGCCAGTCGGTGAAATAAAAGGCGACCTGAGTGAGGTCCGCGGCCAGTGCGACCGAAGCCAACGCGAGCGCACCGAGAGCCAGGTCACGCATGATCTTGGTGAACGCGTAGACGTGCACCATCACCGCGCTGACACCGAGCAACACCGCCCAGGCAGCGGCGGCGACGATCTCCCACCAGATGACATGCGAGACGTCGGGTGCGGGGGTGTCCGGATTCAGCTGGTAGACCGCCAGATGCCGATGATCGGTCGAAATCGTCGCCCCGACGATGACAGCGACCGCGCAGGCCGCGAACAGCAGGAACAACAGCACCGGCCAGAACGCCGACCGGTCCCGCATCCGGTCGACCCAGCGAGTCGCCGGCTGCGATGGCAGGTCCGCCGCGGGGCCGGCCGCCGGCCGACTCACACGGATATCGCCGCGCGTCATGATCAGTCCCATCGTCGGGTGCGGCCCCCGCACCCTCCATCGTCAACCCTGGTCAACCGGCCGACACGGGTAATGCGCTACTCGACTTCGGCGAACGACACCGACATCGTCGCCGACCCGTACCCAGGTCACCGGGGAATACGTCCGCACTACCTACTGGCGAACCATTTCTGAAACGTGTTCTAATTCGTGGGTAGAACACGTTGCACCCCGTGGCGCATGAAGGGACACCCATGGCCGGCTCCACCGAACCAGCACAGCAGGATGACAGCAGCGCGACCGAGACCTACGACGTCATCGTCGTCGGAGCCGGTGGCGCCGGGCTGAGCGCAGCGATCACCGCCGCGAACAAGGGCCTCAAGACCGTCCTGATCGAGAAATCGCCCTACTGGGGCGGTTCGACGTCACGCTCGGGCGGCGGCGTCTGGATCCCCGGCAACTCGGTACTCCAGCGTGACGGCGTACCCGACGATCGCGAGCAGGCGCGCGAGTACGTTCACGCGATCATCGGCCCGCATGCCCCGGCCGACCGGATCGACGCCTACATCGACCGCGGCCCGGAGGCCCTCGACTTCCTCATCGCGCACGCACCCCTCGACCTGGAGTGGGTCAAGAACTACTCCGACTACTATCCCGAAGCCCCCGGTGGCCGTCTCGGCGGCCGCTCGGTCGAACCGCGCCCGTTCGACGCCCGCAAACTCGGCGACGACCTCAAGACGCTCCATCCGCAGTACACCAAGGCTCCGCTGAACATGGTTGTGCTGCAATCGGATTACCGCTGGCTCAACACCGGTCTCCGGCACTGGCGCGGTCCGCTGCGGATGGCCAAGGTCGGCGGCCGGTTCTTCTGGGCGCGTAGCCGCGGCAAGAAGCTCATCGCCATGGGCGCCGCCCTCACCGCGGAACTACTGCTCGGTCTGCGCTCCGCCGGCGTCCCGCTGCGCCTGAACACGGGGCTCGTCGACCTGATCACCGAAGACGGTCGGGTGACCGGCGTCGTCGCCGAATCCGATGGCAAGCGATTCGAGATCAACGCCCGCCACGGCGTGATCCTCGCGTGCGGCGGTTTCGAGCACAACGCCGAGATGCGCAAGAAGTACCAGCGCGACCCGATCGGCTCGGACTGGACCACCGGCGCGCCGAGCAACACCGGCGACGGGATCGAGGCGGGCCTCAAGATCGGCGCCGCCGTCTCGCATATGGACGACGCCTGGTGGGGCCCGACGATCCCCCTTCCACGCGGCCCGTGGTTCGCGTTGTCGGAGCGTTCGGTGCCCGGCACCTTCATCGTGAACACGCGTGGCGATCGGTTCATGAACGAATCGCTCCCCTACGTCGAAGCCGTCCATCAGATGTACGGCGGCGAATTCGGTCAGGGCGACGGGCCGGGTGAGAATGTCCCGTCCTGGCTGATCTTCGACCAGCGCTGCCGCAACCGCTACCTGTTCGCGGGTATCAACGCACGTCAGCCGCTTCCGAAGAAGTGGTACGAGTCGGGTGTCGTCGTCAAGGCCGGCACCATCGCCGAACTCGCCGAGAAGATCGGCGTGCCGGTCGAGAAGCTGATCGCCACCACCGACCGGTTCAACGGGTTCGCGCGCAAGGGCGTCGACGAGGACTTCGGTCGCGGCGACAGCGGCTACGACCACTACTACGGCGACATCACCAACAAGCCCAACCCCAGCCTCGGCCAGGTCGCCAAGGCGCCGTTCTACGCGGTCAAGATGGTGCCCGGCGACCTCGGCACCAAGGGTGGCATCGACGCCGACGCCGCGGGCCGCGCACTGCGCGCCGACGGTTCGGTCATCGACGGGCTCTACGCCGCGGGCAACACCAGCGCACCGGTGATGGGCCACACCTATGCCGGCCCGGGCGCCACCATCGGGCCCGCGATGGTCTTCGGCTACCTCGCCGCACTCGACTGCGCGGACAAGGCGGCCACCACCAAGGCCGACGCGACGGCCGGCCCGAAGGGAGCCTGAGTCATGCCCATCGATCCCAGTGTCGCGCTCGGGGCGGAGCTGCCCGAGGTCACCTTCTCGTGGACTGCGTCCGACGTCGCGCTCTACCACCTCGCGGTGGGTGCCGCCGCCGACCCGATGGATGCGGCCGGGCTCGCCTACGTGCACGACTCGGCACCCAAGGTCCTCCCGACCTTCGCCACCGTCGCACCGAGCTTCCACGCAACCGAACCGCCGAAGGTTTCCTTCCCCGGCGTCGACATCGACCTCGCGAAGGTGGTCCACGGTAGTCAGCAGGTCACCGTCCACCGGCCGATCCCGGCCGACGGCAAGGCCACCACGCGTACCCGTATCGCCGAACTACAGGACAAGGGTGCGGCCGCGGTCATCGTTCAGGAGTCCGTGACCACCAGCGACGAGGACGGTCAGCCGCTGTGGACGTCGCGCTCGTCGATCTTCGCCAAGGGCGAAGGCGGCTTTGGCGGCGAACGCGGCAGTTCGGCGAAGGTCGACTATCCCGACCGGGCACCCGACCACCGGTTGCGGGCCACCACCCTGCCCCAGCAGGCCTTGCTGTACCGCCTCTGCGGCGACCGCAATCCGCTGCACTCGGATCCGGACTTCGCCAAGGGCGCGGGGTTTCCGCGCCCGATCCTGCATGGGCTGTGCAGCTACGGCACCGTCTGCCGGACCGTCACCGACGCGCTTCTCGACGGCGATGTCGGTGCGGTCGGCGACTTCGCGGCATCGTTCGCGGGCATCGTATTCCCCGGTGAGACGCTGAACGTCAACGTCTGGGAGGACGGGGCGCGCCTGCTGATCACCGCCACGGTCGCCGAACGCGACGATGCGCCGGCGCTGGGCAATGTGGTGCTCACACGAGCCTGACCGACTGTCGAACCAGTTGGTTGCGGCCCCACCCGGATTCCGGGTGGGGCCGCAACCAATAAGTGCCGCTAAGCTTCTCGTGCACCACGCGGAGATTCACTCCGCGCATCTTTGCCGAACCACCACTGAGGGAGAACCCACCGAGATGAGCGATTCGCTGACGCCGTTGCTGGAGAACAACCGCCAGGCCGTCGTCGCCGACCTGGTCGGCGTGATCGAGGCCGAGGTCGCCGACCAGAAGGGACTGAGCGGTACCGCGGTCAAGGCCGGTTTCGCCGCTGCGCAGAAGGTCAAGCCGGGCGTCGTCCATCACGCCACCGATGTGCTGCTGCCGGACTTCTTGACCGCACTGGCGCCGTTCTGGGACAGCAAGCCTGCCGGTGTCGCGTTCGGAGATCACCTCGCCGCCAACGGCGATGCCGCGGCCGAGGCCCTG
This sequence comes from Gordonia heveisoli, assembly GCF_030315745.1. GTDB lineage: Bacteria > Actinomycetota > Actinomycetes > Mycobacteriales > Mycobacteriaceae > Gordonia. The sequence goes on along the minus strand of NZ_JASXSH010000017.1, from coordinate 27,546 downwards.
CTGACTGTCACCGACGATCAGGCCGAGTCCGCGAAGCCTGCGCTGGCGAAGATCTATGGATCGCTGCGCGGCAAGGCAAAGACGTATGTCGTCGCCGCACTGCCGCGGGTCGGTGCCGCGATCGAGCGACACGCGGCCTGATACCGTTCGCCGCCCTCAGGCAGCGGAGGTCACGATGAGCAGCAATGCGACGACCACGCCGACGAGGGCGGCGAGCATCGACAGCACACGCCAAACATGTACCCGCGCAGGTGAGCAGTCGGTACGTTGAGAAGGAGCGACCTGGGGTGAGGCCATGACCTGTCACCACTTTCGGTTATCCGGAGCAACGGGGGCCGCGGGTTCCACGGTCACCGCGTTGGTACTGCAGTGATCAATGTGTCACATGTTGCACTCTGAGAGTGAGATGTGAGACACGCGTGTCGGATAACGAAACAGCATCATGATGATACAGGGGATTCCGCGATGAACCAGAAGACCGATGACCGGATGGATCTACGGTCCGCATGGCTCATCTTCATCTCCTGCTGTGCGGTGAGCATGGTCGTCGCCGCGATGGCCGCACTCAACACCGCGCTTCCCGACATCGCCATCGCCACCGGCGCCGACTCCGGTCAGATGACGTGGATCATCGACGGGTACACCCTGGTGATGGCGGCACTACTGTTACCCGCCGGTGCGATCGGCGACCGCTTCGGCCGACGCGGGGTCCTCATCGTCGGCCTCATCCTGTTCGCCATCGCCTCGCTCCTGGCCATCTGGGTATCGGGGCCGACCCAACTGATCGCCACCCGCTGCTTCGCCGGTCTCGCCGCCGCACTGATCATGCCGACGACACTCTCGCTGATCACGTCGGGAGTGCCACCGACCAAACGGCCGTTCGCGATCAGCGTCTGGGCTGCGATCGCGGGGGCCGGGGCGGTCGTCGGGCTCTTCGGCACCGGAGTCCTACTCGAATTCTTCTCGTGGGAATCGATCTTCATCGCCTTCGCCGGCTCCGCCACTCTGATGGCCGCCCTGTGCCTGACGATCGGCACCTCCAAGGACCGGCATCCCGATCCCTTCGACTTCCCCGGCTCGGTCACCTCGATCATCGCGGTCGCCGCGATCGTGCTGGGACTACTGGAGGCGCCTCACCGGGGCTGGGACGACGCCCTGGTCATCTGCGGCCTGATCCTCGGCGTGGCCTGCGCGGCGTTGTTCGTGTTCATCGAACTGCGTCGGCGCCATCAGCTGCTGGACGTCCGACTGTTCACCAACCGGGCCTTCTCGGCAGGCTCGCTGTCGGTGTCCTTGCAGTTCTTCGCCTCCTTCGCGATCTTCTTCCTCTTCCTCCAACGACTACAGCTCGTCTTCGGTTACAGCGCACTACAGTCGGCGATCGGCCTGATCCCGATGGTCACCGCGACCGTCGCCTTCGGACTGCTCGGCAACTGGGTGGCAGTGCGATTCCACTCGCTGCGTTTCGTTCTCGGTGGCGGCATCCTGCTCGCCGGTATCGGCATGATCCTGCTCGGCACCGTCGACTACCACACCTATTGGGGATCTATCTGGTTGATCGCGCTGTGCGCCACCGGTATCGGCCTGGCCACCGCCCCGTCGACGACGGCCATCATGTCCAACACCCCGCTGGACAATCAGGGCATCGGTTCCGCGGTCAACGACACCGCACGCGAACTCGGCGCCGCCATCGGCATCGCCCTGGCCGGGTCGATCCTGGCCGCCGGATACACCTCCCGCATCCGCGAGACCGCAGACCTCGCCCGCGCACAGCTCACCGCGGCCGGCCAACCTCAGGCCGTGGCCGACGAAGCCGCCGAACATATTTCGAGGTCACTGGCCGAGGCCACCGAGGTAGTCGCCCAGTTGCCCGCACAGGCCGCCCCGCTCGCACAGCGCATCAGTGAAGGTGCGCAGCAGGCCTTCATCGAACCGATGAACCAGGCCTGCATCGTGCTGGGTTCAGTACTGGTGGTCGGCGCCCTGGTGCTGTTGTGGATCACGCCACGGCGGGTCACCGAGATCGACGAGGAAATCCTCGACGAGATCCCCGGCGACACCGATGATCCCGACGACGCCGACGACGCCGACGACGCCGTGGCGCGGGATCCCGAGGAGATCGGCGACCGCATCAACTGATCGGCCGCACAAGGACTCCCCGCGCGAGGCCCCGCTCCTCAGCGCATCACGACAACAGCGCCGCGTCGGGCCTTCGGTCCCGACGCGGCGCTGTCTCGTCGCTATATGTGGTGGATCAGGCGGGTGCGCCGGCGGATTCGGCCGCGTCGGCCGCAGTCGCCTTCGCCCAGCGGTAGTCGGCCTTACCTGCCGGGGTTCGCTTGACCTCGTCGACGAAGACGATCGTGCGCGGCACCTTGTACCCGGCGAGCGTCTGGCGGCAGAAGTCCTGGATCTCACCGAGACTCGGCTCGGTGGCACCGTCGGTCAGCCGGGCCACCGCAGCGACCCGCTGCCCGTACTTGGGATCCGGCGCGGGCACGACGAGCGCATCGGCCACCGCGGGATGTGCGTGCAGGACCGCCTCCACCTCTTCGGCGTAGACCTTCTCACCGCCGGTGTTGATGCATTGCGAACCGCGGCCAAGGAAGACGATGCTGCCGTCGGCTTCCACGGTGCCCATGTCACCCAGTACCGAGATGCGGCGGCCGTCCGGCAGCGTCGGGAAGGTCTTGGCGCTCTTCTCCGGATCCTTGTAGTAGCCCAACGGCACATTGCCGATACGTGCGATGTAGCCGACTTCGCCGGACCCGGCCTCGATCTGGTTCAACCGCTCGTCGACAACCATCATCCGCTCCGACGGCGGCGACTTCAGACGACCATTCTCGTCCAGTTTGATCTCACCGTCATTACCGGACTCCGACGCCCCGAAGTTGTCTCGCAGCACCAGATCCGGCTTGACGGCGAGCATCCGCTCACGCACGTGCTGCGACCACAGGGCACCGCCGGAGGTGATGGAGAACATCGACGACAGATCGACCTCATCCTTGCGGCGTTCCATCTCCTCGACCAGCGGCATCCCCATCGCGTCACCCACGATGAGCACGATGTTGACCTTCTCCGACTCGATCTCGTTGACTATCGCCTCGGCGTCGAACTCGCGCTGGATGACCAACCGCGAACCCAGGTTGAAGAAGGTGAACAGCGAGTATGAGGCGGCTCCGTGCATCAGCGGCGCGGTCAGCGCGAAGGCCAACCCCGGGAAATCCTTCACCGCAGTAGCGATCTCGTCGAGATCCTTACGTGGTTCACCGTACGGATTGCCGCCCGAGAGCGGCTTGCGGAAGAAGTCGTCGTGCTGCCACATGACTCCCTTGGGGAAGCCGGTGGTTCCACCGGTGTAGATCAAGTACAGCTCTTCGCCGTTGCGCTCCTCGAAATCCCGTTCTGCCGACAGCTTCTCAGAATCGGTGAAAGCGATGATCTGAACCTTGCGACCGTCCGGGAGTGCGGCCGCCGCCGCGGTCAGCTCGTCGACGATCTCGCCGATCACGAAGACGACCCGCACAGTCGGGTTGTCGGCGAGGACGGCTGCCACACTGCGCTGGTGTTCCGGCAACTCGACGACGATCGCGGCCGAATCCGAGTTGTCGAAGATGTACTGGAGTTCGGCGTTGGTGTAGCGGTAGTTGACGTTGACCGGCACCGCCCGGATCTTCAGCAGCCCGAGCAGACTCGTGACATGTTCGACACTGTTCTTCAGGAAGAGTGCGACGTTGTCGAAGGCCCCGATGCCGGCACCCGCCAGTAGATGGGCGACCTGATTGGACATCTGGTCGAGTTCGGCATAGCTGATCTGGCGTCCCTGGTAGCTGACCGCGATCCGCTCGGGGACCGAATCAGCCACTGTCTCAAAGACATCGGCGAGGTTGAATTTCATCGTGAGATCTCCTTATCGACCCGGGGGCGTCGATTGTGAAACAACTACTGGGAAGCGGACTGACAATGGGGTCGAGTTCATGCTGTTAGCACCAAGCCACTTGTCGGAACACCGGTTCCGGCGGTGACCACAACGCGCTGGGCGTCGGGAACCTGATTGACCGAGTCTCCGCGCAACTGCCGGACAGCTTCGGCGATGCCGTTCATACCGTGAATGTAGGCTTCGCCGAGCTGGCCGCCGTGGGTGTTGAGCGGCAACCGGCCACCGACTTCCAAAGCGCCGGGTTCACGGACGAAATCCTTCGCCTCACCGCGGCCGCAGAAGCCGAGCTCCTCCAACTGCATCAGCGTGTATGGCGTGAAGTGGTCGTAGAGAATGGCCAGGTCCACGTCGTCGGGTCCCAGCCCGGATTGGGCCCACAACTGCCGACCGACCAGCCCCATCTCCGGCAGGCCCGCGAGATGATCACGGTAGTAACTGGTCATGATGAACTGATCGTCGGCGCTGCCCGCGGCCGCCCCGGCGATGATCGCCGGACGATGCGGAAGGTCCTTGGCGCGTTCGGCGGAGACCACCACGATCGCCACGCCGCCGTCGGATTCCTGGCAGCAGTCGAGCAGGTGCAACGGCTCGGCGATGTAGCGAGACTCCTGATGCTGTTCCAGGGTGATCGGCTTGCCGTAGAAGAAGGCGGCCGGGTTGGTGGCCGCATGCTTGCGGTCGACGACGGCGATCTGCCCGAAGTCCGCGCTGGTCGCACCGTAATCGTGCATATAGCGTTGGGCGACCATGGCCACGAAGGCAGCCGGGGTGGACAGCCCGTGCGGGTAGCTGAACGCATTGTCGGTGCCCGAGGAGTTCTCCTGGTTGGCGACCGCGCTGTTGACCTGGCCGAACCGCAGGCCAGACCGTTCGTTGAAGGCACGATAGGCGACAACCACGTCAGCGACGCCCGTGGCCACCGCCATCGCCGCCTGCTGAACGGTGGCGCAGGCCGCGCCGCCGCCGTAGTGAATCCGCGAGAAGTAGGTCATCTCCCGGATACCCACCGCCCGGGCGACGGCGATCTCGGCGTTGGTGTCCATGGTGAAGCTGACCAGGCCGTCCACGTCGGCTGGAGTCAACCCTGCGTCGGCGATCGCGGCGGACACGGCCTCGGCGGCCAGGCGGAGCTCGCTGCGGCCGGAGTCCTTGGAGAATTCGGTCGCGCCGATTCCGACGATCGCGGCCTTACCCGACAACGTGCCCATCAGCCCGCCTCCCCGATCACGGCACCGAGAGTGAGCTTCACGGTGGAGATCACATGCTTACCCAACGAATTGCTGCCCGTCACCGCGATCGTGACGACGCCGTCTTCGGCGATCTCGGTCACCTCGCCGACGAAGGTCACCGAATCGTAGGAATACCAGGGCACACCGAGTTTCAGTGCGATGGAACGGATCCGGGCATGGGGACCGGCCCAGTCGGTGATATAGCGCTCCACCAAACCGGTGTCGGTCAGGATGTTGACGAAGATGTCCTTGGATCCCTTGGCCTGGGCTAGGTCCCGGTCGTGATGGACATCCTGGAAATCTCTGGTGGCCAGCGCGGTGGCCACGACGAAGGTCGGTGTCGCCTCGATGGTCAGCGGTGGCAGTACATCAGCAACCGCGACAGGAGGCATGGCAAGACTCGTCATCGCGTCAGTGTCCTTCGGTCGCATCGGATTCGGCCGGCGTCCAGGCGTACAGGGTCCAGGCCGGATTTCCGGTGGCCTCGTCGGCGGGAAAGTCCAGGAATGTTGTGGTGACCGGCATGCCGATCGCCACCCGAGCCGGGTCGACGTCACGCAGCTCGCCGAGCAGCCGGACCGGATTCGCCAGGGACGCACCGGTTGCGTCGCGGTCCAGTTCGACCAGTGCCACCACGAACGGCAACTGACGTCCGGGCACCTTGGGGGCGCGGTGGACGACGAAGCTGTACACCGTGCCGGTACCCGCGGCGACCACATAGTCGGTCTCGGGGACGACTCCGTCCGCGGCGCGCGGCTTCCAGGTGGCGGGGATCGGCGGATGCCGTAACGAACCGTCCGCGGTCTGCTGGATGCGTAGTTCGTGTGCGGCGACGCCGTCCCAGAAGAATGCGGTGTCACGCGAGACGCTCGGCTTGAGCATTCGACTCGGATCGAGATCCTCGGGTACCGGGTCGAGTGTGCGCTCCGCCGCCTCCGACGTGGCCGAATCCTTCGCCGCCGGACGGAATTTCAAGATCCGGAACCGCATCTCGGCGACCACCTCGTCACCGACCGACCACACGTTGCGGGTGGTGAAGAACCACCCCTCGCCCAGGGCGGTGTTCTTGGGTCCGACGACCTCGACGAGTTCGGCCGAGATGGCGACCTCCTCGCCCGGACGCGTGTACCGGTGGTATTCGGTGTCGCAGTTGGTCGCCACCACCGAGGTAAAGCCGGCGGCGTCGAACAGTTCGGTGGCCCGCCCCAGCGGATCGTCGTCGGCCCGCACCCCGTGCAGACCACGCATCGTCCACACCTGCGCCATCGCCGGCGGGGCGACGATGCCCGGATGCCCGGCCGCGCGTGCCGCGGATTCGTCTGTGTAGATGGGGTTCTCATCCCCCATCGCCTCGACCCAGTTGTGGATCATCGGCTGGTTGATCGGATCACGACCGGCCTTGGGCGCGCTCGACCCGGAGTCCATGATGACCTGCGCGGCGGCGCGGATCTGCTCGGCGTCGCTGCGATCGTCGATGACGCTCATCGGTTGTCGTCCTCCATCGGTACCGTCCTCCGCATCAGCGCTTCGCCCGGGGTAGACCCAGACCCGCGGTCGCGATCATGTCGCGCATGACCTCGTTGACACCACCGCCGAAGGTGATGACCACATGCCGCTTCTGCTGGACGTCGAGCCAGTCCACCAGAGCCGCCGTCTCCGGGTCGGTGAAATCGCCGTAACGGCCGATGATCTCGTTGACCATCCGGCACACCGTCTGCACCCGCTCGGTCGCGAACACCTTGGTCGCCGCGGCGTCGGCCATCGAGATGGCCTCACCGGTCGAGGCGACCTGCCAGTTGAGCAACTCGTTGATGCGGGCGTAGGCGTCGATCTGAGCCAAGGCGCGCCGCACGTCGGGATGTTTGGCGATGACCGTGCCGTCCGGACCCGGGCGCTGTGTCCACTCCCGGATGCGGCCGGCCAGACCATCGATGCGTCCGGCCGGTCCGAGCATGACGCGCTCGTGGTTGAGCTGGGTGGTGATCAGCTTCCAGCCGCCGCCCTCCTCGCCCACTCGCATCGAGATCGGCACGCGCACATCGTTGTAGTAGGTCGCGTTGACGTGGTGGGCACCGTCGGCGGTGATGATCGGAGTCCAGCTGAACCCCGGGTCGGTGGTGTCGACGATGAGGATCGAGATGCCCTTGTGTTTGGGGGCCTCCTTGTCGGTGCGCACCGCCAGCCAGATGTAATCGGCGTCATGCCCGCCGGTGGTGAAGATCTTCTGGCCGTTGACGACATAATGGTCGCCGTCGCGAACCGCACTGGTCGTCAGCGACGCGAGGTCGGTACCGGCCTCCGGTTCGGTATAGCCGATCGCGAAATGCACCTCACCGGCCAGAATGGCGGGCAGGAATTTCTGCTTCTGCTCTTCGGTGCCGTGGACCTGCAGGGTCGGCCCGACGGTCTGCAGGGTCACCGACGGCAGCGGGACGTCGGCGCGAACCGCTTCATTGGTGAAGATCTGCTGTTCGATGTCACCGAAACCCTTGCCGCCGTATTCCTTCGGCCAGCCGACACCGAGCCAGCCGTCGCGACCCATGCGGCGAATGACCTCCCGGTAGGTGGGTCCATGGCGCTCGGTGAGCATCGTCTTCGCCTCGTCCGGCGAGACCAGATCGGCGAAGTAGTGCCGGATCTCGTCACGCAGCGCGCGCTGGGAGTCGGTGAGATCAATGAACATCGGACACCCCGGTGGAGTTGGCGGCGGGCGAATCGGAATCGGCCTCCAGCACGTCGGCGAGTTCGTCGAGGCGGACGGCTCCGCCCCCGGCCAGACGCGCGAGATCCTTGGCGATGGAGAAATAGCGGTGCAATGGATAGGAGATGTCCACGCCGACCCCGCCGTGCAGATGCGTCATGGTGCGGGTGGTGGCGGGCACCTCGTCGGCGACCCAGTAGGTGCCGATGGCCAGATCCTCACTGGGATCGAGCCCTTCGGAGAGCCGCCAGGCCGCAGCGGTGGTCGCCAGGTTCAGCGACCGGCCGACGACATAGATGTCGGCCAGCTGCTGCCCGACCGCCTGGAACAGCGCGATCGGTTTGCCGAACTGTTCGCGCGTGGACACGTGGTCGGCGGTCAGCCGGGTGGCTCCGGATACGAGGCCGTCGGCGTAGGCACACAGGACCAGTCGGTACCGGTCGCGCAGCACGGCGATGTCGGTGCCGATGACATCGTCGTCGGCGACCTCGACATCATCGAAGGTCACGGTGAATTCGCCCCAGCCGCTGGACGCGGGCGTGCGGGTGATGCGCACGCCCGGAGCGTCCGCGGACACCACGACGATCCCCGCGTCGCACGCGACGAGCAGGAGCGAGGCCCCGGCCGCATGCAGCACGCCGACCTTGGTCCCGGTGAGGCGACCGCCCCGCAGCGTGGTGCGCGGGGTGCCGCTGAGCGCATCGCCGTGTTCGCCGAGCGCGATGGCCGCGAACCCGCCACCGGTGAGGGCGGCACCGAAACGCTGCCACACCGCACCGTCGACCGCGGCGAACACCCCGGCCGCGGTGAGGGTGCCGAGGGCCGGGGTGACCGCGGCCGCCTCGCCCATCCGGCGCAGCAATGGGAGCACGCCGAGGATCCCGACGTCGTCGCCGTCGAACTCGGCGGGCAGGGGCAGCACCATCAGCCCGGCGTCCACCAATGCCTGCCAGAGCGCGCCGTCGAAACCGCCGTCGGGCACAGCCTCGCCGCGCCGTCCGAAGGTCGACTCCCAGTCGGGCGTGTGACGGGCGAAGACGTCGTCGGCGACGTCGCGGACCGCGATCGCGGTCCCGTCCAGGGCAAAGTCCACCCGGAGCCTCCTCGCTGAAGAATTAGAACCTGTTCTAGTTGTATCAGACTATCCGTGCACCGGCCGATTTCGGGTGCTTATCGGCACTTTCCACGCCGCGTTGAGCACTCACCCACGGGGCAAACCGAGAATGCGTTCCGCCGCCGCCGTGCGCAAGATCTGGGTCGTGCCGCCGGCGATCGACAAGCACCGGTTCTGCAGGACCGTGTCGGCGGCATCGGTGGCCGCCAGCCCTTCGGCACCCAGCAGAGCCAACGCGACCTCGGGCACCGCCTGCCGGTGCTCGACACCGATCAACTTCCGCACACTCGCCACCGCGCCCGGATCATGGCCGGCCAGTCGCTGCGTCACCGCACGGGCATCGAGGACCCGGCCAACGTGTGCGTCGGCGACCAGTTCGCCGATCTCCCCCAACTCGCCACCGGTCAGCTCCCGATCCATCCCGGCCACCTGACGCAGCAGCGACTCCATCTCCTTACCCAGCCCGGAGCCGCCCATCGCCACGCGCTCATTCGCCAGCGTCGTACGGGCCAGTCGCCAGCCGCCGTTGACCTCGCCGACCACGCAGTCGTCGGGAACGACAACGTCGTCGAGGAACACCTCGTTGAAATTCGCCCGCCCGGTCATCTCCCGCAGCGGCCGGATGTCGAGGCCAGGCGAGGCCATGTCGATGAGGAAGTAGGTAATACCCTTGTGTTTCGGCGCGTCGGCATCGGTGCGGGCGAGGCAGATCGCCCACTGGGCGTTGTGCGCCTGCGACGTCCAGATCTTCTGTCCGGTCAACTTCCAGCCGCCGTCGACGCGTACCGCCCGGGTCCGCAGCGCAGCCAGATCGGAACCGGCCTCCGGCTCGGAGAACAGCTGGCACCAGACGATCTCACCCGCAAGCGTCGGCGCCACGAATCGCTTCCGCTGAGCGTCGGTGCCGTGTTCGAGAATCGTCGGGATGGCCCAGCCCGCGATCACCAGATCGGGCCGGTTGACCCCGGCAGCGTCGAACTCGGCGTCGATGAGCAACTGCAACGCGGCGTCGGCGCCCAAACCGTAGGGTGCCGGCCAGTGCGGGGTCAGATAACCGGACTCGGCCAGCAGCCGACGCTGATCGTCGCCACCGGCTGCCGCGATCGCCGCCACCTGGGCGCGCACCTCATCCCGACGACCCTCGACCTCGGACAGGTCGAGGGTGAACCGCCGCCGGATACCGGCCAGACCGTCTTCGGCGAGTGCCACCCGCTGTGCGTGCCCCCGCCCCAGAGTCACCTGCGCCGCGAGCGCCGAGCGCAGATAGAGATTGGCGTCATGTTCGAAGGTGAATCCGATGCCACCGAGGATCTGGATGCAGTCCTTGGTGTTGGCGACCGGTTCGACGGCCACGACGACGTCGGCGGCCAGTCGGCTGACCCGCAACTGATCGACGGCATCGGCGGCACCGCCGGTGAGCACATCGTCGATCGCACCGGCCAGATCCCAGGCCACCGCGGTGACCCGTTCACTGCGGCACAGCATCTGCGCACAGATGTGCTTGATCGACTGGAAAGAACCGATCGGCACCCCGAACTGGGTGCGAACCTTGGCGTAGTCGACCGCGGTGTCGAGAGCCCAGCGGGTCACCCCACTCTGATAGGCCGCGATCGTCGCCGACAGCAGTCCGGCCGCGAGTTCCGCGTCGGCGGCGTCGATGCCGAGCAGGTCGGCGACCGCGATGCCCTCAACCGCGACCCGCGACACCGAGGCAGTGCCGTCCAAGGGCGCCTGCGGCACGACTTCGGCGACCCCGACACCCGGCGGGATGACCCACCAGCCGACGACATCGGCGACCGACAGCCGGGTCAGCACGGCGGCACCGTCGACATATCCGGCGACCAGGCCGAGGTCGACCCGACCGTCGGCGAGGCGGGGAACGTCGTCGCCCGCATAGGCGCGAACGGGCGTCACCGCGACGAGTTCACCGGCGGCGAGTCCTGCCACCAGAGACTCGGCGCGGTCGTCATCGGCCCGTCCGAGCAGGATCGCAGCGGCCACCGTCGAGCCCAGCGGCCCGGGGACGAGGCTGGAGCCGCACTGTTCGAGCATCGCCGCGACGTCGGCGAACTGCGCGCCGAGTCCGCCCCGGTTCTCGGCGACCGCAGCCGCAAAGACCCCGAATTCGGCGAGCTGGCCGAGCAGTCCCACCCACTGGTCACGCGGCTTGTCGATATCCGACCGAACCAGTTCGGTTGTCGTCACCCCATCGGCCCAGGTGGCGATGGCGTGACGGACGGCAATCTGCTCGGACGACGTGGCGATTGTCACGATAATTCCTCTGGATGTCGAGTTGTGACGAATAATTAGAACCTGTTCTAATATGCCATGAGGGGCTGCGATCCGGTACTGCCGGTTTCCCGCCCCACCCGACTTCGATACGTGAGGATGTCCGAGAGCACATGGCCCGTTCCACATCAGGCAATGCCGCAATCGACGCACCCGATCCGGCGGCGTCCGCACCCTCCGCATCCCCGGCATCGGGCACCGAGGCCGGTTCCGCCGCGCAGCGCGAGCGTCGTCGCCGCATTCTCGACGCCACCCTCGCGCTGGCTTCCAAGGGCGGGTACGACGCGGTGCAGATGCGCACCGTCGCCGACAAGGCCGACGTCGCCGTCGGCACGCTCTACCGCTACTTCCCGTCGAAGGTCCACCTGCTCGTCACCGCCCTGGCCAGGGAGTTCGAGCGGGTTGAGTCGAAGGTCGATCGCTCGCAGCTGCGTGGCGACGGCCCCATCGAGCGACTGCGGCACGTGCTGGACATGATCACCTTCTCGATGCAGCGCGACCCGCTGCTGACCGAGGCGATGACCCGCGCCTTCATGTTCGCCGACGCCTCGGCGACCGCGGAGGTCGATCAGGTCGCCGGGATCATCGACCGGCTACTCGCCGGCGCGATCGTCGGCACGGGCGACCCCAGCGACGAGGATCTGGCCATCGCCCGCGTGCTGTCGGACGTGTGGATGTCGAACCTCGTGCAGTGGCTGACCCGACGCGCGTCGGCCACCGACGTGACCAACCGTCTGGAGCTGACGGTCCGCCTCCTCCTCAAGGGCCGCACCGACTGACCCACCCACCGGAGACGAATTCTGTTCGACTGGCCGACACCGCGCGTTTACGAAAAAGCGAACGACCGTTAGCCTTTGATTTCGTGCTCATCCGTGATCCCCGCGCCACCAAACTCGCGCGGGTGGCGCGTGGTCACGTCCGTCTCGGTTCCCTGTCGATCCCGATCTGGCTGATCACCGCACTCCTCTTCGTCGCAGGCGTCACCATCGGCCTGCAGTTCATCGCGTCGAGCTACGACGTGCGCGGACCGATCGAACGGATCGCCAAGGACTTCTCCGGCCTGCCCGGTTCGGCGGAAACCTACTTCGCCGCGCTGGCCATCGCCCTGATCGGGTTCACCCCGCGGGTGCGCTGGATCTCGGTCGGCGCGATGGTCGTCATCCAGGCGGGCTTCGTCCTCGGGCGATGGTTGCGCCACGACGAGTTCGCCCTCGGCGACGGCCCGCTGTACGTCATGATCGGCCTGCTCGCCTGGAGTCTGTTCGGACTGTCGGGCGACGCCCGGGCCCGTGCGCTCAAGCCACTCGGCGTCGGATTACTCCTCGGATTCGCGACGAAGATCGCCGATTCGTGGCTGATCGTGTCCACCCGCGCGCGGCCGCGGGTCCTCGACGAATACGTGATGGTCGCCGACGAGGCGCTCGGCCAGCCGTCCTGGCGCGTCGGCCAGGTGCTCGATGCCCTCGGGCCCGTTCCGTCTGCCATCCTGCACGCGGTCTACATCGGATTGCCGCTGGGCGCGATCGCGGTCGCGCTGTGGCAGCTGCGGCATGTAGCCCGCGGATCGTCGATCTGGCCGAGCCACCACATCATCCGGTCGTTCCTCGTCGTCGGCATGCTCGGTCCGCTGATCTATTTCCTGTTCCCGGTTGTCGGGCCGATCTTCGCCTATGGCGACGCCAGCCACGGATACCAGATCGCCGACATCTGGCCCGGCCAACTACCGCTCATCCCGGCCACACCCGACTGGCTCGACTTCGACTCCGCGACGGCCCGTAACTGCATGCCCAGTCTGCACACCGCGTGGGCGACGCTGATCTTCATCCACACCCGCCGCTCACCGCGACCGCTGCGCTACGCGGGCACCTTCTGGCTGGTGGCGACCCTCCTCGCAACGCTCGGCTTCGGGTATCACTACGGCGTCGACCTCATCGCGGGTGCGACGCTGTCGCTGACCATCGACTCGGCGCTGCGCGATCCGCGGCGTGGCTGGGGCTCGTGGCGAATCCAGCTGGTCGGCTACGGATCGGCGCTGTTCGCCGCGCTGTTGCTGAGCTACCGATACATGCCACTGCAGTTCGCCGGCCATCCGTGGGTCTTCGGGCCGGTGCTGCTCGCTGCCCTCGGATTGCTGATCGCGATGTTCTACCGGGAGTTCTTCGCCGGCCACCGATCCGAGCTCGCGACCGGCGGCATCGATGCCGAAACGACGAATCCCGCACCGGGACCTGCCCCAACCCCTGAGCAGACCCCGGCGCGGGGTTCATCCGAGCCGGAGGACGATCTCAACCTGTCCTCCGAACGCTGAATCGCGACTCAGCGGAGATCGGCTGCGAGCAGCGGCCAGGTGGCGTGCAGGTCGTGCTCCCAGTACGCCCAGGAGTGCGTGCCGTTGGGACGCGTCAGCACCTTGTTCGGGATACGCAGTTGATGCAGCCGCGCCGACATCTGCTGCGTGCACTGGTTGACGGCCGCCTCGATGAGTCCGCCGAGGATCATCTGATTGCCCAAGGTGAACAGGTCACCGTTGACGAGCGGCGAATCGAGTCGGTCGTAGGGACCGGGCAAGCCGGTGCCGCTGGTCATGTACACCTTGGTGCCACGCAGCTTGGCCGCGTTGATGTAGGGATCGTTGTCGCGCCAGCCGCGCGCACCGGGCGGCCCCCACATGTTGTTCAGATTGCCCTGCCCACGGTCGGCGACGACCATCCGGATGTAGGCCTGACCGAGCGGATCGCTGGTCCGGGCGCATCCGCTGTAAGCGGCAACCGACCGGTACAGCTTCGGTGCGGCGATGGCCAGATTGAGCACCGAGGTGCCCGCCATCGAGATACCCGCGATCGAGTTGACCTTGGTGGTCTCGAACTCCTTGTCGATCAACGGCGGCAGTTCCTTGGTGAGGAAGGTGGTCCACTTGTTGCGGCCGAGCACCGGATCGTCGCGCTGCCAGTCCGTGTAATAGGAGAAGGCGCCGCCGATCGGGGTCACCACGTTGACGTGCTTATCCTTGAAGAACTCGACATAGCTGGTCTTCGCGGCCCAGGTAGCCGAGTCCTCGCCGCCGCCCGCACCGTTGAGCAGGTACAGCGTCGGCGCCGGTTTGCCTGCATCCTTGGGACGCAGCACATTGACCGGGATCAGCTTGTGCATCGCCGCGGAGTAGACGATGACGGTGGCCTGCTGCGGACCGTCGTGCACGACGGTGTCGATGCGTGCGACGTTCGGGTCGGCTTCCGGCTCGGCCGATGCGACACCCGCGGAGAGGCCGAGCAGAACACCGACGACGCCAAGCACGGATACCGCCCGAGTAGGCCATCGTTTATGCACCACATACCCCTTACGTCACATTGGTAACAGCTGTAACAGCGTATCGAGCGGGGGTCCCGATCCCCAACCCGAGGAATCCGCCGTTAGCCAGTTGTGATCGGGTCGTGGCCCAATCGACTGCCCGGCGGCGCTGCAGCTACGGTCGAGCCGGCGACCGGCACGTTGCCACCACCCGTTCCGGCCATGTCAGGACGGTGGTTCGCCGGATTCGGTGCGGCCGGGTTCGGTGCGGGCGGATTCGCGTTCGGCCCGGTTACGGCGTCGCAACGCCCGCCGCCGGGCATGTTTGTCCGCCGTGCGCGGTCGACGTCGTCGCGGTACCTCACCGCCACCCAGAACCCTCGGCGATGATGGTGGCTGGGCCGCCACGAACCGCACCCGCTGGAGCCCGGGGAACAGGTCCAGATTGTTTTCCGCCGGACCATCCACCACCACACCTTCCGGGGTGATCACCTCGATCCGGGTATGCCCGTCCGCATCCAGATACTGATCATCAACCCAATCACCGAACGTCTTGAGCAGATGATGAAACCGGCACTTGACATTCATGCCTTCCGGGCTGGTCCGCCCACCCGCAGCCGGATCATCATGGTCGTATTCGGTGACGTGATCACCATCAGCCTTCCACGCCGACCGCGTGCAGCCGGGCACCGTGCAAAAACCGTCCCGAATCTTGAGGAACGTGTCCAACGCCGTCGACGGCCGATACGGATCCGAGCGCAGATGCGGCGGAAGCGGATGGTCGGCGTCATCTCCACCCAACGGGCGCAGCACCGTGTCGTCGCGGGCCACGATCTCAGCGACGTGTTCCCCCGAGATGACGCCCACCCCGTCCACAAAACCAGGACGGTTCGCCTCGCCGGCGACGGTGCCCGCATCGGCCACCACATGCACCATCACCCGCGCATGAACACCCCGATAGTGCACCGGCTCAGGAATCTGGGCATCACAGTCGGCGCGATCACACTCACAGACGAATGGTTCACCGGAGAGCAGGGCGAACATCGCATCCGACTCCCGGGCCGGCTTACGCCGACGGTCGAACCGGCAGGCGGTGGCCGCCAACCGCACGACAGCGTCATGGGAGATGCGGGCATTCTCCGCCGACATCGACACCCCCACATGTGCCATCCCACCCTCAACCGCGGTGATCCACGTACCCCGATCGGCCAGGGCGGCGTCACGTTTGCGGCGGACCGCGTCCGGATCATGGCGGAACACAATCCGATCCACCATCGTCCGCAACCCCGCCACCGACCACCCCCCACGTGCGCGACGTAGCCGGTCGGCGATCCCCGCATCCACCACCGACATATGCTCACCATCAACCAGATCGGTGCGAGTCACGATCGCCGCGAACTGATAGCCGCCGATCAAACCATCCCGCAAACACGCCCCCACCACGGGGAGACGATCACGCATCGCCAACCCGGCCGCCAACAACCGTTCCGCCGCGCACTGGGTGATATGACGACTGACCGCGATACGTGCCGCGACCTGAATGGTGGTGTCCAACAAACGCGTATCCACATCGACGTCGACCCCGACACCCATCTCGTCGGCCAACACCGCATCATGCAACTCACCAATCAGCCGATACGACATCCACTGCACAAACGCCTCGGCCTGCGCACACACCGACAAACCCGCCACACCCGCCGCCGCCGAGGCGGCCGACACCATCACCGCCTTGGTCACCGCCGGCGCCACACACGCCCACCGCACCACACCCGACTCAACAGCACCCGACTCAACGGCACCCGACTCGACTGATTCGACTTCCGACACCACACCCACCCCACGATCTGATCGAACGTATGTGCTAACACTAGCCCGCACATCCGACAAGAACGGGGCCATGACCAGACCCTGTGGACAAACGCCAAAGTCCAAGGCGTTCATCGTTGTTGACAGGCGTCACGTCGGCTCGGTCTCCGCGGCTCGTCGCTGCGTTCCTCAGCCCTCGGCCGACTTCGAGTCGGCCTGCCTGCGTGCCGCGTTGGCGATTTCATCCCGCACCCAGTCGGGTTCGACCACGACATAAGGGAATTCGAGTGCGAGCAGCCACAGGGCGCGGACGGCGAATCGGCGGTCGCCGAAATCCAGCCGCAGCCGGACCCGGTCCCCCCGAGCGAGTTCGGCGTCGTCGAGAACGGTGGGCGGAGCCGGGATTCGCGTGGAATCCTTGGCGGCACATTCGATGACAACTTCAACGGGTTCGAAGTTCGACCGGAACGACTCCCGCCGACGCTGCCAGATCGCCTCCAAGTCCACGTCTGGGCTCCGGCGTGCGGGTTCGTCGAGGATCTCGACGTCCGACATCCGCGACACCCGGTAGATGCGCTCACCGCCATCGCTGTCGGCGACGAGATACCAGACATCGCGCGCGACGATCAGCCCCACCGGATCCACGATCCGTTCACGCGCCGACTCGGCCTGACGACTTCGATAGTGCATGCGGATGCGCCGCCCGTCGAAGACGGCCTGCTGCACCGGGGCCAGCGCATCCATTCGAGGCGGCTCGCTGACAAAACCCTCCGGGCGTACCAGGATCCGCTGGGCCGCCCGCACCGCCGACTCCCGGAACTGCTCCGGCAATGACGCCGCGACCTTGCGCATGGCGCTGGTCAATGCGGGCGAATCGATGCGGCCGGTACCGGCCACCAGCGACCGCGCCTCATCGAGCGTGAGCCCGGACAGATCGGTCCGATATCCGGGCAGCAACGCGAATCCGCCATGCCGCCCGCGTTCGGCGTAGACCGGTACCCCCGACAGCGACAGAGCGTCGATGTCACGCAGCACGGTCCGCTCGGAGACGTCTAGTTCGGTCGCGAGTTGCGCAGCCGTCATCCGACCATGCGTTTTGAGCAGCATCAGCACCGCGAGCAGGCGTTCGGCGCGCATGTCCCGATTGTGCCGGAAAAACATGACAGAAGATGTCAGGTATTTGAACTTCACTGATTCTTACCACCAACAAACATCGGCGAAAGGCACCTCATGACCGAGACCACCCTCAACGACCCTCGTCCCGCATATGCCGCCGCGACCGCCTGGCTGACCACACTGATGCGGGCGGTCACCCCCGACCAGCTCGACGATCCGACCCCCTGCACCGAGTACGACGTCCGCGCGCTGAGCGCGCATCTGGTGATGACCGCGCGCCGCGCGGCGACGATCGCCGAAGGTGGTGACATCCTCGCCGTCACCACCGACCCCGACGTCTTCGGCGCCCAGGATTACGCCGACGCCGCCACCCGCGCGGTGGAACTGTGGGCCGACGATGCTCTGCTCACCACCCCGGTCATCGTTCCGTGGGGTGAGGCGCCGGGAGCCGGCGCACTCTGGGGCTACGTCCAGGAAACCCTCGTCCACGGCTGGGATCTCGCGGTCGCGACCGGGCAGAACCCCGAAGCCGACCCGGCACTCGTCGCGCCCGCCCAGGTGTTCGCCGAACGGTTCATCCCAGCCGCCATCCGCGCCGACGAGGTGGTGCCCTTCGGCGCCGTCGTCACTCCGCGCGCCGAGGCCGGACCGACCGAACGACTCGCCAACTGGACCGGCCGCGAATCCCGGACCTGGGTCACCACATCCGCCTGACTCGGCGCAACCCTTCCGGTCGCGACGGTTCGCGGCCGGAAGGGTCTGGATGTCAGCGGGCATACGATGAAGGACGATGACCGCCGATCAGACACCGGAGATGGGTGAACCGCCCGTCAACACCCTCGGATCGTCGGCAAGCCGAAGCCGGTCGCGGCACCCCGTCTTCGAATCGCTGGGTAACCGCAACTACCGCATCTACTACGGCGGGCAGGCGCTGTCGCTGATCGGCACCTGGATGCAGGCCACCGCGCAGGCCTGGCTGGTGCTGACCCTGAGCGATTCGCCGTCGCTCCTCGGTCTCATCGTCGCCCTGCAGGCGTTGCCCGTCCTTCTGTTCGGCCCTTATGCGGGGGTGATCGCCGACCGCGTCGACCGACGGCGACTGATGATGATGTTGCAGTCGGTGATGGGGGTACTCGCGGCGGTCCTGGCGATCCTCACCATCGGCGGATGGGTGCAGGTCTGGCAGGTCGCCACGCTTGCGTTGCTCCTCGGCCTCAACAACGCCTTCGAGATCCCCGCCCGGCAGGCGTTCATCCACCAGATCGTCGGTCCGGACCTGATCCGCAACGCCGTCACCCTGAACTCGGTGATGGTCAACGCCGCACGGGCCATCGGCCCTGCGGTCGGCGGCATCCTGCTGGCACTCGTCGGCGCCGGATGGTGTTTCGCCTTCAACGCTGCCAGCTTCGTCGCGGTAGTCGTCTCGCTGAGCATGCTGCGCACTTCCGAACTTGTGCACGAGGAACCGGTAGCCCGAGCCAAAGGGCAGCTGCGCGAAGGTCTCCGATATGTGCGCGGCACCCCCGACCTGTGGGTTCCGTTGGTCATGATGGCCGTGGTCGGCACACTCGCCTACGAGTTCGCGGTGTCACTGCCGGTCCTGGCCCGCGATGTCTTCGACAGCGGACCGGAGGCTTTCGGGTTCATGACGTCGTCGATGGGGATCGGCGCCGTGTTCGGCGGACTCATCGTCGCCGCTCGCGGATCAACCGGTCTGCGCCCACTGACCTTGGCGGCGGCCGGCTTCGGCGTGACGATCGCCGTCACCGCGCTCGCCCCCGAACTGTGGATGGCGATCGTCGCCATGTTCTTCGTCGGCTGGTTGTCGGTCTCGTTCACCGCGATGGGCAATGCGACCCTGCAGTTGTCGGCAGCCGCGCACATGCGCGGACGGGTGATGGCCCTGTGGTCGGTGGCGTTCATGGGTTCGACGCCGATCGGCGGGCCACTCATCGGCGCGATCAGCGAACATGCCGGCGCCCGCATCGCCCTCGGCGTGGGGACGGGCGCCTGCTTCCTCGCGGCGACCCTCGCCTACCTCGCCTATCGCCGGCGGCAGGTCCGACCAGGTCGTCTACCGTGAAGACACCGATCTGTCCCGCACGATCCGAGGAGTCCTGATGCGCTATCGCGACGCACCCACCGTCGAGGTGTCGGAGAAGCTCGGCGACGTCGAGCCGCGCAGCGTGTGGGAGATCGTCACCGACATCGCGCTGCCCACCCACACCGACGGTGAGCTCGTCGGTGTCGAATGGGTGGGACCGGCGCAGCAGATCGCGGTCGGCGCACGATTCCTCGGCACCAACTCGTCCGAACTGCGCGGCACCTGGACGGTGGAGTGCGAGATCGTCGAGGTCGAGCCGGAACGCCGATTCGTCTGGACCGCGGGCAGCGCGACGACCGGCCCGTGGGCCACCTGGGCATTCGAGATCGACCCGACCCCGCGCGGGGTCGTCGTCCGCCAGTGGGCGCGGCTGGGGCCCGGATCGTCGCCGCTGGCCGAGATCATCGCCACCCGACCCGACCGGGAGGCGCAGATCATCGCTCGTCGCATGGGCGACTGGCGGGCCAGTATGCAGGCCAACCTCGATCTGGTGAAGCAGCGGCTGGCGGTCGATACGCCGCACGTCGGCTGACCAGCTGCGTCGCTCTGTCGGCGAGCGCACTTTCGGCGAACCCGCCCCGGCTGTCGGAGGCGAAGCCTAGGCTGTGATCCCAGTCATATCCGACTGATCGTGGGGGTGGGGTTTCATGGGGGAATTTGTCAGGCTGATGCCAGGGGTGTCGCCGAATCACAGCCGCCGGAAACGTCGGCCACTGCGCACCCTCGGCGTCTTCGTCGTCGGCGTCGCGCTCACCGCGACCACCCTCAGCTTCTCCAGCGCCCCGGCAGACGCAGGCAACCACTTCTTCCCGAACATCTCCGAGACGGCAGTCCCGCGTGCCGACTGCGGTCCCGGCTCGCTTCCCGAACGCGGTCTGCAGGGAGATGTGAGCGCCGAGGATCGCAACTCCGGCCGCAGCCGCGCCGGCTACCGCTGCAATATGACCAAGGTCGGCAATGTCCGTGGTTCCGGCGGCGGCATCGTGTCGGCGACCTTCGATCACTGCAGCTACACCGGCAGCCTCTTCCCCGGCGACAATTTCATGTCGCAGCCGGGCGTGCAGGTCGTCGACTCGTCGAATCCCCGCGCCCCGCGGATCGTCGGCTCGCTCAAGGACACCGCGATGCGCGGCGGTACCTGGGAGACCCTGAAGGTCAACAAGAAGCGCAAACTTCTCGCCGCGACATCCGTCCCACTGCTGTGGGGCGGCGGCTTCTTCGCCGTCTACGACATCTCCGACTGCGCGCATCCGCGTCTGCTCAACAAAGTCGTCGGCACCCGGACCCCGCTGCCGTTCACCTCCCACGAGGGCGGCTTCTCCCCCGACGGGCGCACCTACTGGGCGTCGGGGATCTGGCCGGGGCATCTGTCGGCGATCGACATCGCCAACCCCGCCGTCCCGCGCGTCATCTGGCAGGGTCTGCAGGCGTTCGTCGGACACGGCTTCGGCATCACCCCGGACGGCAACCGCATGTACATCTCCAACGCGGCCGGGGTCACCGTCCTCGACATCAGTGCGGTGCAACGCCGTGCCCCCTACCCGCAGGTACCGCATGTGGCCGCGTACCTCTGGCCCGACGGTCAGGTCAACCAGCACACCATCCCGGTGACCTACCGCGGTCGGCCGCACATCGTGACCGTGGACGAACTCGGATCCGGCGGCGTGAAGATCTTCGACGTGACGAAGGTGAACAAGCCCGACTACGTCGCCCAGATCAAGCTGGAGATCAATCTGCCCAAGAACCTCGACACCAACTTCCGGTCAGGGATGGGCGGCAGCGTGTTCAACAGCAATCCGCACTACTGCACCGTCGATCGCCCTGACGACCCCACCGCCCTGGCCTGTTCGTGGGAATCCTCGGGCATCCGGGTCTTCGACATCAAGAATGTGCGCAAGATCCGCGAGATCGGCTACTACAACCCGCCGGCCCAGAAGGGCGCGACCGTCGCCCAGCTGCCCAACTCACCGCATGTGCTCGGCTCGCTCTCCGGAGTACCGGCTGTCGAATTCCTGAGTCTGGGTATGGCCATCCTCAACGGCAAGGTGTCGTTGCCGCAGATGATCGGACCGCGTGTCGGGATGGTCGTCGGCGGTGACATGGCCACCGACTGGTGTTTCTCACCGCCGACCTGGCACGGCAACCAGATCTGGACGACCTGCTCCGACGGCGGCTTCTACGCCCTGAACCTGAGTCGGCGGGTGTACACACCACCGGCGAATCAGGACACCACGATCGGATGAGCGACACCTCGATACCCAATCTGCTCCGCGGGGCCGGCGTCGCCGTCGTCGCGGTGCTGGTCCTCGCGATCGGCGCGGTGGCCGGCGCGGCCTGGCAGAGCCACCAGGCCGACCACCCGCCTGGCCTGAGCAACGTCGACATCGGTTTCGCCCAGGACATGTCGACCCACCACGATCAGGCACTGCTGATGGCCCGCACCGTTTCCGGACTGCCGGGTGTCTCGGAGGAGATTCGGGTCTTCGCCGACCGGCTGGTCCTCACCCAGACCGCCGAGACGGCGACGATGCGCGGATGGCTGCAGTTGTACGACGAGCCGCTGACCCCGACCACCCCGATGGCATGGATGGCCGACGCCGCGCCTGCGGGCAGGCACCAGCATGGCGCGCCCCAGCAGGCCGTCACCGATCCGGACGCACCGCCGATGCCCGGGATGGCCAGCATCGACGATCTGGGTCGATTGAGTTCGTCGACCGGCCGGGACGCCGAGGTCTGTTTCCTGCAGCTGATGATCCGGCACCATCGTGGCGGTCTGAGCATGGCCCAGGCCGCCTACAACAGCGACCAGGCGGGCACCGCGACCAAACAGCTCGCACTGACGATGATCGGCGATCAAGGCAACGAGATCGGTCAGATGACCCTGCTGCTCAAGGCCCGCAACTCCGACCCGCTGCCGACCTGAGCGTCGAAGGGGCTCAGGCAGTCGCCGGCCGCAGGGTGAACAGTTCCCACACTTCTTTCTGGTCCGCGGCCCATGGGTCATAGACGAACGGTGCGTGCCGCAGCGCCATCCCGGCCTCCCGTGGGGTGCGGTCGGCCTTGAATCCATTGCACGACCGGCAGGCGGCGATCTGATTGCCGTAGCTGCTGGGTCCGCCACGCGACCGCGGCATGATGTGGTCGACCGTGTCGGCCGGCCCCTCGCAGTAGCCGCAGATCCACTGGTCACGTCGCAGGATCGTCGGCGACGACGCGTAGGAATCCATCGATTTGCCTGCGTAGGGCCGGTAGGCGTTGCGTTTGATCGCCACCACCTGGTGGATCGGCAGCGTGAGAGTGGGCGAACGCACCACCCGCACCAGCGGAGTTCCCTCGACGTTGCGGGCGACCTCGGTGGTCAGCAGGACGGCGGCGCGGCGCCAGGTGACACGCGCAAGTATCTGCAATCCGGCGTTGGTGACGAAAATGGTCATGACTACTCCTCGAGAAGGTGGCGAACTCCTGGTGCGCCGCCCCTCGCCGGATCAGTCGTCGATGACCGTTCCGAGGAGGTCGGCGTGGTGGGCGCGATTCGTCTGTTGTGACGACCGGTCGCCCAGATAGACGTGTTCGTCGAGATCTCGGTGTTCGCAGGTGGACACGGGCGCCTCACCTCCTCTCTCTGTGTGTCGTGCTCGGTACTTGCTGTGGTTGATGTCTAGTTGTTGTGTGACGCCTTGTTGTGTGACGTCTTGTTGTGTGAGGTCGGAACCAGGACGATCCTCGGTCCGGGCGATGACGCTAACGAAACGCCCAGGTCAGGGACAAGTGAATTTCGGCAGACAATTTCGACAGGTCCCCGGGAATCGTCACCGTCCTCCGACCTGTCGATCCGCCCGGCCGCCGTTGCGGCCGGGGACCTGAGAAGACGCTCACAGCTTGACGGGGTAACCTTCCCGCGAGCTGTCCGGGGGATGAACATTTCCCAGGTTATGAGTGGAGCGGAGGCCGGTCATCGTCACCGAACAAGTTGCGACGGCTCCCGACGACGACCCCGCACAATCCACCGTAGCGGCGAATACCGACAAGTCGACGAACCCCGGGCGCGTGTCCACCGCGACGAGCACCGACGCGGTCAAGCAGACGCCGAAACCGGATAAGCACCTCTACCAGATCGACTTCGTCCGGCTGGTTACCTTCGCGTCGGTCATCCTCGACCACATCATTCTGGTCGTCCCGGCCTTGGTGACGATGTCGACCGGCGCGCTGGGCATGCTGCTGCGCTACACGCGCGACTCATTCTTCGCCCTGACCGGCTTCGTGCTGACCTACCAGTACCGCGATCGCGAGCTGAAGGCGACGACGTTCTGGCGTCGCCGCTACAAACTCATCGGCCTGCCGTTCGTGACCTGGACGTTCTTCTATTGGTTCTACAACCGCTACCTCGGCGGCGGATGGGCCGATCTTCGCGCGATCGCCGATTCGGCCGCGACCATCACCGAGGCGATCAAGAGCATCGGCTACGACCTCGTCCTCGGTCACGCGATGTACCACCTGTATTTCCTGTCGGTGAGTATGCAGATCTATGCGGTGTTCCCGCTGATCCTGTGGGTGCTGCGCCGAACCTGGGGTTACCACCGCTACCTGCTCGCGGCCGCGGCCGCATTCCATTTCCTGCTGCTGCACGCCATCACCGGCCCGTGGCGGTGGCACCTCATCGACAGTCCGCTGCGCGTCGTCGTCAATCACATCGAGGTGACGATCCTCCCCTACATCCTCTACATCCTGGTCGGCTGCGTGGCCGCGATGCACTTCCCCGCCTTCCAGTCGTTCATGTCGCGGTTCCGGTGGCCGGTGATCGCGTCGTCGCTGGTCGTCGTAGTCGCGACGGTTGTCTACTTCGTGCACGAAGTCGACCTCGGCATCGACATCGAGCGCGCCTCCAATGTCTTCCTCGTCCACAACGCCTTCGCCTACATCGCGATCATCGCGATCTTGTACTGCCTCGGAACGCTGTGGCAGGACCGCAGGCGCCCCGGGTCGGTCGCCGACAATTTCATGCGCACCGCCGCCGACCGATCCTTCGGCATCTACCTGGCGCATGCACTCGCGCTCAGCGCACTGCTGCCGACCATCGACGCCCACCTGAACATCGCGCCGTGGCCACGCATGCTGCTGTCCTTCGCGATGACAGTGGTGCTGACCGTGTTCATCGTCGAAGTACTGCGACGCAGCCCGATCAGCCTCATCACCACCGGCCGGGGCACCCTGGACTGGCGGGCGCAGAACGGGACACGATCACTGCTGGTCGGTGTCGGCGCGCTGGTTGTCGGTGTGGCTCTACGCCTCCTGGATCAGTCGCTGCTCGGAAACGTCGTCATCGCGACCGCACTCCTGCTGATCGTCTCGGCCGCCGTCGTGTTGCGCAAACAAGCCGCCGCGGCCGCCTGAGCTACTCACACCGGGCCGGACTGAGCCCCGATCACCATGACGATCGGAATCATCACGAGCTGCGCCACACAGAACAGCGCCGCCATCGGGCTGGCGCGATGGCCGGCGCGCAGGCGGCGGACGATGACATAGGAGCACGCGATGAGTAGGATCGTCGCACTGATGCCGCCGGTCCACACCGCTGCCCGGATCCAGCCGTCCCCACCACATGACGCATAGCCGTCACCCTCGAAGGTGCTGCAGTTCGACGTCCCCATCACGGTGATCGCGGCAGCCGGAACGGACAGCACCCCGACGATCGCCTGCACCACCCACAGCAGCGCCGACGCCACGATGTCGGCGATCGACGCAGCGGCGCGTGGCTGCTCGGCGTCGGACGATCGGGTCACGAAAGTCAGTCTATGGCCGACGTGCGCCACACCACCCATCCGTCGGGGTACGCGATCGGCGCAACCCACCCCGGATGTGTGAAACTTGCGGGATGACATCTCCGCGGGGGCGATCGACGTATGCCATCGTCATGGCCGTGCTGGCCGCCGTACTCGGCGTCGTCATCACCTCGTCGTCGGTGATCCCGCAGTCGAGTCCGCCGGTGCGACAGGTGGTTTCGGCCGCCGACCTGGCGCCGCTGATCTTCGCCGGGCAGCAGTATGTTGCATTGGGTAGTTCCTATGCCGCCGGGCCGGAGCTGACGACCCCGCCGAACCCGTGCCAGCGCGCCCGGGACAACTACCCCCACCAGGTGGCGCACGCGCTCGGCATGCGCCTGGCCGATGTCACCTGTTCGGGTTCGCGCACCGCCCACATCCTGCGGATTCCGCAGCGGCCGCTGGCCGCACACCGGCAGATCGATGCCGTCACCCCCGACACCCGGCTCGTCACGATCACCACCGGCGGCAACGACATCGGTTACATCGGTCGGCTGCTCGCACTCGGCTGCCTGAATGCGACGCCGGGATCACTGGCGCCGGCCACCGCAGCGGCCTGTGCGCGGGGCCGCACGGTGCGGCCCGAACCGACCGCCGCCGGATATACGGCCGTCGAGCGATCGATCGTCGCGATCATCGACGCGGTGCGCATGCGCGCGCCCCGAGCCCTGGTGGTCGTCGTCGACTATCTGCCCGTTCTCGGTCCGCACGACCGTAGTTGTCCCGGACTGGCGCTGACGTCCGCGGAGGCCGCCGCCGCGCGACGCGTCTTCGACGGGCTGGCCGCGGCGACGGCACGTGCCGCGACGAACGGTGGGGCGAATCTGATCCCGGCGTCACGACTCGGCCGGATGCACGGTGTGTGCTCGGCCGCGCCGTGGATCAGCGGGTTCGGGCGCGGCTCGGCGTCGTATCACCCGAATCTCGCCGGCAAGACGGCGCTCGCCGACGCCGTGCTGCGACTGCTGCGGCAACCCGCGATCACGGCGAAGGCGCTCGCGTTGAGCACGGTTCCCCTGCCCGCAACCCAGTTGACCCCGACTCCCCCGACCCAGACTCCCCCGGCCCAGACTCCCCCGACCCCTACGACGATCGGCCCTGGACCCGGCCGCTGACCGTCGCGACCGACGGCATCAGAAGATGTCCGGCAGATCCTGCGAGACCGTCTGGCCGAAGGCGGGTGGCCGCTTCTCCAGGAACGCGGTGACACCCTCGTAGACGTCGGAGCCCTGCCCGCGGTAGTAGATCGCCTTGGAGTCCGCCGCGTGCGCCACCTCCGGGCTGGGTGCACCCGCCATGCGCCACAACAACTGTCGAGTCAGCGCCACGGACACCGGCGAGGTGTCGGTGATCAGTTCCCGCGCCGCCTCGATGGCGGCAGGCAACACCTCGTCCTTGGGAACCACGCGCTGCACGAGGCCCTGTTCCAAGGCCTCGGCGACCGGCACCATCCGGGCACCCATCGTCCAGCGGAGCGCCGTGGGCAGGCTGACCAGTCGCGACAGGAACCAACTCGACGCCGCTTCCGGCACCAGTCCGCGTTTGGTGAAGACGAAACCGAACTTGGCGTCCTCCGAAGCGATTCGGGCGTCACCGGGCAGGGTCATGGTGACGCCGACGCCGGCGGCCGGGCCGTTGACGGCGAAGACGACCGGCTTGAGCGAGCGGAAGATCCGGAGGGTGAGCCTGCCCCCCTCGTCGGCAGGCACCTCGGTGGGCGCGAAATCGGTGTAGTCGAAGGTGTCTGCACCACCACCGAGGTCGGCGCCCGCACAGAAGGCGCGGCCGGTGCCGGTGACGACCACCGCGCGCACCGTGTCGTCGGCGTCGGTCCGATCGAAAGCCGCGATCAGCGCATTGCCCATGTCGGTGGTGAACGCGTTGAGACGGTCGGGCCGGTTGAGTCGGAAGATCGCGATCTCGCCGTCACGTTCGACGGAGATCGTGGATTCGGGGGTGGCATCGGTTGCGGTCACTCACCCAACCTATCGGACTACCGAGCGTTCGCTCTGCACTTGGTGATTATTGATACCCACGAACGCAGTCGGGGGGGGGGGGGGGGGGGGGGGGGGGGGGCGGGCGGGGGGGGGGGGGGGGGGGGGGGGGGGGGGGGGGGGGGGGGGGGGGGGGGGGGGCGGGG
>NZ_JASXSH010000016.1 GCF_030315745.1 Gordonia heveisoli | reverse complement strand
GGTGTTCCTCGGTGCCGATCGCCATCCGTGGCTGATCCCACCCGCCACCGTCGATGCGCGGTGTCGGCCGTTACCGGCCTACAACCGGCGCACGATGCGCCTGTCAGATACCGAACTCGCCGCCGCCTAACCCGCCCCTGCCCCCGAGTGTTACCTCCCGTGAGGTGCTGTGTTCGTTGACAACTCCATAGTGTGAGAGGTCTAAGGCCCTGCGGCCTGTGGCGGGATGGGGGCGTCACGGTGACGCCGATCCGGTGGAATCGATGCCGCGTCGGCCATGAAGCTGGTCCACTCGAGGTGGAGAATGTGGAACGTGCACGGGAGATTGGGGCATCGATGAACCGGGCAGACCAGATTATCGAGGTGTCGGGACTGATCAAGAAGTTCGGCCGGTTCCGGGCGCTGGACGGGTTGGACCTCACCGTCGGTCGTGGGGAGGTGGCAGGGTTCCTCGGACCGAATGGGTCCGGAAAGTCGACGACCATCCGAATCCTGCTGGGGCTGTACCGGTATGACGCCGGCACGGTCCGCGTATTCGGGGCTGACCCGCACGCTGATGCCGTCGCGATTCATCGGCGGCTGGCCTATGTCCCGGGCGATGTGAACCTCTGGCCCCAACTGACCGGGGGACAGTGCGTCGACCTGCTGCTGTCGCTGCGAGGAGTGCGCGTCGAATCTGCGACGCGTCGAGCCGAACTCATCGAGCGATTCGAGCTGGACCCGACCAAGAAGGCCTCCACGTACTCCAAGGGCAACCGGCAAAAGGTGGCGCTGGTGGCTGCGTTGGCCGCCGATACCGAGTTGCTGATCCTCGATGAACCGACATCAGGTCTGGACCCGCTGATGACCCGTGAATTCGTCACCTGCGTTCGTGAACGTGCTGAGGCGGGTGCGGCAGTGCTGATGTCGAGTCACCTCCTGGCCGAAGTGGAGCAACTCTGCGAGACGGTGACGATCATCCGGGCCGGCCGAACTGTCCAGTCCGGCACGCTGACACAGCTCCGCCACCTTCGACGATCGCGGGTGACCGCGACCCTCGCGGGTGACCCGGGCGATCTGCGGAACATCGACGGTGTCTTCGACTTCGCCGTCGATGGGTCAGCGGTCACCTTCACCGTCGACGACACCGGCCTGGCCGCGGTGACCCGTGCGCTCGCTTCGCACGACGTGGCCCAACTCGCGGTCGAGCCGCCGAGCCTGGAAGAGCTGTTCCTGCACGCATACTCCGATGCCGGGGATCGTCGATGACGACGAGCCCGGTCCTTCCACGAACCTCGGACCGATTCGCCGGCACCGCGATGATGTTGCGGCTCATGTTGCGTCGCGAGTGGCTGACGATAACCATCACGTTGGCAGTCTTTCTGCTGCTCAATGTGTCGACGGCAGCGTCGATCAACAGCATGTATCCCGGGGCGGCCGAGCGGCAGGCGGCGCGTGCCGGCCTCGGCGCGAACTCGGCTTTCCGTTTCCTCCTCGGTCCGCTCGACCACACCGACTCGGCCGCCTCGATGACCGTGTGGCGTGCCGGGCTCTTCATGGTTGCGGCGCTCGGTGTCTGCGTCGTCCTCCAGGTGGTGCGTCAGACACGGAAGGAAGAAGAGCTCGGGCGGGCCGAACTCGTCCGGTCGGGAGTCGTCGGGCCGCTCGCGCCACTGTCGGCCGCCGCGATCGCCGCATCCGTGTTCAGCATCGTGGTGGCGCTGGCCATGTCGCTCATGCTGTTTCCACTCGGGGCCGAGGCCGCAGATGTGGCGGCGGTGTTCGCACAATACGCGTCAACCGGGATGGCGGCGGCGGGCGCCGCGCTGGTGACCGCGCAGGTTGCCAAGACCTCGCATATTGCGAATATGACAGCAGCGTCGGTGGTGCTGGTCGGCTACCTGCTGCGCGGCGTCGCCGACTCGACCGGCGGCTGGGGGTGGTTACGCTGGCTGACCCCGATGGGCTGGGCGCAACTCATCGACCCGTTCGGCGACAACAACCTCTGGTTCGCCCTGACCTCGGTCGTGGTATTCGCGGCCGGCTGGTCGCTGGCCGCCGCGGTCACCAACCGACGCGACCTCGGTGGCGGGCTCATCGCACCCCGCCCGGGGCCGGCCGATGCCCGGCACATGGGGTCGATCGAGGTGATCGTCGCACGACTGAGTGCGCCGTTGCTGGGTTCGTGGGTGGGCGGCGTGATCGTTTACGGGCTGGTCGTCGGGTTCATGCAGCCTTCGGTGAGTCAACTGGCCGAAGGCAATTCGAAATTCGACGAGATTATTCGCCAGACCACGACGCCTGCCGATCTGGAAACCCTGTTCGGGATGACGATGATGACCTTCTTCGCCATCGCGGCCGGTGCGTGGACGGTGAACCTGACGACCCGAATGCACGGCGAGGAACACGCCGCGCGCACCGAGGTGCTGTTGGCGACACCGGCGTCACGCAGCAGGTTCCTGTTCGCCTACATCGAGATGGCAATGCTGGGTGTCGTGGCGATCCTGGCGTCGGCGGTCGTCTCGATCATCGTCGGCAACGCGCTCGCGGGCGGTGATGCGGGGCGGGCCGGTGCCGACCTGGTGCAGGCAGCGCTCGCGCAATTGCCCGCCGCCCTGGTGGTGTCCTCACTCGTGCTGGCGCTCTATGGAATTCGGTCGAGGCTGGTGATGCTCGGGTGGTTCATCGTGCTCGTCGCGCTGTTCCTCGGGCCGATGTCGGGGATGTTCGACCTGCCGCAATGGGTGAAGGATCTCTCGCCGTACACCCACACGCCGTTGGTGCCCGTCGAACCGATGCGCTGGCTGCCCGTCGTCGTGATGGCCTGCCTCGCGGCGGCGTTGGTCGCCCTCGCGCAGGCGGTGTTCGCCAGGCGCGACGTCGGCTGAGGCCGTCCCGGCAGAAGCGCCACTTTCGACGCAGCGGCGCTAGTTAGAAGTGGCGCGTGCTGTCCGAAGTGGCGCGTGTGCGGGGCGGCGCTCACACCAGCCCGGCGTCACGCAACGCGGTCATGATCAACCGACGAAAGTGCGGTGGGTCGAGCAAGTCCTGCCACGTCCAGCGCACCACGATGCGGCCGGTCCGCCGGATGGCATCCTCGCGCCGCTTCTCCGCAAACACGGTGTCCTCGGGACGCTGCCCGAAGGCGCCTGAATACTTGACGCGGCCATCGAACTCGCCGACGACGGCATCACCCCAACCGAAGTCTGCCCGAGCGATGAATTGGCCGCGCGTGTCCACGATCTCCACCTGCAGATCGGGCATCGGAATGCCGAGGCGGATCATGAGCGCACGACTGTAGGATTCGCCTACCGACTCCGATCGCCCGTCGGCCACCGCCAATGCCTGCCGAAGCCGACCGGCTCCTTTGTGCCCCGCGCAGGCGCGGGCCAGGTGGGTGATGTCGTCATGAGACGCACCGAGACGGAGTCCGCTGTCCAGGCAGCACACCGCCTGTTCGAACGTGACTCCCCGCGCGACATCGGCGACGGTTCGCGCCGGCGTCGTCACTCGAACGTCGTCGATGACGGTCGTGTCCCTTTCTGGCAGGGTTCCGCGATGGAGGTGAATCTTGGTGCTGCGACGTCCCGTCGAGCCGGTCGTGAAATGAACGCGTGACAGATCCGGCCGGAGGAGTGGAATCCGGTGCAGCACAGCCGCGGAGACGTGACTGACCACCCGCTGCGGGCCACCGGTCAGTGCGGCCCCGAGGACCGTCAGGCGGTACCGGTCGAGTTCGTCGTCGGGGACCGTGCCCTCGTGGACCACACCGCGCCACACCGACGTCAGGGTGCCGTCGCGTTCGCGTTCGCGAATCTCGCCGGCGTCAAGGACCGTACGAAGTGTCGCGCGGCGGATGAGGGACGAGTCGTCGGTCATCGCTTGAGGATGCCGTTCCGCGTCGACGTCGAGCTGCGATTGTCCACAGGACCCCGGGACGCCCCGCAAAAGCGCCACTTTCGACGCAGCGGCGCATGTTAGATGTGGCGCCTGTCGTCGGAAGTGGCGCTTTTGCCCGGGGGGTTGCGGGGGAGTTCAGAGTCCGGGGGCCGGGGTGACCTTGTCCCAGCCCTCGACATCCTCGGGCCGGCGGGGGCCGGGTCCGATGTAGATGGCGTTCGGGCGGATCAGCTTGCCCAGCCGCTTCTGCTCGAGGATGTGTGCGCACCAGCCTGCGGTCCGGCCGCAGGTGAACATTGCAGGCATCATGTGCGGCGGTACCTCGGCGAAGTCGAGCATGACCGCCGCCCAGAACTCGACGTTGGTCTCGATGGCCCGGTCGGGACGGCGCTCGCGCAACTCGGCGAGTGCGGCTTGTTCCAATGCGGCGGCGACTTCGAAGCGCGGCACACCGAGCTGCTGGGCAGTGTGGCGCAACACCCGGGCACGCGGATCCTCGGCGCGGTAGACGCGGTGACCGAAGCCCATGAGCTTCTCCTTGCGGTCCAGGATGCCCTTGACCAGGCCGCGGGCGTCGCCGGTGCGTTCGACCTCCTCGATCATCGGTAGCACCCGTGCCGGTGCACCTCCGTGCAGCGGCCCGGACATCGCGCCGATGGCACCCGACAGTGCGGCGGCGACGTCGGCGCCGGTGGAGGCGATGACCCGCGCGGTGAACGTCGAGGCGTTCATGCCGTGTTCCGCGGCGCTGACCCAGTAGGCGTCGATCGCCGCGATGTGTCGGGGATCGGGATCTCCCTTCCACCGCGTCATGAACCGGGCGGTGACGGTCTCGCACTGGTCGACGATGCGCTGCGGAACCTCGGGCTGCGACAACCCGCGCGCGGACTGCGCGACATAGGACAGGGCCATCACCGAGGCGCGGGCCAGGTTGTCGCGGGCGGTGGCGTCGTCGATGTCGAGCAGTGGCTGGTATCCCCAGATCGGGGCCAGCATCGGCAGCGCCGCCTGCACGTCGACGCGAACGTCACCGGAATGCACGGGCAGCGGGAAGGGTTCGGCGGGCGGCAGCCCATCACCGAAGCGGCCGTCGACGAGCAGCGCCCACACGTCGCCGAAGGTCACCCGATTCTCCACCAGGTCCTCGATGTCGACTCCGCGATAACGCAGATTGCCGCCGTCCTTGTCCGGTTCGGCGATCTCGGAGGTGAAGGCGACCACGCCCTCGAGACCTGGGACAAAATCCGCGGGGACCGTGTTAGCCATGGTGAACCACCCATCCGTCGACACGTCGTCGTGTGCGAGTTGATACCAACACCAAGAACTCTAGAGCGCGGGCATCGCCCGTGTACCGGGGAGTAGCCTTTCCAAGGGTGGCAGATCAACGGATAGACCTTCCGAACATGCGGGTCGGCTACGGTGGCGGCATCCCACCGAATATCGGAGAAGGTGATCGCGCGGCGGGAGCTGACGGTATTCGGGAGAACCTCGACCCGAGTTGGTTGCGGGGCGACCCGCCATGGCTCGACCTCTTCGAGGTGTGGCTGCACGAGGCTGTCGACGCCCGGATTGCCGAACCCAACGCCATGGTGCTCGGTACGGTCGACGCCGACGGATACCCGGCCACGCGCACGGTGCTCTGCAAGGGGATAGACGCCACCGGCGTCGTCTTCTTCACCGGCTACGACTCCGACAAAGGACGTGACATCGCCGCGCACCCCTACGCGTCGGTGACCTTCCCGTGGATCGGCCTCGAACGTCAAGTGCACTTCCGCGGCCCCGTCGAACACGTCTCGATGGAGGAGACCGAGGCCTACTGGTACAGCCGGCCACGCGGCTCGCAGATCTCGGCATACGCCTCCGCACAGTCCCGGCCCGTCGATTCACGTACCGAACTCGAGGCCCACACCGCGCGGGTTGCGCACCAGTTCGGCGGGTTCGACGGCGGCGCCGAGATCCCGGTCCCACCCACCTGGGGCGGCTACCGGATTTTGCCGACGGTGGTTGAATTCTGGCAGGGGCGGGCAAATCGGCTGCACAATCGGGTACGGCTGACCCATTTCGACGACGGGTGGCGCGCGGAGCGTCTCCAGCCCTGACCTATCGTCTACCGGGTGTCTCGACTCCTCGCCGATACGACGCCGCTGCGCAACGAGTACTTCCGGCGGTTGTGGTCGGCGAACATTGTCACCGTCATCGGCGCGCAGCTGACCGTCGTCGCGGTTCCGGCACAGATCTACGCGATCACCGACAACTCCGCCTATGTGGGGTTGACCGGCTTGTTCGGGCTGGTCCCACTCATCGTGTTCGGGTTGTGGGGCGGCGCGCTGGCCGATGTGTTCGACCGGCGCCTGATCCTGATCGTCACCACGCTCGGACTGATCGGCACGAGTGCCGTGTTCTGGTTGCAGGCTTATCTGGGCTGGGACAACGTGTGGGTGCTGCTGGTCACGTTCTCCGTCCAGCAGGGCTTCTTCGCGGTCAACCAGCCCACGCGGAGCGCGGTGCTACCTCGGCTGCTGCCGTCACGTGAACTACCGGCGGCGAACTCGCTGAATATGACGGTCATGCAGGCCGGCGCGATCGCCGGTCCGCTGGTGGGTGGGGCGCTGATCCCCGTACTCGGGTATGCGCTGCTGTATCTGGTCGACACGGTCGGACTGCTGGCCACACTCTGGGCGGTCATCCGACTGCCTGCGCTGCGGCCCGAACACACCGACGGGCAGCCGCGGCCGACCGCCGGATTGCGGTCGGTCGTCGACGGCTTCGTCTATCTCGGCGCCCACAAGGTGCTGATGGCCAGTTTCCTGGTGGATCTCATCGCCATGATCTTCGGTATGCCACGTGCACTGTTTCCGCAGATGGCCCATGAAGACTTCGGCGGACCCAACAACGGTGGTTTGGCCTTCGCGTTGCTGTTCGCCGCGATCCCCGCCGGTGCGGTTATCGGCGGTGTGTTCTCCGGCTGGGTCACCCGGATCAGCAGGCAGGGACTGGCGGTGATCGTGTGCATCCTGATCTGGGGTGCGTCGATCACGGTGGCCGGCTGCGCGTTGTTCTTCGCCGACGGCAACCCCTTTCCGATGCTGCCGATCGTGGTGGTGGCGCTGATGATCGGTGGCGCCGCCGACATGGCGTCCGCGGCGTTCCGCCAGACGATGCTGCAGGCGGCCGCGGCCGACGAGGTGCGTGGCCGACTGCAGGGGGTGTTCATCGTCGTCGTGGCGGGTGGACCCCGCATCGCCGACGTCGCGCACGGTGCCTCGGCTGCGCTGGTGGGTACCGCGGTCACCACCGCCGGTGGGGGTATCGCCACCATGGTGCTGACAGTTGTTGCCGCACTGATGATCCCGGCTTTCGTCCGCTATCGTGCGGTCCGGGTGGGGGACCAGCCCGTCTGAGTTGCGGGATCGGCGCGCTCCACCACTCAGCGAGATCACCGCATGTCGTGCACCATGGGTCCATGCAGTCGGCAGACGACGACCAGGTCACGGCCGGATTCGTGGTGCCGACCATCGACATCTCGCCGTATACCGCCGGGGGTGACGCGGCACAGCGGGCGGTCGTCGCCGCGCAGATCGACGACGCGTGCAGCTCGGTCGGATTCATGCAGATCGTCGGGCATCAGATCCCCGCGGTGGTGATCGACGAGTTCACCGCGGCCCTCGACGACTTCTTCGCACTGCCCTTGGAGGCCAAGAAGCGGTACCGGACCCCACCGGAGATCAATCGCGGATATGCGCCGCCGAAGTCGGAGTCGTTGTCGTTGAGCCTGGGTGTGGAATCGCCGGCCCGGATGAACGACTTCTTCGAGGCGTTCAACGTGGGGGTGGAGGCAGGCGAGTATCCGGATCTGGATCTCCCGGCCGACCAGTACGCGACCAACACGTGGCCGCAGGTCGATCATTTCCAGGCCGCGGTCGACGGCTACTTCGCCGAGGCCCGACGCGTCGCGCACACCTTGACGCGCATCTTCGCCGATGCACTTGATCTGCCGCCGGACTACTTCGACGGGTACACCGATCATTCGCTCGACGTCCTGCGGATGAACAACTATGCCCTGCCGCCCGGCGCGATCGAAGGCGAACTGGCCGGGTTGGGAGACCTGACGGGCATGGGGGAGCACACCGATTACGGCATCGTCACCGTGCTGTGGGCCGACCAGGTGAGTGGTCTGCAGGTGCTCGACCGGGCGGGCTACTGGCATGACGTCACTCCCGCCGACGGGGCACTGCTGATCAACCTCGGTGACCTGATGGCGCGCTGGACCAATGAGCGGTGGCTGTCGACATTGCATCGAGTGAAACCCCCGATCGTCGGCGGCACCATCGAACGGCGTCGGTCGGCGGCCTACTTCCATGACGGCAACATCGACGCCACCATCGCCACGCTGCCCTCATGTGTGGGCGCCGGATCGCGTTATTCGCCGATCACGGTCGGCGAACACATCGGCGCGAAACTCGCGGGTTCCCGTGCCGGCCACGCCAATCCTTATGCCAAACGGGAGGCCGAGCGACTTCGGATGGCGATGCGCCGCGGACTCGGCCAGCAGTAGCCCGGCCGCGCACCAACTCCCGACGGCTCAGCTCCCGACGACTCAGCTCCCTACGACGACGCCGGGCAGGCTGGCGCGTCGGGCGGCATGCACCGGGCAATAGTGCATCGGGTTGTCGCGTTCGGATTCTGGCGGGAGATTCCGGATCGGGCTCTGAACGAGCGGCGCGTCGTCCGCGACCCGCCCGTACGCGCGATCCCAGGCATCGCGGGAACGCGGATGCCAGCGGTAGCGCTTGGGCGTCACGTTCATGACGAACTGGACCAGTTTGCCGAAGCGGACAAACCAGCGTTGATCGCGGTCGGACCACCTCAGCCCCATCATCTCGCGTACCGGCTCGTCGTAGAGTCCGGTGGTCACCCACATCATGAACCGGGTGCCCGGTGCGCTCAGACGTTGCCACAGTCCGCGGGGTATCCATGTCAGCCCGGGCGGGGGCGGTAACTGTCCGAGGTCGAGTACCACGCGGACCGATTCGTGGTCGCGGAGCACGTTGCGGCACATGTGATCCCAATACTCGAGGAAGTCCTCGTAGGTATCGGGACAGGGCCGCATGCTGATTCCGTACATCGCGTACCACGTCTGTGATTCGGCGAACAGCCGGCGTTTGTCGGCTTCGGTGATGGGCGGCCCGAAGATCTCGGCGCTGCGGACCGCTCCGTACCAGAAGGTGGCGTGCGCCCAGTAGAAGACGTCGGGATCCAGTGCGTGATAGCGGGAACCGTCGGCCATCGTGCCCTTGACGGTCAGGTGATAGTCGCGGACCTCGTGGCCGGTGGCGTCGGTACCGTCGAAGACGGTGCCCATGATCGGATACAGCGAGCGGAACAGCCGCTGCCAGCGTTCGCCGAAGAAGTCGGAGTGATCCCACACGGCCGCACCGAGTTTGGGGTGCATATTCTGCATGGATCCCGACCACAATCCGGACATCATCCCGCGCCAGTCGCCGAAGAAGTTCCAGGTGAGCGAGTCCGGCCCGAGCGGTGGGTGGGTGAGGTGGTCGAGGCGCTGACCGTCGAATGTCGCCGCCGGACCCGCGTCCATCACCGGGTCGAGACCATGCCGGGGTAGGTGGCCTTGCGGGCCGCACCCACCGGGCAGTAGTGCATCGGGTTGTCGCGTTCGGATTGCGGCGGCAGGTTGCGATCCGGGGTCTGCACCAGCGGTGCACCGGGGGCGACCCGGCCGTTGACCCGATCCCATGCATCCCGCGGACGCGGATGGCGCAGAAAGCGTTTCGGGGTGAGTCGGTGCATCACCAGGTTGATGCCGCGGCCCAGGAGTCGGAAGCGTCGTTCGTCCTTCTCGGTCCAGCGCAGGCCCAACATCTCGCGGATGGGTTCGTCGTAGAAGCCGGTGGTCAGCCAGGTGAACACCCGCTGGTTGTTGGCCGCCATGTACTTGAACCAGACCTTCTCCGGGATGAAGGACAGGAACGGCGGTGGCGGCAGCTGGGAGATGTCGAGCACCACCCGAACCGACTCGTGGTCACGGAGGACGTTGCGGCACATGTGATCCCAGTATGCGAGGAAGTCCTCGTAGGTGTCCGGTACAGGTCGCATGCTGACCCCGTATTGGGCGTACCAGGCCTTGGACTCCTCGAACAGCTGACGTTTGTCGGCCTCGGAGAGCCACGGCCCGAAGCGCTCACACAACCGGACGTTGCCGTACCAGAAGGTGGCATGTGCCCAGTAGAAGACGTCGGGGTCCAGCGCGTGATAGCGGGAGCCGTCGGGCATGGTGCCCTTGATGTCGCGGTGGTAGTCGCGGACCTCGAGTCCGGTCTGCGCCCCCGCGACGCTGTCGAAGACGACCCCGCTGATCGGGTACAGCGAGCGCATCAGGCGCTGCCAGCGTTCGCCGAAGAAGTCGGAGTGATCCCACACCGCGGCGCCGAGCTTCGGATGCATGTTCTGCATCGAACCGGCCCACAGCCCCTGGAACATACCGGTCCAGGTACCCCAGATCTGCCAGGTGAGTGAATCCGGTCCGAGCGGCGCGTAGGTGGCGGCACCCTTGGATCCGACCGCCGCAGGGGCGGTGGGGCCGTCGGCGTGGGGGCATCCGGTTGCGGCGAGGTCGGTGCCGGTGGACGCATCGGGCGTGGTCGGGTGGACGGGGCAGGTGGCCGCGATGTCGTCGACGAGCTCGCTCATGAGACGGAATACTATGTTCGTCTCAACCGGCTGTCAATGGACTCGGCCATCGCTCAGCGGTTTCGGAATCGCACCGTCGACCCTGGGGTGAGCTGGGCGGCGAGGTCGGCCGCTGCCGCATCGAGTACAGCGATCACCGGATAGCCGCCGGTCACCGGATGATCGGCGAGAAAGATCACCGGGTTGCCACCGGGTGGTAGTTGCACCGACCCGTGGGCGATTCCTTCCGAACGCAGTTCAGCGGCGTCCAGGCGATGGCGCAGTGCACCGAACTCGGAGTCGGCCCGCCGCGCTAGTCGGATGCCCACCCGGTTGCTGTCAGCGCCGACCTGCCACAGGCCGCGGCGCAGCAACTCGGGGTCGTCGGCGTGGCCGGCTCGCGGGCCCGGGGAGTAGCGCAGCACCGTGACCTGATGGATCGTGCCGTCGGCGGGCGCGGCGGCGATGGCCGGCCAGTCGTCGACCTCGGCGCCGACGGGCAGTTCGTCGCCCGCACGCAGTGGCATGGGGCCGAGGCCGGAGAGGGTGTCGGTGGAGCGCGATCCCAGGGTAGGGGGCACGTCGACACCGCCGCGGATGGCGACATAGTTGCGGCAGCCCTGGCGCGGGGTCCCGACGCTCAGTTCATCACCTGCGCGCAGTGTGGTGCCCACGGCCAGTCCGACCGGAGACCCGTTGACCGACACCGTCGTCAGCGCGCCGGTCACCGCCACCAGGATGTCGGCGTCGGCCCGCAGGCGCAGGCCGCCGAGTGTCACTTCGATGGCTGCCGCGGATTCGCGGTTGCCGACCAGCCGGTTGGCCAGGCCGAAGGAGGTGCGGTCGGCGGCGCCCGAATGCGGCACCCCGAGGTGGGCGAAGCCCGGGCGGCCGGAGTCCTGCACGGTGGCCAATGGGCCGGTCGAGAGCACCTGTAGCGCCGTCATCGTCGGCGCCCTTCGTCGGTGAACGTCACGATGGTGCCCGGTGCGAGCAGCGCGGGCGGCTGTGCATTCTCATCCCACAGGCCGATTGTGGTGTGGCCCAACAGCTGCCAGCCGCCGGGGGAGTCGCGGGGGTAGATCGCGCTGTAGCCTGCCGCGATCGCGACCGACCCACACGGCACCTGGGTGCGCGGATCGGTGCGGCGTGCGACACCGGTCAACGGATTCGGTGC
Organism: Gordonia heveisoli; assembly: GCF_030315745.1. GTDB lineage: Bacteria > Actinomycetota > Actinomycetes > Mycobacteriales > Mycobacteriaceae > Gordonia. The sequence continues at coordinate 98,646 of NZ_JASXSH010000016.1, read as the reverse complement.
GGCGCCGGTCGGGACCAGATAGCCGAAACCGGGGGCGAACCCCATGAATTGCACCGTCCAGCGGGTATCGCGGTGTGCTGCGATGACCTCGTCGACCGTCATCTGCAATTGGGTGGCGACGGCGTCGAGGTCGGCACCGTCGTAGACGACCGGAATGGTGACCGCCGCAGTGGTTCGGGTGGTGGGGGACTCGGCGTCCTGCCTGGTGCGTAGGGCACGGCGCACGCCGAGGATGTCGATACCGCGGCCGGTTTCGGCCTGGACGAGCAGGGTGTGCGCACTGGGGATCAGATCGGTGACACCGGTCAGCAGACCCGACGTGATCGCGGCCTGCACCGCGGCGCACGCGCCCAGCACCGCGTCCGCGGCGTCGGGGACGTCGGAGAAGTCGAGCACCACCGCATCGGCGCCGGCGGGCAACACGCGCATGACACCGCAATCTACCGCCCCGAACTTCCCGGGCCCATCCCTGGCGGGTGGCACACTGGGCGGGTGGGCCGACCGGAATCGACGTGAGAGCAGGCCGATGAGAGAGATCGTGGTCTGCGGCGAGGCGCTCGTCGACGTCGTCGCCGATGCCGCACCGAAATCCGGTGGTAGCGGCCCGCTCCCGACGTTGCGGCCGGCGCTGGGCGGCGGCCCGTTCAATGTGGCGGTCGCCCTGGGGCGGTTGGGGTCTGCGGTGTCTTTTCTCTCGTCGGTCTCCACCGACGACTACGGCGACGCGATCGTGAACACGTTGCGCGCCAACGGGGTTGGCGTCGGCTTGGTGCAGCGCTGTGACCAGCCGACCTCGCTGGCGCTGGCCACCGTGGCGGCCGACGGGGGTGCGCACTACACGTTCTACGTCGACGGCACCGCCGACCGTCTGGTCGCCGATCCTGGGCGTCTGCCTGCGACGGTCACCGCGATGTGTTTCGGCACGTTGTCGCTGGTGCTGGAGCCGGGCGCGTCGGTCTACGAGGCGCTGTTGCACCGCAGCCACGCCGACGGCCGACTCACGGTGCTCGATCCCAACATCCGGCCGACGGTCATCGCCGACGCCGACGGCTATCGGCAGCGATTCCGGTCCTGGATGCCGTCGACGGATGTGGTGAAAGTCTCCGACGAGGATGCCGCCTGGCTGGCTGTCGGACCGTGCGGTTCAGCGCCCGCGGACTGGCTTTCGGACGGGGTGACAGCGGTCGTCGTCACCGCTGGTGCCGCGGGCATCCTGGTGCACACCAGGGCTGGATCTGTGCAGGTCAGTGCCCCTGCGGTGGAGGTCGTGGACACCATCGGTGCGGGGGACGCCGCGCTGGGCGGGGTGTTGAGCCGATTGGACCAGTTATCCTCACTGTGCCCGGCCGCCGTTCGTGAGCTCAGCCTCCCGCAATGGGAGTCAGTTGCCGAATTCGCAGTTCAGGTCGCTGCGGTGGCCGTGACGAGGCCCGGGGCGGACCCTCCGTGGGCGAGTGAGTGTCGAAGCGACTAGTTTGTAAGTCAGATATGTCCCAACCGGACATCTGCAAAATCTCTGACCTGAGCAAAGGGGTTCGTGTGTCTGCTGAAACAGTCCCAGCCGACCAGGCGTCCGACACAGCCTCAGCGACTTTCACCTACCCCGGTGGACAGCTGGAGCTTCCGATTCTGAAGGCCACCGAGGGCACCGATTCGGTCGAACTCGGCAAATTCCTCGCCGAGACGAATCTGACGACCTTCGACGGCGGTTTCGTCAACACGGCGTCGACCAAGTCGGCCATCACCTACATCGACGGCGACGCGGGTATCCTGCGCTACCGCGGCATCCCGATCGATCAGCTCGCGGAGAAGTCGACCTTCATCGAGGTCAGCTATCTCCTGATCTACGGTGAGCTGCCGACTCCGGCGCAGCTGGAAGACTTCACCACCAAGATTCAGCGCCACACCCTGCTGCACGAGGACCTCAAGCGGTTCTTCGACGGCTTCCCGCGCAACGCTCATCCGATGCCGGTGCTGTCCAGTGCGGTCAACGCGTTGTCGGCGTACTACCAGGATTCGTTGGACCCCAAGGATCCCGAGCAGGTCGAACTCTCGACCATCCGCCTGCTGGCCAAGCTGCCGACGATCGCGGCCTACGCCTACAAGAAGTCGGCCGGTCAGCCGTTCCTCTACCCGGACAACTCGCTGAGCCTGGTGGAGAACTTCCTGCGGATGACGTTCGGTTTCCCGGCCGAGCCCTACGAGGTCGACCCGAAGGTCGCCAAGGCCCTCGACATGCTCTTCATCCTGCACGCCGACCACGAGCAGAACTGTTCGACGTCGACGGTGCGGCTGGTCGGATCGTCGCAGGCCAACCTGTTCACCTCGATCTCCGGTGGCATCAACGCGCTGTGGGGTCCGCTGCACGGCGGTGCCAACCAGGCGGTGCTGGAAATGCTGGAGGACATCAAGGCTTCCGGTGGCGACACCAAGGCGTTCATGACCAGGGTCAAGAACAAGGAAGACGGCGTGAAGCTCATGGGCTTCGGACACCGCGTCTACAAGAATTACGATCCGCGCGCGGCCATCGTGAAGAAGACCGCCGACTCGATCCTGGAGTCGCTCGGAGTGCAGGACGAACTCCTCGACATCGCCAAGGGTCTCGAAGAGGTCGCGCTGTCCGACGACTACTTCATCCAGCGGAAGCTGTACCCGAACGTGGACTTCTACACCGGTGTCATCTACCGTGCGATGGGCTTCCCGACGCGCATGTTCACCGTCCTGTTCGCGTTGGGCCGCCTGCCCGGCTGGATCGCCCATTGGCGCGAGATGCACGCCGATCCGGCTACCAAGATCGGCCGTCCGCGCCAGCTGTACACCGGCTACACCGAGCGTGACTACGTCAACATCGGTAGTCGCTGACCGATCGCGACACCGTCCGATCTCGACGACCACTGATCGACACCGACTCAAAGGAGAGTCCTGTGACCAGCACCGAGAAGCCCGAAGTCGAATTCCAGGAGGGGCCGGCGCCCGCTGAGCTGACGATCAAGGACCTGATCGTCGGCGAGGGTGCCGAAGCCCAGCGTGGTGGCATCGTCGACGTGCACTACGTCGGCGTCGACTATGAGACGGGCGAGGAGTTCGACTCGTCGTGGGACCGTGGTCAGTCCGCGAATTTCCCGCTCGAGCGTCTGATCCCGGGCTGGCAGGAAGGCATCCCCGGCATGAAGGTCGGCGGCCGACGCCAGCTGACCGTTCCGCCGGAGCTGGCCTACGGCCCGGCCGGTGCCGGTCATCGGCTTTCCGGTCGTACCCTGGTCTTCGTGATCGACCTGCTGGGTGCCAACTGATCCTGGCCGCATAGCGTGATCGGCCAACAAGTCTCGTAGTCCGTGCCCGCCGATTCCGGCGGGCACGGACTACGTTGCGTTAGGCGACTGTTGGGAGGCGACATGCCCGAAGCGTCGGTGGTGTGGTTGCGGCGGGATCTGCGGATCGCCGACCTGCCGTCGTTGGGTGCGGCGATCGACGACGGCGGGCCGGTGACGGTCTGTTTTGTACTCGATCCGCGACTGGAAGCCTCCTCGGGGGCGCGCCGACTAGCGTTTCTCTACGACTCGCTGCGCGATGTCGACGCCGCCCTGGGCGGCCGACTGGTCGTCCTGCGCGGCCGTCCGGAGGTCGAGATCGTTCGGTTGGCTCGTAGCGTCGACGCCGGCACCGTACATGTGAGTGCCGACTACACGCCTTTCGGACGGCGTCGCGATGACCGGGTTCGGCAGGCGTTGGGGCGCATCGCCTGGGAAGAGGTGGGATCGCCCTACCTCGTGTCGCCTGGGCGGGTCCAGAAGGCCGACGGTGACCCGTACAAGGTCTTCACCCCCTACTTCCGGCAGTGGCTCGACCACGGCTGGCGTGCTCCCGCCCAATCCGCGGTCGAGGATGCGACGGTCGTCGATCCCGACGAGGTCCGCGTCCCGAACCGGATCGAGATCCCGGCATCGCCGACGACGCTCACCTTGCCGGCCGGTGAGACCGCCGCACGCGGGCGGTGGGCGGAGTTCGCCGACGGGCACCTCGCCGACTATCACGAGCTCCGCGATCGGCCCGATCGTGACGCAGGCAGCCAGATGTCGGCCTATCTGAAGTTCGGCAACATTCATCCGCGCACCATGGCCGCCGATCTGGGGTCGGGGCCGGGACCGCAGGCCTACTTGCGTGAGCTCGCCTTCCGTGACTTCTACGCCGACGTACTCTTCCATTGGCCGGAAAGCCTGTGGCGCAACTGGAATCGCGGATTCGACAACATTGAGCTGGACACCGGTGACGAGGCGCGGGCACGGTTCGACGCGTGGCGGTCTGGGCATACCGGCTTCCCGTTGGTCGACGCCGGGATGCGGCAGCTGGCGGAGACGGGATATATGCACAACCGGGTGCGGATGCTGGTCGCCTCCTTTCTGGTCAAGGATCTGCACCTGCCGTGGTGGTGGGGGGCGCGGTGGTTCCTCGATCAGCTGGTGGACGGCGACATGGCCTCCAACCAGCACGGCTGGCAGTGGGCTGCCGGGACGGGAACCGATGCGGCACCGTACTTTCGGGTGTTCAACCCGCAGACACAAGCCGCTCGGTTCGACCCTGACGAACGGTACGTCCATCGCTGGATCCCCGAACTCGACACCGACGACTATCCGGATCCGATCGTCGACCACAAGACCGAGCGTGCCGAGGCCCTGCGCCGCTACCGGTCCCTGTGACACCGAATCTCTGCCGAAAGTCGGGGACGAGTGTTCTTCCCCGACTTTCGGATTCGTCCTCGGGAAGTATCGCGGGGAGGAATCTGAAGGTCGGGGACGAGGGTGGGGTTCCAGCGTGCTCCGATCGGGCTCAACCGAGTTCGGCCAGCTGATCGCGGACGACCCGGGCAGCTTCGCGGCCCGCGCGATTGGCCCCGATCGTCGATGCCGACGGGCCGTAACCCAGCAGCTGGATGCGCGGATCGGCGGCCACCACGGTCGCCAGCCGCCCGGTCATGGTGATGCCGCCACCGGCAGAGCGCAGATGCAGCGGTGCGAGATGGTCGAGGGCACTGCGGAATCCGGTGTTCCAGAAGATGACGTCGACGTCGAGGTGGTCGGGTGGGGCGGTCGGCGAGCCGGTGCCGCAGTCCCAGCACACCCCCGATTCGGTGATACGGGTGAACATCGGTCGCCACTGCAGAATTCCGTCCGCACGGGCGGCGGCGATCGTCGGCGTCAACGCGAGGCCGGTCACCGATACCACCGACCGCGGCGGCAGACCAGCTCGTACACGCTGCTCGACCCTGGCCACCGCCGCGCGGCCCTGTTCGGGCGTGAACGGTTTCGGATTGAACTCCGGCTCGGTGCGTGAACACCAAAATGTCTGTACGCCTTCGGCATTGCGGGCGATCTCGATCAGTAGCTGGATCGCCGAGATGCCGGCGCCGACGACGAGTATCCGCTTACCAGCAAACTCGTCGGGGCCGACATAGTCGTGGGTGTGCAGCTGGCGCCCACCGAAGTCCGCCGCGCCCGGGATGTACGGGATGAACGGCCGATCCCAGGTGCCGGTGGCGTTGACGATCAGCCGCGCGGTGATCTCGCGGCCGTCGGTGAGGGTGGCGCGGAAGCCGGGGTCCTCGGCCTGTATTGACCGCACTCGTACCGGGCGCCGGATCCGCAGGCCGAAGTCGTGCTCATAGCGGCGGTAGTAGTCGGGAACCGCGGTCGCGGCCGGAAAGCTGTCGCAGTCGGCGCCGAGCGCCTCGACGATGCCGAGGCCGGGGAGGTCGTGGACCCTGTTGGCGGCGGCGAGCGTGAGCGTCGGCCAGCGGAACTGCCAGGCGCCGCCGGGGCCCGGCGCGCCATCGAGCAACTGGTAGCGCTCGGCCAGGCCGAAACGGTGCAGGAAGTAGGCGGCCGACAAGCCGGCCTGGCCGCCACCGATGATCAGGACGTCACTGTGGTCGTCGATCGTCGGCACGGTCTCAGGCTGGCTGTTCACGTCCACCACCCTGACATGACAGGGATACTTCGGCCGCGCCTGACCCGCCGTCGGTGCGCGCTGGGTAGGCTTCCGCACATGATTCACTCCAGTACAGATGGTGCGGTGGTCACGATCGAGCTTGATCGCGCCGACAAACGCAACGCACTCGATGAGTCAATGGTGTCCGGTTTGTCGGAAGCGTTCGCGAACGCCGTCGACCAGGGGGCACGCGCGATCGTGCTCACCGGTCGGGGCAGTGTCTTCTCCGCCGGGGCCGACCTGTCGGGACCGGTCTACGACAAGGACTTTCTGGACGGGCTGATCGCCACCCTCGCCGAGATCGAGTCGGTGCCGGTACCGGTGATCGCGGCACTCAACGGTGCGGCCCTCGGTGCCGGCCTGCAATTGGCCATGGCCGCCGACCTCCGGGTGATGGCGCCCGATGCGATCGCTGGCATCCCGGCCGCGAAAATCGGTGTCGCCGTGGATGAGTGGACGATCCGTCGGCTGGTGTCGCTGGTCGGGGCCGGCCAGGCGCGCGGCATGCTGATCGGCTGCGACCCGCTGACCGCCGACCGCGCACACGATCTCGGTTTCGCCAACCGGATCGGTGACCTCGCCGACGCCCAGCATTGGGCGCAGACCATCGCTGCGCTCGCACCGCTGACCCTGCAGCACTACAAGCTGGTTCTCAACGGTGACGGCGCACGCGACGACGCACCGGCGCAGCGACGGGCGGCGATGATGCGGGCTTGGGAGAGTGCCGATCTCGCCGAAGGTCGGGCCGCACGCGCGGAGAAACGCGCCCCGGTGTTCACCGGCTCCTGACCCGAGGATCGTTGCAACCGGAGTGCAACGATTTTTCCTCCGGGAAACATTTCGATCAAGCGATCGAAACGTGCTGTCCATAGCGTCCGTGTCGGCGCCGACCCCGATGTCGTGGCGTCGTTCGAAAGCACTTGCCCCCCGAACGCAATGGGAGACGCACGCAGCATGTCGAAAGAGTCTTTTCGCGACGAGGTCGCGGAGTTCACCGAGGATGTCGGTGAGATCGAGAACGCCGAACACAGCATCATCACCACCGGCGCCGCCGCCGCGGCCGCCCGCGAGAGTCTGGAGGACTACACCCTTCGGTTCGCGCCGCGCAGCTACCGCAAATGGGGTCCGGGCGTCGTCGCCGTGTCGGCCCTCGGTGGTATCGCCTACCTGGCGGACTTTGCCATCGGTGCCAACATCGGCATCGCCAACGGCACCGGAAATGCCTTGCTGGGCATCGGATTCTTCGCGATCGTCATCATCCTGACCGGCTACCCGCTGTCCTACTACGCGGCCCGCTACAACATCGACCTCGACCTGATCACCCGCGGTAGCGGATTCGGCTACTACGGCTCGGTGCTGACCAACGTCATCTTCGCGTCGTTCACCTTCATCTTCTTCGCCCTTGAAGGGTCGATCATGGCCCAAGGCCTGCTCTTGGGCCTCAACATCCCGCTGTGGCTGGGGTATCTGCTCAGCTCGGTGCTGATCATCCCGCTGGTGATCTACGGCATGAACACGCTCGCCAAACTGCAGGTGTGGACGACGCCGCTATGGCTGGTCATGATGGTGTTGCCGTTCGCCTACCTGGTGTTCAAGCACCCCGACGCAGTAGGCGACTTCTTCGCCTTCGGCGGTATCGACACCGCGACCGGTGAACCGCTTAACAAGGGTGTCAGCTTCGCGGGCACCATGCTCGCCGCGGGTGTCTGTCTCTCGCTGATCGCCCAGATCGCCGAGCAGATCGACTATCTCCGCTTCATGCCGCCGCGCACCCCGGAGAACTCCCGCAAGTGGTGGCTGGCAATGCTGACCGCCGGTCCGGGCTGGGTCATCTTCGGTGCGATCAAGCAGGTCGTCGGCCTGTTCTTGGCGGTCTACCTGATCGGCATCACGATGGACAACGCCGGCATCGCCAACCAGCCGGTTCACCAGTTCGTCGAGGTGTACGAAGAGTTCGTCCCGCATTGGCTGGCACTGACGCTGGCGGTCATCCTCGTGGTGATCAGCCAGATCAAGATCAACGTCACCAACGCCTACTCGGGGTCGCTGGCCTGGACCAACAGCTTCACCCGCGTGACCAAGACTTACCCGGGCCGGTTGGTGTTCTTGGTGTTCAACGTCGCGATCGCGATCGTGTTGATGGAGGCAGACATGTTCAGCTTCCTCAACAACCTGCTGAACTTCTACGCCAACTGCGGTATCGCGTGGATCGTGACGGTCGCCTCCGACATCGCGATCAACAAGTATCTGCTCGGCATCTCACCCAAGAAGCCAGAGTTCCGGCGCGGCATGCTCTATGCCGTGAACCCGGTCGGATTCGGGTCGGTGATCGTCGCCGGGGGTGCGTCGATCCTCGTGTACTTCCACGTCTTCGGCGACGCCATCCAGCCGTACTCACCGCTGGTGGCTCTGGTTCTGGCGCTGGTGCTTCCGCCGATCATTGCGCTGGCCACCAAGGGGCGCTACTACCTGCGCCGTACCGACGACGGCATCGATCTGCCGATGTATGACGAACACGGCAACCCCTCCGACGAGCGACTCACTTGCTGCGTCACCGGGATCGATTTCGAACGTCCGGACATGATCGCCTCCGCCAAGCCGGGGCCCGACGGGGAGAAGCAGTACATCAGTTCGCTCGCGTTGTCGTGCGACCGCAGTGGCGAACACATACTGCCCGAACAGAAGTCGGCCGGCACCGCGGAGACGACCGATATCGCCGTGAAGGATGGTGACGCCACCACGGGCTGACTATCCGCGGTGTCGGTGGATCGGCCCGCGACCGTGTGTCAGCGGCCGGGCCGATCCGCTGTTGCGTTCGGCAATCAGCTGGGCGGCAATCGAAATCGCCACCTCGGCGGGAGTGTGTCCGCCGAGGTCCAGACCCAGCGGGGAACGGAGCCGGGCCAGTTGGTCGGGGGTGACCCCGGCGTCCAGCAGACGGGTGCGGCGGTCGGCGACAGTCCGGCGCGAACCCAGAGCGCCGACGAATGACAGTGGCGCACCCGACAATGCGACGCGCAGTGCGGGTACATCGAATTTGGCGTCGTGGGTCATCACGCAGACCGCCGACGATGCCGGGAGTCGGCCGGCCTCGAGTTCGGCGGAGAGATAGTTGTCCGGCCATCCGACGACCACCTCGTCGGCCTCGGGAAATCGTGCCCGGGTGGCGAATACCGGCCGGGCGTCGACGACGGTCACCCGAAACCCCAGGCGGCTACCGATGGCGGCCAGCTCTCGGACGAAGTCGTTGGCGCCCACCAGGATCAGCCGGGCGGGCGGTGCGAACGACTGCACGAAGGTGCGCGGCCGGTAGTGCGATGCCGGGTCGTCGGCATCGCAGTCGTCGACCCCGATGATCGAACTACGGCCGGTGGCGAGCAGATCGGCGACGTCGTGATCGAGCCGGAGCCACGGCTGCTGGTCGGTAGGGGTGCGCACATGCCAGCGAGGATGGGCGGCGAGGGTCGTGGCCAGCGCCACCGGCTGCCGGTGGGCGACGGCGGTGGACAACCGATGCAGGTCGTCGAGGCGTTCGGGTCCGACCGGCTCGACGAACACCTCGATCTCGCCGCCGCAGGTCAGTCCCGCGCCGGCGAGGCCCAGAGCGTCCTGATCGGCGAACCGCTCGACGACGGCGACCCCGTCGGCGAGCACCTGCCCGGCGGTGTGATGCAGGGTCGACTCCACGCATCCGCCCGACACCGAGCCCACGATCTGCCCGTCACCGGTGACCAGCATGGCCGCTCCCGGCGCACGCGGCGCCGCCCCGGTCACCCCGATGACGCGCGCCAGCGCGACCGGCCGGGCGTCCCGGGCCGCGAGCAGACTCAGCAGATCGGGCAACAGCTCACGCATGCCCCCAGTCTCGTCAACCCACCCGCGTCGCGCCAGTCGGAGGAAGTCACGGTCCGAGAATCTGCTCCAGGTATGGATTGGCGAAGACCCGGTCCGGGTCGTACCGGTCGCGGACGGCCCGGAACTCGTCGAAGCGGGGGTAGACGGTCCGTAGATACCCGGCATCGCGGTTGTGCATCTTCCCCCAGTGCGGCCGCCCGTCGTAGTCGCTCATGATGGCCTCGACGTCGGCGAAGTACGACGCCGAATCGGCCGGGTCGTCACGGTGATAGCGGTGGACGGCGACATACCCACTGGTTCGTCCGGCGGCGGTGGACAGCATCAGATCGTCCTCGGCGGCCGCCCGCACCTCGACCGGGAAGCTGATGCGGTAGCGCCGCCGGTCGATCATGGTGCGCAATTCGTCGAGTACCTCGGGAATGGTGTCGAGGGGGACGGCGTACTCCATCTCCCGGAAGCGCACGTCACGGGCGGAGATGAACACACCGGTAGAGGTGTCGGTGAACGTGCGTGCGGACAATGCTCGGCCGGCGATCTGGGCGATCGGCGGAACCGTGGCGGGCACCCGCGCGCCCACCGCACACAGCGCGCCGAACAGCTTGTTGCTCAACAGTTCGTCATCCACCCAGCGGCGCACATGCCCTGGACCGTGGCACGGTTCCTCGACACCGAGCCGCGTATTCATCTTGGCCAGCGCCCGATTGGTGTGCGGGAACCAGTAGAACTCGTGATGGTCGTACTTCTCGGTCCGCTCGGCGAATCCGGCGATCGCGTCGTCGGCGGACATCGGTGTCTCCTGCGCCCGCATGTGGAAGGCGGGCACCAGGGCGAGGGTCAGATCCGCCAGGACGCCGAGCGATCCGAGTCCGAGCGCGACGGCGGCGAGATCGGGATCGTGTTCGTCGACGACGCGCACCTCGCCGGTGCCGGTGATGATGGTGGCGCCGACGATCTGGGTACTGATCCCGCCGAAGGCGGCGCCGGTGCCATGGGTGCCGGTGGAGGTCGCGCCGCTGATGGTCTGCCGGTCGACGTCGCCGAGGTTGGTCATCGCCAGTCCGAAAGGTGCCAGCAGACGTGGGATCTCGTGGAGATGGGTGCCGCCGCGCAGGGTGGCGCGGTCGGTCTCGACATCGGTGGCGATCAGCCCGCGCATCCTGGTGAGGTCGAGCTGGATGTCGTCGGCGACGGCGATCGCCGAGAAGCTGTGTCCGGCACCGACCGCTTTGATCCGACGACCCTCGGCGCGTGCGCGGCCGACGAGTTCGGCGATCTGCACCGCGTCGGTGGGCGACTCCACCCGGGCCGGGGTGCACCGTTGGGTGCCACCCCAATTGCGCCACCCGATCGTCGCAGCCGTCACAGAAAGCACCGTCCTTCGCCTCGGTAAGTGGGTACCACCTCGCGCACCCGTGGATCGCCGGTCGCGTCGCGCTCGATCAGGGCGACCCGGGCCGACCGTTCGCAGACCTCACCGGATTTGGTGTGCCGGAACCATATTCGATCTCCGGCGCGCAGGTCGCGGGCGGCGTCACCGCGCAATGGTGTCTGCACCTCGCCCGCCGCCTCGGTCCCCACATAGGACAACCCGTCCGGCCACACCGGGATCGGCAGCCGGTCCGCGGCGGGCGGCCCCGACGCGATCCAGCCACCCCCGGCACACGTCGCGATGTCGTCGCCCGGCTTACGGACGACGTCGAGGCCGAAGGACAACGCCGGCGCGGGCCGGAACCGGCGGTACCCGTCGAACAGATGGCCGCCGAACAGTCCGCTGCCAGCGGCGATGTCGGTGACCGACGAGTCCGCGGCCGATTCCTCCAGCGATCCGGTACCGCCGGCGTTGACGATCTCCAGGTCGGCGATCTCCCGCAGCGCCGCGACGATGGCCCCACGGCGGCGGCGCAACTCGCGCATCGACCGCTGCTGCATCAGCCGTACCGCAAGGTTCTGCAGCGCCCGCCCGTCGACATCGTCGGCGACCCCGGCCACCTGCGCCTCATACGACATGGCGCCCACGAGGGTGAATCCCGCACGCGCGGTGATGGTCCGGGCCAGTGCGACCGCGTCGGCGACGCCGTGGACGGGGGAGCGCCGCACCCCGATGTGCACCAGGCCGCCCAGCGGACGGTAGGAGGCATCGATGTCGATGGCCACGCGCAGCGCCGGGCGGCGATCGGGTTCGACGACGGAGTCGATGAGGTCGAGCTGATCGGCCGAGTCGACGAGCAGGGTGACCCGGCTGACGGCGATCTCGTCGGTGGCGAAGGCGGTCAGCGCCTCGCGTCGCACCGTCGGATAGCCCATCAGGACGTCGGTGATGCCGGATTGGGTTGCCAGCCAGTGCGCCTCGGCCAGATCGTAGGCGAGCACACCTGCGTAGCCGGGGTGGCCGAGGGTGTTCTCGATGATCGACCGTACCCGCAACGATTTGGACGCCACCCGTATCGGGGTGCCTGCCGCACGGCGGCGCAGATCAGCGACATTGGCCGCGAATGCGGCCATGTCGAGGGTCAGGATCGGTGCGTCGAGCCCCGCGGTGCGGACGGCGTCGGCGATTCCGGCCCACCACGATTGGTCATACGCTGACGACATACGTCATCAGCGAACGTGTGGCCGACCCGATGACGGTCCTGATCGCCTTGTCGTCGGCGGTACTCAAATAGATGAGGGTGATCGAGTTCGTCGCCGCGATCACGATGGGGCCAAGATTCTCCACGGGCTCCGACCACGTCACCCCGGCTCGTTCGGCGGCCACCCGCATGACGATCGACGCCACCTCGAACTGGCGCTCGTACATCCGCCGCCCGAAGGTATCGAGTTCCGGATGGTTGTGCCCGTAGATGCCGAGGGAGATCGTCGCCTGCAGACGTCCGGGATCGGCCTTGAGATGGTCGTAGAACGCCGCGAACAACTGCTCGATGCTCTCCTCCATCCCGATCGCCGGGGCATCGTCGTCCGTCTCGTGCAGGACCGAAGCAAGCAGGTCGGCCAGGTCATTGGGGACCGCGGTCTCCATGACCGCACCCAGCAGTGCGGTACGGCTTTCGAAGGCGTAATGGAAACTCGCCAAGGGCATATCGGCGTGCGCGCAGATCTGTCTGGTGGTCGCCCCCTCGACACCATGATCCGCGATCACCCGGAAAGCAGCTTCGATGAGTGCGCTTCGGCGCTCGTCGACCGACATCCTTGCCACTGAATTGATCTACCTCTACAGCGGATATGCGACCCGCGCATATGCGTGAACAACTGATTCGGCAGCTTATCAGCGCGCACGGTGTCGCCGCGTCGGGTTGGCGGACCAACCGTGAACCGCGTGAGGTGCATACCGCCGTCGATCGTCGGTGTCGGATGGTCGACGCACCCCCGTCGGCGTGCTCCGAGCTTGTCCGACTCCGGCGCACTAGGGTGAGAACGTGACGTCGATGAGCGAGAACGAGGGTCGGGACCGGGCTGCGCGTGCGCCCGGCCGGGTCACCACCTTCGGGGTGGCGATGGCCGACGCGGCGGTCGGACGGCTCGCGGCGGGCGGGCTCCGACCCGCTCGTGCGCTGGGCGCCAGCCGCGAGCAGATCGAGCCCCACGTGGATTTGTCGCCACACCGCAACGACGGTGCGTTCGCCAATCCCGAACCGCAGAGTGATGTCGCGCCGGATCTCTCCGCCTTCGCCGACATGCTGCGCAGTCCAGGGCGGCCGCGCAAACCGATCATGGTGACCGTGCCCACCTTCGACGCGCCGGCCGCGCTGGCGGTGACCTGGCTCGGTCACGCCACCGCGCTCGTCGACATCGACGGTGTGCGGGTGCTGACCGATCCGGTGCTGAGCCGCCGCTGCTCGCCGAGCCAACTGGTCGGTCCGGGCCGGATGCATCGCGCCCCGTTGGAAGCAGGCCAACTGCCCCCGGTCGACGTGGTGCTGATCAGCCACGACCACTACGACCACCTCGACATGGCGACGGTTGTGGACATCGCCGCACGGCAGCCGGAGGCGGTGTTCGTCGCACCGGTCGGTGTTGGCGCGCATCTCGTCTCCTGGGGGATCGCCGCCGAGCGGATCCGGCAGGCCGACTGGGGGGACACGGTGAGTGTGCGCGCACCCGGCGCCACCCTGGACTTCACCTGTGGCCCGGCCCGGCATTTCTCCGGGCGCTGGCTGGCCCGCAACCTGACCCAGTGGGCGAGCTGGGCGGTGTGCGGTCCGGCGCACCGGATCTTCTTCTCCGGCGACACCGGCTACACCGAACGCTTCGCCGACCTCGGCGCCGCACTGGGCCCCTTCGACGTCACCCTCATCGCGGTCGGCGCCTACGATCCGCTGTGGCCCGACATCCACGTCAATCCGGAGGAGGCGGTCGCCATCCACCGGATGCTGTCCGGGTCGGCCGGTACCGACTCGGTGCTGATCCCGATCCATTGGGGGACCTTCAACTTGGCCAGACATTCCTGGAGCGACCCGATCGTCCGGTTGCTGCCGCACGCCGAACGCAACGCGACGACGGTGCTGGTGCCGCAGCCCGGCGGCACGATCGATCTGGAGCGACGCGCAGGTACCGGCGTCACTCGTCCGACGTGGTGGGAGGCGTCCGCATGACGACAACCGAATCTGTTACCGACGCACGTGGTCTCAGTGCCGAGCAGGTTGCCGAGCGGGTGGCCGCCGGTCAGGTCAACTCGATGCCCGACCGGTCCGGCCGGTCGGTCCGCGACATCGTGCGCGCCAACGTGTTCACCCGGATCAACGCGATCCTGGGCGTGTTGTTCGCGATCGTCGCGTTCACCGGGTCACTGATCAACGGCCTGTTCGGCCTGCTGATCATCGCCAACAGCGGTATCGGCATCATCCAGGAGATCCGCGCCAAGCGGACGCTGGACAAACTGGCCATCGTCGGCCAGACGCGGCCGCGGGTGCGCCGCGACGGGCAGGTCGCCGAATTGCCGCCCGACGAGGTCGTGCTCGACGACATCATCGAGATCGGCGCAGGCGACCAGATCGTCGTCGACGGCGAGATGATCGAGGCCGTCGCCCTCGACGTCGATGAATCACTGCTCACCGGTGAGGCCGACGCGGTCGACAAGAACCCTGGCGATCAGGTGCTCTCGGGCAGCTTCGTGGTGGCCGGCGGCGGCGCGTATCGAGCCACCAAGGTCGGTGCCGACGCCTATGCCGCGCAGTTGGCGGCGGAGGCGTCGAAGTTCACCCTGGTGTCCTCAGAACTGAGGTCGGGCATCGACCAGATTCTGCGCGTGATCACCTGGCTGCTGATCCCGGCCGGCATCCTGACCATCGTCAACCAGCTGTTCATCAGTCAGAACGGCATCCGGTCGTCGTTGCTGGGGATGGTCGCCGCGCTGGTGCCGATGGTGCCCGAAGGGCTGGTCCTGATGACTTCGATCGCATTCGCGGTCGGTGTGGTGCGGCTCGGTCAACGTCAGTGTCTGGTCAACGAGCTCCCCGCCATCGAAGGGCTGGCGCGGGTGAATGTGGTGTGTGCGGACAAGACCGGCACGCTCACCGAGAACGGGATGCGGCTGGCACAGATAGAGGTCCTCGACGCGCAGCCGCCGCGCGATCCCGAGCAGGTGCTCGCGGCGCTCGCCGCCCATGACCCGCGCCCGAATGCCAGCATGATCGCCGTAGCCGAAGGGGTTCCGGCCGCGCCGGACTGGGAAGCGTCCGCGATCGAACCGTTCACCTCCGCCAAGAAGTGGAGCGGGATGTCGTTCCGCACCCGGTCCGGCGAGGATGCCGGCAACTGGGTGATCGGCGCTCCCGACGTACTCCTCGACCCGGGCAGCGAACCTGCCGCGCGAGCCGGCGATATCGGATCGACCGGGTTGCGTGTGCTGCTGCTGGCGCGCACCGACGTCGCCGTCGACACCGAGCCGGCCGCGGGCACCGTCGTGCCCGGTGACGTGGTGCCGGTGGCGCTGGTCGTGCTCGAACAGAAGGTCCGTCCCGACGCCCGCGGCACCCTGGAGTACTTCGCCGAACAGAAGGTCGACGTCAAGGTCATCTCGGGCGACAACGCCAGGTCGGTGGGTGCGGTGGCGCAGTCCCTCGGGCTCGGTTCGCCGGAAACCTCGGTGGATGCGCGGGAACTGCCCAGTGACAACGACGAACTCGCCGACGTGGTGGAGTCCGGGGTGACCTTCGGCCGGGTGCGTCCCGACCAGAAGCGCGCCATGGTCAAGGCGCTGCAGTCACGTGACAACACGGTCGCGATGACCGGTGACGGCGTCAACGACGTCCTCGCCCTCAAAGATGCCGACATCGGCGTGGCGATGGGGTCGGGTAGTTCCGCTGCCCGGTCGGTGGCCCAGATCGTGTTGCTGGACAACAAGTTCGCCACGCTGCCCTATGTCGTCGGCGAGGGGCGGCGGGTCATCGGCAACATCGAGCGGGTGTCGAATCTGTTTCTCACCAAGACGGTGTACGCGGTGTTGCTGGCGCTGCTGGTCGGTATCGGCGGTCTCATCGCGCACATCGCGGGATCCGATCCACTGAGCTATCCGTTCCAGCCGATCCATGTGACGATCTCGGCCTGGTTCACCATCGGGGTCCCCGCCTTCGTCCTGTCGCTGGCCCCGAACAATGAACGGGCACGCAGCGGGTTCGTGCGCCGGGTGCTGCTCATGGCGGTCCCCAACGGCATCATCGTCGGCCTCACCGCCTTCATCACCTACGTGATCGTCAACCCGGGCGGCGCCGGTGTCGAGGTGGGTGGCGACTCGGTGGATCTGTCCCCGGCGCAGACGCAGGCGGCGACCGCGACGCTCATCGCGCTGATCGCGGTGGCCGTCTATGTGCTGGCCGTCGTCGCGCGTCCGTACACGTGGTGGAAGATCGTGCTGCTGGCGGTGTCGGTGCTGATGTATGTGCTCATCTTCGCGTGGCCGTTCACCCAGGATATGTTCAAACTCGATTCCACGAATTGGGAGATGAATTCGGTCGCCTTCGGTGCGGCCGCGATCGGCATCGTCTGCGTGGAACTGGTGTCGCGGATCGTGCCGCGGGTTACTGCGCGGCGCGATGTTGCTCGTGCACACGCCGACGGTCACCTGGAAGCGGTCGCTCGGTGATGGGTAGAATTACCGGGCTGCCGGAGGCCGTCCGGCTCGTCGATCAGGAGATGTGATGGACCTCAAAGGACTCGTGGACAAGGCCAAGGCTGCGCTGAAGGGCAACCCCAGCCTCATCGACAAGGGTGGTGACGCCATCGACAAGGCGACCGGTGGCAAGTACGCCGCGCAGGTCGACAAGGCACAGGATGCGGCGAAGAAGGCTGTCGGCGCGGAGGACAAGCCCGCGGAGAACCCGGAAACCCCGGAGAACCCGGGGCAGCCGCAGCAGTAGGCTTCGAGAAACGTCACGTAGAGGCGATCACCCGTCATGGGTGATCGCCTTTACGTTTGGCTGGGGTCGGCACGGGGGTGGCGGCGATAGGGCGACACCGACTCGTCGTCGGCGATCCAATACCGCCACGGCTGGTCGGCGAAACGCCGGACGCCCACTCGCGGGCCGCACGCGATGGCGGCGGGCGGGACCCGAATTCCCGGCCGCAACGACACCCGGTCGGGACCCGGGACTCCCGGAACGGGGTCCGGCGCAAGCACGTCGGTGCCCAGATCGGCGATCGTGATTCCCAGCGCGCGAGTCAGATTCCCCGGTCCCCGCGCCAACGCGGACTCCGCGATGGGACCGGCCGTCGGCCGTCGGCGCCGCGCCGCGAGGTCGTGGCCGTCGATCACCCGACCCGCGCGCAGCAGCACCGCGGCGGCTCGCCCGTCGGGGCCGAACACGATGTTCGCGCAGTGATGCCCGTGGATGCGATAGACATAGAGCCGGCCGGGCGGGCCGTACATGATCTCCGAACGCGTCGTCCGGGTGTAGGCGTGCGACGCCGGATCGTCGGGACCCGCATACGCCTCGACCTCGGTGATCACGATCGTCACACCGTGCCCGACGAGTTGATTGCCCAGTAGCGAACGCGCGTATTCACAAACGCTAGGCTCGGTGACCATGGCCAAGACAAGCGACTCCATCGACGTAGACCTGTCCCCGGAAGATACCTGGTCGGCGGCGTCAGATCTGTCGAGGTTCGACGATTGGCTACTGCTGCACGACGGCTGGCGCAGTCCGGTGCCGAGCGCCGCTGAACTGGCGGTGGGCACCAAGATCACGTCGGTGGTGAAGGTCAAAGGTACCCGCGTGCGCTTCGACTGGGTTATCGAGAACTTCGAACCGCAGCGTCGGGTGCGGTTGAAAGGCAGCGGCAAAGGTGGCGTCAAAGCCAAGCTTGACCTGGGGATTTCGCCCATCGCCACCGGTTCGGCAGTAACCTTTACGGTTGAACTGGGTGGGCTGCCGCTCATCGGGCCGGCAGGTAAGGCGGCCGCGATGGCGGTGTCGGGGGATCTGCACAAATCGCTGACCAGATTTCGCGAGGTCTTCGGCTGAGGTAATAATCAGCCCATACCTCGCCGTCGGGTCGACCGTCGGCGAGACACATCTCCGGTGACCTCCGGGGATGCGCATGAGGGGAATGAAGTAGATGGGGCGTCATAGCTCTGGTGGCGATCGCCCGGACAACGGTTCGGGCAGTGCCGAGGACCGCGGGCCGGCCCGTCCGAAGGCGGCGGCAGCTCCGAAGGCGGCCGCAGCTCCGAAGACGGCCGCAGCTCCGAAGACGGCCGCAGCGTCGGCACGTCCGAACACGGGAGCCGACGACTTCGGTTTCGAACACCGCAAGGTCCGGACCGGGCGTCGCATCAGCTGGGGCTGGCTGGTCGCCGCGCTGGTCGTCGTCGCGGCGCTGGTCACCGGATTCATCCTGTGGCGAGCCTCGACGTCGTCGGACTGTGATGGCCGGACGAAGGTCGCGGTGGCCTCCGACACCGCGATGACCGGGGCCCTGCGAGACATCGCCAAGCAGGCCTCCGAGGACTCCTGCTACGACTACGACGTGCAGACGGCGGCCGGTGCGGAGGTGCCCGGCCTGTTGACCCAGGGCGACCAGGCCCCTGACCTGTGGCTGGCAGATTCCCAGGTTCAGGCCCGCCGCGTCACCACCCAGGTGCGTCGCGACCTCGACCTCGTCTCACCTTCGACCGCGTCGTCACCGACCGTCGTGGCGGGACAGGATGTGCCCGAACTCAAGACCTGGGTCGAGGTGATGAAGCTTCCGGACCTGCGTACGGGTTCTCCGGTCGATACCTCGACCGGCGACGCGCCGATCATCGGTGCCCTCGCCGAGGTCGACGCAGGCACCCTCACCCAGCAGGAGCTGACCGGTGCCATGACGACGATGGCGGTGCAGCAGAACAACGCGCGTCTGGCCAACGACAACGAAGGCACCCGGCTCAACCTGGCGAACACCTCGCCGGTGCCGGTGGTGACCACCGAACAGCAGTTCCTGCTGTTCACCCGCACCCATCCGGGCTCGAAGCTGAAGGCGGTCACGCCCACCGACGGCACCGTCCTGCTCGATTACCCGTTGGTGAACACCGCGTCGACGGCCCGTAAGGAGCAGGCGGCGATGGCGGGGAAGGCGCTCGTCGATGCGATCGGCAGCGATGCGGGCCGCGCGGCGCTCTCGAATGCCGGGTACCGACAGCCGAAGGCCGAGAGTCCCCCCGAGGGCGGTATCGGCGAGGTCAAGGTGCTCGAACTCAAGGATCCGAATGCCGTCGACCGGGCGCTGCGCCAGTGGCAGGTACTCGGTGTGCCCATCCGGACGCTGGTCGTCGAGGACACGTCGGGGTCGATGGAAGCCTCCGAGGGTGGTACGACGCGGGCCGAGTTGCTCTACCAGGCGTCGTTGGCCGGACTCAAACTGTTCCCGAACAATGCGCAGATCGGCGGTTGGGCCTTCAGTATCGACAAGGGCGGCGACGGTCAGGACTGGTCGGAGATGGTGCCGATCCGGCGGCTGGATGCGCCCGGCTCCAGCGGTGAGACCCACCGCGACGACATCATCAAGGTGCTGCGGTCGGAGTTGTCGCCGGGCAACCTCGGCGGCGGTACCGGCCTGTACGACACCACCCTCGCAGCTTTCAAACGCGTTCAGGACACCTACGACCCGAACTATTCCAACAGCGTCATCATCATGACCGACGGACGCAACGAGGATCCGGGCAGCATCTCGCTGCAGGAACTGCTCAGTCAGCTCAAGGAACTCGAGGATCCGGCCCGACCGGTGTTGGTGCTGACGATCGGTATCTCCAAGGACGCCGACTCGGAGTCGCTCGCGGCGATCGCCGATGCCACCGGCGGTACGACCTATGTCGCCAGGACCGCCGCCGATATCCGGTCGGTGTTCGTCAACGCCATCGCGGCCCGTGTGGAGGCCGCCGGTCGTTGACCCGGGTCGGGTCGTTGTCAGCCGGCCAGCGCACGGAGAAACAGGCGCAGGTTGGCCGGCTTCTCGGCGAGTCGGCGCATGAAGTAGCCGTACCACTCTGGTCCATAGGGTAGATACACCCGGATCCGGTTGGCCGACTGTGCGATACGCGCTTGTTCGTCGGTGCGGATGCCGTAGAGCATCTGGTACTCCCAGGTGCCGGCTGCGCGTTCGGTGTCGGTGGCGATGGCTGTCGCGGCGCCGATGATCAGTGGGTCGTGGCTGGCCACCATCGGATATCCGTTGCCTTTCATCAGGATGCGCAGACACCGTAGATATGATTCGTCGATCTGGTCGCGGTCGGCGAAGGCGACGGTCGCCGGTTCGGCGTAGGCGCCCTTGCACAGCCGAATCCGCGCCCCGGTCGCGGCGAACTCGGCGCAGTCGTCCTCGGTGCGTCGCAGACCTGCCTGCAACACGGTACCGAGATCTGGGAAGTCTCCGCGTAGCGCGCGCACGATCCGCAGCCGGTCGGCGATGCTGTGATGGTCCTCGGCGTCGACGGTCACCAGAACCCCCATGTCGGCGGCGGTCTCGGCGATGCGGCGGGTGTTGGCCTCGGCGATCTTGGGTCCGTGCTCGGGTAGTCGAAGACCGAGCGCGGTCAATTTCACCGACACCTCGAGTGCGCCCGGTGCCGGTTGGGCGATCCGCGACATCGATTCCAGCAGCGCGAGATACGCCTCGACCATGTGATCGGCCTGCGTCTCGGTGGCGGTGTCCTCGCCCAGGACGTCGACGCTCACCGCCATCGAGTTCCGGAGCCGGTCGTCGATGGCCACACCGACGTCGTCGAGGGTTTCGCCGGGAATGAACCGGCGCACCACCCGCTCGGTGAGGGGTAACCGCGTCAGGTCGCGTCGGATGCGCTCGCTGCGGGCGGCGGCGGCGATCGCCGGCCGTAGTGCGGCGTCGAAGACTCTGCTCACGGCGAGGTTCCGTCGGTTCGGTCGGGCAGCATGTGCGGATACCCCGACGATGTCGGTGGGACGAAGGTCTGTTTGATGGTGCGGGTCGACGTCCAGCGCATCAGGTTGGCCTTGGAACCGGCCTTGTCGTTGGTGCCGGAGGCGCGCGCGCCACCGAAGGGCTGCTGTCCGACGACGGCGCCGGTCGGTTTGTCGTTGATGTAGAAGTTGCCCGCCGCCTGCCGCAGCGTCGACGACGCGGTCGCGATCGCCGACAGGTCGGTAGCGATCACCGATCCGGTCAGCGCGTAGCGGGCCGTCGAGTCCACCAGCGCCAGTGTCGATTCGAAATCGGCGTCGTCGTATATGTAGACCGAGAGCAGGGGGCCGAAATATTCGGTGGCGAAACAGTCGTCGGTGGGATCGTCGGAGATCAGCACGGTCGGGCGGACGAAATAGCCGACGCTGTCGTCGCATTCACCGCCGACCGCGATGGTCAGTGCCGGGGTGGATTTGGCGCGGTCGAGTGCGGCCACCTGCTTGTCGAAGGCGCGCCGATCGATGAGCGCCCCGCCGAAGTTGCGCAGATCCCGGACATCGCCGTACGCGAGGTCCGCGGCCTCGCCGAGGAAGTCGTCGCCCATGCGCTCCCACACCGACCGCGCGACGTAGGCGCGGGATGCGGCCGAGCATTTCTGGCCCTGATATTCGAAGGCGCCTCGGATCAGTGTGGTGCGCAAAACATCCGGGTCGGCCGATGCATGCGCGACGATGAAGTCCTTGCCGCCGGTCTCGCCGACGAGCCGCGGATAGTTGCGATAGGTGTCGAGGTGACTGCCGACCTCGTGCCACAGGTGCCGGAAGGTGCGGGTCGACCCGGTGAAATGGATGCCGGCCAGATCGGGATCGGAGAGCGCGACGTCGGAGACCGCGGTGCCGTCGCCGTGGACGAGGTTGATCACTCCGTCGGGAAGTCCGGCAGCGCGGAGTAGGTCAAAGGTCAGCTGGGCCGAATAGGCCTGCGTCGGTGATGGTTTCCAGACCACCGTGTTACCCATGAGCATCGGTGCGGTCGGGATGTTCGCGGCGATCGCGGTGAAGTTGAACGGGGTGATGGCCAGCACGAAACCGTCGAGCGGACGATGGTCGAGCCGGTTCCATACGCCGGGTGACGACTCCGGCTGTTCGGCGAGGATCGCTCGGGCGAAGGCGACGTTGAACCGCCAGAAGTCGACGAGCTCGCAGGGTGCGTCGATTTCGGCCTGCTGCACCGACTTCGACTGGCCGAGCATGGTGGCCACCGCGATCCGTTCGCGCCACGGTCCGGCGAGTAGGTCGGCGGCGCGCAGCAGCACCGCGGCCCGGTCGTCGAAGCTGGTGTCGGCCCAGCCGGGTGCGGCGGCACGGGCTGCGTCGATGGCGGCGCGCACGTCGTCGTGGGTGGCGTTGGCGATGGTGCCGAGCACTCGGTGGTGGGCGTGTGGTTCGACCACGTCGATCGGCTCGCCGTCGCCGGTACGGGCGGCACCGCCGATCAGGTGGGGCAGTTCGCGCGGTCCCGCGTTCGACTGGGCGGCCAGTTCGGCGAGCAGCCGCGCGCGTTCGGGCGTGCCGGGGGCGTAGGTGTGGACCGGTTCGTTCACCGGCCGGGGCGGAGTGGTGACGGCATCCATACCTTCCAGTGCACCCTCGTTTCGGTTTGGCGACGATGGTGAATTCGCCAACGGTGGATACCTAATGTTGTCGATATGGACAATTCCGAAGGTGTGACGCTGGGGCGGCTGCTGCTGGCACTGGATCGCACCCTCGCAACCCTGGTCGATGCGCCGCGCGGGCTGGATCTGCCGGTCACCTCGATCGCACTGGTCGACCTCGACGATGTGCACTACGGCTTGGGGCGTGCCGGGCGTGCGGCCGATCTGCATCTGCTGTTGGGGCTGCCCGATGAGGTGGCGCTCGACCTGCTGACAGGTCTGGCGCCGCATCCTCCGGCGGCGGTGCTGCTGAAGTCGCCCACTGCGCGGCTCGTCGATGCGGCGCGGCGGCTGGGTGTCGCGGTGATCGCCATCGACCCGCATGCCCGCACCGAACGCATCTACAACCTCATCCTGCGCGTCCTCGACACCGGTCCGGTTGCGGGCGAGTCGATGCGAGCGGGTTCGACCGGCGACCTGTTCGAGCTCGCCGGTGCGCTGGCCCAGCGCACCGGCGGGCTGGTCAGTATCGAGGACGAACGCTCGCATGTGCTGGCCTATTCGCCGGCCGGGGATGCGGCCGACGAATTGCGGCGGCTGTCCATCCTGGGGCGTGAGGGGCCGCCGCGCATGCTGGCGTGGCTGCGCCGGTGGGGTGTGCTGGATGCGTTGCGGACCTCGTCGGAGGTGATCTCCGTCGATGAGCACGCCGACCTCGGGTTGCGGCCGCGTCGCGCGATCGCCATCCGCACGCCTGGACCGGGGGTCGGCGAGTTTCTCGGGGTGGTGTGGCTGCAGCAGGGGCGTGAGCCGCTGGCCGCCGACACCGACGACGCGTTGATCGGTGCGGCATCGGTCGCGGCGCGCGTCATCACCCGACGACGCGCCGCGGGTACCGAGCACGACGACCTGGTGCAACGTCTACTCGGCGTGCGCGGGCCGGTCGTCGACGTCGACTATCTGGCCGGTCAGCTGGGGCTCGACGCCGCCGCGTCGTCGGTGGTCGTCGCTTTCGGGATGCCGACCGCGGTGGCTCGTGCGCCGGAGTCCGTGGCCACCCAGGTTGCCGCGCTGACCCTGCACGCCAGCGCGTTCAGCCCACGGTCGGTGACGACCATCGTCGACGACCGGGCGTATGTGATCGCCCCGGGCGCCGAGGCGGAGGCTGCGGTCGGGTGGGCGCGGGGCACCGTCGCGGCCACCGAGCGGCAGTTCGGGATCCGGGTGCGCGCCGTGGTGGCAGGTCCGGGGCCGGGGCTCGCGCAACTGCCCGGACTGCGCGGACAGGCCGACCGGGTCCTCGACGCCGCTGGGCACCAGCACGGGCTGATCGACGACGTCACCACGATCGAGGCTTCCCGGACCGGGGTACTGCTCGGTGAGATCGTCGGATTACTCGCCGACAAACCGGATCTCGTAGACCCTCGGGTCGTCGCGCTTGCCGACCTCGACGCCCGGACGGGCAGTGCCTTCACCGAGTCGTTACGGGTCTACCTCGATCGCTTCGGCGATGTCGCCGCCGCGGCCGACGAACTGCACGTACACCCGAACACCTTGCGTCACCGAATCCGTCGGCTGCAGGCCCTGACCGGCATCGACCTCGACGACCCGGCCGCACGGCTCGTCGTCGCCCTGTCGCTGCGCGCGCCCCGCCAGGACAAGACGTCGGCCACCGGATGACTTCCGGTGACCGACGTCCGGCTCAGAGAATGGTGAGCATCTCGTTGTAGGTGGGCAGCGGCCACAGATCGTCGGCCACCACCCCTTCGAGCTGGTCGGCGACCTCGCGGACCGCGGCCATCCCAGGCACCAGAGTCGCCAACGCACATGCGGATTCAGCCTGTCCATCGTCGCCGTGCAGGCCGGCGATGGCCGCGTCGAGGGCGACGGTCGCGGTGTGCAGGGCACCGATCAGTTCGGTGACCTCGCCGAGGAACGGCGTCGGCGCGTCGATCCCGGCGGCCTTGAGGGATGCGGCCGTGCCCGCCAGTTCGCCTTGGTACCGGATGGCGGCGGGCAGGATCATCGTGGTGGCGATCTCCGAGGTCTCCTTCGCCTCGACCAGCAGGGTGAGGGCGTAGTACTCGAAGTTGACGTCCTCGCGTGCCTTGAGTTCGCGAGCCGACAGTACGCCGTAGCGTTCGAAGATCTCGATCGTCTCCGCCGAGGTGTACTCGGGGATGGCGTCGACGGTGGTGCGGAGGTTCTTCAGTCCGCGCGCGGCCGCTTCCTCCTGCCATTCGTCGGCGTAACCGTTGCCGTTGAACACCACCGCACCGTGCTGGATGAAGAGTTCCTGCAACACCTTCTGAACGGCGTCGTTGAGGTCGGCGCCGTCGGCGAGCAGTGTCTCCAGTTCGCCGGCGACGAAGTCGATGGAGTCGGCGAGGATGGTGTTGATGGCGACCATCGGGTCGGAGATCGACTGGTTGGATCCGGGTGCGCGGTACTCGAAGCGGTTGCCGGTGAAGGCGAACGGGCTGGTGCGGTTTCGGTCTCCGGGATCGGCCTTCAGCGGTGGGAGGGTGTCGACGCCGAGTTCGATGACGCCCGCGGACTTCGACCCGGTGGCACCCCCCTTGGCGATCTGTTCGAACACATCCATCAGCTGTTCGCCGAGGAAGATCGAGATGATCGCGGGCGGAGCCTCATTGGCGCCGAGCCGGTGGTCGTTGGAGGCCGACGCCACGGCCGCACGCAGCAACCCGCCGTGCTTGTGCACGCCGCGGATGATGGCTCCGCAGAAGGTCAGGAACTGCATGTTCTCATGCGGGGTGTCGCCCGGGTTGAGCAGATTGCCCTGATTGCCGTTGCCCAGGGAGAAGTTCACATGCTTGCCCGAACCGTTCACCCCGGCGAAGGGCTTCTCGTGCAGCAGGCATTTCATGCCGTACTTCTCGGCCACCCGCTTCATGGTGGTCATCATCAGCTGTTGGTGGTCGTGGGCGAGCACCGAACGCTCGAAGACCGGGGCGATCTCGAACTGTCCGGGGGCGACCTCGTTGTGGCGGGTCTTGGCCGGGATGCCCTGCTTGAACAGTTCCCGGTCGAGTTCGATCATGAACGCCAGCACACGGTCGGGGATCGCGCCGAAGTAGTGGTCGTCGAACTCCTGCCCCTTGGAGGGCTTGGCGCCGAAGAGGGTTCGGCTGGAGGTCATCAGGTCGGGGCGGGCGTAGAAGAAGTGTTCGTCGATGAGGAAGTATTCCTGCTCGGCGCCCGCGAAGGACACCACGGTGTCGACGTTGTCGTGGCCGAACAGCTTGAGCAGCCGCATCGCCTGCTTGCTCATCGCCTGTTGGCTGCGCAGCAGCGGCGTCTTCTTGTCCAGCGCCTCACCGGTCCACGAGATGAAGATCGTCGGGATGCACAGGGTGTTGCCGTTGGGGTTCTCCAAGATGTACGCCGGGCTGGTCACATCCCAGCCGGTGTAGCCACGGGCCTCGAAGGTGCCGCGCAGACCGCCGTTGGGGAAGCTCGACGCATCGGGTTCGCCCTGCATCAACGTCTTTCCGGCGAATTCGGCGAGCGATGCACCGGTCGAGTCCGGTTCCAGGAAGGAGTCGTGCTTCTCGGCGGTGAACCCGGTCAGCGGGTAGAAGACGTGAGCGTAGTGGGTGGCACCCTTCTCGATCGCCCAGTCCTTCATGGCGACCGCGACGTAGTCGGCCAGCGTCGGGTCGAGCGGGGCACCGGTGTCGATGGTCGCCGCCACCGCCTTGAAGACATGTTTCGGCAGCCGCTTCTTCATCACCGACAGGCTGAACACGTTGCGACCGAAGGTGTCCGCCAACGGTTCGGGGAAGCCGTCGGTCTCCACCTCGTAGGTGGTGACTGCCTTGATTGCCTGGCGTCGGGACATGCTGCCGCTCATAGCGTCTCCTGAAGTCTGCTCCGTGCGCCGATCCGGGTCCGGGGCGCCGCACGTGTTGCTGCTGAGTGCTCGCCGGGGGTGGTGCATGCGAGCGACTCGACGCTATGAGCGAGGTGTATGCGGGCCGTTTCGCATGTGTGACAGGCAGGAAAACAGGCAGCCGAACCGAAATCAGTGGTGTCGGTGGCGTCGGGTGAGGCTGGGGAGCGGGTCGTCGGCGGCGATGGTGAGTGCTCCGACGACGATACCGACCGCGACCCCGATCAGGGTGTCGAGCACACGGTCGATCGCGGCCGCCGGTGTCAGCCCGGCCGACATCGCGGTGAGCAGCAGTGCCATCGGCGTCACCCAGGTCGAGCAGAGCGCGTAGTTGATCGTCGCGGTGATCTCGGCGAGGGTCTGGAAGATGACGACCGCCACCACGATGCCCCAATAGCCCAACGGTACGGCGAGGAGGACAGCCGCGAGTAGGCCCCCGGTGATGTTGCCGACCAGGCGAGCCACTCCTCGGGTGACGGCGTGGTGATAGGACACTCCCTGTAATGCGGCGGTCGCGCCCATCGCGGCCCACATCGGATGCGACAGTCCGGCGCTCGCGGCGACGACGGCGGCGATCGCGGCCGCTGCGGTGATCCGGGAAGCCGATCGGAGCAGGTCGGGATCTCCACATCGCCGCAGTGAACGGAGGGTGCCCTCGTGACGCACCTGCGGGGCCGTGTCTGCTGTCCACAGGGCGCGCAGCCACGGCAGTAGCGAGGCGATCGCACCGCAGGCGGCGCCGAGGGCGGTGGCGACGGTGGCGGCGCCGAGCGCGTGGGCGTCGTGGACGTAGCCGGCGGCGGCAGCCGCGGAGAACACGAAGACGACGGCGCCCGGGCCGGCCACTCGTAGGGCGTCGACGAATAGTGCCGCCACACCGGCGAGTACGGAGATGACGATGATCTCGACCGCCATGGAACTGTCCGTCAGGCCGATGAGACCGCCGATCGCGGTCGATGCGGTCATCCCGACCCCGAGGGCGATGAGCTTGCCCCACCGGGCGCGATAGGGATCGGGCCTGCCGAAGGCGGAGATCAGTGCACCGAGGGCGGCGAAGCCGGCCAGTTCGGTCTGCCCGGTAAGGCCACCGACGATCAGGACCAACCCGGCAGCCAGCCCGACGCGCAGGGGCACCGCATAACCGATCCGACCGGTGTCGAGGGTGAGCGCTGCCCGCCAGACGCTCGGACGTGCGGCATGCCCGAGGGCCGCCAGCGCACGGCGGGTGCGCCCGTGCCGTGGCGGCCCAGGGGTGTCGACGTCGGTCACCCCGACACTCTACGGCGAGGTCGTCTCGACGACGATGCCGAGCGCGGCGTCGATCACCACGCTGGGGGACGACCTGGCCGGCCTGCTGCACACGGTATTGCTGCCGCCGGGGGAATGATCGCGGGTCGATCCGGTCGGCGTGGTCGGCGATGAGGCAGACTGCAGGCAGTCCGGCACTCCCGATGATTGGTGGGTGCCGAGTCAACAGTGGGAGGGGTTTGCATGGCTGTCGTACGTCATGAGGCTGTCATCGACGGATCTCGGGACCTGATCTTCGACTACGTCAACGGGTATCAGAATGTGCCCGAGTACATGTTCGGGGTGAAGAAGTTCGAACCGTTGACCGAGGTGACCTCCGGACTCGGGTCCAGGTTCGCGGTGTCCATCGACGCCGGACCCAAGACGCTCAAGTCGGTTGTCGAATGCACCGAGTGGGTGGCGGGTGAGCTCATCGCGCTGGTCGCGGTCGAGGGGTTCAAGGCGGACACCACATGGCGATTCGCCGATGTCGACGGTGGTACCGCGGTGAACGTCGAGTTCGCGTATCAGCTGCCCGGCGGTCTGGCAGGCAAGGCACTCGGCGCAATCATCGGTCCATTCGCCAATCAGGCTGTCCGCCACACAGATTCGAAGATCGCAGCCCACGTGGCCGCGCAGCGGGGCTGACCGAGGGTCAGATGTCGTCGGCCTTGTTCAGCATCGGTACGACGAACATTCGGGCGATGGTGGCGAGTTCGTCCTCGTCGGTGATGTCGACGATGCGGCTGGGGACGGTGAGGAAGGAAGCCGAGATGCGGACCATCATCTCGGCGATCAGGTCGACGTCGATGTCGGCGTCGACGTTGCCTGCGTGCTGTTCGCGGCGAAGCTGGCCGGCGACGAATCCGCGCACCGTTGCAAACAGCCGACCGTCGTCGCCGATCATGGACCCGATGAGCATCTCGGGTTCGGTGGCGAACATGCCGCTGATCAGGGGATTGCCCGACAGCGCGCGCAACGAGCGGACGAAGCCCAGGACCACTCGGTCGGCGACCGTCGTGGCGTCGCGGATGTCGGTCAGGAAGTCGTCGAAGTAGCTGCGGAACTCCCGCAGCACGACCTCCTCGACGAGTACGTCCTTGGTGGCGAACTTCCGGTACAGCGTCACCCGGGTGACGCCGGCGCACTGCGCGACCCGTTCCATCGATGTGCGCTGGATGCCGGACCGGCAGAACAGTTCGAAGGCGGCGTCGAGGAGTTTCTCGGCCGTCGGGTCGATGTCGGTGTCGGTTCGGCCGATGGCGCGCAGATAGGCGCGTTCGAGCAGCGAATCCCCGGTGGGGGCAGGCTGCTCGGACGGTGCGCTGCTCATATCCCTCCTGGTCTGCTGGGCCGCGCGAAACGGTAGGCGGTGGTTCCACGATAGGCAGCGTCCGGATTACGTTCGCAAAACCCGACGATTTTCGTGTGTTGCGGGTCACATGGTGGTAGGCCTGATACAGTGTGACAGAAATTGTCACATTGCACCATCAGTGAGGGACGGGGATCTGCCATGAATGATCTGAACAGACGACAACTTCTGCGAACGACCGGTACGGTCGGCGCCTTGGGTGCGGCGGCGGCCGTCGTCGCACCGTCCACACCGTGGACCTGGTCGCCGGCCCATTCGGTACCCGGTGCCGGCAGCGGCGCCGATCCACACGACGTCTGGGACGACGAGGCAGATCCCGTTATCGCCAAGTTGCTCGATCGGGGCGAGATCCCCAAGGTCAATGAGATTCTGCGGGGCTGGACCAAGAACGGCCAGCCCTTGCCCGCAGGTCTGCCCTCGGAGTTGCGCGACTTCATGGAACACGCGCGGCAGCTACCGTCGTGGACCGACCGTGACAAGCTCGCCGCGGCCGTGCGATTCAACCAGAAGCGCGGGACCTACCTCGGCGTGATCTACGGATTCGCCAGCGGCATGATGAGTACGGTCATCCCGAAGGAGGCCCGCGCGGTCTACTACTCGCAGGGTGGCGCGGACATGAAGGACCGCATCACCAAGACCGCGAAGCTCGGCTACGACATCGGCTCGCTCAACGCCTATAACCCCGACGGCGAGATGATCGTGACCTGCCTCAAGACCCGTATGGCGCATGCCGCGGTCCGGCACATCCTGCCGAACTCGTCGTGGTGGACGCATGCGGCCAGCGAGAAGGTGCCGATCAGCCAGGCCGATATCATGGTCACCTGGCACAGCCTGCCCACCACGGTGATGCGGAATCTGCGCAAGTGGCGGGTGCCGATCGCGGCCGACGAGTCGTCGGGATTCCTGCACTCCTGGCAGATCACCGCCCACATGCTCGGTGTCCAGGACCAGTACATCCCGAGTTCCTGGGGCGCGGCCGAATCGCAGGCCCAGCAGGTGCTCGATCCTATCCAGGCGCCCACTCCCGAGGGGATCAAGCTCGCCGACATCCTGCTCGACCTCGGTATGAACCTGGATCTCACCCTGCTGTCGCGCGGTGTCCTGGGGGCGATCACCCGATTCATGTGTGGCGACCGGATCGCGGACTGGCTGCACATTCCGCGTGAACCGGTCTGGTCACCGTTGCTGGAAACCGCATGGGGACCGTATGTCCTGGTGCGCGAGGGGCTGCTGAATGTCGGGATGCCACGCGAGGCGTATTGGCTCTTCGATGAATTCCTGCGCCAATTCGTGTTGTTCTACATGTCGGAATTGCGGATGCCGATCAACATCACGATTCCGGCGCACAACAACCCGCACTACGGCTGAGCGGTGACTTTCTCCGATTGTGTATCGATGTGTCGGCGTGCGTGATTCGGTGCCGGCACGCCGTTCTGCTCGTCGTCGCCGCGGGTCCGCAGCTTCGCAACCAGCTCGCGAATCGGGTCGATGGGGACCGGGATGCGGTCCCGGGCGACGAGATATTTACTGAACGGCAGCCGGAGTAGTAGTTCGACGGTCAGCAGCGCCAGCGTCAGCAGTGTCACGACCAGCACGATCGCCCGGATGGCATGTGAACCCGGGAATCGTTCGGCGAAGAGCAGGTCGAAGAATCCGGCGCGGGCGAGGATGTCCAGGATCAACGGGTGCACCGCGAAGACGCCGAAGGCCCGCAACGTCGCCCACGACACCGCGGCCGCCGATCGTCCG
The DNA here is from genome assembly GCF_030315745.1 of Gordonia heveisoli. Classification (GTDB taxonomy): domain Bacteria; phylum Actinomycetota; class Actinomycetes; order Mycobacteriales; family Mycobacteriaceae; genus Gordonia. The sequence continues at coordinate 67,485 of NZ_JASXSH010000016.1, read as the reverse complement.
GGTACGGCGGTGGCCCGGTCGTTCCACAGCAGCGCGATCAGCCACAGCAGCGCGAAGCCGCTGACCAGCCACGGCAGCGTGGCCGGATTCCATGCGGTGGTCGCGGACTCGGGGAACAGGCCCGGCGTCGAATTGAGCAGGTAGGCGGTGATCGAGAAGGCGGCGCAGCACCCGGCGACGGCGACGACGGTGAACGCGTGGTCGCGCAGCCACTGTTCGACGGCTTCCTTGTGATGGGCGGCCAGCAAACCCATCGCCATGAACAGTGTGTACATCGGCAGCGTCTTCCACCCGACGGCGTAGACGAGGTCCCAGCCACTGGGGCGCGGCAGATACTGGAATACGACCGACATCGTCAATTGGATGGCGGCGGCGACGGCCAGGAATTGCCACGGGCGGTCGCCGAAGCGGTCCAGCAGTTTCGACAGCAACGGGAACAGTAGGTAGATCTGCATCGAGATCAGCAGGAAGTACAGCTGATACTTCGCCTCACCGGTCGCGATGTCGTGCGCAAGCGTGGTGAAGAAGGTGGCGGGGTCCGGGAACGGGTTGTCCTTGATGATCACGTGATCGGCCGCGGCGTAGATCACCGACCAGATCAGGTACGGGGCGACGACCAGACCGAAACGGCGGCGCCAGAACTGGCGCGCGGACATCGTCCGACCTCGCATGCTGAGGACGAGTACGAACAGGGTGACCGCCACGAATCCGTACCGGGTCATATGCAGAAGGGTGCCGACCAGGTTCGATTCACGGATGACGTCGGGTGACCAGCTGATCGCGTTGACGCTGTGGGTCACGACGACCAGCGTGAACAGGGACACCCGGACGAAATCTGCGGTCAGGGCGCGGGGGGCGCGGTTGGCAGGCGCGGATGCCGATGCACCACTCGGTCCGGTGTCACCGGATCGAGTGGACTGGCTGGTGCCCGCGATCATCGCCAAGCCTGCTGTCCTCCAGAGATCTCCGGCGTATGCGGTGGTCCTCACGCAACGGCCGATGGTTTTGCGCTCTCTACGCCCAGTACTTGCGACACCGAGGTCTGTGTGCCATCGAGTGACGTACGTGCGTTATCGAAAGGTTACTGAATGAACCTGGCAACAACCTCAACGAATTGCTGATGGGTGAGATTGGTCACTCGTTTGCGAGGCTCACGAATCTCGCTGGTGACGAATCTTCACCAGTGAGGATTGATTGGGAGCTGTCGGTGCGTCGGTCCGGCCTGCCGCCGTCGGCGGCGGGTTCGTCTCCTCGCGTGGGGGTGGTCCGGTCTCGGAACTGTCGTGTCGGGAACTGTCGTATGGCGCGGCCACGGGTGCTGTGTGCGGTGACGTAGACTCATCGGCGTCCGATCGGCCCGCTGGGTCGGTTCGGTGCGCCTTCGTAGCTCAGGGGATAGAGCAACCCTCTCCTAAAGGGTAGGTCGTAGGTTCGAATCCTACCGAGGGCACGGTGACATCCTTGCCGGGCTCCGACCCGGTGTGCGCTTCCTCTGTTTGAGAGAGATTCATGCACGCGCACCGCGTAGGATATGGGCGCCGCCGCTGCGTCCGTATGTGCCGAAGCCGTGGAGAGTGGCTGTCCGGCAACAATTTTCAGCTAGTTGGTGGACTCGCGCTACTGCTGGCCCATCGGTGCGCGGAACGAATTCGGCGATATCGTGTTGTTCCTTTGTCGCACATGCCGTTTTGGCTGACGCATCGGCGATCCCGGTGCGGATACTCGGCGAAACTCAACAATTCGACCGCGATTTCGGCAAAAACGTGGGCAAACCCGGCTCGGCAATAGCACATTGGCATATGGCGGAGCATGTTTCTCTTCACGAGAAGACGAGGATGTCGGAGATGGAGAAGACGAAAGCGCGTCTTGGTGCAACCGGGATCGGTGGGGTGTGTGCGCTGGCGTTGGCACTGTTGCTGGCCCCGCAGGCGGCTGCGGATCCACAATCGGATGCGACTGCGGCGATCGATCAACTCGTCGGACGGATCCAGCGTGGTGAAGCCGACCGCGGCTTGACCGGTGCCGGACTTGGCGACCCGCAGGGCGGGGTAACCCCGGTGGGCGCCGGGTTCCAGCAGGAGTTCTCCGGAGCGACGATCTACTGGTCGACACCGACCGGTGCGACCGTTCTCTACGGCCGGGTGCTGAAGAAGTACACCTACGAGGGTGGGCCGACCGGGTCGTTGGGTTTCCCGACGACGAGCGAAACCAGCGGCCCCTACGGATCCGGTAGTCGTAAAGCCGAATTCGCTGCCGCTGATCGCCCGATCATCTTCTTCACCCCCGCCCACAACGCCTGGGTGGTCCGCGGGCCATTCACCGCGGCGACGACGAAACTCGGGCAGACCCTGGGCCCGCCGACCGAGGATCAGACGGTGACAGGTGACGAGCAGCGCCAGACCTTCGTGAACGGATCGCTGACCTTCAATACCGCCAGCGGCGAATGGGCCGGGGATCCCGCGTCCTTGGCCGATGGACTCGATACGGTCGCCATTCCGGGTCGGCCGTCCCCAGGGGTCGGGACTCCCGCCCCGACCGGCCCGAATCCGTCGGCTGCGACCGGGACGATGACCACTCCGACGAGCGTCGTCCCGGCTGGCGCGACGCCGAATGTAACTGCACGACAGACAGATTCCGGGGGTAGCTCGGGGAACTGGTGGTGGCTGCTGGTGCCGCTACTCATCGTTCTCGGCGCGCTGGTCGTGTGGTGGCTGTTCAAAGTCCTCACACGCGGACACGCGGCCTCGACGGGAGGTGCACTCGGGCAGTCTGGTTCGGACGCCGTCGACGGGATCCGAACCGGCGACGGCGAGGTCGAGGCAGACGGCGCGCACGCCGAAGGCGTCGAAACCGAAGGCGCCGAAACCGAAGCCGAAGCACCCGAAGGTATCGAACCCGACGATTCCGGCGTAGCTGCCGCCGCCGTCGGTGCGGGGCTGGCCGGGGCGGCGGGAGCGGGGGTGGCCGCTATCGGTGCCGCAGACGCGGAGGGTCGATCCGAGACCGATACCCCCGAGGCCGTCGTAGAGGAGGTGGAACCGGAAGACGAACCTGGCACGGATTTCTCGCTTGACGAGCCGGTCTTCGAGACGCATGTCCTCGATGACCTCACCGACGGCTCCGATCCGGTCTTCGACACCGACGACGTTGGTTCCGGCGACGGCGTCGGCCACTTCCTCTTTCATGACGAGCAGGTACCGGTGCCGCTGGGGGCGCACCTCCCGGTCGATACCGCCGGCGCCGCGCCCGAGGGCTATCCGATCAAGGGTGACGCCGCCACCGGCCTGTTCCACACCGCGGATATGCCGTCCTTCGCGGAGGCTGCCGCGACGGTGTGGTTCGCCTCCGAGGGCACCGCGATCGCGGGCGGATTCGCCAAGGCGGACGTCGAGCGGTAGCGGGGTCTGTGGGCTGCGCTACCGTGGGCGGCGTGGCCACCTCATCTGCGTCGAACACAACGCCCCTGACCGTGCTGGTGACCGGTGCCGGCAGCGGTATCGGTGCCGAGGTCGCGCGCCGTTTCGTCGACCGCGGGCATCGGGTGTTCGGCACCAGCCGCAATCCCGACGCCCTCCGCGCGCCCGTGCCTGGCGTGACCTACGTCAGACTGGACAACGCCGACTACGCATCGGCGTCGGCATGTGCCGAGCAGGTCGGTGCCGTCGACATTCTGGTCAACAATGCCGGTGAATCCCAGGCTGGTGCACTCGAGGACACCTCGATGGAGGCGATCGAGAACCTGTTTCGGGTGAATGTCTTCGGTCCGGTCGCGATCACCAAGGCGGTGTTGCCCGGTATGCGTGAGCGCCGGCGCGGCACCATCATCATGGTCGGCTCGATGCTGTCGAGTTTTCCGGTCGCCTTCCGGTCCAACTATGCGGCGACCAAGTCGGCCCTCAAGGCATTCGCCCTCGCATCCCGACGTGAACTGGCCCCCTACGGTATTCGGATGATCAGCGTCGAGCCCGGCACGATCGCGACAGGTATCGGCGACCGGCGCAGCATCCACATCGGCGACCAGTCGCCGTATCGGGCGGAGTACGAGACCGTCGCCGCCGCCACCGGCCGCAACGAGCAGGCTGGGATCAGTGCCGATTCGATGGCCGATCAGATCGTCGAAGCGGCCCTTGCCGTACACCCGAAGCCCTTCTATGCCAGGGGAAACAACGCTGCAGTCGTCTTCGCGTTGCGCCGTCTGCTGCCTCGTCAGTTCATCCTGGACATGACCGCGCGTAAGCACGGACTGCCCAAGGTCAAGGTGTAGCCGGATGCGGATCACGGTGCGGGTCATCGGCATCGGTCCCGGTGGGCCGCGTCAGATCACGCTGGAGGCGATTGACGCGATGGCCGACGTCGACGCCTTCGTGGTGCTCGACAAGGGCACGGCGAAAGACGATCTGCGGCAGGCGCGCCGCGACATCGTCGACCGGTACGCACCCGGGCGCAACGTCATCGAACTCGTCGATCCGCCTCGCGATCGTCATCCGGCCGACTATGACGCCGAGGTCCGCCGCTGGCACGAGGCGCGGGCCGAACTCATCGCCGCCGCACTCACCGACTCGCTCACCGATGGCGGGGTCGCCGCCTTTCTGGTGTGGGGTGACCCGGCCCTGTACGACTCGACACTGCGGATCGTCGACGATCTGGCACGACGCCCCGGCCTGGACCTCGACGTCGAGGTGATCCCGGGTGTCACCAGTGCCAGTGCCCTGACCGCCGCTCACGCGATCACTGCCAATCGGATCGGTGAGCCCATCCACATCACCACCGGCCGCCGGTTGGCGGATACCCCGGCAGGCGCCGACTCCAATCAGATGGTGATGCTCGACGGCGAGTTGGCTTTTCGGCAGACCGCCGACGCCGACGATCACATCTGGTGGGGCGCCTACCTGGGCACCGACGATCAGGTGCTGATCAGCGGTCGGGTCGGCGACGTCGCCGACGAGATCGCCGCCGTGCGCGCCGAGGCGCGCGCCCGCATCGGCTGGATCATGGACATCTACCTGCTCCGTAAACCCTCGAATTCGTAGGCCGACGCCGCGGTCTCCGTGACGTGCGGCTACGCAATCGCGGTGTCGGTCACCAGATCTGGGCCAGTGCGGCCAGCATCTCGTCGCGAATCTCCGGTCGGCAGATGACGAAGTCGGGCATGTAGGGGTGTGGCTGGTTGTAGATGATCTCGGCGCCGTCGAGCCTGCTGCAATGCAGGCCCGCGGCGAGCGCGACCCCGACCGGGGCCGCGTTGTCCCATTCGTACTGGCCACCCGCGTGCACATAGGCATCGGCGTCGCCGCGGACCACCGCCATCGCCTTGGCCCCGGCCGAGCCGATCGCCACCATGTTCAGATGCAGGCGGGTGGCGACCCAACTCGTCTCATACGAGCCGCCCCAGCGCGAGGTCGCCAGCCGGTGCGTCAGCGGTCCGGTCGGTGCGTCGACACTGTCGGCGCGGAATACCTCGCCGGTGGCCGGCAACGAGACCGCGGCCTCGGTCACCGTCCCGTTCTCGGTGAGCGCGACGTGCACCGCCCAGTCGTCGGTGCCCGATGCGAATTCCCTTGTGCCGTCGAGCGGGTCGATGATCCAGACACGATCGGCGCTCGCCCGATTGCCAACGTCGGCCGCCTCTTCGGAGAGCACCGCGTCATGGGGGCGATGCCGGGCGAGCACCGTGCCGATCCAGGCCTGCGCCATCTGATCGCCGACGTCGCCGAGCAGTCGCCCGTCGATCAGGTTGCCGTGCCGGACCCCGAGCAGGATCTGCCCGGCCCCCTCGGCGATCCGCGCGGCCAGCTCGGCGTCGGAAAGGCGGGAGTTCATCCCCTTACTAGAGCACACTGGAGTCATGCCCGAGCTTCCCGAGGTGACTGCCATCGCCGACTATGTCGACGGACGAGCAGCCGGACTCCCGATCCGGCGGGTCGACGTCGCATCGTTGTCGGTGCTCAAGACCGCTGATCCGCCCGTCACCGCGCTGCCCGGCCGGATCATCGAATCCGTGGGACGCGTCGGAAAATACCTGGTCATCCACACCGTGCCCGGATCGGAGTCCGCCGACGATCCGACGATTTCGGTCGTCATCCACCTGTCCCGGGCGGGCTGGCTGCGCTGGAGTGAGGACCTGTCCCCGAAGCCGTTGCGTCCGGGCGGTCGGTCGCCGATCGCGTTGCGGGTGCACTGCGGGCTGCCCGGCGAGGGCTTCGATGTCACCGAGGCGGGCACGCAGGAGCGGCTCGCGGTGTGGGTGGTGCGCGACCTGGCCGAGATCGATCGGGTGGCGACCCTGGGCCCCGACGTCCTCGCCCTCGACGAAGCCGCCTTCGCGACGATCCTGGCCGGACACGCAGGTCGGATCAAGAACGTCCTGACCGATCAGCGCATCATGGGAGGCATCGGTAACGCCTACTCGGACGAGATCCTGCACGTCGCGCGACTGTCGCCGTTCGCGACCGCGAAGTCGCTGTCCGCCGAGCAGGTGGCAACCCTGCACGACGCGATCCGCGCCGTGCTCGGTGACGCCATCGCGCGTCTCGACGGTCAGGAGGTGGCGCGCCTGAAATCGGAGAAGCGCACCGGTCTGCGCGTCCATGCCCGCACCGGGCTGCCGTGTCCGGTCTGCGGGGATACCGTCCGCGAGGTGTCCTTCACCGACCGGTCCTTCCAGTACTGCCCGACCTGCCAGACCGGCGGAAAGGTCCTGGCAGATCGACGGATGTCCCGGTTGCTGAAATGAGGTGATCGCGTGCACGCACTCGTCGTCGACGACGACCCGCGGGTCGCCGAGACCGTGCGTCGGGCACTGACCGCCGACGGTTGGGCGGTCACGTTGTCCGACAACGGGGTCGACGGGTTGTGGCGGGCCACGGAGGGTGAGTTCGACGTCATCGTCCTCGACATCATGTTGCCCCGGCTCAACGGCTATCGGGTGCTCGACGAGATGCGCTCCCGCGAGATCTGGACCCCGGTGCTGATGCTGACCGCCAAGGACGGCGAATACGATCAGGCGGAGGCCCTCGATTGTGGCGCCGACGACTACCTCGTCAAACCCTTCTCCGTGGTCGTGCTGATGGCGCGGCTGCGTGCACTGTTGCGACGCGGTGCGCCGGAGCGGCCTGCGCAGTTGGTCGCCGGTGGACTGGTCGTCGACCCGGCCAATCACACCGTCACCCGAGACGGCCGCCAGATCGAGCTGACCCCAAGGGAATTCGCAGTCCTTGAGTTTCTGATCCGTAACCACGACACGGTGGTCTCCAAGACTGAGATCCTGCATTCGGTGTGGGATCAGAACTTCGAGGGCGACCCCAACATCGTCGAGGTGTATGTCGGCTATCTGCGCAAGCGGATCGACGCACCGTTCGGGGTCCGGTCCATCGAGACCGTGCGTGGTGCGGGCTATCGCCTGCGCGCCATCTGAGTCGAACTCTCGGAGGCCGGGCGCCCCGCCGTGGATGTGTCGGTCGATTCATCGGACGGTGCGTCGGGCACGTCGAGGGTGATGACGAAGGTGGCACCGTGGGTGAATCCGGGCGACGGACCGACGACCTCGACCGTGCCACCGTGTGCGCGAACGATCTCGTGCACGATCGAGAGTCCCAGCCCGCAACCGTCGGCGGTACGACGATCGGGGCGGAGCCGGGTGAATCGCTCGAAGACGGCGGTTCGGGACGCGAGCGGGATTCCGGGGCCGTCGTCGGCGACGGAGATGCGGGCCAGCCCGCCTTCGGGGTCGACCGACATGTGCACACCGACCGTCGTCGAGGCGTGCGCGATGGCGTTCTCGGTGAGGTTGCGCAGGGCGCGGCCCAACTTCTCCGGGTCACCCGACACGCGGATCGGCATGATCGTCGCGGTGACCGTCGCCAGGCCGAGCGATCGGATCCGCCGGACCTCCGCGGTGACCAGATCGTCGAGATCCACGTCGCGGATCGTCAGACCGAGGCCGGACTCGTCGGCACGTGCGAGCAGTAGCAGGTCTTCGACCATCTTCTGCATCCGCTGCGCCTCGGGCAGCAGGATCGTGCGGACGGTGTCGAGGTCGATGGCCGAGTCCGTGCAGTCGGCGAGATCGAGCATCCCGACGATCGTGGTGAGCGGACTGCGCATCTCGTGGGAGGCGTCGCCGATGAACCGCAGCTGCGCATGCCGACCGCGGTCGAGGCGGTCGAGCATCTCGTTCATCGTCGTCGCCAGCCGGGTGATCTCGTCGTCGGTGGTGGGTACCGGGACCCGGCGGGAGAGATCCGACGAGGTGATCGCGTTGACCTGGGAGGTGATTCGCCCGACCGGGCGCATCGCGCGACCGGCGAAATAGTAGATGGCGATGGCCGCGAGGCCGATCAGGATCGGCAATTCGATGGCCAGGATGATGGCCGTATTGAGCAGCGACTGACGAAAGGGTTCGGCGGAGATGACGGCGATCACGCGATACTGCTGATCCCCGAACACCGCGGTGACGACGGTGCCGCAATAGGTGGTGTCGTCGCCGGGAACCATCGGCCCGGAGATCGAGGATGCCCCACCGCCCGCCGGGTTCGCGTCGGAGAGGGGGACGGCGGGCGCGTTGGGTGAGGCCGCGACGATCCGGCCGTGCGCGTCGACCACCTGAATCATGTCCGCGCCGCCACTGCCGGCGACGAGTTCGTTGGCCGGAATGGAGGCGACGCCGCCGCTGCGGATCATCTCGGCCAGCTCGTACGCGTGGTAGTTGGTCGCGTTGTACATGGTGCGGTTGTTGGTGCGATCGAGCATGACCAGCATCACCGCCGCGCCGATCGCCAGCGCCACCGTGAGCAGGACGGTACCCACGATCGTCGATCGCGCGCGCACACCCTGGTTGCGGCGGAACAGCTTTCGGAATCCCGCCGACCGCGACGCCGAAGCGCCGGACGATGATCCGCTCATGTGACTCCTCGCGTGGCATCACCGACCGAAGACGGTTGTGACACCCCTGGGGTCATCGTAAGCCGATCATCGAGGAGCCGAAAGAGCCTGGGCGAATGGCCGCTTCAGTGAACCTTCAGGTGTGTGGGCGCACTGTGGGCACATGACAGCGATTGCCTCCCACCAGAGCGTCAGACGGCAGCGTGCCCCCACGCGGGACGTACCCCGACGGGGTGTTGCCGAGGCGGACACCACCCGGTCGGTGGCCGACCACCTGGTCGACCTCCTCCGCGGGCTCGACATCCCGGTCATCTTCGGGGTCCACGGCGCAAACATCGAGCACATCTACGACGCCGCGGTCCGAGCGCCGGGGATGGCCCCGGTGGTGGCCAAACACGAATTCGCCGCCGGTGCCATGGCCGACGGCACCGCCCGGATCACCGGCGGATATGGTGCGGTGATCACCACGTCGGGTGGCGGTGCGATGAATGTGCTGCCGGCGCTGGCCGAGTCCTACGACAGCCGGGTCCCGGTGCTCGCGCTGATCGGGATGCCGCCGTGCGCGCTGACCGGTGCGGGTGCCTTCCAGGACATGCTCACGCCGCCGGACACCATCGATTTCCTCACCACCCTGTCGGGGGTGGTCGGGTCCTGCGAGATCATCCGTGACGCGCGCGAGGTCGATGCTGCGATGTGCAGGGCGGCAGCCACACTGGCTTCGGGATATCCGGCAGCACTGGCGATCCCGCGCGATGTCCAGGCGTCCGATGCGGTCATCGGCGCGGCTGCGCACGAGTGGATGACGACACCGGAACCCTTCCCGGACCGGGAGATCGGGGCGCTGGCCGCCGAACTCGCCCGACTGCGTGGAAGAGGGCGGACCATCTGTGTGTGGGTCGGCGAGGAGGCTTCCGTCGGACGTCTCGGCAACGAGATCGACCTACTGGCAGCCCAACTCGGTGCACAAACGGTGGCGTCCCCCGGTGGCCGGGATGCGGTCGGGGACGTCCGGTCCTGTGCCGGTGTGACCGGCGTGATGGGACATCCGTCGGCGCGGCGGGCGATTGCCGAGGCCGACGTGGTCCTGTCGATCGGGTGCCGGATGTCGGTGACCGACCGGTTCGGCCTCGACGACCTGCTCGCCGAGCGGCCGGTCGTCCATCTCGGCCGGGCGGCCCCGCGTCCACCCGAGGGCACCGGCGGGGAGGGGTCGTCGTCGATCGAATGCCCGGATCTGCCTGCCGCGCTGCACCGGTTGTCGGAGGCGTTGCGTGACTCCGGTCTGGAACCAGGGCGTCGACCGGCAGCCGTCCGCACCTCCTTGGCCGTACCGAGCCACGACACCGGTACCCGACTGTCGCTGCGTCGGGCGATCGAGATCGTCGGTGCGTCGATGCCGCCGGGATGTGCGGTCTTCGCCGACGCGGGCAACGCCGGCGCCGCCGCCACCCATCACTTGCCGTTCGGTCCTGGACGTTTCACCGTCGCGCTCGGGATGGGCGGGATGGGATACGCCATCGCCGCCGGGGTCGGATATGCCATCTCGGCCAGCGTCGCCCATCGGCGACAGCCACGACGCACCGTCGTGATCGCCGGCGACGGCGCATTCTTCATGCACGGCATGGAGATCCACACCGCGATCGAGTACTCCGCGCCGGTGACGCTGGTGATCCTGAACAACGATGCGCACGGTATGTGCATCACGCGGGAGAAGCAGTTCTTCCCTGGCACCCCGAGCCTGAACCGTTTCGGGCACACCGATTTCGCACCCGGCCTCGCGGCCATGTTCCCCGGCCTGGACGTTCGCACCAGTCACGATCCGCTGCTACTGCGGGCCGCGAGTGCGGATCTGCTGACCGCCGACGGCCCCAACTGTCTCGTCATCGACGTCGATCCCGACGAGATCCCCCCATTCGCACCGTTTCTCAACGAGAGGTGACCTGATGACCACCGTCTATCCCATGCTGAACGACCTCGGCGACGACGCGGCCACGCTACCCGGGCTGACCAGGATCGAGACCCACCCCAGACCGGTGGCGGAACCGATTGTCGCCGAACGGATCCGATCCGTCTATCCGCATGACGCGATCTACGGCGACTTCTGTCCGGTCCAGGGCTACGTCGACGCACCACCGCGTCCGTTGTACGAATGGCTGGCCGATACCCGCGCCCTGAGCGAGTGGACATACGGATTGCGCGATTTCACGACCACCGACGAACCCGGCCTGTGGCACGCGTACGACCGCCTCGGCGAGGACACCGAAATCTATGTTCGCACCGAATGCGATCCGCATGTGATGACCGTCGACTATCACTGTGCGTGGGATCAGGGCCAACACCTCTGGATGATCTATCTGATGCGGGTCGTCGACGCGCAGATCGTGTTGAACAAGCCGGGATCGGTGGTGCTGTGGAACAACTGCCGTCACCCGTTCTACGACGAGAACCCCTTTCCCGAACTCGCCCCACCCGCACGCGAGGAGTGGGTCGGCGACCACTGGGGGATGTTCAACATCGGCCACCAGATCGAACTCGACAACATCACCGCGATCGCCGAGTACCGGCACTCCCACGGCCTGCCCCTGACACCAGAATGGATGAGCCGATGATCGGCGTCGCACCTGTCGCACTACTCGACGTCGCCGGATATCTACCGGAAAAACGGGTCCCCGCATCATATTTCGCCGAGTTCGCGGAGGACGATCGGCTGAGCGGCAACCCGATGTTCGCCCCGCCCGCATTCCGTCACCATGCCGCCGAGGGAGAAACGTCGGCGGACATGATGCTCGCCGCGGCGCGCAGGTTGCAGAGCAGGCACGGCGACGACTTCCTCGACTCCGCCGACATCGTGCTCACGCACAGTCAATTGCCGGAGGTCCCGGTGCGCGGATGCGGTGGTGAACTCGCCCATCGCCTCGGTCTACGCCCGAATGTGGTGCTCGACGTCCACAACGGCGGGTGTGCGGCTTTCGTGTACATGATCGAGCTGGCTGCCGCGCTGATACACGGCGGAGCCGGTCGCCGGGCGATCATCGCACTGGCGCAGAACAGTGCGTCGCAGGTGTTCACCCAGAGTCGGGTTCGGGGCAAGCCGCAGGCCGCGATACCCGGAGATGGTGCGGCCATGGCCGTGGTGACCGCCGACATGTCCAGGGGTAGCCCCGTTCTGGGCTCACGCTGCCACTCCTACGGTCAGTACTCGGGCGACAGTGGTGGCCGCCGCCGAACCCGACCGCAAGTACTGGGAGGCGGGTTCGGGGCAGATCCACATCGGATTCACCGACGCCAAGATCATCAAGGTTCTCGCCCGTGGGAACCGGATGGTCCCGGAGACGGCGATCGAGGTGGCCGACGAGGTGGGGATTGCCCCACCCGATCTGGACTGGCTGATCACCAACCAGCCCAACCGGATCTTCCTGCGCAACTGGCGCGAAGCGCTGGAACTGCCCGCCGAACGTCATCCGGACACCTTCGACGAATGCGGAAACCTGTTCGGTGTCGGCATCCCGGTCACCCTGGACGCGGCGATCGAGGACTGGCGGATCGCCCCCGGCGATGTGGTGATGACCGCGGCCTTCGCCCACGCCGGAGATTTCGCGGGTGCGGCCGCGATCAGATGGATGGGCCGATGACGTTGCTGGTCCCGCCGCAAGCGGTCACCCCTTCCCGAACCCGCGATCGCCGGATCCGGTTGGATCTCAACGAATCCCCGTTCGGGCCGCTGCCCGCGGTCGAGGACGCACTGGCAAGCGACATCAGCCGGGTCAACCGCTACCCCGACTTCCTGCCGGATCGGCTGCGCGAGATGATCGCCGCACATCTCGGGTTGCCGGCGCACTGGCTGAGCATCGGGGCCGGTGCGACCGGCGTAGCCGGGATGATTCTGTCCGAGGCACGGCGGCGTGCGCGCGCCCGCGGCGTCGAGGTTCCAGAGCTGGCGACTGCGATCCCGACCTTCGACGGTTATCCGATCCTGGCCGGGATGCTGCGGATGGGAGTGGCTGAGGTCGCACTCACCCCCGCCGGGGGCGTCGATCTCGACGGGCTCGCACGGTCCGTCGGGCCGGATACCGCGGCGGTGGTCCTGTGTTCGCCGCACAATCCGACCGGGGCGGTGATCGCCGACGTCGAGCTGCGGGACTTCCTCGACGACGTGCCGCCGAGCGTGCCGGTGCTCTTCGACGAGGCGTACCGGGAGTTCTGCGACGATCCGATCGACGTGGTGGCACTGTTGCGCCGCCATCGGAATCTGATCGCGATACGCACATTCTCGAAGGCCTACGGCCTGGCGGCGTTGCGCGTGGGCTACGCGATCGCCGACCCGGTGATCGCGGCGGCACTGCGGACCTGGGAGATCCCGTTCGGGATCGCCCCCGCGGCCACCGCCGCGGTCCCGGTGGCTCTGGCCGCCCGCGCGGAATTGGATGAACGCGTCAAAGCGATTCGCGCCGAACGTGATCGATTGGCACGACGACTGACCGAGATCGGATCGCCGCCGCTGCCCGGGCAGGGCAACTTCGTGTTCCTACCCGGCGACGACGGCCTGCAGGTCGGGCGACTGCTGGCCAGCGTCGGGGTGATCGGCAAGCGATGCGGGAAGTACGGGCTGCGGCTCACCGTCGGCGACGCCGAGTCGACCGACACCCTCATCGACGCACTCCGACTGACGGCTTGGACGGCGTGACGGGCCGATTCGCGGCCCAGTAGGCTGTCCGCCATGCGGACGCGAGACAAGATCCTGATCACCGGTGCCAGCTCCGGACTGGGCGAGGGGATGGCCCGCCGGTTCGCCGCGCAGGGTCGTTCCCTGGCGCTGGCCGCGCGGCGCGTCGAACGTCTGGAGGAACTGGCCGCCGAACTGCGTCCGTCGGCTGCACAGGTCGCCCTCGCCGCACTCGACGTCACCGACACCGACGCCGTCCCGGTCGCCTTCGGCAGGCTCCGCGACGAGCTGGGCGGTCTCGACCGCGTCATCGTCAACGCGGGCCTGGGCAAGGGAGCCCCGCTGGGAACTGGTAAGGCACACGCCAACATCGAGACCATCCAAACCAACCTGATCGGTGCGCTCGCGCAGATCGAGGCCGCGCTGGAGATCTTCCGCGAGCAGAACTCCGGTCACCTGGTGCTGATCAGCTCGATGAGTTCGATCCGGGGGCTGCCGAAGGCACAGGCCGCGTATTCAGCGTCGAAGGCAGGTCTGTCGGCGCTCGGGGAAGGGTTGCAGACCGAGTTCGCGAAGTCACCGATCACCGTGTCGGTGATCCTGCCCGGCTACATCGAGACCGACATCAATCGTGGGGTGAAGACTTCGCTGATGGCCGGGACCGACGTCGGGGTGGACGCGATGGTCAAGGCGATCGAGGCGGAGAAGTCGTGGGCGCCGGTGCCCGCCTGGCCTTGGTTGCCGATCGCGGCGGCCTTACGTCACCTCCCGCCGGCGATCTCCCGGCGCCTCACCTAGCCCCCCGGCCGAAAGTAGGGGACGAGTTCGTCCCCTAGGTGTGGGTTGTTCGGCTAGTTGTAGTTGGGGGATGAACGTGAAAGTGGGGGAGGAATGTTCGTCCCCTAGTTTCGGGCGGGGTGGGTCCTGAAAGTAGGGGACGAGTTCGTCCCCTAGGTGTGGGTTGTTCGGCTAGTTGTAGTTGGGGGATGAACGCGAAAGTGGGGGAGGAATGTTCGTCCCCTAGTTTCGGGTGGGGTGGCGGTCGGGTCGGGGTGGGCTACGAGGTCGGGGGCGCTGGTGGAGTCGGCGCACGCCAGACGACCGGCGCCCGCTGATAGTCGAGCGCGTCGTCACCGGTGGTGTCGGCCCAGTAAATGACCTGCGGTAGATCCTGGCCGGTCTCGGCGATCGCCAGTAGGCAGGTCGCATACGACTCGCCGCGCCGCATCGTCGCCGGTGGGGTGGTGGCCGTACAGCCGGGCACCCCGACCGTCGGCGAGATGGTCAGGGCGGGTGCCCGGCCGTCGGCGGAACCCGCCAATCCGACCACGCCGGGACCCGGCGACGCATGGCTTGCCAGCGAGGTCACGGTCACGTAGACGAAATACGGTTCACCACCGTGGGTGACGGTGTCGGGGACATCGCGGGCCGGGGTGATCCCGGTGACGGTGAACTGGGCGAGCGCGCCGCCGGCGGTGAAGGCCTGGGCCGGAAGGGTTGCCGTCTCGCCGAAGTCGAGCGTCGTACCCGGGTCGGTGCGTGGATGCGCACCAGGGGCGACGGTCACCGACGCCGACATCGGTACCGGCGTCGGATCATGTCTGGCAGTGGTGCCGTCCGGATCGTCGGCGGATGAACATGCCCCGAGTGTGACGGCCAGTCCGGCGCATGCGGACAGGATGGCGGCCCGGCGGAACCAACGATCGCATCTCACCCTGCGTAAGGTAACCGATGTGACGACCAAGCAGGGGCAAGTGGTGGCCAACGGTGCGTTTCAGCTGTTCTCCGACCGGCGTGGCGCGGAGGTTGCCGACCTTCTCGACGACGTTTTCGGCCGGACCGACGTGGTGGCGCTCGGCTCGGACTGGCGCGGGATCGTGTATTTCACCCTCGCCGACGACGAGGAGTTCGCCGATGACGTCGTCTTCGGGTTCGACGCGTCCAGCGGCAGTTCGGGGGAATTGGCCACCTTCGACGAGGTGCTGGTCGCGGTCCGTAACGGAACCATCGCCGAAGCCGTCGACGTGGAGAGCTTCGACGCGTGGCGGGAGGCCACCGGGACCCGCGCCATCGACATGGGTTCCTGTGTGCCGCCGGCCACCTACGAGTTCCTCGGCGGTGACGCGGCGGAGCGCTCGGTGCAGACGCAGGATCTGCTGACGTTCATCGCGGTTGGGGCCGCGCTGATGGGACGGATGGCCGAACTGGGTGTGCAACCCGGCGATGCGGTTCCCGACGAGGTATTCGACGAAAGTCGCTGGGGCACTACATAATATCCTTAGATCGCCCGGCCGCGGTGCGTGCGGTACCAGCGGACCAGGTCGTCGGTGGATGAGTCGTCGGCGGCCGACGGTGCCGCGGCATCGGTGATGACGCCGAGCAGTTCCTTCGCCTGCGTCTTGCCGAGTTCGACACCCCACTGATCGAACGGATTGATACCCCAGATCATGCCTTCGACGAAGACCTGGTGTTCGTAGAGTGCGATGAGCTGGCCGAGTACCGACGGGGTCAGTTTGGGGGCGAGGATCGAGGTGGTCGGACGATTTCCGGGCATCACCTTGTGCGCCACCACATTCGGCGGCACGCCCTCGGCGGCGATCTCGTCGGCCGTCTTGCCGAAGGCGAGCACCTTGGTCTGCGCGAAGAAATTGCTCATCAGCAGATCCTGCATCGAACCCGACCCGTCCGCTCCGGTGGGCAGATCGTCGGTCGATTCGGCGAATCCGATGAAATCGGCCGGGATCATCCGCGTGCCCTGATGCAGCAACTGGTAGAAGGCGTGCTGTCCGTTGGTGCCCGGTTCGCCCCAGAACACCTCGCCGGTGTCGGTGGTGACGTGATGGCCGGATTGGGTGACGGACTTGCCGTTCGACTCCATCGTGAGCTGCTGGAGGTAAGCGGCGAAACGTCCCATGTCGTTGGCGTACGGAAGTACCGCGCGGGTGGCCGCATCCCAGAAGTTGGAGTACCAGAGACCGATCAGGCCGAGGATCACCGGCGCATTGCGCTCCAGTGGCTGGGTGCGGAAATGTTCGTCGACGATCCGGAATCCGTCGAGGAATTCGGCGAAGCGTTCCTTGCCGATCGCGGCCATCACCGACAACCCGATAGCCGAGTCGACGGAGTAGCGTCCCCCGACCCAGTCCCAGAATCCGAACATGTTGGTGGTGTCGATCCCGAAGGCCGAGACCTCGTCGGCGTTGGTGCTCACTGCCACAAAATGTTTCGCCACGGCTTCGGCGTCTGCGCCGAGCGCCCGCAACAGCCAGGTGCGGGCAGCGCTCGCATTCGTCAGGGTCTCCAGTGTGGTGAAGGTCTTGGACGCGATGATGAACAGTGTTGTCTCGGCATCGAGGTCGGCGAGGGTGGCGACCAGGTCGGCCGGGTCGACGTTGGACACGAAGTGACAGCGGATGCCGCCGTCGGCGTAGTGGCGCAGTGCCTCGTAGACCATGACCGGGCCGAGATCGGAACCGCCGATGCCGATGTTGACGACGTCGGTGATCGCTTTCCCGGTGTGGCCCTTCCATTCTCCGCTGCGCAACCGATCGGTGAAGGTGCCCATCGCGGTCAGCACGGCGTGTACGTCGGCGACCACATCCTGACCGTCGACGACGAGCGTCGCATCGGCCGGTAGCCGCAAGGCGGTGTGCAGTACGGCCCGGTTCTCCGTGGTGTTGATGTGCGCGCCGGCGAACATGTCGTCGCGGCGGTCCTCGAGTCCGACCTCGCGGGCCAGGCTGGCCAGCAACTCCAGGGTCTCGCGCAGCACCCGATGTTTGGAATAGTCGATGTGTAGGTCGCCGACGTCGACGGTCAGCTCATGCCCGCGGGCGGGGTCGACAGCAAAGACCTCGCGCAGATGCATCGCGTACACATGCGGCTGGTGCGCAGCCAGCGCCTGCCAGGATTGCGTGGCGGTGATGTCCTCGTGATCGCTCGCCGTGAACTCGCCGCCCGCCACATCGCTGCTCATGACTCACCACCCTATGTGCTGAGCCCGAACCGTGCGACGCTGTGATGTCCGATACGCCGGGTGCGGTGCTGTGGCCGGCGCTACCGGCCGAGCGGACCGCGTCCCAGCCGCAGCAGCAGCATCGCCAGGGTGTGGCCCTCTTGTCCGAGGTCGGCGAAACGTTCGAGGACCTTGACCTCGCGGCTGTGCACGAGCCGGGTGCCGCCCGACGCCATCCGCGCGGCGCCGATCTTCTTCGACACCGCCGACCGTCGCTTGACCGCGCCGAGGATGATCGCGTCCAGGCGATCGATCTCGCGACGCAGTTCATCGATGTCGTCGGGCAGCGCGTCGACCTGGGAGGACAGCTGGTAGTGCGCCAAGTCGATCGTCTGATCGAAGGGCGCGGGGGCTGACTTTTGGGGCTCGTCGTCGTCGCCGCGGCTGGTTGGGCTGTCGTCGGTCACGGTGCTGATCTTGCCACGCCCGGCTGACGTGACCGGATGTACCCGGCTCGTGTGCGCCCGGGGAGGATGGACTCATGCTCAAGAGTCGGAGGGTGTCGGCGATCGCGCTGATGCTGATGGTTGGGGCGCTGGCGATGCGTGGCTGGCTGGTGGTCACCGGCAGCTTCTACTGGGACGATCTCATTCTCATCGGCCGGTCGTCGGAGTTCGGGCTGTTGTCGTGGGACTTCCTCGGGCACAGTCATGACGGCCACTTCATGCCTGCCGCCTTCCTCGCCGCCGGAGTGACAACGATCCTCGCTCCGCTGAACTGGGCGCTACCAGCGGCGACGTTGATCGCCGGGCAGGTGGTCGCGTCGCTGGCGGTGTGGCGGATGATCCGTATTCTGGCGCCCCGCGCGGAGGCGGGTGCGTTGCTCGTCTTCGCCTTCTACCTGTTCAACCCGATGACGATGCCGGCATTCGTGTGGTGGTCGTCGGGGCTGAACACGCTGCCGATGCAGGCCGCGATGGCCTGGATCGTCGGCGATGCGGTCCTGGCCTGTCGCACCCGGGATCCTCGACGCCTGCGCGTGATCGCGGTCCGGTCGGCGATCATCTTCCTGATCGCGTTGACCTTCTTCGAGAAGTCGCTCTACATCGCGCCGGTGGCGTTGGCGGCGGCGACGCTCGCGGTGCGTTTCAGCAGCGGATCCGACGCCCCGGACGGGGTACCGGTGCGGGTGCGCCATCGGATCAGTCCGCTGGCCACCGCGGTGGTGTCGGCCCGGCCACTGTGGGCCGCGCTCGCCGTGCTCGCCGCGATCTGGGCGGTGCTTTTCCTGTCGGTATCCGGTGCGACAGCCGGCATCCACTCCGCGTCGCAGACCGCGCAGCTGATGTGGCGGTCGGTCAACGACGCCGTCGTCCCGTCGGTGGTCGGTGGTCCGTGGCAGTGGGACCGCTGGAATCCGAGTCCGCCGATGGGTATCGCACCGACGTGGATGGTGATCGCAGGCTGGCTCGTCGTCGCCGGTGCGGCCGCCTGGGCGGTGATCCGACGCCAGGGAGCCGGGTGGGTGATCGGGCTGCTGGGGGCGTATGTGGTGCTGGCGCAGGTGCCGGTGATGTGGAACCGCTCCAGCGGCAATACCGCCCTGGAACTGGCGCAGACCATGCGCTATCTGCCCGATACGGCGCTGGTGGTGACGATCGCGATCGCACTGGTGCTGGCCGCGCCGGGACGGACCGGGGCTGGTGACGGGTCCCCGACCGGGCGCACCGACGCCGCGTTCGGGGCCGCTGACGACACCGATCCTCCGACGGATGTGCGGCAGGCCGCGCGGACGCGCCCGGTTGTGGTGGGTGTGGTTGTGGTGGGTGCCCTGATCGTGTCGTCGACGGTGTCGTTGAGCGCCTTCGGGCGGGCATGGCGAGACAACCCCACCGGCGATTATCTCGATACCGCGACCGCTGCGCTCGCCGAGGACACCAGCCACGCGATGTTCGATCAGGCTCTGCCACTGGAGGTGTTGCTACCCATCGCCTATCCGTACAACCAGATCAGCCGGACCTTCGGCCGGGTGCGTGCGCGGCCCGACTTCGGTGTGGTCACAGATCAACTGCGGGTACTGGACACCGCGGGGCGGCTGGTTCCCGGGGCGGTGACCGCGGCACGCACCATCGCGGCGGGTTCGGGAGCATGTAATCGGCCCGAACTGACCGGTCCCGCACGGCTTTCGCTGGATGGGCCGCTGATCCGGTGGCCGTGGACGATCGCGCTCAGCTATTGCGCCGACCGGGATGGCCGAATGCGGATGTGGTTCGACGGCGGTGCCGCGCTCAGCGTCCCGGTCCGGGCGGGACTCCATATGGTCTACGTCCAGCTCGGTGGCCAGGGGCGCCACCTCAACCTGGCCCCGATCACTCCCGGACTCGCGATGCACACCGGTCAGGGTCGGGTCGGCGAAGTGGTGCAGGCTGGTCTGTTCGGCAACTGAAACGGACCGCTGGCGAATGGATCAGCTCGCCGAGGGCGGCTGGTAGCCGACCAGGACCGGTGACTTGTCCTCTTCGGTCGAGGGGTAGACATCGCGCACCATGGCCTGCAGCGCGGTGGCGGTGTCACGTTCGGCGGCGAAGTAGATCACCTTGGTTCCGTTCGCCGCCTTGACCTGTTCGCCGAGTTGGCGTTTGAGGGTGTCGGTGCCCGGCCAGTTGGGGTCGAAGCGGCCACCGGTGACATGCGAGGCGTAGCCGTTGGCGAAGGTGATGGTGAGCGATCCACGTGGGCTGACGCCGTCGAAGAGGTAGCCGCCCTTGTCGATGGCGATGAAGCTGGGCAGGACATTCACGTTGATCGACCCGTACAGCGCGGCGTCGAGTTTCTTGTAACCGGTGCGGACGAACTCGTTGCGCGAATTGGTCCGTTCCTCGGTTTCGGTGAGGTACTTGCGCAGTTCCTCGGCGGACTGGTCGAGGAAACCGAGATAGGTGTTGGTCGGCATGATGCGGACCGTGCCTGCGCCGGGAACGCTGACGACACATCGGTTGCGTGCGACAGTGCCGAAGTCGGCACGCAGGACGAGGTTGCAGGTTCCGGGGATCGGACGGCCGTTGAGGGTGTAGGTGGCGGTGAGACCGAAGTTGAAATGTCCCGCCGTCGACGAGCCGGTGGCGGTCTGTGCGCCGTTGGCGGTCACGTTCCACGTGCAGCGCAGCCCGTCGCAGCCTGCCGCGTTCAGACGCACCGCGCTGTTCACGCCGCCGCTGGGGACGAGTCCGGGAGCGGGAACGCTGACGAGGTCGTTGAGGATCGCCTCCTGGTTGGCGAAGAGGGTCTTCGCCTGTTCCGACTTGAGGAGCGTGACGTCGGTGTCGAGCGTGATCGTGTAGGAGAACCACTTGTACTTGTTCTTGATGTGGGTGACGTCCTTGGTCTCCGGGTTGAAGGTGACCTCGGCGTCGCCGACGCGGACGACGTTGTCGCCGACGAAGGTGACCGGGGGATCGGACGTCGGCCAGAATCGGGCGTCGGGAAGACCCTTGTTGGGGGCGGGCAACTCCAGCGACGCGGGCAACTCGGGCTGCTGGTCGGCGGGCAGGGAGCGTTCGGTGTTCAGGACGTTGCCCGCGACATTGTTCGACGACAGCTGCACCCCGATCGACGGCAACGAGGTATAGGTCGGGCTGGCCCACTTGTTGTTGAGGGGGGTGGTGTCCAGGGAGTTCCTCTGGTTATCGCTGAGCAGCGAATTCCACAGTGCGACCGGCGCGCTGAGATATTCGACGTTGCCAAGCTGCCGGTACTCACCTTGCTGTCCGGCGATCCGGACGGTGCCCTGCACGCTGTTGGAGGCGGTCGCGGTCAGATCGGTGAACTCGACGGCGCCGCTCGTCCCCTGACCGGTCTGGTAATCGAATTTGCCGGTGTACTTCACCGCGGGGGCGTTCAAGAGCTTGAACATCACCTCGTCGAGGCTCGCCTGGGCGCGGAAGGCGGCCGTCGGTTCGGCCGCCCCGGACTTGCCCATCGGGATCAGGGCCACGATCACCGCGACCACCGCGGCGACGACCCCGACCGCCAGGACGATCGCGGCCGGAACCTTGGACTTGCTCTTCATCGACGGTCCTCCATCTGGACAAACACCGGGTGCAAGGAAATGCCGGATCTGCGAAGCACATCCTAACCGGCAGACCCGACGATTCGAGAGCATCGTCTCGTCGCCGTGCCCGAGTCCGAGGTCGGGGATGGCTCGCTACAGCGATGTCGGGGTCGCCGGGTAGCCTGAAATACCGATGACAAGCACTGATTCTGCCTCTCCCGCCACCCGCCGCCCGGCCGCCGCCACAACCTCCGACGACGCAGTCGGACGTTTGATTGACGGGCTCAATCCGCAGCAGCGGGCCGCGGTGCTGCACAGCGGTGTGCCGCTGCTGATCGTCGCGGGCGCCGGGTCGGGTAAGACTGCGGTGCTCACCCGCCGGATCGCGTACCTGCTCGCGGCGCGTGACGTGACGCCGGGGCAGGTGCTGGCCATCACCTTCACCAACAAGGCGGCCGCCGAGATGCGTGAGCGGGTCATCGACCTGGTCGGACCGCGAGCGGCCTACATGTGGGTCTCCACCTTCCACTCGACGTGCGTGCGCATCCTGCGGGCACAGTCGGCGCTGTTGGGGGATATGAACTCGAACTTCTCCATCTACGACTCCGACGATTCCAAACGTCTGCTGGGGATGGTCATCCGCGATCTCGACCTGGATCCGAAGAAATTCGCGCCGCGCGGTGTCGCGGTGGCGATCTCGAATTTCAAGAACGAACTCGTCGGACCCGACGAGGCGAAGGCCGCCGCCGCCGAGGACGAGCCGTCGGCGCAGACGATCGCGTCCATCTACGCCGAGTATCAGCGACGCCTTCGGACCGCGAACGCCTTCGACTTCGACGATCTGATCGGGGAGACGGTCGCACTGCTGCAGCGTCATCCCGAGGTCGCCGAGTACTACCGGCGCCGGTTCCGGCATGTACTGGTCGACGAGTATCAGGACACCAACCACGCCCAGTACGTGCTGATTCGGGAATTGGTGGGCGAGCGTCCCACCGCCTCGGGGCTGGAACCGTCCGAACTGTGTGTGGTGGGTGACGCCGACCAGTCGATCTACGCCTTCCGCGGCGCAACCATTCGCAACATCGAGGAGTTCGAACGCGACTTCCCGAATGCGGAAACGATTCTGCTGGAACAGAATTACCGATCGACCCAGACGATTCTGTCGGCCGCCAACGCGGTGATCGCACGCAACTCCGGTCGCCGCGAGAAGCGCCTGTGGACCGACTCCGGCGATGGTGAGCTGATCGTCGGGTACGTGGCGGACTCGGACCGCGACGAGGCGCAGTTCATCGCCAAGGAGATCGAGTCGCTCACCGATTACTCCATCGGTGGTTCCAGTAGTCACAGTTACGCCGACGTCGCGGTCTTCTACCGCACCAATACCGGATCCCGGGCGCTCGAAGAGGTTTTCGTTCGCCACGGCATCCCCTACAAGGTGGTCGGTGGGACACGCTTCTACGAGCGCAAAGAGGTTCGCGACATCGTCGCCTACCTGCGGGTCGTGGCCAACCCGGACGATTCGGTCAGCCTGCGACGCATCCTGAACACGCCGCGACGCGGCATCGGTGACCGCGCCGAGGCGTGTGTCGCGGTCCACGCCGAGAACACCGGTCGCAGCTTCTACGAGGCGCTGATCGACGCGGCCGACGGGAAGGTGGCGCTGCTCAACACCCGTGCGGTCAAACAGATCGGCGGGTTCGTCGACCTCATCGAGGGGCTGCGCACCGACTACCTGGCCGCCTTCTCCGAAGCCGAGCCCGGTGACGAATCGGTGGCCTTCATCGATGCGGCCACCGAGGGAGCCGACATCGGCGAACTGGTCGACGCCATCGTCGAACGCACCGGGTATCGATCCGAACTGGAGGCGTCGAACGACCCGCAGGATGGTGCGCGGCTGGACAACATCAACGAACTCGTCGCGGTGGCAAGGGAATTCAGTGCCGATGCAGCGGCTGCGGCGGAGGCTGAACCCGACGCGGATGAGGCTGCGGAACTCGGCCGTGACACCGAGGGCGAACCCGAACCGGGATCCCTTGCCGCCTTCCTGGAGCGGGTGTCGTTGGTGGCGGATGCGGACCAGGTGCCCGACGAGGGTGACGGCGTGGTCACCATGATGACCCTGCACACCGCCAAGGGTCTGGAGTTCCCGGTCGTCTTCGTCACCGGCTGGGAGGACGGGCATTTCCCGCATCTGCGCGCGCTGGGCGATCCGGCCGAGCTGAGCGAGGAACGCCGCCTCGCCTACGTCGGCATCACCCGGGCCAAGCAGCGCCTGTACCTGACCCGCGCGGTGATGCGTGCCTCCTGGGGCCAGCCGGTGTCGAATCCGGAATCGCGCTTCCTACAAGAGATCCCGCAGCACCTACTCGAGTGGCGGCGGACCGAGCCGCGCCGATCCGCGAGTGGCTTCGGAGGGTCGGGCGGGGGTGTCTTCGGACGCGACGGAGGATTCTCCGGTGGCAGTCGAGGTCGGTCTTCGTATTCACCGGATCCGGTGCGCAGCCGCAACAAGTACGTCAGCTACGACGTCGGGGATCGGCACAACCACCCCAAGTACGGGATGGGCAAGGTGGTCGCCAAGGAGGGAAGCGGTGCCACCGAGCGGATCACCATCGACTACGGCGGCAACGCCGGACGTGTCACGCTGCTGACGGCCGGTGGGATCCCCGGCGACAAGCTGTGAGCTGGTCGGGGGGCGTCGATACGCGCGGTCGTTCCTCGCGGGCCACTCGGCCGGCTATGTGGGGTCGTTCCTCGCGGGCGGTTCAGCCGGAGTAATTGGGCAGGCGGATGCCCTTGGAAGCGAGCCAGGGGGCCGGATCGATCTTGGTGTGACCGTTCTTCCACACCTCGAAATGCAGGTGCGGTCCGGTGGAGAAGCCTTCGCTGCCGACAAGTGCGATCACATCGCCGGCGGTGACGTGTTGTCCGGCGCGGACCAGGACACCCGACGAGGACATGTGGCCGTACATGGTCACGGTGCCGTCTGCGGCCTGGATCTGCACCCAGTGGCCGTAACCCGACGCCGGTTCGGCGGCGATGACGACGCCGTCGGTGGCCGCGTGGATCGGGGTGCCCAGCGGGCAGGCCAGATCGATGCCGCCGTGCAGGGAGCCCCAACGGTTGGCATATGTCGAGGTGAACGAGCATCCCCCGGCGCCGAAGTTGATCGGCGACATGAACAACGGTCGGCGGGCGGCCGCTTCCGCGCGGTCCGCGGCGTCATGCAGCGCGGCGCCGACCTTCAGCTGCGCGCTGTAGACATCCATATCCGGCGTGGTGGCCGAGCTGGCGACGCCCGGACCAAGATCGACGGTGGCGCCGGTGTCGGTGACCGTGGCGGCGTTGACCGGGCCGTTGGCGGTGTCACCGGTGCTGTTGCCGGTGGTGATGGCGGCGACGGTGGCCCCGGCCGCCATCGCGAAGAGCGCTGCGCGTCCACCACGCAGAGCGGTGGGCGGGGCGCTGATGCGGTGCTTGCCGCCGCGCTTGGCGCGCTGACCGTCAGGGTTGGAGCGGAAGGGGAGTTCGTCGGACTCGACGCTGCCCCGTTCGTGCTCGTCGAAGCTGTCCAGACGTGCACCGTCGACCTCGAAGGGCTCGTCGTGCAGAAATTCATCGAACTCGTGTTCCGGGATCAGGATGTCTTGGGTGATCTCGGCGTGGCTGGGTCGGTAGTAACCGTCCCAGGTCGAGGGAGTCCAGGTGTGGGTGTCGATGTCGGTGTCGTCGACCGGGATGATCGTGGTCATCTCTTCGGCGGCGAGATCGTCGCGGATCAGTGTGTTTCCCGAGCGAACCGGGTAGCCACCCGATCGCGGGCTGGCCGATCCGCGTGGCGCACCAGATCCCGCCAAATCGTCCACCTCATCTCTTCCCCTGCGAAGGACCTCCGGAGTGTGCTCCGTGATCCTTTCGTGATCATCGACCTGCTTGCCGACGGTAACGAAATGATTGCGACAAGTCCAACGTTCGCGCGTCATTGGGTGCGCCTCTGTGAGTTGGGTCACAATCACCCCCGACGACCTGCAGGATAGAAAAGAGCCGGTTTGCCGCTCTGGATTCGTGTCCTACGAGGTCGAATGGTGTCAAGGTAGTTCACCATGCGGCGGTGGGCACGTCGGCACCCACCCCCGTTTCACCGACCGAGCGAGTGATCTGTCGCACAAGCGGAGGATGCGGTCACGGAAGTCATGTCGGTCAGGTTTAGAGTCCGATATGGCCCGCGTTACACCACTGCGGTAATACACCTCCGCGGGCAAAACCTACGAGATGGTGAGCTGAATGGATCTCTTCGAATACCAGGCGAAGGAACTCTTCGCCAAGCATGAGGTGCCGACCTCGGCAGGACGTGTTACCGACACGGTTGCCGGCGCACGTGAAATCGCCGAAGAAATCGGCAAGCCCGTGATGGTCAAGGCGCAGGTCAAGGTCGGCGGCCGTGGCAAGGCAGGCGGTGTGAAGTACTCCGCCGACGTCGATGCTGCTGTGGCGAACGCCGAAGCAATCCTCGGCCTCGACATCAAGGGCCATGTTGTCAAGAAGCTGCTGGTCGCAGAGGCGAGTGACATCGCTGAGGAGTACTACATCTCCTTCCTGCTCGACCGCACCAACCGCACTTACCTGGCCATGTGCTCGGTCGAGGGTGGCGTCGAGATCGAGGTCACCGCCGAAGAGAACCCTGACGCACTGGCCAAGATCCCCGTCGACGCCGTCAAGGGTGTCGACCTCGCGTTCGCTCGCGAGATCGCCGCGGCAGGCAAGCTGCCCGCCGAGGTTCTCGACGCCGCGGCCGTCACGATCCAGAAGTTGTGGGAGGTCTTCATCAAGGAAGACGCACTCCTGGTTGAGGTCAACCCCCTCGTCCGTACCCCCGACGATCAGATCCTCGCCCTCGACGGCAAGGTGACCCTCGATGCCAACGCCGACTTCCGGCAGCCCGGGCACGAGGCGTTCGAGGACAAGGATGCGACCGATCCCCTCGAGCTCAAGGCCAAGGAGAACGACCTCAACTACGTCAAGCTCGACGGTTCGGTCGGTGTCATCGGTAACGGTGCCGGACTGGTCATGTCGACCCTCGACGTCGTCGCCTACGCCGGTGAGAACCACGGCGGGGTCAAGCCGGCCAACTTCCTCGACATCGGTGGCGGCGCGTCGGCTGACGTGATGGCAGCGGGTCTGGACGTCATCCTGGGCGACTCGCAGGTCAAGAGCGTATTCGTCAACGTCTTCGGCGGCATCACCGCGTGTGACGCGGTTGCGAACGGCATCGTGGGCGCGCTGGACAAGCTGGGTGCCGAGGCGAACAAGCCCCTCGTCGTCCGCCTGGACGGAAACAACGTCGAAGAGGGACGCAAGATTCTGGCCGACGCCAACCACCCGTTGGTGACCCTGGCCGACACCATGGACGCAGGCGCCGACAAGGCCGCTGAGCTGGCGAACAAGTAGGAGCCGCGAAAACATGTCGATCTTTCTGAACAAGAGCAACAAGGTCATCGTCCAGGGCATCACCGGCGGCGAGGGCACCAAGCACACCGCGCTGATGCTGAAGGCGGGCACCAACGTCGTCGGTGGCGTCAACGCCCGCAAGGCCGGCACCACCGTGTCGCATGTGGACGCCGACGGCAACGCCGTCGAACTGCCCGTCTTCGGTTCGGTCGAAGAGGCCATCAAGGAGACCGGGGCCGACACCTCGATCGCCTTCGTGCCGCCGGCCTTCTCCAAGGACGCCATCATCGAGGCCATCGACGCGGAGATCCCGCTGCTCGTGGTCATCACCGAGGGCATCCCGGTGCAGGACTCCGCCTACGCATGGGCCTACAACGTGGAGAAGGGTGAGAAGACCCGCATCATCGGGCCGAACTGCCCGGGCATCATCACGCCGGGTGAGGCGCTGGTCGGCATCACGCCGAACAACATCACCGGCAAGGGCCCGATCGGTCTCGTCTCGAAGTCGGGCACCTTGACCTACCAGATGATGTACGAACTGCGTGACCTCGGCTTCTCGACCGCCATCGGTATCGGCGGCGACCCGGTCATCGGCACCACGCACATCGACGCCATCGAGGCCTTCGAGAAGGACCCCGAGACCAAGCTGATCGTGATGATCGGTGAGATCGGTGGCGACGCCGAGGAACGTGCCGCCGATTACATCAAGGCCAACGTCACCAAGCCGGTCGTCGGCTACGTCGCGGGCTTCACCGCGCCGGAGGGCAAGACGATGGGTCACGCCGGTGCGATCGTGTCCGGCAGCTCGGGCACCGCGCAGGCCAAGAAGGAAGCCCTCGAGGCTGCGGGCGTGAAGGTCGGCAAGACGCCGAGCGAGACCGCCAAGCTCGCCCGGGAGCTGTACGAGGCCCTGTAGGTCTCACCGCTTCACCGGACTCCCGTCCGCACGCCGATTTCAGGTGTGCGGGCGGGAGTTTTGCGTATTCGCCGACGCGTCACCGTGCGATAATCCCCAGGTGAACAACGCCGCGGCGCGTGACGGAAGCGATTCCGTGCTGGCCGTCCCACAGCTGATCGTCTCGTCGATCGCCGATGTCGCGCAGACGCTTCCGTTCGTCGGCGGCTTCATCGGGTCGGCGCGGTCGGCCACTCACGACGCGATCGACACCGCACGCACCGCGTTGATCACCCGTGTGCGGGCCGTTGTCGGGGCGGTGGTGCGGGAGATTGTCGACATCCTCACCACCGAGGTCGATCTCACCGATCTGGTCGTGCAGAACGTCGATCTGGAGCGCCTGATCGATGCGGTCCTGGGATCGATGGACCTCGATGCCCTCGTCGCTCGGGTCGACATCGATGCGATCCTCGGCCGTGTCGACCTGATCGGGCTGGCCGACGAGATCATCGCCGGGGTCGACCTGACCGGCATCATCCGGGACGCCAGCAGCACGGTCACCGCAGATGTGATGACCGATGTGCGGGGTACCAGCGAGCGGGCCGACGATGTCGTCGCCAATGCGGTCGATCGGTTGCTGCGACGTAAGCGGAAGGCGTCCGACGATGAGTGAATTGGTCCCCGGAACTGCCCCTGACGCCGCCAGTCCGGCCGCTCATCATGCGCCACATGAGGATTCGACACACGGGGTCCACGACCGCGACAAGAATGCCGGCATCGTCAGCCGCGGAATCGGGTCGTTCATCGACCTGTTGGTGGTGGTGGCGATCCTCGGCGCCGGATACCTCGGGCTGGTGCTCGCCCAACTCCTGCTGAGCGTGCGCGACTTCAGTTTTCCGCATATCCAGATCATCTTCACCGCGACCGGCTTTCTGGCCACCTCGGTGATCTATCTCGGCGGGTGTTGGGCGGTGTCCGGTCGCACCATCGGCTCGGTGACCATGGGTCTGCGTGTCGTCAACCGCAAAGGCAATCGGCTCCGTCCGGGCGTCGCCCTGCTACGGGCCCTGCTGTGCACCTTCTTCGCGGTCGGACTGGCCTGGGTGGTCGTCGATTCACGTCGTCGGTCGGTCGCCGACCTCATCCTGCGTACCCGGGTCATCTATTCGCGTTGACCCGGTGACGGGCCGTCGCCGATGAAACAATGTCCATTCCCATCCGCCGAGGAGTTCCGATGTCCGCGACCTACGCCATCACCCGCACCACGACGATCTCCGCGCCCGCCACCGAGATTCACGCCCGGATCGCCGATCTGCACCGGTGGCGCGACTGGTCGCCGTGGGAGGGCCTCGACCCCGACCTCGAGCGCACCTACTCCGGGGCAGACGCCGGGGTCGGCGCGAAGTATGCGTGGTCGGGTAACCGCAAGGCTGGCAAGGGGACGATCGAGATCGTCGCGGTGCAGACACCCACCCGCGTCGACGTCGACGTCGTCTTCGAGAAGCCGATGAAATCCACCAGTACCAGCAGTTTCACGCTGTCCGAGAACGACGGATCGACCGAGGTCGAGTGGACGATGACGGGTCCCCATTCGTTGTTCAGCCGGGTGACTGCGCCGTTCGGGCTCTTCGACCGCCTACTCGGCAAGGACTTCGAGAAGGGGCTGGCCCGGCTCAAGACGGCCAGCGAGGGTTGAGTCGCACCACAGCGGGTTCGCGCGGACTAGTTTGGGTGGGTGGCTGACGGCAGACGATCCACCGCGGTGGATGTGCGTGACCTGATCATCGATGCCGGATCGTGGGAATCCTGGGACGCCGAAGTTGGGCTTCCCGACCCCGGCGTCGTCGACGCCGGCTATGCCGACGACCTGCGGCGGGCCCGTGAACGCGCAGGCATCGACGAGTCGGTAATCACCGGTCTCGGACGGATCGACGGTGTGCCGGTCGTGCTGATCGTCAGTGAATTCGCTTTTCTCGGTGGGTCGATCGGGGCCGCGGCCGGTGCGCGTGTGGTGGCGGCGCTGCGACGTGCCACCGCTGCACGTCATCCGGTGCTGGCGCTGCCCGCCTCGGGCGGCACCCGGATGCAGGAGGGCACCGCGGCCTTCCTGCAGATGGCCGCGATCACCGGCGCCGTCGTCGAGCATCGGTCGGCCGGACTGCCGTATCTGGTCTATCTCCGGCACCCGACCACCGGTGGGGTCTTCGCGTCGTGGGGTTCGCTGGGTCATCTGTGCTGGGCCGAACCCGGTGCGCTGGTGGGCTTTCTGGGTCCGCGGGTCTATGCGGGACTGTACGGTGATCAGTTTCCAGACGGGGTGCAGACGGCGGAGAACCTGACCAGGGTGTATGTGCTAGACGGGGTGCTCGACGCTTCTGACTTGCGTACGCGACTGGGGTCGGTGCTGGGACTGCTCGCCGATGCCGGTCCGCCCGTCGTCGGCAGCGTGGCACCGTGGGCACTGCCTGCGGTCGGCGGTCCGGCCGCCTCGACCGCGCCGGAAGATCGGCCGCCGGTATGGGAGTCGGTGCTCGCGACCCGCGCCGGATCGCGCGCCGGGGTGGAGGAGTTCCTGACGGCCGCGGGCGGGGTGTGGATCAGCGAGAGCGGTCCGATTCGCTTGGGGCTGAGTCGGTTCGGTGATCGGGTGGCGGTGGTGATCGGTCAGGATCGGCGGGCGCAGGCTGCCGGTGAGCTGATCGGGCCGGCCGCATTGGTGCGGGCGCGTCGGGCGATCGCGATGGCGCGGTCGTTACATCTGCCGATCGTCACCCTCGTCGACACGCCCGGTGCGGAACTGTCGGTCGCCGCCGAGGAAGGTGGCCTGGCTGCCGAGATTGCTTGCTGCATGGCCGAACTCATCGACGTGCCGGTGCCGACGGTGTCGGTGCTGCTGGGTCAGGGCGGTGGCGGCGCCGCGTTGGCGCTGTTCCCCGCCGACCGCCGCATCGCGGTGAGTGATGCATGGCTGTCGCCGCTGCCGCCCGAAGGTGCCAGTCTGATCGTGCACCGCACCACCGACCGCGCCGCGGAAGTGGCCGAGCAGCAGGGGATCGCCGCCGTCGATCTCGCCGACGCGGGGATCGTCGACGTGGTGGTCGCGGCCGACGACATGGTCGCGGGGTTGCCCGCGCGGGTGGCAGAGATGCTTGGCGAGATCGCCCGGCCCGACCGAGCGGGGAGAACGCGCGTACCGAACGGGGTTCACCGATGACGACGCGGATCGTCGCCGTCGGTTCGGTCATCACCGACGACGCGGGCCGGATCCTGTTGGTGCTGCGCCGCAATCCTCCGCAGGCCGGGCACTGGAGTCTGCCCGGCGGCAAGGTCCAGCCCGGCGAGGAACTGGTGGCGGCGGCGGCCCGGGAGGTCGCCGAGGAGACCGGGCTCGTCGTCGACGTCGGCGCGGAGATCTCGGCCTTCGAGATCTCGGCCGCCGATGGTCGGGTGTTCGTGGTGCACGACTTCCGTGCCAGCGTGCGATCGGGGGAGTTGCGGGCCGGTGACGACGCGGTCCGGGCCCGCTGGTTCTCGCCGAACGACCTGCCCGCGATGCGGCTGACGTCGGGGTTACTCGACTTTCTCGCCGAGGTCGGCGTCGTCGACGACGACCCACATCTCAGTGAATCCTGATTCACTGAAGAGGTCGCGTTGATAGTGTCGGCCTTGATCGCACACTTCGGGCCACCCTGACAGAAGGACGTATCGATGACCGAACTGTTGCCGCTGGATCCTGACCAGCTGCTGACCACCACACGATCGGTTCGCAAACGACTCGACTACGACCGCCCGGTCCCGCTGGAGATCGTCACCGAGGCGCTCGAGGTCGCGTTGCAGGCGCCCAGTGGCGGCAACAATCAGGGCTGGCATTGGATCGTCCTCACCGATCCCGAACTCAAACGCCAGGTCGGCGACTACTACGCGAAATCCTTCGCCAAGTACTACGGGGGCCGCCCCGCCGCCGACGACACGGCCGCACGGGTGGCGTCGAGTGCGCAGTACCTCGCCGACACCATGGGTGAGGTGCCGGTCCTGGTGATCGGAGCGCTGGCCGCCGGAACCGAACTTCCGCGGGGGAATCAGGCCGGGTTCTGGGGCTCGCTGCTTCCCGCGGCGTGGAGTCTGGCATTGGCCCTGCGAGCGCGAGGGCTCGGAACCTCGTACACCACTTTGCATCTGGTGTACGAGAAGGAGATCGCCGAACTCCTGGGCATTCCGGACAACGTCCATCAGGGAGTGCTGCTGCCGGTGGCCTATACCAAGGGCACCGACTTTCGCCCGGCCGGACGGAAATCGCTGGACGACATTCTGCATATAGACGGCTGGTGATCCGGTGACGCTCGACGGTCCGGACCCCGACGATCCGGTCGCCGGATCGTCCGACGCGGGCGACGGCCGGCGCGCGCCGACGCGGCGCGACCAGGCCAAGGCCGCACGCCGCACCGAACTGCTGACCGCGGCCGCCCAGCAGATGGCCGCGCGCGGATTCAACGCGGTCCGGCTCGAAGACATCGGCCGAGCGGTCGGGATCAGCGGGCCGGCGATGTACCGGCATTTCTCGTCGAAGTCGGATCTGCTCGACGAGATGCTCATCGACATCAGCCAGCGGCTGCACGACGGCGGGGCGCAGGTCGTCGCCGCAGGGGTGTCGCCGGCCCAGACCCTGCGTGACCTGATCCGGTTCCACATCGACGTCCTGGTCACCCGGCCGGATCTGATCGCGGTGCAGGACCGCGACCTGTCCTCGCTCACCCCGGACGCCAATCATCGGGTGCGGTCGCTGCAGCGACGCTACGTCGAACAATGGGTCGACGTGGTGCTCGCGTGCCGTGCCCGACGAACCGATGCCCCGGCCGACGCCGACGAGGCGCGCGTGCGTGTCCATGCCACCTTCGGGCTGCTCAACTCGTCACCGCGGCTGCCCGCATTCCCCGAGCAGAGGTTGCGTCCGTTGCTGACCGAGATGGCGACGTCGGCGCTACTCGGTCCGGCCCCCACGGTTGCGGTCCCCCCATCCTGACTCGACCGTCCTGATTCGACCACTCCTGGTCGACCGTCCCGCCCCCGGCGGACGTCGTGTGGTCGGAGGAAAACCGCGTCAGGTCTAGGTGTCCGACTTGTCCAACCCTTAAGGTCATCGGATGATGTGCGCAATCGTGCGTACGTACTGGCCCGCCCGGTGGCGGCGAAGGAGAACAACGTGAATCCAGGCGAACCCAGCCAATCTGCCGATGTGTCGGGGCAGAACCCGTCGACCGTACCGTCACCGGACCTGCCGGGTACGACGCCGGTGAACCCGGGCGGGCCGACTCCGGGTGGTGTCGCCGGTACGGGCGAGCATCCGACGACCATTCTCGGGACGTCGACTGCTGCACCCGGCGCCCATCCGGGGCAGAGTGGGTTCGGCGCGCAGGATTCCGGTGCCTTCGCCGGCCCGCCGACGAGCGGATCCTTTGCCGCTCAACCGCAGTGGGGTGCGCCGGCACCGGGCTTCACCCCGATCGCGGGTGTCGGCGATCCGAACGCCTACCCCCCGAATGCCTATGCCCCCAACCCCCATGATCCGAATGCGCAGTTCTGGGGTGCACCGCCCGCGGCGGCCGGACCCAAGCCGAGTCCGCCGGTGTTGTTGGCCGCGGCGTCGATCGTGGCCGGCATCATCACCTACTTCATGGGCTTTGTCAGCTGGGTGACCGTCGCCTCCGGGGTCGAGGAGGAGGCCGAGGACTGGAGCCAGAAGCTCGCCGACGGTGATACCGGCCTGCCTGCGTTCTTCTCCTACGAGGTCTTCCTCAACCCGGGCAAGTTCATCATCCTCCTGGGTGCGGTCGCGCTGGCCACGGCGCTGGCGTTGATCCCAAAGTACCGCAAGGCGATCCCGTTCCTGGCAGTGATCGCGGGGGCTGCCTGGCTGGCGCTGCTGGCGGCCGCGTTGGTGCTGCCGGTCGTCGTCGACCTCGGTGCCGGGGCGATCGTCGCGCTGATCTTCGGGTTCCTCCAGGTCGCCCTGCTGTTCGGGTCGGCCGCGATGTTCGGTCTGGCCCCCGACGACGAGCCGGCTTCTGCGTCGGCCCCGGTGGCGCCGACCGCAGGTCAGCTCTGATCGACCCGATGTCGCCGCAAGCGCGCAAACCGACGGATGCCGATCCGTTGGTTCGCGCGCTTGTTGCGTCGGGCAGCGTTTTCGCGGTGGAGGAGGCCAGTCTGCTTCGGGAGGCGGCCACCGGTCCCGACGACCTCACCGAGCGGGTGGCGCGCCGACTCGACGGTGATCCGCTGGAACACATCGTCGGGTGGGTCGACTTCGGGGATCTGCGGTTGCGGGTCGGCCCGGGCGTTTTCGTGCCCCGGCAGCGGTCGCTGTCGCTGGCCCGCGCCGCGATCGCGGCGGCAGGCGGACGCCACGCGCCGATCGTGCTGGAGGCGTTCTGCGGGGCGGCTCCGATCGCCGCATCGGTGCGAGACCAGATACCCGACGCCCGGGTGCACGCCTGCGACGACGATCCCGTCGCGCTGATCTGGGCGCGGGCGAACCTCGGGCCGGATGCCGGCGTTCACGAGAGCGCGGTGCTGTCGGGTGTCGATGCCGAACTGCGGGGTCGCATCGATGTGATCGCCGCAGTGCCGCCCTATGTCCCCGACGATGCGCTCGACCAGCTGCCGCGGGAGGCCCGTGATCACGAACCGCACCACGCCCTGCTGGGCGGTCCCGACGGTCTGGACCCGATCCGCGCGCTCGTCCGCGAGGCCCGGTTCTGGCTGCGGCCCGGCGGCACCCTGCTGATCGAGATGAACCGGTCGCAGTACCCGCTGCTGGATACCAGCGGATATCTCGCCGACTCGCTCGACGACGATCAGACGACCGTCGTCGCCCGGCTACGACGCGCTGAAGGCGCCGACGCTGGGCACGCTCCCTAGATGCCGAGTTCGCCGCGGAGCCGGGTCAGTTCGGTGCGGTAGCGCTCGACATTGCCCATCTTCACCGATTCGTAGCCGCGCACCATATCCGGCAGTCCGGCGAGTGCGACTACGGTCGGCATCTGGGCGGTGGTCACCCGGCCGTCGGCGAGAGCGGCGAGCAGATCGTCGACGAGTGCGCGATACTCGACGACCAGCGCGCGCTCGGTACGACGGACCTCGGTGTGTCCGAACGGGTCCCAGCGGGTGCCACGCAGCTTGCGCATTCCGGCCAGGGCGCGCATCGGTCGCTGCGACCACGCCCCCAGCGACGTCTTCTCCTTCTTGCCCAGTGCGCGCAGCATCGGCGGGTGCAGCCGGATGGACACCTGCGCGTCGGCGCCGTAGGAGGCGGCGATGTCCGCGGCGAACCCTGGGTCGGCGGACAGTCGCGCGACCTCGTACTCGTCCTTGTAGGCCATCAACTTGTACAGATTCCGGGCGATGACGTCGGTCAGGTCACGCTCACCGGCCTCCTGCACCCGCGCGATCACCGAGAGATAGTCGCGCGCATAGGTTTCGGAGGAGTAGGCGGTCAGTTCGTCGTAGCGTCGTCCGACGGTGTGCGCCAGTTCGGTGTCGAGCGCCCCGAGGGTGGCCACCGCAGCCCGCGCGGTAGTGCTGACCGGGGTCTCGGCGGCGCGGTCGGCGCCGGGCAGGGCCTCGGTCACCGCGTGCGGGTCGGCGACCACCTGTCGGCCCCGGCGGAAGGCCTGCGTATTCAGCTCGACAGCCACCCCGTTGAGTGAGATCGCCCGTTCGACGGCGTCGGGGGAGATGGCCAGCGCACCGGATTGGCACGCCGCCCCGATCATCATCATGTTGGCGTACTGCTCGTCACCGAAGAGCGCGGTGGCGAGCATGCCGGGGTCCAGATAGACCGAGCGGGAGACCCGCGAGTCGATCGCATCGTGGATGGTGGCCGCGCTGGGGAAGCCGACTGCGGTGTCGATGACCATGGCGCCGGTGGGGATTTGGGTGGTACTGACCACCGCGGTCGTTCGCCTGGCATCGGTGACTTTGAGTTGCGTCGGATCGGTGCCGACGAGGCTGTCACAGGCGAGATACAGGTCGCACCCGCCGGTGCTGATCTTCGCGGCCTGCTCGACGGGGGTAGCGGTGAGCTTGATGTCGGCGACGACCGCGCCACCCTTCTGCGCCAGCCCGGTCATGTCGACGGTGCGCGCGGCGTGGCCGTCGAGAACGGCCGCGGTGGCGAGTACCTGCGACACCGTGACCACCCCGGTGCCGCCGATCCCGGTGACCCGGATCGCGAACGAACCGTCGATGGCGGGCACATGTGGCGCCGCGATGTCCTCGGCCCCGATGTCGGCGACGCGGTGCCCGCGCGCCGGGCTGCCCGGGACCACCGTCACGAAGGACGGGCAATCCCCGGCGAGACAGGAGAAGTCGAGGTTGCAGGAACTCTGGTCGATCCGGGTCTTGCGCCCGAACTCGGTGTCCACGGGGTGTACCGACAGACAGTTCGACTTGGTCCCGCAATCGCCGCAGCCCTCACAGATCCGCTCGTTGATCATGACCCGCTTGTCGGGAGTGGACATGGTGCCGCGCTTGCGCTTACGCCGCTTCTCGGCCGCACAGTGCTGATCGTGGATGAGCACCGTGACGCCCGGTACCGCGGCGAGTTCGGTTTGTACCGACAGCATGTCGTCGCGGGCGCGGACCTCGACGCCCCGGCCGGCGACAGCCCGGGTCCGTGCGGCGTCGTCGGAGGTGATCACGATGCGGGCCACCCCTTCGGCCTTCAGCAGGGCGACCAGCCGGCCCAGATCCATGGCGCCGACCGCATCTTGCCCGCCGGTCATCGCGACGGTGCCGTTGTAGAGGAGTTTGTAGGTGATGTTCTCCCCGGAGGCAACCGCCGCGCGCAAGGCGAGGGAACCCGAGTGCATGAAGGTGCCGTCGCCGACGTTCTGAACGAAATGTCCGGCGGTCACGAAGGGTGCCATCCCCAGCCACTGGGCACCCTCGCCGCCCATCTGGGTGATCCCCGCGACGTCACCGACCTGACGCGGATCCATCAACAGCACCATGGCGTGACAACCGATTCCGGCGCCGACCAGCGTGTTGTCGGCCACCTTCGTCGAGCTGTTGTGCGGGCAGCCCGAACAGAAGTACGGGGTGCGCACCGCCAGCGGGAGTTCGATGCGGGTGCGGATCGCGGCCTTGCGGTCCAGCCAGTCCTGTGCGGCATCGATGTGATGGGCTCGCGCGAGTCGTGCGGCTAGGCCGCGGCACACCGCGTCGACGTCGAGTTCGCCGAAGCGGGAGAACAGCGTCGAACCGTCCTCGTTGGCCTTGCCGACGATCCGCGGTGCTCGCGGGTGCCGATAGAGGACGTCGCGCATCATCGTCTCGATGAAGTCGCGCTTCTCCTCGATCACGATCACCTCGTCGAGATGTCCGGTGGCGGTGTCGGAGATGAACCGCTCCACGATCTCGGTGTCGAGCGGGTAGACCATGCCGAGTTTCAGAATCCGGATGCCCAGCCGCGCGAGATCGTCATCGGTGATGCCCATCAGGCGCAACGACTCTCGAAGATCGAGGTAGGTCTTCCCGGCCGCGACGAGGCCGATCCGGTCGTCGGGGGAGGAGGCGACGATGCGGTTGAGGCCGTTGAGTCGTGCATAGGTGAGAGCGCGCGGGGTGCGGATGGTCAGCTGATTCTGTTCGAGTTCCATCAGGCTGGCGCCGAGCAGCCGGCCGCTGGGTACATGCGGGCTGGTGCCGAGATCTCCGTAGACCGGTAGCACCCGGTGCGGGTCGACGACCGCGGTGGCCGCGCCGTCGGCGACGTGGGCGGCGATCTTCAACGACGTCCACAATCCACTGACACGGCTCATCACCGCGGCGTGGACACCGAAGTCGAGGATGTCCTGCGGGTCGGCCGGGTAGAGGACGGGTACGTACAGGTCGGCCAGTGCCATCTCCGACGCGCAGGGCACCGTCGAACTCTTGGCACCGGGGTCGTCGCCGACGATGGCCACCGCCCCGCCGTTGGGGTGGGTGCCGATCAGGTTCGCGTGGCGCAGCGCGTCGGTCGCGCGGTCGAGGCCCGGGGCCTTGCCGTACCAGTAGCCGACGATGCCGTCGCGCGGATGCCCCTGTGCGTCCGGGCCGAGGTCGGCGACCTGGGCGGCCATCTGCGATCCCATCACCGAGGTGGCTGCGATCTCCTCGTTCAGGCCCGGCCGGTGCATGACGTCGACCGGGGTCAGGTAGTCGCGTCGGCGGGCGATCTCAAGGTCGTAGCCGGCCAGGGGTGAACCCTCGTAGCCGGAGATGTAGGAGGCGGTGCGCAGATTCTGCCTGCGGTCGACGAGCGCGCGGTCGCGGACCATGCGCACCAGCGCCTGAATGCCGGTGAGATAGATGGTTCCCGATTCGCGCGTGTAGCGGTCGTCGAGGGAGAAGTCGGTTTCGGTGACGTTCACCGCCGGTGGGGTCACGGCGGGACGGTCGGAATCGGGATGTGCGCTACCGAGTCGGTGGGCGCGGTCGTCTGCGAGGGTCATGGGGTTACCTGGCCTTCTTGTGTCGGTCGGCGACGGCCAGGGGTGGCGGCAGTCGGGCGACGTCGGTGTGGGAGACCCCAGGGGTACGGGGGACTCGCCTCCACAGTACGAGACAAAGGTGATCCGCGTCACGTCGATCGTTCCGGCTGGGTGTGGCGTGACCGGGGGCTGACGGCCGATTCGTGGCCGTAGGTGTGATGTCGATGACATCGGCGGGCGGCTGGTGTAGTCTCACATTTCAGTTAATGGACACTAACTGAGACTCGGACGAGAGGTCGACGGTGACCGGTACCCTCAACGGATTCCGTGCGGTGCACGAGGACAACGTCGCGACCTTGCGGCGGCGGCTGGGGGAGGCTGCCATCGGTGGGGGTGTCAAGGCACGCGAACGCCACGCGGCCCGCGGAAAACTCCTGCCACGCGAACGCGTCGACGGCCTGCTCGACGTCGGATCCCCGTTCCTCGAGGTGGCCCCGCTCGCGGCCTATGAGATGTACGACGGCAAGGCGCCGGCGGCCGGTGTCGTGGCCGGGGTCGGGCAGGTGGCCGGCCGCGAATGCATGATCGTCGCCAACGACGCGACCGTCTCCGGAGGCACCTATTACCCGATCACGGTGAAGAAGCACCTGCGTGCGCAGGAGATCGCCGCCGACAACCGGCTGCCGTGTATCTACCTGGTGGATTCCGGGGGAGCGATGCTGCTCGCGCAGGATGAGGTCTTCCCCGACCGCGACCACTTCGGACGGATCTTCTTCAACCAGGCGACCATGAGTGCCGCCGGTATCCCGCAGATCTCGGCGGTGCTGGGCTCCTCCACGGCAGGCGGTGCCTACGTGCCGGCGATGAGCGACGAAACTGTCATCGTGCGCAACCAGGGCACCATCTTCCTGGCGGGACCGCCGCTGGTGAAGGCGGCGACCGGGGAGGATGTCACCGCGGAGGAGCTCGGTGGCGGCGCGATGCATTCGTCGGTCTCCGGCGTCACCGACCATCTCGTCGACAACGACCAGCAGGCGCTGGCGAAGGTTCGCGATATCGTCGCGACCCTCGGGCCGCGCGATCCGGCGCAGTGGGAGACGGTGCCCGCCCGAGACCCGCTCCGGGCGCAGACCGACATCTACGACGTCGTCCCCACCGATCCGCGGACCCCCTACGATGTGCGATCGGTCATCGAGATCATCAGCGACGGCGGCGAATACACCGAGTTCAAGGAGAACTACGGAACCACCCTGGTCACCGCTTTCGCGCGGATCCACGGCCATCCGGTCGGCATCGTCGCGAACAACGGTGTGCTGTTCAGTGAATCCGCGCTCAAGGGGGCACACTTCATCGAGCTGTGCGACCAGCGCCGCATCCCGCTGGTGTTCTTGCAGAACATCACCGGATTCATGGTCGGGCGTGCCTACGAGGAGGGCGGCATCGCCAAGAACGGCGCGAAGATGGTCAACGCCGTGGCCTGTGCCCGCGTTCCCAAGCTGACCGTGATGATCGGCGGGTCGTTCGGTGCGGGCAACTACTCCATGTGCGGACGCGCCTATTCGCCTCGCTTCCTGTGGATGTGGCCCAACGCCCGGATCTCGGTGATGGGTGGGCCGCAGGCGGCCGACACGTTGGCCACCGTGCGCCGCAACCAGATCGAAAGGTCTGGGCAGGAGTGGTCGACCGACGACGAGGGGGCATTCAAGGAACCGATTCGTGCGCAGTTCGAACGGCAATCCGACGCCTACTACTCGACGGCCCGGCTGTGGGACGACGGCATCATCGACCCCGCCGACACCCGCACGATCCTGGGTCTGGCCCTGCAGACCTGCCGCCATGCACCGCTCACCGACCCGCGCTACGGCGTCTTCCGGATGTGACGATATGACCGAAACCCTTGCCTCCCAGACGGTTACCCAGGTCGCCCGGCCGATCCGCAGTGTGCTGATCGCCAACCGAGGCGAGATCGCCTGCCGGGTGATCGACACCCTCCGACGCCTCGGTATCCGCTCGATCGCGGTGTATTCCGACGCCGACAGCACGGCACGGCACGTCCGGGAGGCCGACGTCGCGGTGCGGATCGGCCCGGCCGCCGCCACCCAGAGCTACCTCGACATCGACGCGGTGGTGCGGGCGGCCGTGCAGACCGGTGCCGACGCCGTCCATCCCGGATATGGATTCCTCTCCGAGAACCAGAAATTCGCCTCCGCACTCGCCGACGCGGACATCGTCTTCATCGGACCCCCCGCGCAGGCCATCGCCACCATGGGCGACAAGATCACCGCACGTGCCGCGGTCACCGAACGCGATGTGCCGGTGGTCCCGGGACTGTCGAGACCCGGCCTCACCGACGACGACCTGATCGCCGCCGCACCCGAGATCGGGTTCCCGGTACTCATCAAGCCGAGTGCGGGCGGTGGCGGCAAGGGTATGCATCGGGTGGAGGATCCCGACGACCTCGCCGATGCCCTGGCCCGCGCCCGGCGGGAAGCGAGTTCGGCCTTCGGTGACGACGCGCTGTTCCTCGAACATTTCGTGGACACGCCGCGCCATATCGAGGTCCAGATCCTGGCCGACGACCACGGGAACGTCGTCCACCTCGGTGAGCGCGAATGTTCTCTGCAACGACGGCACCAGAAGGTCATCGAGGAGGCGCCGTCGGCGCTGCTCGACGCGGCGACCCGTGCCCGCATCGGTACTGCGGCCTGCGATGCCGCGCGCAGCGTCGGCTACACCGGTGCGGGAACGGTGGAGTTCATCGTCTCCGCCCATCGCCCCGACGAGTTCTTCTTCATGGAGATGAACACCCGGCTGCAGGTCGAGCACCCGGTGACCGAGATGGTGACCGGCGTCGACCTGGTGGAGCAGCAGATCCGCGTAGCACGCGGTGAACGGTTGTCGCTGACCCAGGACGACATCGTCCTGACCGGTCATGCCATCGAGGCGCGGGTCTACGCCGAGGACCCGGCCAACGGATTCCTGCCGACCGGTGGCCGCATCGAGGTGCTGGTCCATCCGGATGTAACCGCGGGCAACGGGATTCGTGTCGACTCGGCCATGCTGCCGGGACTGGTCGTCGGCAGCGACTACGACCCGATGCTGGCGAAGGTGATCGCCCACGGTTCCGATCGGGCGGAGGCGCTGGAACGGCTCGATCAGGCGCTTGCCCATACCCGGGTACTCGGTGTCGTCACCAACATCGACTTCTGTCGCCATGTGCTGGCCCAACCTGCGGTGGTCGCCGCCGACCTGGACACCGCGCTGCTGGATCGGCTGGTCGTCGACTACGCGGTCGGACCGCCGGTGCCCGAATCGCTGGTGCTCGCCGCGCTGGACCGGGTGGGAACCCGCGACCGTGGCGACGTCTGGCAGTCGGCGGTCGGCTGGCGGGTCGGTGGCCGTGTGCCGGTGGTGAGCCGATTCGTCAGTAACGGAACGCATTACACGGTCGGTATCGATGTCGAACATGCCGACGAGCACACCATCACCGGCCGTGCCAGGGTCGAGCGCGAGGTCGACCCGACGCACGGCGATCGCGCACCGGGGTGGAGTGCCGACATCGCGTATCGTCCGGTGCGACAGTCCGGTGACCGCACCGCGCGGCTCATCGTCGACGGCGTCAGTCAGTCCTGGTCGTCGGCCAGGGTCGGCGACAACTGGTGGGTCGCCGGACCGCATGGCACCTGGCAGCTCGAACTGGCCCGGCCGCGACTCGACGAGGCGGCCGACGAGAATGCCGGTGAGATCGTCGCGCCGATGCCGGGCACCGTGGTCGCCGTGCCCGCCGCCGACGGCCAGCAGATCGCCGCGGGTAGTCCGGTGGTCGTCGTCGAGGCGATGAAGATGGAGCATTCGCTGAGCGCGCCGCTGGCCGGGGTGGTGTCGGTCGCGGTGCGGGTCGGCGATCGGGTATCGGCCGGTCAGGCCCTGGCCCACGTGCAAGAGGAGAACTGATGGAACTGACGCAGGACCACCACGACCTGATCGCCACCGTGCGCGATTTCGCGCAGTCGGTGGTCGCCCCGGTGGCGGCGAAACACGATGCCGAGCACAGCTTTCCCTACGAGGTCGTCAAGCAGATGGGGGCGATGGGCTTGTTCGGCCTACCGTTCCCGGAGGAATACGGCGGCATGGGTGGCGACTATTTCACCCTCGCTCTCGCGCTGGAAGAACTCGGCAAGGTCGACCAGTCGGTGGCGATCACGCTGGAGGCCGGGGTGAGCCTCGGTGCCATGCCGATCTACCGCTTCGGCACCGAGGAGCAGAAGCAGCGCTGGCTGCCCGACCTGACCGCCGGACGCGCCCTCGCCGGGTTCGGTCTCACCGAACCGGGTGCCGGATCGGATGCGGGCGCGACCGCGACCACCGCCACCGACGACGGCGACACCTGGGTGATCAACGGCAGCAAGCAATTCATCACCAACTCCGGCACCGACATCACCTCGCTGGTCACCGTCACCGCGGTGACCGGTCGCGGCGACGGCGGCAAGAAGGAGATATCCACCATCGTGGTTCCGTCGGGCACAACCGGTTTCACCGCCGAACCGGCCTACAACAAGGTCGGCTGGAACGCCTCGGACACCCATCCGCTGAGTTTCGACGGCGCGCGCGTGCCGAAGGAGAACCTGCTCGGCGACCGCGGCCGCGGCTATGCCAACTTCCTGTCGATCCTCGACGAGGGCCGGATCGCGATCGCGGCGCTGGCCACCGGCGCCGCACAGGGCTGCGTCGACGAGAGCGTGAAGTATGCCTCCGAGCGGAAGTCCTTCGGCAAGGCGATCGGCGAGTACCAGTCGGTGTCGTTCGCCATCGCCCGTATGGAGGCGCGCGCCCACGTGGCTCGTACCGCCTACTACGACGCGGCGGCGAGAATGCTGGCGGGCAAACCGTTCAAGAAGGAGGCGGCGATCGCGAAGCTGGTCGCGAGCGAGGCCGCGATGGACAACGCGCGCACGGCCACCCAGATCCACGGTGGATACGGCTTCATGAACGAGTATCCGGTGGCCCGCCACTATCGCGACTCGAAGATCCTGGAGATCGGCGAGGGCACCACCGAGGTCCAGCTGATGCTGATCGCACGGTCGCTGGGGTTCGCATGAGCACCGGCGAGCCGGTGCGTGTCGTCCAACGAGGACTGTGGTTCGAGGAGTTCGCCGAGGGCACGATCTACGAGCATCGTCCCGGCCGCACCGTGACCGAGGCCGACAACGTCCTGTTCACC
Source organism: Gordonia heveisoli (assembly GCF_030315745.1). GTDB lineage: Bacteria > Actinomycetota > Actinomycetes > Mycobacteriales > Mycobacteriaceae > Gordonia. The sequence continues at coordinate 23,900 of NZ_JASXSH010000016.1, read as the reverse complement.
ACGTTGACGATGAACACGCAGGCACTGCACCTCGACGCGGCGTGGTCGTCCCAGCAGCCCGGCTTCGGCGGGCAGCGCCTCATCAACTCGATGTTCACCCTGTCGACGATCGTCGGATTGTCGGTGTCGCAACTGACCCAGGGGACGCTGGTCGCCAATCTCGGCTTCTCCGAGGTGGCCTTCCCGGCACCGCTGTTCGCCGGTGACACCCTGTACGCCGAGACCGAATGCACCGGAAAGCGTGAGTCGAGGTCGCGGCCGGGGGAGGGCGTGGTCAACTTGACCCACATCGGACGGAACCAGCACGGCGAGGTCGTCGCTCGGGCAGCGCGGGCCACGCTGGTGCGCAAGAAGCCAGTGGAGTGATGATGAATCCCGACAAACCGCAGTTCACCAACGCCTGGATGCCGCCGGGACCGGCATTGCTGTTCTGTCCGGCCGACCGCCCCGAGCGCTACCAGAAGGCCCTGGAACGATCCGATGTGGTGATCCTCGACCTCGAGGACGCGGTCGCACCGGAATCGCGGGCCGCCGCCCGCGAATCGCTGATCGCCAACCCGATCGATCCGGATCGGGTCATCGTGCGCATCAACCCGGCCGGCACCGGCGACTACCGGCGTGATCTCGCCGCGATCGCCGAGACTAACTACCGGGTGGTCATGCAGGCGAAGGCCGAGGACCCGCAGTCCATCATCGACACCGCACTGCAGACCGTGGCGCTCATCGAGACCCCGCTCGGCGCCACCCGGGCCCACGAGATCGCCGCCGCCGTGAACTGCATCGGGTTGATGTGGGGTGCCGAGGATCTGGTTGCCGGGTTGGGTGGCAAGTCGAGCCGATTCGGTCCCGACGAGGATCGTCCGGGGCAGTACCGCGACGTGGCCAGGTGGGTGCGGTCGCTGACCCGGATCGCCGCCGCCGCGCACGGGAAGTTCGCCGTCGACTCGGTGCACCTCGACATCCCCGACATCTCCGGGCTGAAAGCCGAGGTCCGCGACGCGGTGGCGCTGGGATACACGGCGACCGCGTGTATTCATCCATCTCACGTCGAACACATCCGGGACGGGTACCGGCCCTCCGACGAGGAGGTGGCGTGGGCGCGTCGTCTTCTCGATGCCGCCGCGCAAGCCGGCACCGGTGTGTTCAGTGTGGACGGGAAGATGATCGACGGCCCGGTCCTCCGGCAGGCGGAGGTCGTTCTGGCGCGCGTCACCCCGACCGCACCGGCACCCGCCGACGACGCCTGATCGACTCGCCATACGAGCCCGGTAGCCGACAGTCCGACCCGTAACCAACTGGGAGAAAGCGGAGTTCAACGATGAGCGAACCGGCATTCAGTAAGGGCGAGGATTTCCCGGCGCTGCTGACCACGACGATCGGCGCCACCCTGGCAGCGACCGTGGCCGCTCACGGCGACGACGTCGCACTCATCGACGCCACGATCCGGCGGCAGTGGACCTACACCGAATTCCATCGCGAGGTGCGGGCGCTGGCAGCCGGGTTGTTGCGCATGGGGCTGGCGCCGGGAGACCGGGTCGGCCTGTGGTCGCCGAACCGGTTCGAATGGGTGCTGACCCAGTACGCCACCGCCGAGGTCGGCATCATTCTGGTCAACCTCAACCCGGCCTACCGGCAGAACGAACTCGAATACGCACTGACCCAAGCGGGGATCGGGGTAGTCATCGCCGCGGCGAGCTTCAAGGACTCGGCGTATGCGGCGATGCTCGACACCGCCCGCGACGCTTGCCCGCAGCTGGGGGCGGTGGTGCTGTTCGACAGCCCGGAATGGGATGCGCTGCTGGCCGATCCGGGCCCAGACGAACTCGCCGGGGTGGACGAGATCGGAAGATCGTTGCACCCGGACGATCCGATCAACATCCAATACACCTCGGGAACCACCGGATTCCCCAAGGGGGCAACGCTCTCGCACCGCAACATCGGCAACAACGGCTACCTGGTGGGCGAGTTGCTGAATTACACCAACGCCGACCGGATCTGCCTTCCGGTGCCCTTCTACCACTGCTTCGGGATGGTCATGGGCAACCTGGCAGCCACCAGTCACGGTGCGGCGATGGTGATTCCGGCGCCGGCCTTCGACCCGGCGGCCACGCTGGCGGCGGTCTCGGAATATCGGTGTACGAGCCTGTACGGGGTGCCGACGATGTTCATCGCCGAGCTGGCCCTGCTCGACGAAGCCGATTCTGCCGCCGGTGGTTACGACCTCTCCTCCTTGCGAACCGGGGTCATGGCCGGATCGCCCTGCCCCGAACACACCATGCGGCAGGTCATCGAGCGGATGCACATGGCGGAGGTCTCCATCTGCTACGGCATGACCGAGACGTCGCCGGTGTCCACCCAGACCCGCGTCGACGACCCGCTGGAATTACGGGTCGCCACCGTCGGCCGGGTGGGGCCGCACCTGGAGATCAAGGTCGTCGACCCGGTCAGCGGCGACACCGTCGGGCGTGGCGAGACCGGCGAATTCTGTACGCGCGGCTATTCGGTGATGACCGGGTACTGGGACCAGCCGGACAAGACCGCCGAGGCCATCGACGCCGACGGCTGGATGCACACGGGTGATCTGGCCGCCATGGCCGACAACGGATACGTGCAGATCACCGGCCGGATCAAGGATATGGTCATCCGCGGCGGCGAGAACATCTATCCGCGCGAGATCGAAGAATTCCTCTACACCCACCCGGCGATTCTGGACGCGCAGGTGATCGGCGTGCCGGACGAGAAATACGGTGAGGAACTGATGGCCTGGGTGCGGCTGCGGGATCCCGGCCAAACCCTCACCGCCGACGACGTGCAGGAGTTCGCGCAGGGCAAGATCGCCCGGCACAAGATTCCGCGCTATGTCCATGTGGTGGAGGAGTTCCCGATGACGGTGACCGGAAAGGTGCGCAAGGTGGCGATGCGCGACGAGGCGATCTCGATCCTGGATGGGATGCGCTGAGATGGGGGCGCACATCGGCGAACCGTCCCGATTCCGATCCTTCGCCGATCATGTTGCGACACATGGTGGTCCGGCGACCGACGACTACCCGGAGCTCTGGCAGTGGTCGGTCGACGAGCCTGCCGCCTTCTGGCGTGCGGTGTGGGAGTTCTTCGATCTCGATGCCATTGCGACACAACCGCTGGGTGCCGGACCCGAAGCGGTGTGTGCGAGCACCGAGATGCCCGGCGCCCGATGGTTTCCTGGCATCGCGCTCAACTATGTCGACCAGGTGCTGCGGCATGCCGGCCAACCCGGACCCGCGATCGTCGGTCTCGACGAGGACGGTCGGCGCACCGAGATCTCCTGGGCGCGAATACCGGAGCTGGTGGCCGCCATGGCGCACACCCTCGCCGGATGTGGCGTCGGTGCGGGCGACGTGGTGGCCGCCTACCTCCCCGACATTCCGGAGGCGGTCATCGCCTTCCTGGGCGCCGCGAGCCTGGGGGCGATCTGGTCGGGATGTGGTCAGGACTACGCCCCGGAGGGTGCAGCCGGTCGGCTGGCGCAACTGCGACCCAAGGTGCTGATCACCGCGGACGGCTACCGCTACAACGGCACAGCGGTGGACAAGCGGGCCGACAGTGCTGCGCTCGCCACTCTGCTGCCTGGGATACGGGCGCGGATCGTCGTCGGCGCACCGGGCGCCGACGAGCCGGCCACCGACCCCACGGCGGCGCCGCCGTTGATCGCCTATTCGGATGCGGTGGCCGCCCGTGCCCCCGAGGGGCAGGGCGCCGGGCCGGCGCCGATTCCGGTTCCGTTCGACCATCCGCTCTGGGTGTTGTTCAGTTCGGGAACCACCGGACGGCCCAAAGGCATTGTGCATGGTCACGGCGGTGTCCTCGTCGAACATTTGAAGGCCGCCGGTCTCCACGCCTGCCTGCAGCCCGGCGATGTGTTCTTCTGGCAGACCGCGCTGAGCTGGATGATGTGGAACTATCAGCTGGCCGGACTGCTCGTCGGCGCCGAGATCGTCTGCTACAGCGGATCTCCGCTGTATCCCGACGCCGACCGGCTGTGGCAGGTCCTCGCCGATGAGGGCGTCACCTACTTCGGCACCAGCCCGGGCCAGTTGCAGTCCTCCCGCAAGGCCGGACTGGTGCCCGGCCGTGACCATGACCTGTCCGCATTGCGTGCGCTCGGCAGTACCGGGTCGTCGCTGGCCGCCGATCTGTTCACCTGGGTTGACGAGAATGTGTCTGCGGGGCTTCCGATTTCGTCGATCAGCGGCGGAACCGACGTCGTCACTGCCTTCGCCGGCGGTTCGGTCGGCGTACCCGTGGTCGCCGGTGAGCTGTCGGTGCGCTATCTCGGTGTGGCGCTGGAGAGCTGGGCGTCGGATACGACGTCGCTGACCGGCGACGTCGGCGAGATGGTCATCACCGCGCCGATGCCGTCGATGCCGGTCGCGTTCTGGGACGATGCGGATGGATCACGCTATCGCGCAGCATATTTCGAACACGTGTGGGATGTCGACCCGGGTCGCGCGGTGTGGCGGCACGGCGACTGGGTGACCGTCACCGATCGCGGTTCGCTGGTCATCCACGGCCGCAGTGACGCGACCCTCAACCGGCACGGCATCCGGATGGGGTCGGCGGACATCTACGAGATCGTCGAGGCGATCGACGCGGTCGCGGAGGCGTTCGTCCTGGGTGTTGACGGTCCGGACGGCAAGTACTGGATGCCGCTGTTCGTCACGCTGGTGCCCGGTCATCATCTCGACGACGACCTGCGCACCAGGATCGCGGCCGACGTGCGTCAGCGACTGTCGCCCCGCCACGTTCCCGACGAGGTCATCGAGGCACCGGGGATTCCGCACACGCGGACCGGAAAGAAGCTGGAAGTGCCCGTCACGGCGATCTTGGCCGGGCACGCTGAGGTGAACATCGACCCGAAGTCGGTCGACGATTATGCGCTCGTCGATTGGTATGCCACACGTGGGCGCGACCACCGCTGGTGACCTGGGGCCACGACCAGGGGCTATACCGATTGGCCGACGGCAACTGCGGAGTGTCCTTCGCTCGTCGCGCGGTGCGGCGGTAGCGTGGTCGCAGGTGTGCTGACCGTCGCTGCGGTGCACGCCGCACCGGGGCGGGTTTCCACCTCCGCTCGACGGTGCGTCACCGACACCCGATCAGGAGTGAACTCACATGACCTACCAATCCGGGGGCTATGGACAGCAGCCGGATGCCGGCCAGGATTCCAGCGGCCAGGCAACCGGCGCACAGTACGGCCAGAGCTACCCGCAGCAGGGGCAGCAGGGCTATGCGAACCAGGGCGGTTCGGCCCAGCAGGGGTACCAGCAGCAGGGGTACCAGCAGGGCTACCCGCAGCAGGGCTACGGCCAGCAGGGGTACGGCCAGCAGGGGTACGGCTACGCGCAGCCGACGCCGTCGGCGGGTCTGCCGCCCTTCACCCCGCTGGTGGTCTCGGCCGCCATCGGCGTCCTCGGCCTGGTGGCGTTGTTCGGTGGTTTCGGATCCGTGGTCGACGGCCTCGACCTCGAAGTCTGGAACGCCCAGTTCGTCGGCCCGCAGGCACTGCTCGTCTTCACCGGTCTGCTCGCCTTCCTGTCGTTGGTACCCAACATCGACTTCCGTCCCGCACCGATCGCGGTCGCCGCATCGGTGACCGGTGCTTTCCTGACGATCTTCCAGGTCTCGACGATCGACGGTGACCTGGGTGCCGGTGCCTACATCCTGCTCATCGTGGGCATCCTGATCGCGCTGCTGTCGGTCTTCTGGCTGGTCATCGATGCCGGTCTGGTGAAGGTCGCGCCGGCCGCACCGGCGACCGCCGCTGTCGCCCAGCCCGCCGCCACGCCGCAGCAGGTCGGGTACTCGGCCGCCGCAGCTGCCCCGGCAGCGGGTGTGCAGGCAGGCGGCTACGGCCAGGCTTCCGGTTATGGCGATGCGTACGGCTCGTCGCAGGCCGGTGGTTACTCGGCTGCAACCGCCACCCCGCAGGAGTCGGCGTCGTCGGCCGGGGAGTCGGCCACCGAGGCTCAGGCGTCCACGGGCGGGTCCTACGCGTCGCCGTCCTATGCGCCGGGTTCGTACGGCTCCTACGGGCAGCCGTCCTACGGACAAGCCGCGGCCTCCTATCCGTCGGCCGGTGAATCCGCAGGTGCCTCCGGCAGCGCCGGGGCGGGCGCGGCACCGTCGGGCTACGCCGGGGGTGCTTCGGCATCGGCGGGTGAGGCATCCGTCGCCGACTCGGAATCGAAGACCACCGTGCACAAGATCCCGGAACCGCCGCAGGGCAACTGACCGCCCACCGCACTGACACCGCCCCCGGCATCGCGTTTCGACGACGCGCTGCCGGGGGTTCGCCATGTGGTGGGGCGCGCATTCTCGGTCGTGGGCGGCGCGCCGCCGACCGGTACGCCGCACCGCGTGCCACGCTCGTAGACGATGCCCACCTTCACTGGAACCCCGACCACCGAGAACCTGGCGTCGCAGCTGCGCAGGCTGCGGCGTTCGCATCGTGCCCAGCGGTCGGCGCCGGAGGGGACGGGCCGACAGCTCGTACTGGTGGCATTCGCGGTTCCGGCCGTGGCCCTGGTCGTCTGCAGTGTGGTGGTACTGACAGTGCTGCTGATGGCCGACAGCGGACTGTCCGGGGTGGGGACCGCGGTCGCGTCCTGCTGGCTGGCGATCCATCAGGTACCGGTCACCATCACCGGGGTGACCATCGGGGTCTTGCCCCTGCTGCCCACCCTCCTCGTGGCGGTGGCGACGGCTCGGCTGGCGGCCCGCGCGGCGCGTTCGACGGGGGCCGGGGCCGGTGACGTGCTGCCGGTCGTCGGTGCTGCGGTGGCCGGCCCGACGCTGATCACCGCGATGTCGCTGGCCGTGGTGATGGACGGGTCGACGGTGCTGCCGATCCAGTCGCCGAATGCGCTGACCGCCTTCGGATACACCGCCGGAATTCATCTCGGTGCCGCGTTCGCCGGGGTGGCGTGGACGATGCGTCGTCGGACCGGGCGCCGGTGGCTGCCTGCCGACACCCGCGGCGTGGTCCTCGGGTGCGCGGCGATCGTCGGCCTGCTCGCTGCGGCCACCCTGCTGGTCGTGGTGCGGGTGATCATGCGACACGGACAGATCGGCGAACTCATCGCCACCGGCAACGACTTCGACGGCTACCTCGGCCTGACCCTGCTGTCGGTGCTCTACATCCCTAACCTGATCGTCGGTGCCGCCGCCATGCTCGTCGGTTCGGACGCGCACATCGGGATGGCGACGATGGATCTGTTCACCGTGCAGGGCGGGCCGCTCCCGCCGCTGCCGGTGCTGGCGATCCTGCCCGACGTCCCCGGAGCCGGGCGGATCGGTGCGCTCGGTTTTGTGGTGCCCGTCGCGGTGGCCGCGGTCGTGATGTGGCGCAGCCGGAATCGTGACCTGCTGGCGCAGGTCCGGTCGATCGGGGTCGCGGGTGCGGTGGCCGCGACCGGGATGGCACTGCTGACCACGATGGCGGGTGGTGAACTCGGCGAATTCGGCACGGTCGGCATTGCGGTGTCCACGACGGCGGTGTACACCCTGGGCTGGGTGGTCGTCGTCGGCTTGCTCGGCACCTTGATCTACGCCTTCGCACCGTCGTCGCGGGCGGCCCGCGAGACCGCCGACGACGCCTGGGATGACGACGCCGACTGGGACGACGACTACGTCATCGTCACCGACGCCGAACTCGACGACTACGGCTATGCCGACGACGACGCGGACGACGGTGCCGACTACGAGTACGACCCAGATGAGTACGACCCAGATGAGTACGACGCCGATGGCGCGGATGCCACCGACGATCTCGACACCGACGATCTCGACACCGACGAACGTGGCCGACGAAATCAGCCGAGCCCGCGTATCGACTACGAGGACGAACATTCCTCCTGACCTGACGCAAACCGCGACCGGCCGGGCGATTACCCTCTAACCGTGACGACCGACCCGGATTCGACCGTGCCGCGCGCAGGTGTACCTGCCGGCGGAGTATCCGGCGTCCGTGTCCCGATCGTCGTGATGGCGTCGGGAACTGGTTCCCTGCTCGAGGCGCTGCTGGAGCGGTCCACCGGTACCGGCTCGCCGTTCACCGTTGCCGCGATCGTGGTGGACCGGGAGTGTCGTGCCGAGGAGATCGCCCGCACCAACGACATTCCGCTGATCCGCTGCCGGTTGGGCGATCACGCCGACCGCGCCGCGTGGGATCAGGCGCTGACCGACGCAGTCGACGCCATTGCCCCGGAGTGGGTGGTGACCGCCGGCTTCATGAAGATCCTCGGTCCGGCTTTCCTGTCCCGATTCGGTGGCCGGGTCGTGAACAGCCATCCCGCGCTGCTGCCCGCCTTCCCCGGCGCGCACGGGGTGGACGACGCACTGGCCTACGGGGTCAAGGTGACCGGTTCGACGGTGCATCTCGTCGACGCCGGGGTGGACACCGGACCGATCCTGGCGCAACAAGTCGTCGCAGTGGAACCCGACGACGACGTCGCCGGGTTGCATGAGCGAATCAAGTCGGTGGAGCGTGTGTTGCTCGCCGACGTGGTGACGGCCCTCGTCACCCAAGGAGTAGTCATCGACGGACGAAAGGCCCGTATTCCGTGAACGCAACGACTCGACCCATCCGTCGTGCCCTGATCAGTGTCTACGACAAGAGTGGACTCGCGGACCTGGCCACCGCGCTGCACGAGACCGGTGTGGAGATCGTCTCCACCGGTTCGACGGCCAAGACCATCGCGGCCGCAGGCGTACCGGTCGTCGAGGTGTCCGAGGTGACCGGCTTCCCCGAATGCCTCGATGGACGCGTGAAGACCCTGCACCCGAAGGTGCATGCCGGCATCCTCGCGGACAGTCGCAAGCCTGCCCACGTCGAGCAGCTCGCCGAACTCGGGGTGGCGGCCTTCGATCTGGTGGTGGTCAACCTCTATCCGTTCACCGCGACCGTCGCCTCGGGTGCCGGCCCGGATGAATGCATCGAGCAGATCGACATCGGCGGGCCGTCGATGGTCCGCGGCGCCGCCAAGAACCACCCGACGGTCGCGGTCGTCGTCAATCCGGCCGACTATGCGCAGGTCGTGGCGGCCGCGACGGCGGGCGGCTTCACCCTCGCACAGCGACAGGAACTGGCCGCCAAGGCATTCCGGCATACCGCCGACTACGACGTGGCCGTCGCCTCATGGATGTCGAGTGTCGTCGCGCCGCCGCAGGCGACCGAGGGGGAGGCGCCGACCACGTTCCCGGAGTGGGCCGGAGCCACCTGGACCCGCTCGGCGGTGCTGCGCTACGGCGAGAACCCGCATCAGTCGGCGGCGCTGTACCTGTCCACCTCCGATCCGAGTGGGCTGGCCTCGGCCGAGCAGCTGCACGGCAAGGAGATGAGCTACAACAACTACACCGACTCCGACGCCGCGTGGCGCAGTGCGTTCGACTTCGACGCTCCGGCGGTCGCGATCATCAAGCACGCCAACCCTTGTGGCATCGCGGTCGGTGAGGATATCGCGCAGGCGCACCGCAAGGCGCACGCGTGTGACCCGGTCAGCGCCTACGGTGGCGTCATCGCGGCCAACCGGGAAGTCACGCTGGAGATGGCCGAGCAGGTAGCCGAGATCTTCACCGAGGTGATCATCGCGCCCGGTTATGCCGACGGAGCACTGTCGGTTCTACAGCGCAAGAAGAATATTCGCATCCTGCGTGCGGTTGCACCGCAGCGCGCCGGGATCGAGACCCGGCCGGTGTCCGGCGGTTTGCTCCTGCAGCAGCGCGACGTCCTCGACGCCGACGGCGACACCCCGGCGAACTGGACGCTCGCAGCCGGTGAGCCCGCCGACGAGGCGACCCTCGCCGACCTCGAATTCGCATGGCGGGCCTGCCGTTCGGTCAAGTCGAACGCGATCCTGCTGGCCTCTGACGGCGCCTCCGTCGGGGTCGGTATGGGCCAGGTCAACCGGGTCGACTCGGCGCACCTGGCGGTGAACCGGGCAGGTGATCGTGCCGCGGGCAGCGTGGGTGCGTCCGATGCGTTCTTCCCGTTCTCCGACGGACTGCAGGTGCTGCTCGCCGCGGGCGTGAAGGCCGTGGTGCAGCCGGGCGGTTCGATCCGCGACAACGAGGTCATCGCGGCCGCGAGCGAGGCCGGTGTGACCCTGTACCTCACCGGTGCACGGCATTTCGCCCACTGATTCGACTGCCACCGGTCACCGGCCGCGGCTACCGGCGGTCGGCCGGTGACCCCGGCCGACCTCGGCTTGCTGTTCGTCGCCGGGTACGGCGCCGGACTGATCGGCTACATCACCGGGATGGCCTCGATTGTCAGTTTCCCGGCGCTGCTCGCGGTCGGCCTGGGTCCGGTCGCGGCGAACGTCACCAACACGGTGGCCCTCGTCGCGGTCGGCGTCGGGAGTACCGCACAATCCGGGCGGGTGCTGCTCGACGGTGATCGTCGCCGGTTGGCGGTCGGGGCGGTGGCCGCACTCGTCGGTGGCGCGATCGGCGCGACAATCCTGCTGATCTCACCGGCGTCGAGCTTCGAGGCCGTCGTGCCGGTGCTCGTCGCCATCGCCGCTCTCGCCCTGCTCGGCCAGCCGCTCCTGCGTGCCTGGGCCACCCGTCATGTCGACCGGCCCGGACCATTCATCGTCGGGGTGCTGGTCATCTCGGTGTACAGCGGCTACTTCGGGGCAGGCGCCGGAATCATGGTGCTGGCCCTGATGCTCTTGGTCACCAACGAATCCCTGTGGCGCGCAACGCTGACGAAGTCGGTCTTCCTGGGCATCGCCAACGTCGTCGCCGCGATCGGTTTCATGATCTTCGGTCCGGTGCACTGGTGGGCGGCCCTGGCGATGGGACTCGGCTGTCTACTCGGCGGCTGGTGCGGACCGCCGGTGGTGAAACGACTACCCGCCGATCCTCTCCGCATCGTGGTGGGAATCGGTGGGCTCGGGCTGGCGTTGTGGCTGGCCCTGAAGTGATTCCGGCGGGCGGCGGGTTTCGATCGTCGCGAGACAAAGTCTGTCGGTACGGGCGCGATACTGGCTAAATCTGTGCGGTGAGCTTGACTACCGACCCGACACCCGCGCGCAGCGGTGAGGCGCCCACGCGCACATCCGCTTCCCGCCGGTCGACGGCCCGACGCCTGGCCGGGCAGATCGGCCTTCCCTTGGCGTCGCTCCTCGGCTTCCTCGTGCTGTGGCAACTCGCCGCGGTCAGCGGGATCTGGGACGAACTGTTCGTGCCCCGGCTCGGGGCGGTGTGGGATGCCTTCGTCGACATGTCGACGGTGCACAACGGTGTGCGCGGCTACGCCGACTACTTCTGGTGGGAACACCTGTACATGACGCTGCGCCGGGTCTTCGCCGGTGTGCTGATCGGCGTCGTGCTCGGGGTGGCACTGGGTCTGGCGATGGGGACGGTCGGCTGGCTCCGACGGCTTCTGGAGCCGTGGCTCACCTTCCTGCGGGCGTTGCCGCCGCTGGCGTACTTCTTCCTGCTGGTGATCTGGCTGGGCATCGACGAGGCACCGAAGGTCACTCTGCTGGCTCTCGCCGCGCTACCGCCGGCTGCCGTGGCGACCACGACGGCGGTGAGCGCCGCGCCGATTGCCCTGACCGAGGCGGCTCGCGCGCTGGGCGCCTCCCGGCGCGAGGTACTCACCGACGTGGTCATCCCGTCGGCTCTACCCGAGACTTTCACCGGCATAAGGCTTTCGGTTGGCATCGCCTATTCGTCCGTGGTGGCCGCCGAACTGTTCAACGGCATTCCCGGCATCGGTGGTGTGGTCAAAGATGCCAGCAACTACAACAACACTCCCGTCGTCCTGGTCGGTATCGCCCTCATCGGCTTCTCCCGACTGGTCATCGACGGTGTTCTGCGAGTAATCGAGCATCGTGTGGTGCCGTGGCGAGGAAAGGTCTGAGAATTGATGAAGGCGAATACATCCGGGGTTCCGGTCGGTGCGCTGTTGCGGCTGATCCGGGGCGCCACCGGCGTCGTGGCCGGACTGATCGCGCTCGTGCTCGTGATGACCGGCTGCTCGGTGGACCATTCCGGGCAGGACGACTCCAAACCCACGATCCGTCTTGCCTACCAGGCGTTTCCGAGTGGTGACCTGATCGTCAAGAACAACGGGTGGCTCGAGCAGGCTCTGCCGGACTACAACATCAAGTGGACCAAATTCGATTCCGGTGCCGATGTGAACACCGCCTTCGTGGCGGGTGAGGTCGACTTCGGAGCGCTGGGCTCGAGTCCCGTTGCGCGCGGCCTGTCCGGCCCGCTGAACATCAAGTACCAGGTGGCCTTCGTCCTCGACGTCGCAGGCGACAACGAGGCGCTGGTGGCGCGCAACGGAACCGGGATCGAGTCGGTCGCGGGTCTGCGCGGCAAGCGCGTGGCCACCGCCTTCGCCTCGACCGCGCACTACAGTCTGCTCGCGGCGCTGGCGCAGGCCGGGGTGGCGGCCAAGGATGTCGACATCATCGACCTGCAGCCGCAGGCGTCGCTCGCCGCCTGGCAGCGTGGCGACGTCGACGCCGTCTACACCTGGCTGCCGACGCTCGATCAGCTGCGCAAGGACGGCAAGACGCTGATCACCAGCCGTCAGTTGTCCACCGCGGGCAAACCCACCCTCGATCTCGGTGTCGTGTCCACCGCCTTCGCCGGTCAGCATCCCGAGGTCGTCGACATCTGGCGCCAGGTGCAGGCCCGGGCGCTGACCCTGATCCACGACGATCCGGCGGCAGCGGCGAAGGCTGTTGCGGCGCAGCTGAATACCTCGGAAGAGGATGCGGCTAACCAACTAAGCCAGGGCACCTACCTCACGATTGACGAACTGACGTCGCCGACCTGGCTCGGCGTCGACGGCAAGGTCGGCAACGTCGCCGAGAATCTCCACAGCGCCGCGGTGTTCCTCGCCGAGCAGCAACAGATCCCGTCGGCCCCGCCGCTGTCGGCTTTCCAGTCGGCGATCTACACGAAGGGTTTGCCCGGTGTCCTTACGCAGCCCTGAACGGGCGCCGGCGGACGCCGGTGGGGCGGCCGGTGACGATGCGGCGATCGTCCTGCGTGACGTCAGCCGTCGCTACGGGGCCGGTGCCGAGGAGATCACCGCCGTCGGACCGATCGACCTGACGGCTCCGGCTGGGGAATTCCTTGTCCTGGTGGGGGCGTCGGGTTGCGGGAAGTCGACGCTCCTGCGACTCATCGGCGGATTCGAACCGCCGACGACGGGGGAGGTGCTCGTCGGCGGCGCGCCGCCGGTACCCGGGGTGAGTTCTGGGGTCGTCTTCCAGCAGCCGCGCCTGTTTCCGTGGCGGACCGTCGGCGGCAACGTCGAACTCGCGCTGAAGTACGCGGGCGTGCCGCGTGCCGAGCGGGCGGGACGGCGCGACGATCTCCTGGAACGCGTCGGCCTGACCGGCACGTCCGGGCGGCGGATCTGGGAGATCTCCGGCGGCCAGCAACAACGCGTGGCGATCGCGCGCGCGCTGGCCGCGCCGACATCCCTGCTCCTGCTCGACGAACCCTTCGCCGCGCTGGACGCGCTGACCCGTGAGCGGCTCCAGGACGATGTACGTGCGGTCAGTGGCGATCTCGGCCGTACCAATGTCTTCGTGACCCACAGTGCCGAGGAGGCTGCCTTTCTCGGATCACGCATCATCGTCCTGAGTCGGCGACCGGGCCGGATCGCCCTCGACATCCGCTCCACGCTCCCGCGGTCGGGCGTCGACCCCGACGAACTGCGCGCCTCAACCGAATTCGCCGAACTGCGAGCCCAGGTGGGTGCCGCGGTCAAAGAGGCCGCAGCGGACTGAGCATCGCTGCGGCTGACCATCAGAAGGTAGGTGACCACATGTCCACCGCGACAACAACTCCGGCCGCACCGATGGCCGGTGTGCTGCGCTCCGGCGTTGAACTCGACGTCGAGGAGTTCGGCCCGCACTTCGGTGCCGAATTGCGGGGTCTGCGGGTCGCACAGGCCTCTGACGACGAGGTCGCGGCGATCCGCCGGGCGTTGATCGACTACAAGGTGATCGTGTTGCGCGATCAGCATCTCGATGACGCCGCCCATATCGACTTCGGTGCGCGGCTCGGGGAACTGACCACCGGACACCCGGTCTGGGACAGTGGCGACGTCCCCGACGAGGTGTACGAACTCGACAGCGCCGACAATGGATTCGCCGATGTCTGGCACACCGATGTCACCTTCATGGCGCGGCCGCCGCTGGGATCGATCCTGCGTCCGGTGGTGTTGCCGCGCAACGGCGGTGACACCAATTGGGCCGACGCCGTACTGGCCTACGACTCCTTGTCCCAACCGGTTCGGGAACTGGCTGACCGGCTCACCGCGGTGCACGACGGCAACCGCGAGTTCGGCTATTACCTCAAACATCGGCGCGGGGGATCGGGGAACCGCTGGGACGGACGCGAGGTCACCGAACTGGCGCCGGTCACCCACCCGGTGGTGCGGGTGCATCCGGAGACCGGCAGGCGGTCGCTCTTCGTCAACCCGGGTTTCACCTCCCACATCGAGGGGGTGTCGGAGGCGGAGAGCCGCGGCATCCTCGACCTGCTCTACGCGCATCTGACCAAGCCCGAACATATTGTGCGGCATCGCTGGCGGCCGGGCGATCTGGTGCTGTGGGACAACCGGAACACGCTGCATTACGCCAACCGCGACTACGGGGACAACCGGCGCGTGATGCACCGCATCACGCTGCGCGGCGATGTCCCGGTCGGGCCGGCCTGACCTGGGCATCGCACGAACGCTGCCGCACCCTCACGACGCCACTGGTCTCGGCCGGTGGCGTCGTGCTTTCGTCGGTCGGGGAACCGCTACACCAGGTAATTCAACCAAAGGGTTGACAACGACGTCGGGGGCGAGGATCGTCGTATTCAACCGGAAGGTTGAGGAAGGCGGATGTGATGACCGACGACGGCCTCTCGAAGGTGTTCGCCGCGCTGGCGGACCCCACGCGGCGCGACATCGTCGCCCGGCTGGCGGTCGGTGACGCGACGGTGGGGGAACTCGCCGAACCGTACGACGTGAGCATCCAGGCCGTGTCCAAACACCTGAAGGTGCTCGGCGATGCCGGGCTGGTGACTCGTACCCGCGCGGCCCAGACTCGGCCGGTCCACCTGGAGGCCGAGGTGTTCGACCTCATGACTGCGTGGATCGAGCGGTATCAGAAGCGGGCGCAGGCGCGATATCTGCGCCTGGATGACCTGCTGGCAGAGATGAATCCGCAGTCGGAGGCCGACGACGATGTCGCCGGCGACAACTCGAACACGAAAGGAAGGGCGTCATGAGCGCAACGCAGACCCGCTATTCGGAGGCCGTCATCGAGGCCGACGCCGAGGTGCCGATCATCCGGATCACCCGCGACTTCCAGGGCACGCCCGCTCAATTGATGAAGGCGCACACCGATCCCGAGCTGTTCGTCCGCTGGGTCGGACCGGACGCCATCAGCAGTCGCGTGATCCATTGGGACGCCCGGGACCTCGGTAGCTGGCGGTACGAATCCACCCATGACGGTGCGGTTTACGGATTCCACGGTTGCTTCCACACGGTGTCCGCGGACCGGATCGTGCAGACCTTCACCTTCGACGGTATGCCGGATGCGGTGTCCCTGGAGACGCTGTGGTTCGAGGACCTCGGTGACGGCGTCACCCGCCTGCAAGCCCAATCCCTGTGCGATTCCTTCGCGGCCCGTGACGGCTGGCTGGCGTCGGGGATGGAGGTCGGGGTGAACGAGGGCTACGCCAAACTCGACACCCTGCTCGGCGCCGGGGAACTGTAGATGCCGCCCGGACTGACCGGCCTGAACCCGGCCCGTCGTCACCGGGTGGTGGCCGAGGGATTCGCCGAACAGGTTGGCGCCGTGACCGATTGGGATGCGCCGACGCCGGTTGACGGGTGGGTGGCGCGGGACGTCGTCGGACATCTCGTCGACTGGTTTCCCGCCTTCCTCGCCGCCGGTGGTGTCTCACTGCCCGCATCGCCGCCGGTCGCCGACGATCCGCTGCGGGCCTGGCGGGCGCAGACCGATGCGGTGCAGGCACTGCTCGACGGGGATGCCGCGCAGACGTCGTTTCGCCATCCGATGGCCGGTACCCACGTTCTGGCCGACGCGGTCGACCAGTTTTACACCGCCGACGTCTTCATGCACACCTGGGACCTGGCCGCGGCGGCCGGTCGTCGAGCCGATCTCGATCCCGGCTTCGCCGCCGAACTGGCCGACGGGATGGCCGGGATCGAGGAACTGCTGCGATCCTCGGGCCAGTACGGACCGGCGGTGCCGGTGGCCGCCGACGCCGATCCGGTGACCCGGCTCGTCGGATTCATCGGCCGGGACCCGAACTGGCGGGCTGCGGCTCCCTGAGTGGTTCGGAGCGATCGCGAAGAACGTCTCGAAGGGTGATCGGCGGGTCCGCAACCTGCCGATGACGGAGTAGCGTGGAGCAGGTGCCAGAGGAGAACTTCGACAACCCCGCCTCGCAGACCACCGAAACCCGCCATCCCTCCCCGCGAACCGTGGGTGAGCTGCGCGCGAGTGGCCATATCCAGCGCACCGTGCGCGACGAGATCCGACACAACCTGCTGACCGCACTGCGGGCGGGCGCAGACCCGTGGCCGGGCATCGTCGGCTTCTCGGGCACGGTCATCCCGCAGCTGGAACGTGCGCTGATCGCCGGCCATGACGTGGTGATGCTCGGCGAACGCGGCCAGGGCAAGACGCGCATCCTGCGCACGCTGGTCGGCCTGCTCGACGAGTGGACCCCGGTGATCGCCGGCTCCGAACTCGGCGAACATCCCTATGAGCCGATCACCCCGGCCTCGATTCGGCGCGCAGCCAACCTCCTCGACGATCTGCCGATCGAGTGGCGGCACCGCAGCCAGCGGTACAGCGAGAAACTGGCCACCCCGGACACCTCGGTGGCCGACCTCGTCGGTGACATCGACCCGATGAAGGTTGCGGAGGGACGGAGCCTGGGTGACCCGGAGACCATCCACTTCGGCCTCATCCCGCGTGCGCATCGCGGGATCGTGGCGATCAACGAGTTGCCCGACCTGGCCGAACGGATCCAGGTGTCGATGCTCAACGTGATGGAGGAACGCGACATCCAGGTCCGCGGTTACACACTGCGTCTGCCGCTGGATGTCCTCGTCATGGCGAGTGCCAACCCGGAGGACTACACCAACCGCGGGCGCATCATCACCCCGCTCAAGGATCGGTTCGGGGCGGAGATCCGCACCCACTACCCGCTGGAACTCGACGACGAGGTGTCGGTCATCGAGCAGGAGGCAGACCTGACCGCGACGGTGCCCGGATTCATCACCGAGATCCTGGCGCGGTTCACCCGCTATCTGCGCGACCATCCTTCGATCGATCAGCGGTCGGGGGTTTCCGCGCGGTTCTCGATCGCCGGCGCCGAAACCGTCGCGGCGGCAGCCCTGCACCGGGCGACCGTGACCGGCGAGGACGTGCCGGTGGCGCGGATCGTCGATCTCGAGTCGGTCATCGAGGTGCTGCGCGGCAAGATCGAATTCGAGTCGGGGGAGGAGGGGCGCGAGTTGGAGATCCTCGAACATCTGCTCCGCAAATCCGTGGCCGACGCGGTACGCGCTCACCTGGGCGGCATCGATATGGCTCCGCTGGTGGACGCGCTGGAGAACGGCGAACCGGTCGTCACCGGGGACCGGGTCACCGCGACCGACTTCCTGGGTTCGTTGCCGGCCGGCACCGACGAGGTGATCGAAGAGATCTCGACCCGCCTCGAAGCGGATGTCGACGGTGAGCGGGCCAGTGCCGTCGAACTGGCGTTGGAGGGACTGTTCCTCGCCCGCCGGATCGGCAAGGAGGCCGACGAAGAAGGCCAGACGATCTACGGCTGACTGCCGTTGGAGTAGGGGCGTACACATGGCGCGCAACACCTTTCATCGCTCGCGCTACCAGCGCTACACCGGCGGACCCGATCCGTTGGCGCCGCCCGTCGACCTCGCCGAGGCGCTGGCCGAGATCGGCGACGACGTGATGGCCGGGGCGTCGCCGCAGAGTGCGCTACGCGAACTGCTGCGCCGGGGCACCCAGAACATGCGTGGCCTGGACAAGCTGCGGGAAGAGGTCAACCGGCGCAGGCAGGAACTGCTCAACAGGCGCAATCTGGACGGGACCTTCGCCGAGATCCGGGAACTGCTGGATCGGGCGGTCCTCGAGGAGCGCAAGCAACTCGCGCGCGATCTCGACGACGATGCGCGCTTCGCCGAGATGCAGATCGGCAACCTACCCGCGTCGACGGCGCAGGCGGTCGAAGAGCTTGCCGAATACGATTGGCGCAGCCCGGCGGCCCGTGCGGACTACGACAAGATCGAAGATCTCCTCGGACGAGAGTTGCTCGAGCAGCGGTTCGCCGGCATCAAGCAGACCCTGGAGGGAGCGACCGACGAGGACCGGCAACGGGTTTCGGAGATGCTCTCCGATCTCAACGCGCTTCTCGACGCACACAACCGCGGCGAGGACACCAGTGCACAGTTCGACGAGTTCATGGACAAGCACGGCGACTTCTTCGGCGACAACCCGCGCAACACCGAGGAACTCATCGATTCGCTCGCCCAGCGCTCGGCCGCGGCGCAACAGTTCTACAACTCGCTCACCGATGCACAGCGGGCCGAACTCGACGCTCTCGCCGATCGTGCCTTTGGTTCACCGGACCTGATGGCCAAACTGGCGCAGATGGATTCGTCGTTGCGGCAGGCCCGTCCGGGGCTCGACTGGGACGGTGGCCGCGAGTTCACCGGCGACCAGCCGATGGGTTTCGGTGACGGCGCGGCCGCGCTGCGGGATCTGTCCGAACTCGACCAGCTCTCCGAACAACTGTCACAGCAGTATGCGGGTGCGCAGATGGACGACATCGATCTGGATGCGCTCGCCCGCCAACTCGGCGAACAGGCCGCAGTCGATGCCCGCACCCTGGCCGAGCTGGAGAGGGCGCTGTCGGAAGAGGGCTTCTTCGATCGCAGCGCCGACGGCCAACTCCGGTTGAGCCCCAAGGCGATGCGGCAGTTGGGGCAGTCGATCTTCCGGGACATCGCCGAGCAACTGTCGGGCCGCAGCGGCAACCGGCAGACCCGGCGGCTCGGCCTGCTGGGTGAGCCGAGCGGCGGGACGCGGGAGTGGGAGTTCGGCGACACCGACCCGTGGGATGTCACCCGAACGGTGTCGAATGCCGTGTTGCGCACGGTCTCCGAGAGTGCTGAACCGTCGTTGGCCGCGGCCGCAGTGGCCCGCGACGGGGTGCGGATCGACGTCCGCGATGTCGAGATCGCCGAGACCGAGAGCCGGACGCAGGCCGCCGTCGTGCTGCTCGTCGACACCTCGTTCTCGATGGAGATGGAGGGCCGCTGGACCCCGATGAAGCGGACCGCGATCGCCCTCAACCACCTGATCTCCACCCGCTTCCGCACCGACGAACTACATCTGATCGCCTTCGGCCGGTATGCGCGGGCCATCGATATCGCCGAACTCACCGGGCTGCAGCCGCGGATGGAGCAGGGCACCAACCTGCATCACGCCCTACTGCTGGCGCAGCGTCATCTGCGTCGATTCCCGAATGCACAGCCGGTGGTGCTGGTCGTCACCGACGGTGAGCCCACCGCCCACCTCGACCCGAGTGGCGAACCGTTCTTCTTCTATCCGCCGCATCCGCAGACCATCGCGCTGACCGTCCGGGAACTCGACCATGTGGCGCGCATCGGCGCGCAGGTCACGTTCTTCCGGCTCGGCGACGATCCGGGCCTGGCCCACTTCATGGACCAGATCGCCCGCCGGATCGG
The DNA here is from genome assembly GCF_030315745.1 of Gordonia heveisoli. GTDB lineage: Bacteria > Actinomycetota > Actinomycetes > Mycobacteriales > Mycobacteriaceae > Gordonia. The sequence continues at coordinate 4,075 of NZ_JASXSH010000016.1, read as the reverse complement.
CGGGCGGGTCGTCGCACCCGATATCGACGGGCTCGGCGCCGCCGTCGTCGGCGACTATCTCCGTGCGCGGCGCGGCCAACGTCGCTAGTCGTCGCTGTCGCTGTCGCCTTCGCCTTCGCCTTCGCCCTCGTCGTCGTCGGGCGGACGGTCGGCTCGGCGTCGTGGTGAGGGTTCGCGGCGCGATGTCGGCGATCGGCTGCGATGTCGGTGCGCGCAGGCATAATCAGGGGCGTACCCAGACATTGCCGACGAGCCGGCCGAGGAGAGTCATGAGCACGCCGGGAGCATCCGATCGCGACGGCCTGCCCGATGCGGTCCCGGGGGCCGCGCCTGCCCAGCCGTACCCATCCCAGCCGTATCCGTATTCGTCCCAGCCGTATTCGTATGAGCCGTATTCGTATGAGCCGCAGTCGCCGCCGGGGCACTATCCGCCGCCCGGGCCGCCGCAGCGGCGTGATCGCACCCGATTGCGCAACGCGGGTAAGTGGATGACCTGGATCGGGGTGACTCTGCTGGTGGTTTGTGTCGCCGTCGGCGCGACCCTGGCCATCATCGGGTTCAGCAAGATCGCCGGGCAGGTCGACGAATTGTTCCCCGTCGATCCGACGGCGCGGCACGTCGTGGCGGCGGGTGATTCGTTGCAGATGTTCACCTTCGACGACGCCGCACGGGATCCGCACTGTTCCTACCGCGGTCCCGGCCAGGTGATGGCCGGACCGAACGTGGAGACCAGCTTCGGCTACCACGGCAGGCAGCTACGCACCTTCGACGTGGTGCGATTCCCGGTGGCGGGCACGTACACGATCGTGTGCGACGGTCCGGCCTTCGCCGCGCCTGCGCTGAAGTCGGGTCAGATCCTGATGGGCGTCGTCGGACTTCTGCTGGCCATCTTCGGTGGTGGATTCGGGATGCTGCTGATCGTCGTCGGGCTACTCATGTGGCTGGTATTCGGGCGGCGCACCGCCCGCTGATCGGGGTGGGCGAGGCCCAGAAATCGGGGCGAATATCGGGGATTTCGGGGTAGTCGGTGCTGCGGCGACGAACTAGTGTCGGCAGATGTGACCAACTCCGCCGACCTCCCTGTCCCCGACGATCGTCGTGCTCGTCTCCGGGCCGCCGACGCCGACCGTGAACTCGTCGCCTCGATACTGGCCGCGGCCATGACCAACGGCAGTCTTTCGCCGTCGGAGTTCTCCGAGCGCTCGGAAAAAGCGGTGATGGCAAAGACTTTCGGCGATCTCGACGAGCTCGTCGACGATTTGCCGGTCGCCCAGCTCGACGTCGTGCTGCCGTCGTGGCCACCGGCCCCCGATACCGGGGTCGGCCGGACCGGGGTCAACCCGGCGTCGGGTCGGCGTGTCACCCGCCAGTGTGTGGCGGTGCTGTCGGGGGCCGACATCGGTGCCACCGCGGCGGTCGGCGATCACCTCACTGCCACCGCGGTCATGGGTGGGGTCGAGATCGATCTGCGCTCGGTCGAGTTCACTGCCGCGGAGCTCACGATCCGGTGCTTTGCACTGATGGGTGGGATCGACATCATCGTGCCCGATGATGTGACGTTGGAGATCGACGGCGTGGGCATCATGGGCGGCTTCCCGCGTCAGCGCGAACAGGTCGGACGGCCGGGTGCCCCGGTGGTGCGGGTCGTCGGGGTGGCGCTGATGGGCGGGGTGGATGCCAAACCGAAGCCCCGCGACGCGAAGTGACGTCAGGCGAGCAGCAGTGAGATGACCATGATCGCCGGGATCGAGGCGAGGGTGGTGATGAGTGCAGTGTCCCGCGCGAGGATCTGCCCGCGCCGATATCGGGTGGCGTAGACGAGCACGTTCTGTGCGGTGGGTAGCGCGGCGATGACGACCTGCGCGAAGAGTGCGTGGCCGGTCTGGCCGAAGCCGTAGCGGGCGATCGCGTAGACGACCAGGGGCATCACGAGCATCTTGAGGGCGGCGGCCAGCGCGATGTCGCGGCGCGGGCTTTCGCCCTTCTTGAACACTGCGACGCCGGTCAGTGACAAGCCGAAGGCGAGCAGGGCACCTGGCACCGACGCGTTACCCAGCATCTTGAGTGGTTCGAGGACTGGCTTCGGCGGTAGCCAGCCGATCAGCGAGACGACCAGACCGGCGATACCGCCGAGCACGATCGGGTTGGTCAGTGGTGTGATCAGGGCATCGCGCAGCACCGATCGGCCCGAGTTGCGGTCTAGGGCGGTGAGATCGAGCGCCAGCAGCGCCATCGGGGAATAGATGAGGATCTGGAACAGCAGTAGCGGCGCGACGAAGGTGGCGTCGTCGAGGACGAAGATCGCGATCGGCAGCCCCAGGTTGACGCTGTTGACGTACGACGACGACAACGCGCCGATCACCAGTTCCGGGACGTCGCGACGCAGCCACAAGCGGGCGATCAGCAGATATGCGACGCCGATGATGACGGCGCTGCCACCGGCGATGACCAGGGTCGAGGAGAAGATGACGGCCAGGTCGGAAGTCACCAGCGAATAGAAGAGCAGGGCGGGTGTGCAGACGAAGAACACCAGCCGCGACAGCACTTCGTGGGCGTGGTCGCCGAGTACTCGCAGGCGTCCGAGGAGATAGCCGATACCCACCACGATGAATATGACGGTGAACCCGGAGATGACGCCTGACACCCGTCGAGGGTAAGGGTCGGTGGGTGGCGGCTCGGCGTCCGACCTGCTCGAATGTGACTCAGGCGGCTCGTTTTGGAGCTTGAGGTCGTCGCCGGGTAGTCTGGCATGGTTGTGTGCCGCGCCTGGTGGCTGCAGGCGCACTCTACAGACCACCGTAGGAGAAGGGCTCAACCATGGCTGTACCGAAGCGTCGGATGTCGCGGGCGAACACCCGTAGCCGTCGTGCGCAGTGGAAGGCGGACAACCCCGCCCTCCAGGAAGAAAAAGTGAACGGCGTGTCGCAGCGTATTCCGCGTCGCCTCGTCAAGGCCGCGCGCGCGGGCATCATCGACCTCGATCGTCGCTGATCTGGGTCTCTGCTCAACGGCAGAACCACCACTTTTGGACAGAACCACCGGTTTCAAACCGGTGGTTCTGTCCATTTGTGGTGGTTTTGGGTTGACGGGGGATCCGGGTGGCGGGTCGGTGCGTCATTTCTGGCATGACGATCTATCGATCCGAGGTGGTCGGCCGCCGTGGCACCGACAAGCAGTTGCAACGCCTGGTCAAGGCTGAGAAGCTCGCGAGGTTGTGGCCGGGGGCGTTCGCGGACTTCGCCGATCTGGAGTCGCTCGACGCGGTGGAGTTGCACCGGTCGACCGTGGTCGCCGCCGCGCGCCGGGCCAGCGCCGGCCGGGTCATCAGCCATACGTCGGCGGCTGTGGTGCACCGCCTGCCGATGCTGTCCCCGGATCTGTCCAGGGTCCACGTCACGATGCCGATCGAGAGCCGCCGAACGAAGCGGGTGGCTCGGCATTTCGGCGTGCTGCGGCCCGACGAGGTCACCTGCATCGACGGACTCTGGGTCACCGATCTCGCCCGTACCGCCGGTGATGTCGCGCGGCTCGGGGACAATCGTCAAGCTCTGGTGATCCTCGACGCCGTGTTGCGGGCTGGGGTCGGCGCCGACGAACTGGAATCGATCCTGCACGGGTCGGCGCGCCGCAAGGGCGTCGAAATTCTGCGTGCGGCGCTGCCGCTGGCCGATGCTCGGTCGGAGAGTGTCGGCGAATCCCTCAGCCGCGCATTGATCTCCGAATGGCCCGACATTCCTGCCCCGCGTCTGCAGGTCGCCGTCGACGATGCGGCCGGACGCTTCATCGCCCGAGTTGATTTCCTGTTCGCCGATCGTGTCGTCGGCGAGTTCGACGGAATGGTCAAGTACAGCGGCATCTTCGGCGACGACCCGCCGTCGGCGGTGGTGGTCAAGGAGAAGGAACGCGAGGATCGTCTGCGCGCCGCGGGGTACATGGTGATCCGCTGGACGTGGGCCGATCTGATGGACCCGCGCCGGTTTCGAGCCGTTCTGCTCAGGGGGCTGCGTGCGGCCGGGGTGCTGTGATCCGGCAAAACCACCACTTTTGGACAGAACCACCGGTTTCACACCGGTGG
>NZ_JASXSH010000015.1 GCF_030315745.1 Gordonia heveisoli | reverse complement strand
CACCGGCACCCCGATGGGCACAACATCCGGAGCATCGGTCACGTCCGCATATGCCACCTCGACAGCGGCCTCGGTCGGACCGAACAGATTCACGATCCGAACCCACGGCAACACCCGATGCGCCACCGCGACCACCGCAGGCGGCAACGCCTCACCCGAGGCGAACAACCACTTCAGCGATACCAGCTCGGCCAACCGTGCCTGCGGCACCACATCCAGGAACACCGACAGCATCGACGGCACGAAATGCACCGACGTCGCCCCCGACTCGATGATCAGCTCGGCGATATAGTCCGGATCCGCATGTCCACCCGCACGCGCAACCACCATCGACGCACCGACCAGCAACGGCCCGAACAACTCCGGTACCGAGACATCGAAGGTGAACGGCGTCTTCTGGACCACCCGGTCCCCGACACCCCACCGGTACTCCGACAGCCCCCATCGCAACCGGTTCAGTACCGCCGCATGCGATACCGTCACCCCCTTCGGCCGACCCGTCGACCCCGACGTGAACAACGTGTACAACGCGCTGTCCGAGCGTACGACGCCACGCCGCTCCGCATCCGCCAGCGGACGCGCATCCCCAAGAACCTCACCCGCACAATCGATCTCCACCACAGCGAGCGGACCGCCGACCCGGTTGGCGTCGGCCATCAGATGACCGATGGTGACCGGCACCCGACCGGCGGCAACCACCACCAGTCCGACCTGCGCAACCTCGGCCATATACGCGACGCGATCCTCCGGCGTCTGCGTATCGATCGGAACGTACTGGCCCCCGGCAGCCACGATCGCATGGATCGCCACGACCATCTCCAGCGAACGGTCCACCGACACGCCCACGGCGACATCCGGGCCGACGCCCAGACCGATCAATCGGCGTGCCAACACATTCACACGCGCGCCGAATTCGCCGTACGTCACCGCACGACCTTCGAACCGCAAGGCCACCACATCCGGGGACGCCGCCACCTGCGCGGCCACCGCGTCACCCACCGACTGCGGCGGCACCTCGACCACGGCACCCACCGACCGCTGCACTCCGAGTTGTCCCTCGTCGGCGGCCAGGATCTCCGGATCACCGACAGCCATATCGGGATTCGACGTCAACGCGGCCAACAGTGCGACGAAGCGGTCGGCGAAGGTCCGTACCGTCGACTCATCGAAGAGATCGGTGGCGTAGATCAGGGTTCCCGACCAGTCCTGCCCGGGTGCGCCGGTGGCGATACCCATCGACAGATCGACCTGCGCCGACACCGACGGCGCGGCGACCGGGCTGATCTGCAGTCCCGCGTAGTCCTGGGCAGGCACCCCGGCCCGGGTATCGGCGAGGGTCGCGACGGCGGACTGATCCAGCGTCAGCAGTATCTGCGCGAGAGGCGCAAAGGCCTCCGAACGCACCGGGTTGAGCCGCTCGACGAGCGTCTCGAAGGGAACTTCCGCATGAGCGAAGGCGTCGAGGTCGACCGCGCGTACGGCGTCGAGGAGGTCACCGAACCGCTGTCCCGCGTCAAATCCGGTGCGCAGCACCAGCGTGTTGACGAACATGCCGACCAGCGGATCGAGGACGCGCTGTCCGCGACCCGCGATCGGGGTGGCCACCGCGATGTCGTCGGTCGCCGACAATCGCGCCAGCAGCACCGACAGTGCGGCGTGCACGACCATGAATCCGGTTGCGCCGCGCTCCTTGGCGAGGACCTCGATGCGTTCGGCTACTGCTGCCGGGATCTCGAAGCCGACACGCGCGCCGCGGTGGGAGGCGACGGCGGGACGGGCTCGGTCGGCGGGTAGCTCGAGTACGTCGGGCAGCGACGCAAGCTGATCGAGCCAGTAGGTCAGCTGACGGCCGACCACGGACTCCGGCTCGTCCGGCGACCCCAACACCGCATGCTGCCACAGCGCGAAGTCCGCGAACTGCACCTCCAGCGGAGTGAAGTGTGGCACCTCGCCTGCGATCCGCGCACCGTAGGCGGTGACCACGTCGGCGACCAGCGGTGCCAGCGACTCGCCGTCGGCGGCGATGTGGTGCACCACGATCCCGAAGACGTGATCGTTGTCGGCGCGGCGCCACAGCCGGGCCCGCAGCGGCCACTCGGTACTCACATCGAATCCGCGACTCAGTGCGGCTTCGAGGTCGGCAGACGAGTCGACGACCGCCCAGTCGAGCTGCCGGGGCAACTCGCCGAGGTCGCCGATGTCCTGGACCGGACTTCCGTCGATGGCGGGGAATGTGGTCCGCAGAACCTCGTGGCGTCCGATGACGTCACCGAGCGCGGCTGCCAGCGCATCGATGTCGAGCGCACCCGACAGGGTCAGCACAGCCGGGATGTTGTAGGTCGGTGAGGCGGGATCGAATTGGTTGATGAACCACATCCGCTGCTGCGCGAAGGACAGCGGAATGCGGTCCGGTCGCGGCGAGACGGCGGTGATCGCGACGAGTCCGGCGCTCCGGCCTGCCACCGTCGCGGCCAGTTCCCGCACGGTCGGCGCCTCGAAGAGGTCACGCACCGAGACCTCTACCCCGAGGACGTCGCCGACCCGCGCCGCGAGCCGCATAGCAGACAGCGAGTTGCCGCCGAGGTCGAAGAATCCGTCGACCACGCTGACCTGCTCCACGCCGAGGACGTCGGCGAACACCCCGGCGACCAGCTCCTCGCCGGGCGTCGCCGGACCGACATAGTCACCGGTACCGAATTCCGGTGCAGGCAAGGCCTTTCGGTCGAGTTTTCCGGCACTGTTGAGCACGACGTCGTCGAGCACCATCCAGACCGTCGGACGCATGTACTCGGGTAGCGACGCCGCGGATGCGGCCTTGACCGCCTCCAGATCGACCGATCCGCCACCCGCACCGGCCACATAGCCGACCAGATGCTGTCCGCCGTGGGGCGCTTCGAGCACCGTCGCGGCGGCGTGAACGACACCGGCCGCCGAGGCGAGTACGGCCTCGATCTCGCCGAGTTCGATCCGCTGCCCTCGCAGTTTGACCTGGAAGTCGGTGCGGCCGAGATACTCCAGCACACCGTCGGTCCGGCGCCGGACGAGGTCACCGGTGCGGTACAGACGTTCGCCGGCCCGACCGAAGGGGTCGGCGATGAACCGCTCGGCGGTGAGATCGGGCCGTGCCGCGTAGCCGCGCGCCAGCTGGACACCACCGAGATACAGCTCACCCGGGACACCCAGAGGCACCCGGCGCAGTCGCGAATCCAGCACCACCGCAGACGAGTTCCACATCGGAATACCGATCGGCACCGAGGTGGCCGACGGGTCTACCGACTCGATCGCCTCGTAGGTGATCTCCACCGCGGCCTCGGTCGGGCCGTACAGGTTGTAGAACATCACCCGCGGTAACCAGGCGCGCAGTTGCCCGGCCACCGACGGCGGCAGTGCCTCACCGGTGGTCGAGATGATGCGCACCGATTCCATCGCACGCACCCGGTCCTCGCCGGCGACCTCCAGGAACACCGACAGCATCGACGGCACGAAATGCACCATCGTCGCCGACGTCCGCACCACCTCGGTGGCCACGTACACCGGATCGAGGTGACCGTCGGCCCGCAGCACCACCATCGCCGCACCGACCATCAGCGGGGCGAAGAGTTCGGGCACCGACACGTCAAAGGTGTAGGGCGTCTTGAGGACCACGCGGTCGGTGTGGTCGATGGGCAGTTCGTCCAGACCCCACCACAGCCGGTTCAGAACCGCCGCGTGCGTCAGGGTCACACCCTTGGGCCGACCCGTCGAACCCGACGTGAACAGGGTGTATACCGCGTCATCGCCGCGCACCGGACGGACCAGCTCGGCATCGGACACCGGCGGCACCGGCTTGTCGATCACCGTCGAGGTGTCCACGGTGAGCACGAGCACCCGGTCACCCAGAGCGGCGACCGCGGCAGGTAGGTCGGCGCCGGCCGCGACCAGCACCACACCGACCCCGGCGGTCTCCACCATGTACTCGACCCGTTCGGCCGGGGCTGCCGTGTCGAAGGGCACGTACTGACCACCCGCGGCGACCACCGCGTGAATGGCCACCACCATCTCCACCGACCGCGGAATACACAGGCCCACTGCGACATCGGGGCCAACGCCGGCCGACAGCAGGGTCCGCGCGAGCTCTGCCACGCGCGCTCCGAACTCGGTGTAGTCGAGGGTTCGGTCCCCGAAGTGAAGCGCGGGCGCCGACGGTGTCGCGGCGATCTGGGCGTTGACCGCCGCCGCGACCGAATCCGCCTCGGGCAGCGCCCTCACCGGGCCGGTCTCCCGGGAGATCTCGGCCGAGATATCCGGTGCCTGCAGCAGTTCGGCGTCGCCGACCGCGGCATCGGGGGCTGCGGTCAAGGCGTCGAGCAACACGGTGAACCGCTCCGCGAAGCCGACCATCGTCGTGTCATCGAAGAGATCGGTGGCATAGACGATCGACATCGGCCAGTCTCGGCCCTCAGGTGCACTCGACACCGTCAGATAGATATCGACCTGGGCGGCAACCTCATCCACGGTCACCGGTTTGACGGCGAGCTCACCGATCTCGGCCAGAGCGGTGTCGGCCGTCGCGGCCGGATCGAAGGAGAGCATCACCTGGGCCAGCGGGGCGAACGCCTCCGACCGACGGGGGTTGAGCTTGTCCACCAGCATCTCGAACGGGACATCGGCATGCGCGAAGGCGTCGAGATCGGTGCTCCGGACGTGGTCGAGCAGTCCGGTGAACGAGGTGGCCGACCCGACTTCGGTACGCAGCACCAGGGTGTTGACGAACATTCCCACGAGCGGGTCGAGGACGCGGTGACCGCGGCCGGCGATCGGCGTCGCGACGGCGATGTCCTCGGTGGCAGACAGTCGGGCGAGCAGCACCGACAGCGCCGCGTGCACAACCATGAACGGCGTGGCGCCACACTCACGCGCCAGCGCAGCGACCCGTCCGGCTACGCCGGCTGGGATCACGGCCTGCGCGCGGGCACCGCGGCGCGAGGCCACCACCGGTCGCGGCCGGTCGGCGGGCAGCTCGAGCACGTCGGGCAGCGACGCCAGTCGATCGGTCCAGTAGGCGAGTTGTCCACCGACCACCGACGACGGGTCATCGGCGTCACCGAGTTCTCGATGCTGCCACAACGCGAAGTCGGCGAACTGAACGGCCATCGGCGTGAATCGTGGTGCCGCACCGTTGATCCGGGCACTGTAGGCGGTGACGATGTCGGCGATCAGCGGTGCCATCGACTCACCGTCGGCGATGATGTGGTGGGCGATCAGCGCGAAAACGAACTCGTTGTCGGCCACCGGCCACAGTCGAATTCGCAGCGGCACCACGGCAGTCACGTCGAAGCCAGCGGACGCGGCCGTCTCGATCTCCGCACGGGACTCCACGACCGCCCAGTCGAGGCGATCCAATGCCTGATCCGGTTCGAGGATCTGCTGATACGGGGAGCCCTGCGCCGCCGGGAAGACCGTGCGCAGGATCTCATGCCGGGTGATCACATCCCCGATCGCCGCGCGCAGTGCGTCGGCATCCACCGGTCCGGTCAGTGCGAGCACCGCCGGGATGTTGTAGGTGGCCGCGGCGGGATCGAACCGGTTGAGGAACCACATCCGCTGCTGTGCGAACGACAACGGGATGCGATCGGGGCGCGCAGTCGCGATGATCGGGGCCAGCGCCGCACGACGCCCGGACAGTGCGGTCGCGAGCTCACGCACCGACGGCGTCTCGAACAGATCGCGCACCGAGACCTCGACGTCGAGGGCGTCGGAGATCCGTGCGGCAAGGCGGGTTGCCGACAGCGAGTTGCCACCCAGATCGAAGAAGCTGGTGGTCACGCCGGCCACGTCGAGACCGAGGACATCGGCGAAGACATCGGCGATCATGCGTTCGGCCGCCGTCTCCGGAGCCACCGCCCCCGCAGTCTCGACACCCGTCTCGGGCGTGGGTAGCGCCGCCCGGTCGAGTTTGCCGTTTGCGGTCAGCGGCAACGCCGAGATCGACAGCACCAGATCGGGCACCATATATGACGGCACTGCGGCAGCCGCCGCCCGACGCACCTGTGCGGGATCGAGTTCGGCGCCCGCGTCGGCCACCACATATCCGACGAGTTGTTCACCGCGGCCGGGTAGTTCGACGATCGTCGCAGCCGCGGCCACCACCCCGTCGGCTGCGGTCAACGCGGATTCGACCTCACCGAATTCGATCCGGAACCCGCGCAACTGCACCTGCGCATCCCCGCGGCCGAGGTACTCGATGTCGTCGCCGACCCGGCGTGCCAGGTCGCCGGTTCGATACATCCGGGTACCGGCCGCACCGAACGGGCAGGCCACGAAACGGCCAGCGGTCAGGCCTGGGCGACGCAGATAGCCCTGCGCCAATTGCCCACCAGTGACATACATTTCACCGATCACGCCATCGGGAACCGGACGCAGGCGCGCGTCGAGGATGTGCACCCCGAGGCTGGCCAGTGACCGCCCGATGAGGCTGGCGTCCCCGCCGCGCACCGTCGCCGGATCCAGGGCACGGAAACTCACATGCACGGTGGTCTCGGTGATGCCGTACATGTTGACCAGCGTCGCGGTGTCGGCCGGATGATCGTCGAACCACCGCCGAACCTGCTCGAACTGCAGCGCCTCACCGCCGAAGACGATGTAGCGCAACGACAGTGCGCCGGCGGTCCGCCTGCGTCGGGCATCGGCGAGCTGATAGAACGCCGACGGCGTCTGGCTCAGCACGCTGACCCGCTCGCGTGCGAGCAGATCCAGGAACTCCTCCGGCGACCGCGCTACGTCGCGGTCGACGATGACGCAACGGGCGCCGGTACACAGCGGCCCCCACAACTCCCACACGGAGAAGTCGAAGGCATATGAGTGGAACATCGTCCACACGTCGTCGGCCCGGAAGTCGAAGTCCTGCGCCGCGGTGTCCATCAGGGTCACCACATCGCGGTGGGTGACCTCCACACCCTTCGGCCGTCCGGTCGAGCCAGACGTGTAGATCACGTAGGCACGTGCGTCGGCAGGCACCGAGAGCGCCGGCACCGGTAGGGATTCTCCCTCCACCACCAGCGTGGCGACATCGGCCCGCACGACCGACTCCGGGAGTCGCTGCCACAGCGGCAGATCGGCGGTCGAGGAATCGGCGATCACCACCGACGGCCCGGCGTCGCCGAGGATGAACTGCAGGCGTTCGGTCGGATTGGTGGTGTCCAGCGGCAGGTAGCCTGCCCCACAGCGCATCACGCCGACGATGGCGACGACGAGGTCGATGGTCCGCGCCGGTGCCACCGCCACCAGATCCCCGACACCCACATCGCGTGCGGCCAAGGCTGCGGCGAGCGCGCCGGAACGGCGATCCAACTCGGCGTAATCCAGAGCGGCGGCACCATCGGAGACTGCGATGTGTCCGGGATTGGCCGCCACGGAGTCGGCGAACAGGTCCACCAGCGTCCGCCCCGAGTTCGCGGTCGTGGTGACCGGTGCGACCACCGCTCGCGTGTACGCGTCGACATCCAGCAGCGCGATGTCGGCGACCGCACGTTCCGGAGTGGTGACGAAGACGCCCAGGATGCGGGTCAGCAGATCGCCGAAGGCCGCGACCTGCTGATCGTCGAAGGCCGCGGGCAGATACTTCAACTTGACTTCGATCCGGTCCCCGACCGGACCGGTGACCATCGTCAACGGATAGTGCGTCGCATCGCTGGCGGCGACGTCGCTGATCCGCAATCCACCCACGTCACTTCGGGTTAACGAATCCGAGTCGACCGGATAGGACTCGTGCACCGCGAGGGTGTCGAACAGCGGCCCCGACACCGCGGCCAAGGCCATCAGGTCCGGCAACGGGATCTGCTGATGGTCGAGGACCGACACCTTGTCCGACTGCACTCGCGCCAGAACCTCGGCGATCGTCGCCGACGGGTCGACGTCGACCACCGCGGGCAGCGTGTTGATGAACAGGCCCACCATGGACTCGACACCGTCGAGATCGGCCGGGCGGCCCGACACCGTCTCGCCGAAGGTCACCACCTGATTGCCGGTCAGCCGCGACAGCAGCACCGCCCATGCGGTCTGCAGCACCGTCGAGACCGTGACACCCCGCTCACGGGCGAGCGACTCGATCGCGGATGTCAGCTCGGGATCGAGCATCCGGGCATGATCGCGCGGCAGACGATCCATCGTCGCCTCCCGCTGCGCGGACACCAGCGTCGGGACCTCGACGGGGGCCAGCACCTTCCGCCAGACCGCCATCCCAGCGGCGACGTCGACGTCGGCGAGGTAGCGCAGGAAGTCGGCGTAATCGGCACCGCCACCGACATTCTCGGTGTAGGTGCGGCCGGTCGCATACAAGGCGAGCAAGTCGGCGAGCATGAGCGGACTCGACCAGCCGTCGAGCAGGATGTGGTGGCTCGTCACCACCAGTCGCGCGCCTGTGGTGGTCCGGACCAGGGCGAACCGCATCAGCGGCGGGGCCTGCAGGTCGAAGGGGATGGTCTTCTGGCGATCCGCGACCTCCCGGACGCGTTCGTCGACGTCGGATTCCGCACCGGAATCAAGGCCGCGGAGATCGAGATCCTCCCATGGAATCCGTACCTGCTCAGGCACCACTGCGACCACGGCCCCACCCGCGGTCCGCACATACCCTGAGCGCAGTACCCGATGATGGGCCAGCAACGCCTGCGCCGCATCGCGCAGGCGACCGGCGTCGACGTCCCCTTCCAGCGTCAGGACAGCCTGCGCCACATAGACATCCACCGCACCGGCATCCCGACCAGCGGCCGCCAGTTCGGACTGGAAGTACAGGCCGCGCTGCAGCGGCGAAAGCGACCACACCGCCGCATCCCGGTACCGACGCGCGAGCGCATCCAGATCATCCTGGGTCAGCGCGACCCCGGGGACATCCGACGGCGACAGACCGGGGTCACCGGTCACCGCAACATAATCCACGATCGCGGCCAGCTCGCCACGCCATCGCTGCGCCAGGTCGTCCACGGCGTCCCGGTCGAGGAGACCGGCCGGACAGGAGAACTCGACCTCGAGTTCACGCCCGCTGTCGGTGCGCACCGTGCCCGCGGTGACCGTGAGAGCACTGGTCGCGACCATCGCGCCGGTCACGGTGGCCGGTAGTCGCGGCGCAGCCGGGTCCGGCAGCAGATCGCCGATCGCTGATCCGTCATCCGCACCGCGATCATCAACACCGCGATCACCAGCACCGGCGACATTGCCCAGGTAGTTGAAGGCGATCGACGGCAACGGCCGATCGGCCGCGGCGGTACCACCGCCCGCACCGTAGCGGAGCAGTCCGAATCCGGCACCGTTGTCGGGCTGGGCGCGCAGCTGCTCCTTGACCGCCTTGACCGCATGCCCCAGGTCCTCGGGCGTATCCAGGCGGACCGGCGCGATGGTCGTGAACCAGCCGACGGTGCGCGAAAGGTCGGCGCTGCGGGGGTCGGCCCCGCGTCCGACGATCTCCTCGTAGCGTCCGTGACCTTCGAGCAGCACCGAGACCGGTGATGCGTCGACGATTCCGCGGTCCGCCTGCCAGGACCGCACGGCGCGCGCGAGCGCGGCGAGCAGAACGGCGTCCACCCCGGCCCCGAAGGCTGTCGGCACCGTGGTGAGCAGGGCTTCGGCGAGTTCGGGTTCGACTGCGGCGACCACCGACGTGAGCGTGGACATCCGGTCGCGCTCCCGGTCAAGCTCGCCGCCGAGGTCGGTCGGACGTTCCGGGAGCTGCCGCGCCCAGTGGTCGAGTTCGTCGGCTCGCACTACGGCCTGCGCAGCGAGCGCGGTGAACCAAGCAGCTGCGGAAGTCCCCTCGCCGCGCAGTTCGTAGGGCTGCCCGGTCTGGTGCTGGGCCCACGCGGTGATCAGATCCTCGATGATCGGTCGCCAGGACACCGCGTCGACACCCAGGTGATGGATCACCAGGACGATCCGTCCAGCGCCGGACGGATCGGTCACCAGGACCGCCGACACCAGTCGGCCGGATTCGGGATCCAGTCGCGCGGAGGCGGTCTCGAATGCGGAGCGCACCTCGTCGGCGAAGGCCGGGTCGGTGACGGTGACCTCAGCGGTGTGTGCGGACACCATCCCCGCACCGTCGAAGGAACCACCACCGCGCAGCCGCCAGCCGGCAGGCTCGGCGCGCAGCGACGACGACAGCATGGGGTGCACGGAGACGACGGCACCGAGCAGATCGGCCAGCACGGGCACCGACAGACCGGCCGGGGCGATCAGCACCTGCGACTGGGAGAAGTCCGCGAAATCGGCGGCGGTGTCGGAATGTTCGATCATCCACGAGACGACGGCGGGCAGCGCGATATCCGCGGCCGGATCGACGGGCTCATCCAGAGCGGGCAGACGGCTCCCACCACCCTCGGTGGCACGCACGATGGCACGAATCGTGCGGTGCTCGAAGATCTCTCGCGGTGAGATCGACAACCCGGCGGCGCGGGCCGCGGAGGCCAGCTGGATCGACATGATCGAGTCGCCGCCGAGCGCGAAGAAGGATTCGACCACACTCACCCGGTCCAGGCCGAGCAGACCACCGACGATCGCGGCGAGTTGCTCTTCGGCCGCGTTGGCGGGCTCGACCAGATCGGCGCCGACCACCACCGTCGGGGCAGGTAGCGCGCGGCGGTCGAGTTTGCCGACCGGCGTCAGCGGCAGGGCATCGAGCACCGTGAAACTCGAGGGCACCATGAACACCGGCAGCCGCTCTTCCAAATGCGTACGCAGCGTGCCGCTCTCGATGGCCCCACGGGTCACGACGTAGGCCGCCAATGCCGAGACCACCGAGTCGCCCGAGTCGGCCAGCATCCCGTCGCCGAGCACGCCGAGCACCACCGCCGACTCGACATCGGGATGGTCGGCCAGCGCCTTCTCGATCTCGCCGAGTTCGATACGCAGACCGCGCAATTTGATCTGGTCGTCGCTGCGTCCGCTGTACACGACGGTCAGCGCACCCTTGGCGTCGCGAGCCCACCGCACCACGTCGCTGGTGCGATACATCCGGTCGCCTTCGGAGCCATAAGGGTTGGCGACGAAGCGTTCCGCGGTCAGTCCCGGCCGGTCCAGGTATCCACGGGAGAGTGCCAATCCGGTCACATAGAGTTCGCCGGGCACCCCGACGGGCACCGGCGCCAGGAAATCGTCCAGGATCATCAGCCCGATGCCGTCCAATGGACCGCCGAGCGTGACCGGTTCGCCGACCTGCATCGGCTCACTGATCGTCACGCCGATGGTGGTCTCGGTGGGGCCGTAGAGATTCTGTATCCGCCGATGGCTCGCCCACCGGTCCTTCAGCGACTGCGCCACCGCCTCACCGCCGGCGTAGACCACCTGTAGCGAGCCGAGGAGCTTCGGGTCCAGCGAGGCGAGCACAGTGGGAGTGAGGAAGGTATGGGTGACCTGCTGGTCGCGGATGAAGTCCGAGAGATCCTCACCGGCAATGGCATTGGTCGGGCGGTACACCAGGGTGCCGGTCGTGGTGAAGGCCAGCAGGTACTCCAGAACCGAGGCGTCGAAGCTGGGCGAGGCGAACCCGAGAACACGGACGGCGCCGGCGGCGTCCGCGCGGCGGGCCTCCTCGACACCGAAGTTGCGCAGCCCGCGATGGGTCACCGCGACACCCTTGGGCCGGCCGGTGGAACCCGACGTGTAGATGACGTAGGCGACGTTGTCGATGCGCACCGGCGCCCGCCGGTCGGCGTCGGTGACCCGTGCAGCAGACTCCTCGGCGACCGCGGAATACACCGGGTCGCTATCGAGCCGCAGCCAGTCGAATTCGGCACCGGGCAGTGCTCCGGCCGTGGACGTACTCAGGCCGAGCATGGCCCCGGAGTCGGCGATCATCGTCGCCACCCGGTCGGCCGGATAGTCGGGATCGATGGTGACATAGCCGGCACCGGTCTTGGCGACCGCCCAGATTGCCACCATCAGCTGCGTCGACCGTTCCAGCGCCAGCGCAACCAGGTCCTCGGGACCCACTCCGCGCCCGATCAGGTGGCGCGCCAGACGATTCGATTGTTCATCCAGTGCCCGGTAGGTGAGCGAATCCCGGTTGGTGGACACCGCGACCTCGTCGGGAGCACGACGTACGGCGTCGTCGAAGAGCTGCGCCAGCAGTCGCGGTTCGGTGCCCGCGGTCCCGCCGACCGGGGTCAGTTCCGCGGCCTCGACCACGGTCACCAGAGGCACATCGCCGACCGGGCGGGACACCTGGGTGGTCAGCTCACGCAACAGTCTGCTGAAGCGAGCCATGAACCCCGCGACGGTGGACTCGTCGAAGAGGTCGGTGGCATAGCCGACCTGCCCCGACCACGATCCGGACGGATCGACACCGAGACCGATGGTGAGATCGACCTTCGCCGCGGTCTCCTCGATGTCGAGGACAGACACGCCCAGATCGTCGAGCTGCGCGACCATCGCGGCCGGGTCCGGTGCGTTCTGCCCGAAGGTGAGCAGCACCTGGGCAAGTGGGGCGAATGCCTCGGACCGCACCGGGGCAAGCGCCTCGACGACGCTTTCGAAGGGCACCGCGGCGTGCGCGTACGCATCCAGATCGACGGCGCGAACCACCTCGAGCAGCTCGGCGAAGGAACGTCGCAGGTCTACCGGGGTACGCAAGACGAGGGTGTTGACGAACATGCCGACAAGGTCGTCGAGTGCGGCCTCACCGCGACCGGCAATCGGCGAACCGATCGCCACCTCGTCGGTGTGCCCGAGCCGGGCCAGCAGAACGGCGAGTGCGGCATGGACGACCATGAACTCGGTGACACCGTGTGCGGTGGCCACCGACCGCACGAGTTCGGCTGTCTCGGCAGGAATCTCGAAGTTCACCTGCGCGCCCCGCATCGACGCCACGGCGGGCCGTGGACGATCGGTGGGCAGCGCGATGACGTCGGGCAGACCCGCAAGCTGGTCACGCCAGTACGCCAGTTGGCCGGCCACCACCGATCCCGGGTCGTCGGGAGTGCCCAGTTCGCGATGCTGCCAGAGCGCGACGTCGGCGAATTGCACGGCGAGTTCGGGGAACTCAGGAGTGCGTCCCTGAGTGCGGGCGACATACGCGGTGACCACGTCGGTGACCAGGGGTCGGACCGACTCGCCGTCCCCGGCGATGTGGTGCACGACGATCAGCACGATGTGCTCGCGATCCTCCACGCGCTGAACGCGGACCCGGATCGGGTGTTCGCGGGCGACGTCGAACCCGGTGTGGGCGGCTGCGAACAGGTCCGACTCATCCGCGACGACCTGCCAGTCGAAGGCGGCGTCGGCGGTGGTCACGTCATCGACGATCTGGCGCGCCACTCCGTCGACGGATGGGAAGGTGGTGCGCAGCACCTCTTGGCGTTCGATCACGTCCACGATGGCCGCCCGCAATGCGGGCAGGTCGAGTTTGCCGCGCAACCGCAGGCCGATCGGGATGTTGTAGGCCGGCGAGGAGGGGTCGAACTGGTTGATGAACCACATCCGTTGCTGTGCGAAGGACAGCGGCACCTGCTCGGGACGGGGGACGACGCGGGTGACCGGCGGAAGCCCCGAGCCGCGACCGGCGACCGTCCGGACGAGCTCACGCACCGACGGCGCGTCGAAGATGTCACGGACTGAGACCTCGACGTCGAGTGCGGCGCCTGTCCGTGCGGCGAGTCGTGTCGCCGACAACGAGTTGCCGCCCAGGTCGAAGAAGGACTCGGTGACCGACACCTCCTCGACACCCAGCAACTCGGCGAACACCGCGGCCACCGCGATCTCGTCCTCGGATGCCGGGGCCACCGTGGCGGCGGCCTCGAATACCGGTGCGGGCAGCGCGTTCCGGTCGACCTTGCCCGACGAGTTCAGCGGTAGCGCATCGAGTGTCTGCCATGCCGCGGGCCGCAGGAACGGCAGCAGCCGGTCGCGGGTGTAGGACTTGACCACGTCGAGGTCGACCGGTTCACCCGGTCGGCCCACCAGGTAGGCCACCAGATTGTCGCCGGCCGGTCCGCTGGCGACCGCGGCCACCGCGGCCACGATCCCCGGCGCCGCGGCCAGCACGGTCTCGACCTCACCGAGTTCGATCCGCTGCCCGCGCAGCTTCACCTGGAAGTCGGTGCGCCCGATGTACTCGAGGTCACCGTGCGGTGTCCAGCGCACCAGATCGCCGGTGCGGTACAGCCGTTCGCCAGGTGCGCCGAGAGGATCGGCGACGAATCGCTGTGCCGTCAGACCCGGTGCGGACGCATAGCCGCGCGCGAGTTGCGTACCGCCGAGGTAGAGCTCGCCGGGGACGCCCGCGGGCACCGGGCGCAGCCACTCGTCGAGAACGTGAGCCACGGTATTGACCACCGGTCGGCCGATCGGCACCATCGCGGCCGGTTCGGTGAAGGACTCCACTGTGGCGTCCACCGTCGCCTCGGTAGGGCCGTACTGATTCACGATCTTCGCGCCGGGCAGCACGGCCAGCGACCGCTGCAGCACCGCGGGCGTCAATGCCTCACCACCGGTGAGGATCTGACGGATCGAGGTGAGGTCGGCACCACCGACCGCGACATCCTCGCAGAACACCGCGAGCAACGACGGCACGAACTGCACCGTGGTGATCTCGGCATCGCGGATCACCCTGCGCAGATACGCCGGATCGCGATGACCATCCGCGTCGGCAAGTACCGCAGTCGCACCGGAGAGCAACGGCCACAGCAATTCCCACACCGACGCATCAAAGGTGTACGGCGTCTTGACGAGTACCCGTTCGGTTGCGGGTTCGGCACAGACCGTGCCGAACCACGACAGCAGATTCGACAGCGCCCGACGCGACACCGTCACGCCCTTGGGCCGACCGGTCGAACCGGAGGTGTAGAGGATGTAGGCGGCATTGTCGGGGCCGGGTGTCACGCGCCCGTCATCGTCTCCGGCGCCGAGGCCCGCCGCGGGTGTCTGAGCATCGACGGGTTCGATGCGCACGGCGGGCAATGCGGCGACCCCGGCCGGAATCTCGCCCGGTCCGACGACGATCGTCCCGACACCGGCCGTGGCCGTCATGTGGGCCACCACATCCGCCGGGGCGTCGGGATCGATCGGAACGTAGGCGCCACCGGAACGCAGAACCGCGTGCACCGCGATCAGCATCTCCAGCGAACGCGGAATGCACACGCCCACGGCGATATCCGGCCCCACGCCGGCACCGGTCAGCCGCCGCGAGAGCTCCCCGACCCGCAGGTCGAACTCGCCTGCCGACACCGACCGCGAACCGGCCTCCACGACGGTCCGGCGCCGGCCGCTGCGCAGTGCGTCGGATAGACGCGCACCGATATCGGCGGTCGGGAGTTCCTCGGTCGGCCCGGCCGACCATGACCGGACCGCGTCCAGCTCGGTGACGTTGAGCCATTCCGCCGCACCGATCGGAGCATGCGGCGCCGACGTCAGCGCGTCGAGCAACGCGGCGAACCGGCGACCGAAGACATCCATCGACGGGGCGTCGAACAGGTCGGTGGCATAGAGGATCGACCCACGCCATCCGGCGTCGGTGCTGGTGATCCCGACCGTCACGTCGACCTTACTGGGCAGATCATCGGGTTCGACCGGACGGACCCGCAGTCCGTCGGCGGCATCGTCGACGACGATCGCATCCGAGGCCAGCTCGGCGATCGCGGACTGGTCGAAGGACAGCCAGACCTGCGCCAGCGGCGCGAATGCGGTCGACCGAATCGGGTCGAGACGTTCGACCACGGACTCGAAGGGCACGTCGGCGTTGGCGAGCGCGGCCAGATCTGTCTCCCGCACCGCGGCCAGCAGGCCCGCGAACGAGTCGGTCGCATCGACGCGGGTGCGCAGGACGAGGGTGTTGACGAACATGCCGACCAGTGGATCCAGCACGGACTGTCCACGGCCGGCGATCGGCGTACCGACCGCGATGTCGTCGGTGGCGGACAACCGCGACAACAGCACTGCCAACGCCGCATGTGCGACCATGAACGGGGTCACACCGTAGTCGCGTGCCAGTATCGCCACACGGTCGGAAACTGTTGCCGGAACCTCGAATTCGATCCGACTACCACGCTGGGAGGCAACCGTCGGACGCGGGCGGGTGGTCGGCAGTGCGAGCACATCGGGCAGCCCTTGGAGCTGACGCTGCCAGTAGTTCAGCTGCGCTCCGATGATCGAGGTGTCGTCGGCGGCATCGCCGAAGACGGCCCGCTGCCACAGTGCGAAGTCCGCGACCTGCACGGCCAGCGGGACGAATTCTGGTTCAGTACCGGCCACCCGGGCGTGGTATGCGGTGAGGAGATCGCCGACCAGCGGCGCCAACGACTCACCGTCGCAGGCGATGTGGTGGAGCACCAGCGCGATGACGTGATCGGTGGCCGACCGGCGCCGGATACGCACGCGCACCGGCCACTGCGCCGAGACATCGAATCCGGTGGTAGCCGCTGCGGCGAGGTCGGCGTCGGTGACGGCCTCGGCCCAGTCGACGCCCCCGCCGATCTCACCCCCGCCGATCTCCTCGCTGTCGTGAATCTTCTGGAAGGGCACGCCGTCTACCGACGGATAGGTGGTGCGCAGCACCTCGTGTCGGACGATCACGTCGTCGAGAGCCTGCCGCAGCACCGCAGGATCGAGTTCACCCGTGAGTTGCAGGACGACCGGGATGTTGTACGCCGGGGAGGCCGGATCGAGCCGGTTGAGGAACCACATCCGCTGTTGTGCCAGCGACAGCGGCACATGGGCGGGGCGCGACTGCGGTTCGATCGGCGGGAGCCCGGCACCCTTCTCGGCGGATCGGGCCGCGAGACCGCGCACCGTCGGCGCCTCGAACAGATCGCGGACAGTCAGATCGGTACCGAGTTCCTCGGCCGCACGGCCGACGATGCGAGCCGCGATCAGTGAGTTGCCACCGACGTCGAACACCGACTCGACGACGCTGATCTCATTGAGCCCGAGCACGTCGGCGAAGATGGACGCCAGCGCCGACTCCGTGTCGCCCGTCGGCGCCACGAAGGTGGCACTCGCCTCGATCCGGGGACGCGGCAACGACTTTCGATCGAGTTTGCCGTTGGTGGTGAGCGGCAGGTGGTCGACCGGCACAATCAGGTCCGGGACCATGTACTCGGGCACCGAACGTGCTGTTCCCGAACGGATCTCGCGGGCATCGGGTTCAACGCCGGGTTCGGTGACGATGTAGCCGACGAGTACCTCGCCGCGCTCGGGCAGGTCGACCACATTCGCAGCGGCGGCCGTGACACCGGCCGTGCGCAGGAGCGCCGCCTCGATCTCGCCGTATTCGATACGGAAACCACGCAACTGGACCTGCGCGTCGCCGCGACCCAGATACTCGATGTCGTCGCCGACACGGCGAGCCAGGTCACCGGTGCGGTACAGGCGCGCACCGGGTTCGCCGAACGGGTCGGCGACGAAGCGGGTGGCGGTCAGCGGGTGGCGACGCAGGTAGCCGCGGGCGAGTTGGCCACCGGAGACGTACATCTCCCCCACGACGCCGGGTGGGACCGGGCGCAGCCGCGAGTCGAGGATGTGAATGCCGAGTGACGACAGCGGCCGACCGATGAAGGAGGCATCGTCGGCCGATACCGCCGCAGGGTCGAGTGCGCGGTGGCTGACATGCACGGTGGTCTCGGTGATGCCGTACATGTTCACCAGAGCCGCGGTGTCCGTGGGATTCTCGTCGAACCACCGGCGCACCTGCTCGAAGTGCAGCGCCTCGCCACCGAACACGATGTAGCGCACCGACAGGGTGACGTCGTGCCTGCGGCGCGCGTCGACGAGCTGATAGAACGCCGACGGCGTCTGGCTCAGCACGGTCACGCCCTCGTCGGCGAGGACCTGCAGGAACCGATCCGGGTCGCGGGTCAGGCCGGTGTCGAGGACCACGAGTCGTGCGCCGGTGAAGAGCGGACCCCACAGTTCCCAGACGGAGAAATCGAAGGCGTACGAGTGGAACATCGTCCAGACGTCGGTTTCGGCAAACTCGAAATCACGAGCCGCCGCGGCCATCAGCGTGACCACGTCACCGTGGGTCACGACGACCCCCTTGGGCTTACCGGTGGAACCCGAGGTGTAGATGACGTAGGCGGGCAGACGATCGTCGAGTGTGGTCGGCAGTGCCACCGCAGGGTCGGTGCGGTCGGTGAGTCCGGCGTCGAGCAGGCTCGGTGGGGTCGTCAGCGCCATCCCCAGGTCGGCCCACTCGGTCACGGTCTGCGGATCGGTGATCGTCACCAGCGGCGCGGCATCGTCGAGGATGGTCGCGATCCGCTCGCGGGGGTGGGTGCGGTCCAGCGGCAGATATGCCGCCCCCGCCTTCAGCACGCCGAGGAGCACCACCACGAGTTCGACGGTCCGCGGCAGGGCAACGCCGACGAGTACCTCCGGGCCGGCCCCGGCGGCGACCAGGGCCGCGGCAAGGCGATCCGCGCGTGCATCGAGTTCGCGATAGGTGAGGCTGCCGCCCTCGACGTCGGTGACCGCGACACGATCGGGATGCCGGGCCACCGAGGAACGAAACACACCCGGCAACGAACCGAGGTCTGACGAACCCACGACGTCCAGCGCGCGCGTCCGGATGGTGGCGATCGCGGCGCCGGTCAGTTCGGCGATCTCGGTCGGTGCTCGACCAGCCGTCGACAGGAGACCGGTGATGCTGGCGCCGACTGCCGCCTCGGTGTCGATGCCCTGGGCTGCCAGCACATTCGCCGTTACCGAGACCTGGGTGTGCAGCCGACCGAAGGACACGCCGCCCGCCGTGGTGTCCACGGCGATGCGATCGGGTGCCACTGAGGCGGCGAAGGCGATGAGATCAACGGTCGGAGGACGAGAACCCCAGGTACGCGAGATATCAGCGGATCGTGGATCGACGTCTGTCACGTTGGTTTCGTTTCCTTCTCTCGTCATGCCTTCGCGCCGGAAGTAGCTATCGCGTGGGCGTTGTCCCGTAACACCTGGAGGACTTCACCGAACGCTTCCGGCGGTGCGCCCGACACCTCCGGAATCAAACTCATCAGGGCCGTGGTCAACGCGGAATCCAGATCCGGCAGTGCCGCCGCCATCGCCTCGGTGATCGACCACACCGCACCGAAGGTGACCTGTGCACCACCGCGGCTCACGGCGGTGGCCTCTGGTTCGGATCGTGCGGCCATCGCGACCAGGTCAGGCAGCGACATCAGTGCGTCGGCATCGGCATCGGCGAGGGCACCGTCCTCCTCCGAGGTGATGATCGAGATGTCGCCGACCAGCACCTGCGGGTTCTCCGAAACCTCTTCCAACACCCGCACATAACGCTCGCCATACAGTTCGACGGTGCGTCGGGTAAACAGATCGGTGGCAAAGATCAATTGACCCTTCATCGGGTCCGCCTCGTTTCTGGGTGAGGGGTCGGGTGCGGTCGGAAACAGCGTGAGCTGGAGATCGACCTTGGCCGCCGTGAGTTGTTCGGAAACCGGGGTGATCGTCAGATCCGCGAGTTCCAGCGATGGGAAGTCGAAGTTCTGGAAGGCGAACATGACCTGGAAGACGGGGTTGTAGCTGACCGGCTGCGTCGAGACCACCGACGCGGCGATCGTGTCGAAGGCGACATCTGCATTCGCCATGTCGGCCAGATCGTCGTCGCGCAGCCGCTCCAACAGTTCGGCGAACTTCTCCTCGTCATGGAGCCGGGTCCGCAATGCGAGCGTGTTGACGAACATGCCGACCACGCCGTCGAGTTCGGGCTGGCCCCGCCCGGCGAAGGGAGTGCCGATGACGATGTCGCGGGTAGAACTCAACCGGCTCAACAGAATCGCGAAGGCTGCGTGCATGACCATGAACAACGTCGCATTGTTCTGCCGGGCAACGCCCTCCAGGCGACTGATGAGCTCCGGTTCGATCTCGAAGGTGACCTCGTCGCCGGCAAAACTCGGGGTCCGCGGCCGCGGCCGGTCGGCAGGAAGTTCAAGACGGGCCGGTGCACCGGCGAGACGGTCTGTCCAGTAGTCGAGCTGCCTGGACGACTCACCCTCGTCGGCGAGCCACTGATGCTGCCAGACCGAGAAGTCGAGGTACTGGATGGGCAGCGGTGCCCAGTCGGGTGTCTGCCCACCGGCGCGAGCGGTGTAGGCGGCGATCATGTCGGCGGCCAACGGCGACATCGATGCACCGTCTGCGGCGATGTGGTGAACCACCAGTACGAGGATGTGGTCATCGGGCGCCAGCGCGAGCAGCGCGACGCGCAGCGGTGGCTGCGCGGTCACATCGAATCCGCGGCCGGTGATGTCGGCGATGGTCGCCTCGATATCCGCACCACCGCCGCCGACGTCGATGATGCGCCGCTCGATCAGCTCCAGCGCCTGCGCCGCGTCGAGGACGACCTGGCTGGGTTCACCACCGAGCATCGGATAGCGCGTGCGCAACGATTCGTGACGCTCGACGATGTCATCGATCGCGCGCCCCAGTGCCACCCGATTCACCCGGCCGGACAGTCGCATCGCCATCGCGACGTTGTAGGCCGACGAGTCCGGATCGGCCCGGTTGATCAGCCACATTCCGCGCTGCACGGAGGACAGCGGCGCCCGGTCGCGTTCGTCGGCCACCCGCAGCGGGGGCCGACGATTGGACACGTCCAGTGCACCCGCCAACTCGGCCATCGCCTGCACCGTCGGAGCGTCGAAGATCGCCGTCACCGGGATCTCCCGGTCGAGTTCCGCCGACAGCCGGGCCGCGACCTTGGTCGCGCTGAGTGAATTGCCACCCAGATCGAAGAACGAGTCCAGGACACTGACCCGCTCCGCTCCGAGAACGCCGGCGAAGACGGCGGCGACGACACGTTCGGTCTCCGAGCGGGGTGCGACATATTCGGCTTCGGCCACCTGCGGGCGCGGCAGCGACGTGCGGTCGACCTTGCCTGCGGAGTTCAGCGGCATCCGCTCCAGGAGCATCCACACCGTCGGCCGCATATACTCGGGCAGTCGTTCGGCGACAACGGCTTTCACCTCGTCGAGGATCACGGTCTCGGGCGCCACGTAGGCCACCACCTGTTCCCCACCGGCGAGGGAGGCCACCGTGGCGGCGACGTGGACCACGCCGGGTGCCGACGCGATGACCGATTCGATCTCGCCGAGCTCCAGCCGCTGTCCGCGCAACTTCACCTGGAAGTCGTTGCGGCCGAGGTACTCCAGCTCGCCGTGCCGAGTCCACCGCACCAGGTCGCCGGTACGGTACAGGCGCCCGCCCGCCGCACCGAACGGACTGGCCACGAACCGCTCGGCGGTCAGCGGGCCCCGGGCGGCATAGCCGCGCGCCAGTTGCACACCACCGAGATACAGCTCGCCGGGAACTCCGACCGGGACCGGACGCAGTCGCGCATCCAGCACGTAGGTCCCGGTGTTCCAGATCGGCCGGCCGATCGGCACCAGGGCGTCGCCGGCCACCACCTGATGATCGGTGACGTCGACCGCGGCTTCAGTGGGGCCGTAGAGATTGTGCAGCGCGGTGGCAGGCATGGCCGCGACCGTCGCCTGCGCGGTAGCCGGGGCCAGCGCCTCACCCGAGGTGAACATCCGGCGAAGCGACGTCAGCTCCGCCAGCCGTCCCGGTCCGAGCACGTCGAGAAATGCCGACAACATCGACGGAACGAAGTGGACCGTGGTCACCGCATGCCGGTCGATGACACCGCCGAGGTAATCCGGCTCGCCGTGCCTGCCGGGTTCCGCGACGACCAGGCGGGCACCGACCATGAACGGCCAGAACAACTCCCACACCGAGACGTCGAAGGTGATCGGGGTCTTCTGCAGCACCACGTCCTGGGCGGTCAGGTCATGGGCATCCTGCATCCAGGCGAGCCGGTTCACGATCGCGGCATGGGAGATCGTCACCGCCTTGGGGCGTCCCGTCGACCCCGAGGTGAACAAGGTGTAGGCGGGGTGAGCGGGCCGTAGCGCCGTACGCCGTTCGGCGTCGGCGACCGGACCGGTGGCGCGGGTGGAGAACCTGTGCCGGTCCACCGACACGCTCCGCACGCGATCACCGAGCTCGAGGATCACCGGCGCGGGACCGACCGGACCGACCAGCACCACCGACACCGCCGCGGTGTCGACCATGTACCGAGCACGGTCGAGCGGGGTGTCGACGTCGATCGGCACATACTGGCCACCCGCGACGATGACCGCATGGATGGCGATCAGCATCTCCAGCGACCGCGACTGGCAGACGCCGACCGCGACCTCCGGCCCGACACCCATCGAGATCAGTTCGCGGGCAAGAGCGTTCACCTTCGCCGCAAAGTCGGCATAGGTCAGCGTCTCGTCGGCGAAGACCAGCGCGACATCGTTCGGGACCTGGGCATCGAGATCGACGAGATCACCCAACAGCCGGGCGTCGACGGCGACCGCAGGACCCGCGGACCAGTCGGCGACGGTATCCACCTCGGCGGCGTGGAAACCGAACATGTCGTCGACGAGGACTTCGCCGGTGCGTCCGGTCAGCTGGGACACCATGTCCAGGATCTCGTGGAAATATCCGGCAAGGCGCTCGACGGACCCACGATCGAACAGGTCGGTGGCATAGCTCAACGAGATCGACATCTTGTCCGAGTACGGCCCCGCGTCGCCGTACTCGATCGCGCTCACCGAGAGGTCATACTTGGCGAATGGCGTTCGGGCGTCGATGAATTCGAGTTCAGAACCCTCCCCAAGAAGCTGTAACACGTTGTCGTGCTGCAACACCAGTTCCACCTGGAAGAGCGGCGAATGCGCCAGTGAACGCCGCGCACCGACGGCGGTGACGACCTGCTCGAACGGGATGTCGGCGTTGCTGAGCGCCTGGGCACGGGTGTGATGCACCGCCCCCAGGAGGTCGGCGACCGTCTCATCGGGGCGGACCCGGGTGCGCAACACCACTGTATTGACGAACATGCCGATGAGGTCGGTCAGTTCCGGTTCGTCGCGCCCGGCGACCGCGGTCCCGATCGCGATGTCACCACTCCCCGACAGACGCGACAGCAGAATCGCCAGCGACGCATGCAGAATCGCGAACATCGTGACACCCGATTCCGCGGCGACAGCCCGCAGCCGGGCAACCAATTCCGCGTCGGCCCAGATGTCGACGTGGCCGCCGGATCCGGTCGCCACCGTCGGTCGCGGCCGGTCGTTGGGCAGCCCGACCAACTCCGGCATACCCGCCAACTCGCTGCGCCAGAAGGCGAGCTGGCGGCTACCGAGCGATTCGGGGTCGGAGTCGGTACCCAACCGCACGCGCTGCCACATCGTGTAGTCGGCGTACTGCACCGGCAGCGGAGTCCAGGCGGGTTCGGTGCCATGTACTCGGGCGGCGTATGCGGTCAGTACATCGGTGATGAGCGGGCCGAGCGAGGCGCCGTCACCGACGATGTGGTGCATGACCAGCACCAAGACATGCGCGGGGGCGCCGTCGACACTGACCGACCGCAGCAACCGAACACGCACCGGATACTGGGTGGCCAGATCGAATCCGACGGCGGAGATCTCGGCGATCAGTGCGTGGACCCGATCGGGTGCGGTGTCGACGACCTCGAAGAGGCCCGCGTCGGCGGCCTCGCCGACGCTGTGGATATGCTGCTCGGTCTCCCCATCGAGATCGGGGAAGGTGGTGCGCAACGGCTCATGCCGCGCGATGACGTCGGCTACCGCCGCCCGCAACGCCTCCACATTCACCTCGGCTCGCAATGCGACCGCGCCGGGGATGTTGTAGGCACCGCTGGCCGGGTCGAGCCGGTTGATGAACCACAGCCGGTTCTGCGGATACGACAGCGGAATCCGATCCGGACGGACCACCGGTGCGAGGGGCGGTAGTTGCGCCGCATCATCGAGCTGTCGCGCACTCGCGATCAGTCCCGCAATGTCGTGACTCTCGAAGACATCGCTGAGACCGACCTCCAGGCCCACTGCGCTGCGCAGCCTCGAGACCAGCCGGGCAGCTACCAGCGAATCAGCACCGAGCGCGAAGATGTTGTCGCGCAATCCGATCCGCTCGATACCGAGCAGCTCTTCGACCAGCGCGACGACCTCGACCTCGACCGGCGATGCCGGCGCGAGGTAAGGGGTCTCCTCATTCCGGGTGACCACCGGCGTCGGGAGCGCCACACGATCGAGCTTGCCCGAGTTGTTGACGGGGAACTGATCGAGGATCACCACGGCCGCCGGGACCATATGCGAGGGCAGCCTGCGTCGGCACCAGTCGATGGCGTCGGCGCGTCCGGCACCCGTCGCCCCGACCGTCAGATACGCGACGAGCATCGGCGCAGTCGACAGATCGGTGCGGGCGACGACGACCGCCCCCTCGACTCCCGGCATCTCGGCCAGCACCGACTCGATCTCGCCCAGTTCGATGCGCTGGCCACGGATCTTCACCTGGAAATCGGACCGGCCGAGGTACTCGAGTTCGGCGGATTCATTCCAGCGGACCAGGTCACCGGTCCGGTACATACGTCGCGGCGTCCGACCGACGAACGGGTCGGCGACGAACCGGGCCGCGGTCAGGTCCGCGCGGCCGACATAGCCGACGGCGAGCTGGCAGCCCGCGAGATACAGTTCCCCGGCAACACCCCTAGGAACCGGCCGCAGCGCCGAATCAAGGACGTAGACATCGGAGTTCGCGACCGGACGGCCGATCGGCACCGCGGTCTCGCGACGGTCGACGACATGTTCGGTGATGTCCACCGCGGCCTCGGTCGGGCCATACAGATTGACCAGCTGAGTCGACGACGTCTCGAGTACGCGATCGGCCAGCTGCCTGCCGAGAGCCTCACCGGAGGTGAAGAGCAGCCGGACGGAGTCCCCGAAGACCCGCGGACCGCGCGCGGCCTGCACGACGTCGACGTAGGTGTGCAGCATCGAGGGTACGAAGTGCGCGACACTGACCGCAGCATCGTCGATCACGTGGGCCAGATAGTCCGGATCCCGATGCCCGCCCGGCCGGGCGATGACCATCGTCGCGCCGATCTGCAACGGCCACAGCAACTCCCACACCGACACATCGAAGGTGAACGGCGTCTTGTACAGCACCGAATCCGTCTGCCGCAGCGGATAATTGCGCTGCATCCAGGCCAGCCGGTTGATGACCGCGGCGGTCGCAACCTCCACACCCTTCGGTTTGCCGGTGGAGCCCGAGGTGAAGATGACGTACGCCGCGAGATCGGCTGTCGGCAAACCCTCGACCGGTTCGTCGGACCGCCCGGCGACACCTGTCGCCTCGTCGAATCCGATACCCGCCAGATAGTCGTCGTCGATGACCAGCGCCGGGCGCGCGCTGTCGAGAATGTGCCATCGACGCTCATCGGGCTGCGCAGGATCGAGCGGGACATGGGCGGCACCGGCGCCGAGTACCGCGTAGATCGCGCACACCTGTGCGAAACCGCGTTCGAGGGCCACCACCACACGGTCGCCGGCCGCGACACCATCGGCGACCAGCTGATGCGCCAGCTGATTACGGAGCCGGTCGAGCTCGCCGTAGGTCCACGACCGCGCATCGGTCCGGATGGCCACCGCGGTCGGGTTGCGCCGCGCCTGGCCGACGAAGTCGTCGAGCAGATGCCGGCCGGTCAGCGGCCAATCCTGACGTTCGCCCCGGCCGTCACGCACCAGTGCTGTGCCCTCGCCGGGGAGGATCAGCTCGTAGTCGGCGATACGAGCATCGACGTCGGCGACGAAACGTCCCAGGAACGCCAGGAAATGGCGGTGATGGGAGGCCATCTGGGCCGACGTGTACAAGTTCGGGTTGCCGTGCAGGTCGACGACCAGCGGCGCGCCGGGGCTCGACTGATACAGATTGATCAGGAGATCTTCGAGGATCCCGGAGGTCAGGATCCGGTACTCCATGGTGGTGTCCGCGATCGCCACCTGATCGTCGAAGAAGACCATGTTGATCGTCGGGCCGAAGGAGAACGAACCGGCGTCGAGGCCGGCGTCGCGACGAATGTCGTCGGAGCGGTACCGCTGATGCCGCAGCGCTCCGGTCAGTTCGAGCTGGGCGGCGCGGATCAGATCGCGCGCGGTCTGCGTCGACACCTCACGCAGCCGGATCGGGAGCACATTCGACACCATCCCGCCCGCGGCCTTGATCTTCGCCGTGGCCCGGCCGGTGACCGGAAGGCTCATCACGATGTCGTCGGAGCCGGTCATCCGGGACAGGAACGCGCCGAAGGTGGCGGTCAACACGACGGCCACCGAGCTGTTGAGTTCGGCGGCGAGATCTTCGAGGCGGCGCTGCAATCGCGACGGCAGTTCATCGCCGACGACCACGTTGTCGAAGGACAGCGGGGCGGCGGCGGCCGAATTCGACAGCGTGACACGCTCGGGCAGATCCGATACCCGCTGCAACCAGTGCTCGCGGTCGGCGGCGCGGCGGCTGCTCGTCTGATAGTCGTCCTCGTAGGCGATGATCTCGGCCATCGACGCGGGGGCCTTGTCCAGCGGCGTCTCACCCTGTCGCAGCGCGTTGTATCGATCGACGGTGCGCCGCATGATCGACAGCGCTGCGTACCCGTCGATGATGATGTGGTGCGCACGGTTGTACCAGAACGTCCGATCGTCGGCGATGCGCAGAAATGCGATGACGATGAACTGGTCGTTCAGCAGATCCACCGGCCGCCGGTACTCCGCCTGCATCCAGGCCATCGCGGCCACCACCGGATCGGCTTCGGCACGAAAGTCCAGGAAATCTACATTTTGGTCGAAGTCGAGGTCGACGTATTGAACCGGCACGCCGTCACGCTCATCCAGACGCACGAACGGCGACTCGACCAGCTTGCCCACCTCGACACAGCAACGCTCGAGCAGTGCGAGATCGAGCCCATCCGGTTCATGTCGAATGTCCACGTACTGCGCGATGTTGACCGAGTAGTCGCCGGACAGCCGCTCGGCAAACCACATGCCGCGCTGCGCCGAGGTGAGCGGCAAGACCTCAGGGGACTCACCCGGCTCACCCGGCGTCTCCGCACGGAACTCGGCTACTGCCACAGTTTCTGACCACTTCCTCAATCGACCGGCGTGTACCGATTAGACCTCACGGCACCAACAACGAAAAACCATTCATATGACCATTCTCGCCGTTGTCGCCCGCCGACATGAATCCTCCGTCCGACAGAAAGGCAGGCTCGCCAGCCTACTCACCGATCGACTCCACTCTGACATCGTGGATACCCGACGCACCGTTACGCCATGCCGCAGGGGTGTCGGTTGACCACGCCTGACCAGGTACGATCGGTTACTCGCGAGTAGAACTGACATATCGTCGAAATGTGTCAATAATTTCAGATCGCACATCTCATTAGGCGCAGTGAAATTCTGGACTGACGTGCTGGATTTCAATTCCGTCACCTTTCTCGCGCCGCCTTGCGGTAACCGCGCAATGCCGGGTAAATCGAAAGCCCGAGAATCAGGACCGTCCAGATCGTCACCTTGACGAGACTCTCGGTCAGCGGGCCCCCCGCGGCCAGCGCGCGCATCGCCTCGATCGCCGGAGTCATCGGCTGGTTCTCCACGATCGGCTGCAGCCAGGTCGGATACGCGCTCACCGGCGAGAACCCCGAGTTGAAGAACATCAGCACACTGGAGACCAGTCCGAGATACGGCACCAGCGGCGCGCCCGGCTTCGCATTGACCGCCAGAGCCAGGGTGAGCGTGGAGAATGCCGCCCCGTAGGCGAGCGCCACCAGGACCAACCCGATCGCCGGCCCTACTCCCTGCGTGAACCGGAAACCGATCAGATGACCGACCGCCAGCAGTACGACGGTCGTCATCAGGATGCGGGTCAGCTCCGAGAACACGCGCGAACTCAGATCGGCCGCCCGATTGATCGGCAGCACATACAGACGTGCCAGCAAACCTGTGGAGCGCTCCAGGTTGAGCCGCATCGCCGACGCGATCGAACCGAACATCGCACCGACCAGGATGACCAGCGGAACCGTGCCATAAGCACTGTTCTGCCCGGTCGCCGAACCGATCGCATCGCCGAGGACGACCTTGAACATCAGCATGCTCAGCGCGGGGAAGATCAGCGACTGCAGCAGCGTCGGTACGTCGCGCACGAAGACCAGGACCTGCCGGCCGGTCAACGGCCGGGTCTGTGCCCACCAGGCACGCACCGACCCCTCGGCGGGAACGTCGGCCGCCGTCGTTGCGAGCCACCGACGTTCGCGGACCTCCGCAGCCGTCTCCGGCACACCCGCTGCCGCCGCGGTACTCATGTCCGCACCTTCCGGTTGCCCAGCCACAGCAACACCACGGCGGTCACCGCCAGGCCCGCACACCACCACATGGATGGACGCAGGATGTCCCAGGTCGCCGAACCGGAATCCAGCGCCCGCATCGAATCGGCCAGCTGCGAGATGGGTTGATTGCGGACGAACGGCTGGATCCACTCGGGGAACTGCGACAGCGGCACGAAGCCCGTCGACAACATGCCCAGGATGAGTGTCGGCAACGCCATCGACTGGCTGGTCGCCTCGGGACTGCCCGCGAGCAGGCCGATGCCGTCGGCCACCAGCGCGAGCAGGGTGCCGAACAACGCCGCGAGACCGAACAGGCCCAGGACCCCGGCGACGCCGCCCTCGGGCCGCCATCCGATCAACAGGCAGGCGATCGCGGCACACGCCAGCGACACCGCCAGGAGCACGAGGTTGGTCACCGTCCGTGCCGACATCGGGACCACCGAGGACATCGGCAGCACACGGAAGCGGGTATTGATCCCCTCCGCACTGTCGAGGGCCGCGCGCATGGCCGCCGACGACGCCGCGAAGCCGACCGACTGCAAGACGATGATCGGCATCAGGAACTGGCCGTAGCTCATTCCGGGTGCGGAATCCATGATGCTGCGCAACGGCAGGTAGAAGCAGATCGCGAGAAAGGCGGGCGAGACGAACGCGAAGATGAACTCGCCGTTGCGAACCACCTTGGCGATTCCGCGCTGGGTCAGCACCCACCACTGCTGCAGGGGCCGGACCTGCGGTTCGACCGGCAGGGTCAGCGCGAGGGCACCGGATGCGTCCCCGCCCGACCGGTGGGCAGCTGGGGGGTTGACGGCGGTTGGGGGGTTGACGGCGGCAGGGGTACCCATGTCACGAACTCCGGTCGCGCCGAGGGTCGGTCAGAGCCAGGAACACCTCGTCGAGGGAGGGTCGGCGCATGGCGACGTCGGACAACGCGATCCCCGCCTCCGCGGTACGCCGAATGACCTCGACCAGCGTCTCCGGACCATCGGGGGCGGGCACCGCCACCACATGATCGTCGGTGGGCCGCGCTTGGTCGGCGGCGATGAGATCGGCGAGCGCCTCGCGCAGCCGCGGCACGTCGGCCGCATGCGCGGGCGTGACCTCGCAGTACGCCGAACCCGCCGAGGCCTTCAGCTGATCGGACGTGCCCTCGGCGATGACCCGACCCTTGTCGATGACGACGATGTTGTCCGACAACACGTCGGCCTCTTCGAGATACTGGGTGGTCAGCAGGATCGTCACACCCGAATCACGCAGCTTCTCGACGAGGGTCCACACCTCCTGCCGGCTTCGGGGGTCGAGCCCGGTCGTCGGCTCATCGAGGAAGACCACCTTGGGGGCGGTCAGCAGACCACAGGCGATGTCGATCCGGCGACGCATTCCGCCGGAGTACTGCCCGACCCGTTTGGCACCGGCGTCCACCAGCGAGAAGGCGTCGAGCAATTCGTCGGCGCGGGTCTGCGCCGCCGACTTCGACAGACCGAGCAGCCGGCCGAACAGGATCAGATTCTCCCGGCCCGTCAGCGCCTCGTCGAGGGCGGCGAACTGTCCGGTCAGCATGATCGACTTCCGCACCGCAGCGGCCTGCGTGTCGATGTCGTGGCCGTTCACCGTCGCCGTGCCACCGTCGGGTTTCAGCAGGGTGCACAGCATATTGACGGTCGTGGTCTTTCCCGCCCCATTGGGTCCGAGCAACGCGACAATCGAGCCTGGTTGCACCGTGAAGCTGACGTCCTCGACCGCCACCGTGTCCTTGAACCGCTTCTGCAGGTTGCGCACCTCGATGGCGAGGGCCGGTGTCGCGGGCCCCGACTCGACGACCGTTTCGACGCCGGGCTGCGGGGTCTGGAGCACTGAGGTCTGGGGCACCGGCGTCTGGGGCACCGGAGTCTGGGGCACCGGCGTCTGGGGCACCGGAGTCTGGACCTGGTTCGGTGGCTGGGTGCGATGGTCGACCCAACTCCCCGACACCGATCGCCCCGGATCCGATCGCCCCGTCACCGCAGCTGCGGGCCGGGCGGGAACAGCCACGGTCGGGATGTCCGCTGCCGGCACATCCGCGGTCGGAGCCTCGAAATCGGCGAAGACCTCTTCCCGGGGCTCCGGCCTGGGAAGTTGCGGTGCCGGCGGGCCACCGAATCCCGCATGCCGACCGAGCCGTTCGTCGTGCGCCTGGGCCGGGTACTCCGACCGCCCGACATCGACGCCATCGACCGTGTCGCTCGTCACTCCGTTGTGGGCCGCATAGCCGTTACGTTGTGGCTGCCCAGCACGCTGCGAGGGCGCTTCGCCCTGCGGCGGGTCCTCGCGCTGCGGCATCGGGTAGCGTCCGGCCTTCTGCTCTGCGCGCTCCACACGCCACCGACCCAACTGTGCGAGGACCGGGTCCGGCAACTGGAACGGATCCGATTCGGCGAGCTCCGGCGCGTCGGGATGGACGCGCGGTTCCCCGGCGGATGAGGGCGTTGGCGGTCCGTTGACCTCGGGCATGTCATCCTCTGCGACGTCGGCGAACGTGGACGGGGGGCACGGCGTACGGACGCCGACGGCCTGCGCGCCGACAGCCGTACTTATCTTCAAACGTACGCACGAAACGTCCGCGAAGCCGTGGTTCCCCTCCTTTGTCGTTCGGTCGCCGCCCGAAGTTACCGACGCGACGCGCACCGCGACGCCCTGATCGGCCTCGGCGCTCCGGGTGGCCGGTGGCCGGGTGCCGACGTCTGCCGATTCGCGTCCGCGACGTGACGCAGCAGTGACCTCCGCCGTCGCGCCGGTCACGACGATCGATCGCCTGCTGAGCGCGCGGACACGCGGTTGGGTTCGGCATGTGCGGGGCCGCGATGACCATCGTGGTCACGGACGGGGTCGCGTTGCAGGATCTGCACGCGGGGTCCATCGGTGACGACGAACTCGGCACGAGGTGTCGTCGACCAGCGTCGCTCATAGGTCGCGGCGAGAGCGGGATCACTGGCCCTGGCGATCACCGCGACGCCGTTCCGATCGGCAAGGGCGACGACATGGTCGACCAGATCGGCGAGCACCCCGGTACGACGCATATTCGGCGCGACGGCCGCGAAGACGACGTCGACCGATGCCGGCGGCGTCCAGGCCGCGGCGTCGGCGGCCGCCATCTCCTGATAGCGGCGCAGGAACCCCGCATCGGCCTGCCCCATGTCGGTGATGAGGCGGTGCAGCCGACCGGCGTCGCCCCCGCGGGCGTGATCGGTCGACGACCAGAGGACCAGCCCACACATGCGCGGCGTTAGCCGTCCGGGCTCCTCGGCGAAGACAGCACGGGCGCCGTCGTGCAGGTGCACCGCCAAGAGCACCTGTGACCACCGGCGAGCCTGCTCGGCGGTGCATTCGTCGCCGAGGAGCCACCGGTACAACGGCACTTCGACGACGCTGCGCTCGAGGACCTCCAGAGCCGACGCCTCGTCGGCCGGCCCGAGGTCACGAACGCACAGATTTGCGAGGTCACCCATTGTCGCAAACCCATCTATCGGACCTGTTCTGCATCACGGATTAGTGATAGCACAGGCCTCCGACGCGCGATTGACGAACCGTACCCTATGGCCAGTTTTGCGAATGCTAAAGCGGAATTCGACTTCTCTAACAAAGAAACTCTAACCGGTACTTATGATCGTTAATCAATCCTGAATATCCATTCACGTTGCAAACTAACCGGCTTATGCATGTATGGTGGGCCGCGTTCGATCAGTTCGAATTGATCGTTCGCGAGAAAGAATGCAAATCCCCACAATGACAGGAGTCACCAATGGCTGGTGGAACCGACATCAATGACATCATTTCCGGCGTTATCAGCGAGCTGATCACCGGCTCGCTCGACAGCGGGACCAGCGGCGGAAGCAGCGAACCTACTGCCTAGTAGGGGCTTCCGCAGTACAGGGCGAACCGTCTCTACATGCGGGAGGCGGTTCGCCCGCCGCTCTCTTGTTCAACGAATATTCACCGCCAGTATTCGATTGCCCCGCCCCGAATACCCCGCGATTGATACCTACTCAAGTGTCATTCGCCAATCGGGACAATTGACCAAGAATCGAGCCGGACGCCAGACCTCGGATTAACCCAGCGCGAACGAAACCGCCGAAGAATTCGTTGGTTGCATTGAGGTTGCACGGCTCACACCCGGAAGCGAAGTTGGTTTGGACGAACGACCCAGAAACCTGGACAATTGACCCAAATAATCGAGCGCGGACAAGCGCAAGATGCCAGGGCGCACAGTTTCTACACTCTGCGCCGACTGGTGCAGAATGCAGGAGCACACCACCGGCGCGCGCTTTTCGCCTTCATCGGTTGCCAGCTGGGAGTCGTCGCCACCACACTGGCCGCACCGGCCCTCAACGCCGCGATGATCGACGACGGCATCATGCGCGGCAACATCGACACCATCGAGCGCCTCGCCGTCGTCATGACGGTCGTCGCCTTCGCCAACCTGGGGCTCGCCCTCGGGTCCACATATCTCGCATCGCACATCTCCGCGTCGATCGCGCATCGGTTGCGCGGGCAACTCAACACCCAGGTCACCAGCTTCGGCGATCGGGAGGCCGGCCGGTTCTCGATCGGCGGTCTGCTGACCCGTTGCACCGCCGACGTCGCCAATGTGCAGGGATTCATCTTCACCTTCCTCACCGTGATGGTCATCGCACCACTCATGCTGGTGGGGGCGTTGGTGGTCACCACGATCGGCGGATCGGCACTGACCCCGGTGGTCGCCATCGCCGGGGCCGTCCTGGTCGCCACGGTGGTGAGCCTGATCCGCAGGCTCCTGCCCCTGTCCGGAGCCATCCAGCGTGGCGTCGACACCCTCAACCGCATGGTGCGCGAGCAGTTGATCGGCGTACCCGTCACCCGAACCTTCATCCGCGAAGAGCATGAGATCGACCGCTTCGACCTCGCCAACGGTGAGCTCACCGAACTGTCGGTGCGGGCCGGGCGTCTCCAGGCGGCCCTGCTACCACTGGTCACGGTGATCGCCAACCTCGCGACCGTGCTGGTCGCGGCCGTCGGCGCCAAACTCGTCGACACCGAGCAGATGCAGATCGGCCAGATAGCCGCGACCACCGGCTATCTGTTGCACATCCTCGTCGCCGTGTCGATGCTGTCCATCCTGGCCGGGACGTTGCCACGGGCCGCCGCCAGCGGCAGCCGGGTCGCCGAAGTTCTCGACACACCGCCCGACGCCGTCGAACACACGACGACCCACCCCCCGCGGGCACATCTGCCACGGCGCTGCGGTGGCTCGATCGCGCCACGACTGCACTTCGACGCCGTGACCCTGCATCACCCGGGCGCGAAGGCACCGGCGTTGGACGCGGTCACCATCACCTGCGCGTCCGGCTCGGTCACCGCATTCATCGGCGGCACCGGCAGCGGCAAGTCCAGCCTGCTCGCCCTACCGGTGCGATTGAACACCCCGACATCGGGCGCCATCCGTGCCGGCGATGTCGATCTCGCCGACGTCGATCCGCGCACGATCCGCGCCCGTACCGCCTTCGTCGGACAGGGCAGCGCACTGGTCAGCGGCACCGTCGCGGAGAATCTCCGGTTGGGTCGCCCAGCCGCCACCGACGACGAACTGTGGACCGCGCTCGACGTCGCCGACGCCGCCGGTTTCGTCGCCGCGCGCGCACACGGTCTGGCATCCGAGGTCACCCAGGACGGCCGGAACTTCTCCGGTGGCCAGCGTCAGCGGCTGGCGCTGGCGCGGGCGATCCTGCGCCGCCCGGTTCTCTACCTGCTCGACGACCCGTTCAGCGCCCTGGACGTCGACACCGAAGCGCGGATCATCGCCCGGCTGCGTACCGCCGCACCGGAGGCGACGATCGTCATCGCCTCCCAACGTGTCTCCTCGATACGGCACGCCGACAGCATCGCCGTCCTGGAGGGCGGACGCATCACCGCGATCGGCGGTCACCACGACTTGCTGCGCGTCTCGGCGGTCTACCGCGATCTGGCAGCGGCGCAGGCGGTGATCGATGGCTGATCGTGCGACCCGGCCGCCCGACACCCGAGGTGTCCTCCGCTGGATGTTGGGTCAACTGCGGATCGGCCCTCGCCGAGCGCTGGCAATCAGCCTGCTCGCGACCCTCGCCACCGTCGGAACGGTCTGTGCGCCACTGCTCTACGCACGGATCACCGACGTGATCCTCGACGGCCTCGATGCCGACGGCCCGATGTCGTCGCTGTTGTGGATCCTGATCGGCGCGCAGACCGCCGTCTATGCCGGTGTCTTCGTCTGCAGCCTGGGTCAGGGAAGGATGCTGAACACCGCGGTACAGCGTTGCGCCGCACACCTGCGTAGTACGGTGCAGCGCAAGGTTCATCGCCTTCCGGTCCCCCATCTCGACGCGATACCGCGTGGTGAACTCCTCAGCAAACTCACCACACATACCGACAACGCGACCACCGTCCTCGGCCCCGTACTGGTCACCGTGCCGACCAATCTGCTCACCATCGCCGCGACCACGATCCTGCTGTTCGCACTGTCGCCGATCCTGGCGTGCGTCGTGCTGGCTGCGGCCCCGGTGTCCGCGGCGCTCGCGACGCTCGTCGCACGCCGCGCACGCCCGCATCTCGTCGACCAGTGGACGACCACCGCCGCGCTCACCGCCTGTGTCGAGGAGCAGCTCAGCAACCGGCGAATGATCAAGGTGCACAACGCCGAGGCCATCGCACAGAAGCGGTTCGACGCCCTCAACGATCGCCTGCTGATCTCGGCGCGATCGGCCCAGTGGTCGACGGGTACCCTGGCGCCGACGGTCACCTTCGTCAACGCGCTGCTCTTTCTGGCGCTCGCCGCGTTGGGTGGCATCGGCGTCGTCAACGGCACCCTCACGCTGGGAGTGGCGCAGGCGATCATCCTGCTGGCGCAACAACTGAGCAGCGCACTCCGATCCCTGGCGGGCTTCTATCCGCGAATTCAGTCCGCCACGGTGTCGGCCGCCCATGTCCGCGAACTGCTCGACGACACTCCCGACGAGACCGGACCGAATCCGGCCGGGCCGGTCCCCGCCCACCGACGTCGGCCGCCGGAGATCGTCTTCGACGGTGTCGACTTCGGTTACCGCGCACAGGAACAGGTGCTGCATTCGGTGAGTTTCGTGCTGAAGCCGGCGACCACCACGGCGATCGTCGGGTCCACCGGATCGGGGAAGACGACACTCACCCGACTCCTGCAGGGTTTCGGCACACCGTCGTCGGGTCGCATACTCATCGACGATCTCGACATCACCGAGATGTCGCGACAGGAGCTTCGGGGGTCGATGGCCGTCGTACCTCAGGAACCGTGGCTGTTCACCGGGACCGTGCGCGACAACATCGCGTACGGGGTGCGAGTCCCGCAGATGCGCACCGGCGACGGCATCGGCAAGAACGCGACCGACGCCGCAATCGCCGATGCGATCACCGCCAGTGCCGGAGCACAACTCATCGCCGCATTACCCGACGGTCTGGACACCCTGGTGGGCGACGACGCCGAGAACCTGAGCACCGGCGAGAAGCAACTCGTCACCGTCGCGCGCGCCTTCGCGGCCGCACCATCAATCCTGATCCTCGACGAGGCGACCAGCGCCGCCGATCCGCACACCGAGCTGCTCATCGCGCGGGCACTGACCCGGCTCCGCACCGACACCACCACGCTGATGGTCACCCACCGACTGGCCACCGCCGCGCGGGCCGATCACATCGTCGTCCTGGAGAACGGCCGCGTCGTCGAAGTCGGGACCCACGACGAATTGCTGCGCCGCGAGGGGTATTACGCACAGCGATACACCAATTCAGTCACCGGGACCGCCCGGCCTGCCGCACCGGCGCCACCACAGCCGGCGCCACCACCTGTTGACACCACCGACCCGACACCCGTACGGGTCGCCCAGATGACGGAGATCTGAGTGCTGAGACGACTACTCGCCGCTACGCTGACCGCCACCGCGCTACTCGGTGCGACATCGGTGATCAGGCCACCGGCAACACTCGCGCAGGCGTCGGCATCGCCGGCCGCACATCTGGTCTCGGCTGGGCTGGATGGTTCACGGGTGCGCGACATCGTGGTGTATTCGGCCGCGATGCGGCGCGACATCCGGCTGACGGTGCTGACCCCCAAGGACACCTCGGCACCTCGCGGCGTGCTGTACCTGCTGAACGGCGCAGGCGGAGGCGAGGACCGCGCCACCTGGGTCCGCAAGACCGACATCGTAAACTTCTTCGCCGCCAAGAATGTCTACGTCGTCATCCCCGACGAGGGTGCCTTCAGCTACTACACCGATTGGCAACGTCGGGATCCCGAACTGGGACTGCACAAATGGTCCACCTTCCTCGGGTCGGAGCTTCCCCCGGTCATCGACCGCCACTACGGCACCTCGGGACGCAACGCCATCGGCGGCATCTCCAGTTCGGCGACCTCGGTCCTGAATCTGGCCATCGAACATCGTGGTCGCTATCGCGGGGTGGCCGCCTACAGTGGCTGTCTGACCACCGCCGATCCCCTCGGCCAGAACAGCATTCGACTGGTCGTCGAAACCCGCGGCGGCGGCGATGTCACCAACATGTGGGGCCCGCTGACCGGATCAGGCTGGCGCGCACACGATCCGACACTCAACGCCGCCAAGCTGCGCGGAACCCGGCTCTACATCTCCAGTTCGACGGGCCTGCCCGGCCGGTACGATACGCCGCGGTATGTCCCCGATCCGTCGACCCTGGCCGATCAGATCCTGGTGGGCGGCGGCATCGAGGCCACCACACTGGCCTGTACCGCGCAGTTCCTCCAGTCGCTCGGCAGGTCGGGAATCCCGGCGACGGTCGACGTACCGCCGACCGGTACCCACTCGTGGGGCTACTGGCAGGACCAGCTGCACCGTTCCTGGCCGTTCCTGGCGGCCGCGCTGCGGTCGTGACCCGACCGACGGTGAACAGGCATCTACCTGGTCGACACGGTCTGCGGTGACGACGCCGTCGTCGACCCATCAGCGGCATCGCCGATGATCCCGTCTGGCAGCGCACCTTCCGGATAGCCGAAGTCGACGCGCTCGTCACGGTCCGGCGCGTCGATCGTGACCGACGCCAGCAGCGACCGACCCGGCGGCTTGATGCGCACGGTCACCCGGCCCGCCGACACCTCGTCGAGAATCCGCACGACCGCGTCGATCAGATCTTCCCCGGTTCGCCGCCGTACCCGCGCGTCGAGTGCGGCGAGTGCACCGTCGTCGAGCAGGGTCACCGTCGCGCCCCGTGATCGGGCCGCCCACACCGCCGCGCGCATTGCGGGTACGTCAAACCCCGGAGCCCGGATCCCGTCGCGCAGTCGCGCTTCCAGCAGCCGCGCCTGCTTCACCTCGTCGGTGGAGAACTCGTGGCCGTCGACGATCGCGGTGAGGATCGGACGTGCGCTGTCGTCGAAGATGGCCACCTCTCGCTCGCGGACCTCGGCGGCGGCCGCGGCGGCGGCATCGTGCGCCGCCTGACGCTCCTCCCGGCGCCGCAGGACATAGATCTGTCTCGACATCGGCCGCAACATCACCGAGAACAACGACCCCATGATCATGATCGCGTAGCCGGGCATCGTCAGTCCCAGCCCCCATGCCCATCCCTCGCCGACCCAGATCGACCACACCGTCACGAGGACGGTGATGACCGCACTCGAACCCCAGGCAGCTGCAGGGCGGCCGCGAACCGCGACGAAGGCCAGCATGATCACCGACGTCCCGATCGGCGGGCCCGTCATCATCACATGGGTCGGCGGATGAGGTAACGGCGCCAGCCCAAGCACCACCGCGGCCGGCACCAGCACCGAGACCACCACGGTGGGCCGCACCGGCAGCGGGTCACCCACGGTGAACAAGATGATCACACCGATCACGACGAACAACGCGAATCCCGCCAGCAGTGCGGCCCAGTTCGGCGTTCCCGTTACGTCGCGGCAGGCCTTGGCGGTGATCACCACGTAGGTGACACCCAACAGCGCCATCGCCAGTCGCAGATGGCGCGACCCGATTCCGAATGTGTTGACCACGGCGACATCCGACTGGACAGTCATGGGCGCTCCCATCCGATCTGCACCGTGGTACCCCGACCGACCGTGCTCCGGACATCGGCCCAGCCGCCGTCGAGTTGCGCCATGCGACCACGAATGCTGACGTCGATGCCCAGCCTGCCCGCCGGAATCCCGGCCGTGTCGAATCCTGCCCCGTCATCCATCACGGCCATGCTCACCGAATCCGGGGCCAGCGCAACCAGAACCGCGCAGGGCGCGTCGTGCTCCACATGGCGCACGACATTGCGCAGTGCCTCGCTCATCGCCTCCACGACCGCGCCGACGACGTCGGCCGGGTATCCCTGGTCGGGGCCACGGGCGGTCGCGGTCGCCGCAGCGGCATCGACGACACCGTCGGCGTCGTCGTCCGCGGTGCCTGCCGCATCGAGCAGCGCGACCACCTCGGCGTCGGACATGATCTCGACGTCGACACGATCGGTGATGTCGGTTGCCGCCGAACGTATCCGGCGGGCGGCCTCGTCACGGTCCACCGGCCCATGCCGATCGGGCACCGCCGGTCCCTGCGCCAGCTGGTCGAGCTCGGACAGCGCCGACCTGGCCTGCACCATCAGCCGACGGTCGGCGCCGCCGGCGCGGACGGCCAGCAGACTTGCGATGACCCGATCGTGGATGAGCGCATCGAAGCGCGCCTGCTCGGCGTCGCGGGCGGCTGCTGCCGCCGCGGCGGCGGCCTTGCGGTAGGCACCCTCACGGGTTGAGTCGAGGGTCTGCCCGGTACGCACAGCCACCACGACCACCGCCATGAAGACCGAGGTGAACGCCGAGGACCACACGACTTCCAGCACCAGGTCGGAGTTGACGTGCCCGAACCGGCCGACCTGCTGCGCGGTGTTGGCCAACGCGGTCGTCATCACCAGGTTCACCACGCTCAGACGTGGAAGCGTGAGCGCCAGCACCATACTCGGCATCCCGCAAAAGGCGAGCATCCAGACCGCGATCTGGTCGGCGTCGGCCAACGGTTCGCCGCTCCAGGCCATGAACCACAACGCGATCGCCAGTAGGTAGCTGCCCGCGCACAACAGCGCCAGTGGTCGTAGCCACGCCATTCCGGACCGGAAGCTGGACGCGAACAGCAGCAGACCCGGGCCGATCGACAGCAGCACCCCCAGCGGCACCCACCAGAATGCGACCACCTGGGCGGACTGTGCGATATTGCCCGCGGTGACAAACGGATAGCCGACGAAACCCGCACCCAGAAAGCGGGCCCCGATCCGCTGTACCCGCGCGCGGTCGTCATCTCCGGGTTCGGCGGCGAACAGCTGATCGGCGATCCGCCGGCGACGTGAGGTGACCTTGTCGGTGGGATCGGCGCCCGGATCGCCCGAGGCCACCACGACATCGCCGACGACGCTCATCGCCTCATCCCACCTCCCCGATTCCCCGCCGTGCTCCAGGTCGTAGGTCGGCCTGGCCATCATCGCCACCACGCTTCCAGTCATCCGGGTCATCAGCAATCCCCCGAAGGAACCAATCGGCGTATCCAACCCTCCACGGCCCGTGCGGTCAACCCGGACCACACGGCCTAAGCTGGCGACCATGCTCACCGACAAGACCGGCGCCCAGGTCGTCGTCACCGAACAGCCCACCGAACGCCTCTACGAGATCAGCGTCGCGGACACCCGCGCCGGCCTGACCGCCTACCGTGACCACCGCAATCCGGATGCGGCGGACGGTGACCCGATCGAACGGGTGTTCTTCCACACCGAGGTCGCCGAGGAATTCGGCGGCCGCGGGCTCGCGAGCATCCTGGTGGCCGAAGCCGTTGCGGCCACCCGAGCCGCCGGCCTGCTCATCGTCGGGGTGTGTCCGCTGGTCGCGGCCTTTCTCGACAAACATCCCGAATACGACGACATCCGACGACCGGCGACCCCCGGTCTGCAGAGCTGGCTCGAAACCCAGCTCTAAGATTGCGCACCGGTCCCGATACTGTCGGGTACGGGCACTACCCTTACCGTCATGACCGCTGCACAACTGCGCGACCGGCGCACCGACGACCGGCCGGTGGCGTCATGACGCTGCAACCCGGTCAGGAATTCGCCGGCTACCACATCGTTCGCAGACTGGGCGCGGGCGGCATGGGCGAGGTGTATCTCGCGACGCACCCACGGCTCCC
Source organism: Gordonia heveisoli (assembly GCF_030315745.1). Classification (GTDB taxonomy): domain Bacteria; phylum Actinomycetota; class Actinomycetes; order Mycobacteriales; family Mycobacteriaceae; genus Gordonia. Next base: position 82,010 of record NZ_JASXSH010000015.1, on the reverse strand, counting down.
CCGGTCCGACGCACTCAAGATCCTCCCCCAGCAGTTCTCCGCCGACCCGATGTTCCGGCGCCGGTTCACCCGGGAGGCCGACATCGCCGCCGGTATCGACCATCCGAATGTGGTCAGCGTGTACGACCGCGGCGAGTCGGACGGCCAGTTGTGGATCACGATGTCCTATGTGGACGGGACCGACGCGTCGAATCTGCTGCGCGACTCGCCGAACGGGCTGGCCACCGACGAAGTGTCGGCGATCATCGGCGCGGTGGCCGACGCGCTCGATCACGCCCACGCGCTCGGGCTGTTGCACCGCGACGTCAAACCGGCGAATATCCTCATCACTAACCCGGCCGGGTCCTCGCGTTCGCCGTCCAAGCGCCGGATCATGTTGGCCGACTTCGGTATCGCCCGACCCATGATCGATGACTCCCACCTCACCTCGACGAACCTCACCGTGGGATCGGTAGCCTACACCTCCCCCGAACAGCTGGCCGGGGACGACCTGGACGGTCGCGCCGACCAGTACTCGCTGGCCTGCACCGCCTACCAGTTGCTGTGCGGCTCAACCCCATTCGCCAACAGCAGCCCGGCAATGCTCATCCACCAGCATCTGTCGGTCCCGCCACCGCCGATCACCACCCGCCGCCCAGACCTGTCATCGCAGGTCGACCGGGTGCTCGCGCGGGCCCTCGACAAAGAACCCGCTCGCCGGTACACCTCGTGCGAACACTTCGCGGCGGATCTCGAAGCCGCGCTCCGGGCCCGCCCGGCAGACGCGACCATGTTCGCCCCGGCATCGGCCCCTCCCGTACCAACTCCGCCGACGCAGAGTCCCCCACCGCCGATCCCACCGGTCGGCCGACCGGCCGACCCACGACCCACCCCACCTCCGTACGCCTCGCCGCCATCCGCACCGTCGTCGGCCCCACGGTTCGTCTCCTCACCTGCGTACGGAACCGTCCCCGCGTTCACACCGGCCCCCTTGTCGCGGACAGATCGGAAGGCTACCGCCGCCCTGATCATCGGCATCGTCGGAATCTTCATCGGGTTCTGTACGTTAGGGCTGCTCAACATCCTCGGCATCGTGCTGGGCATCCGATCGATCAAGGAGAGCGACGGCGGCCCGACTCCGTACGCGAACCGCAACAACGCCGTAGCCGGAGTCGTCCTCGGCGTCGTGGGCCTCCTCATTTCGATCGGCCTTCTCGTGATCGGCTTCACCACCGACAGCTCGTCCTGATCCAACCGATCACGACCCGCACGGGCCGCTCACCATGCCAGCGTCATGAAGACGCTGTTCGGATCTTCCTCGTAGCACCCGAAAGGTCCGCACGGAACGAACCCGGCCGAGCCGTAGAGGCGGCGGGCAGGCTCGAAGAATTCCATCGACCCGGTCTCGAGGGAAACCCTGGTCACATCTCGCATCTTGGCGTCGACCAACAGATGCTCCAGGAGGAGCCGTGCGATCCCTTGACCACGCACCTCGGGAGCGGTTCGCATGCTCTTGAGCTCTTCGTGGCCCGGTTCGAGCTGCACGAGAGCTCCGGTCGCGACCACGTCACCGCCCTGCTTGACAACCCAGAGTCGAACCGACGAATCCATGAGCTCCGCCATGTTCAGGGCGTGCTGACTCGTTGCCGGTGCGGTCGGGGCGATATCCCGGAGATGCGCCTCCAGGAACCCAGTGAGGCCGGCGTCGTCGAAGTCGGCCCGTTCGATCAGGTGCGTTGCAGCCATCGGTGTCTCTCCTCCGCCAGTACCGAAGCTATCTCACGCAGTCTGCGCTGTCAGCCCCAGAGCTTCAGCCAACCTGCTGCGGCCGCCTGCCGAAAAGCAGAAAAGCGGCGCAACCCCTTTCGGGATTGCGCCGCTTCTGCCATGCGCTGAGGGGAAGGCTTACTTGGCCTTCTCCAGCACCTCGACCAGACGCCAGTGCTTGGTCGCCGACAGCGGGCGGGTCTCCATGATCCGCACGCGGTCACCGACGCCGGCATCGCCGTTCTCGTCGTGTGCCTTGACCTTGCTCGTGGTCCGGATGATCTTGCCGTAGAGCTTGTGGCTCTTGCGATCTTCCAGCTCGACCACGATGGTCTTCTGCATCTTGTCGCTCACGACGTACCCGATCCGCTCCTTGCGGCGGGCACGCTCTTCGGTGGTCGTCACCTTCTGGTCCTCACTCATGCGTCATCACCTTCCGGTCCGGACGCCAGGCCCAGCTCGCGCTCACGCATCACGGTGTAGATACGTGCGATCTCGCGACGCACGGTCCGCAGGCGACGGTTGTTGTCGAGCTGGCCGGTGGCCATCTGGAATCGAAGGTTGAACAGCTCTTCCTTCGACTCCTTCAGGCGGTCAACCAGATCGGCATCGTTGAGCTCACGCAGCTCGTTCGCAGCAACTCCGAGTGCCATCAGAACTGCTCCTCTCTGGTCACGATCCGGGTCTTGATCGGGAGCTTGTGCTGCGCGCGACGCAGGGCCTCGCGAGCGATCTCCTCGTTGGGGTAAGTCATCTCGAACAGCACGCGACCCGGCTTGACCGGGGCGACCCACCATTCCGGCGAACCCTTACCGGAACCCATGCGGGTTTCGGCAGGCTTCTTGGTCAGCGGACGGTCCGGGAAGATGTTGATCCAGACCTTGCCGCCACGCTTGATGTGCCGGTTGATGGCGATACGAGCGGACTCGATCTGGCGGTTGGTGATGTACGCGCCTTCCAGAGCCTGGATGCCGTAGTCACCGAACGTCACCTTGGTGCCGCCCTTGGCCTGACCCTTCAGGCTGGGGTGGTGCTGCTTGCGGTGCTTGACCCGCCGTGGGATCAACATGGGCTAGCCCTCCTGCTTCTCGGTACCGGCGCCGGCACCCGCAGTCGCATCCGCAGGAGCATCCGCGGCACGACCGGCCTCGGTGCTGGTCGCGGTGGTACCCGAGGCACCGCTGCGACGCGGACGGCTGGGCCGACGCGGACGGCGATCCTCAGCAGCAGGCGCAGCTGCGGACAGCTCACGACGGCCACCGACGATGTCGCCCTTGTAGATCCACACCTTCACACCGATACGGCCGAAGGTGGTCTTGGCTTCGTAGAGTCCGTAGTCGATGTCGGCGCGCAGCGTGTGCAGCGGCACGCGTCCCTCGCGGTAGAACTCACTGCGGCTCATCTCGGCGCCGCCCAGACGACCCGAGCACTGGACCCGGATGCCCTTCACGTTCGGCTGACGCATCGCCGACTGGATCGCCTTGCGCATCGCGCGGCGGAAGGCCACACGGTTGCTCAGCTGCTCCGCGACGCCCTGGGCCACCAGCTGGGCCTCGGACTCTGCGTTCTTGACCTCGAGGATGTTCAGCTGAACCTGCTTTCCGGTCAGCTTCTCCAGGTCACCACGGATCCGGTCGGCCTCGGCGCCGCGGCGACCGATGACGATGCCCGGACGGGCGGTGTGGATGTCGACGCGAACCCGGTCACGGGTGCGCTCGATCTCCACCTTGGCGATGCCTGCGCGCTCAAGGCCGGTGGCCAGGAGCTTGCGGATGGCAACATCCTCTTTCACGTACTCCGCGTACTGCTTGTCGGCGTACCACCGGGACTTCCAGTCGGTGGTGATGCCCAGACGGAAGCCGTGCGGGTTGATTTTCTGGCCCACTATCAGGCTCCCTTCTTCTTCGGCTGACGCGAACGGCCGCTGGTGGTCGCCTTCGCCGGCACGCTCTCGACCACCACGGTGATGTGGCTGGTGCGCTTGCGGATCCGGAAAGCACGACCCTGTGCACGCGGCTGGAACCGCTTGAGCGTGGGGCCTTCGTCGGCGAACGCGGTGTTGACGACCAGGGTCCGGCGATCCAGACCGAGGTTGTTCTCCGCATTTGCCGCCGCGCTGGCGACGACCTTGTAGACCGGCTCGGACGCCGACTGCGGAGCGAACCGCAGGATGTCGAGGGCCTCGTCGACGTTCTTGCCGCGGATCAGATCGAGCACGCGGCGTGCCTTCATCGGCGTGACGCGAACGAACTTCGCGGTCGCCTTGGCAGTCTGGTTTTCAGTCTGAGTAGTCATGGCTTACCGGCGCTTCGCTTTCCGGTCATCCTTGATGTGACCCTTGAAGGTGCGGGTGGGAGCGAACTCCCCCAGCTTGTGGCCGACCATGTTGTCCGAGATGAACACCGGCACGTGCTTGCGACCGTCATGGACGGCGAAGGTGTGACCGATGAAGTCGGGGATGATGGTCGAACGACGGGACCAGGTCTTGATGACCTGCTTGGTGCCCTTTTCGTTCTGATCATCCACCTTCTTCAGGAGATGGTCGTCGACGAACGGGCCCTTCTTGAGGCTGCGTGGCATTCTCTTACCTCCTCCTGTTCTTATCGCTTGTTCTTGCCGGTGCGGCGACGGCGGACGATCAGCTTGTCGCTCGCCTTGTTCTTACGGGTACGGCCTTCGGGCTTACCCCACGGGCTGACCGGGTGGCGACCACCGGAGGTCTTACCCTCACCACCACCGTGCGGGTGGTCGACCGGGTTCATCACGACACCACGGACCGTCGGGCGCTTGCCCTTCCAGCGCATACGGCCGGCCTTGCCCCAGTTGATGTTGCTCTGCTCGGCGTTGCCGACCTCGCCGACGCTGGCGCGGCAGCGCACGTCGACGCGACGGATCTCACCCGACGGCATACGCAGGGTGGCGTAAGCGCCTTCCTTGCCCAGCAGCTGGATCGAGGCTCCGGCGCTGCGGGCCATCTTGGCCCCGCCACCCGGACGCAGCTCGACGGCGTGCACCTGGGTACCGGTGGGGATGTTGCGCAGCGGCAGGTTGTTACCGGGCTTGATGTCGGCGGTCGGGCCGCTCTCGACAATGTCGCCCTGGTTCAGGCCCTTCGGCGCGATGATGTAGCGCTTCTCGCCATCGACGTAGTGCAGCAACGCGATCCGCGCGGTGCGGTTCGGGTCGTACTCGATGTGCGCGACCTTGGCGTTGATGCCGTCCTTGTCGTTACGACGGAAGTCGATCAGACGGTAGGCACGCTTGTGGCCGCCACCCTTGTGACGGGTGGTGATGCGACCGTGGGCATTTCGGCCACCGCGACCGTGCAGCGGGCGAACGAGCGACTTCTCCGGATGGTCACGGGTGACCTCGGCGAAGTCAGAGCCACTGGCTCCGCGACGACCCGGGGTCGTCGGCTTGTACTTACGAATAGCCATGAGTTCTCAGTCCTTACCTCGAGCCCCGGTCAGCTGACCGAGCCTCCGAAGATCTCGATGGGCTTGCTGTCTTCGCTCAGCGTCACGAACGCACGCTTGGTGGCCTTGCGCTGGCCATAGCCGAAACGGGTGCGCTTGCGCTTGCCCTGTCGGTTCGCGGTGTTGACGCTGGTGACCGTGACGTCGAAGATCTTCTCGATCGCGATCTTGATCTGCGTCTTGTTGGAGTCCGGGTGCACCAGGAAGGTGTAAACACCGTCTTCCTGCAGTCCGTACGACTTCTCCGAGATCACCGGTGCCAGGATGATGTCACGCGGGTCAGCCTGCGTAGCCATCTCAGGCCTCCTTCTTGTTCTGCTCGATGAACGCGTTGAGCGTCTCGACGCTGAACACCACTTCGTCGGCGTCGAGGACGTCGTAGGTGTTGAGCTGGTCTGCCGAGATCGGCAGCACGTTCTGCAGGTTCGCGACGCTCTTCCATGCCGTCAGGTCCTCGCGGCCGAGAACGACCAGGAACTTGCGACGGTCCGAGAGGAGCTCCAGGAACTGCCGAGCCGACTTGGTCGACGGGGCCTGCCCGGCAACCAGTTCGGTGATCACGTGGATGCGCTCGTTGCGGGCGCGATCGCTCAGTGCGCCGCGCAGCGCGGCTGCCTTCATCTTCTTCGGGGTGCGCTGGCTGTAGTCACGCGGCTGCGGGCCGTGGACAACGCCACCGCCGGCGAACTGCGGTGCGCGAGTCGAACCCTGACGGGCGCGGCCGGTGCCCTTCTGGCGGTACGGCTTGGCGCCACCGCCGCGGACCTCGCCACGGGTCTTGGTCGAGTGCGTGCCCTGGCGCGCAGCGGCCTGCTGGGCCACGACGACCTGGTGCATCAGCGCGATGTTCGCCGGGGCGTCGAACAGCTCGGCGGGCAGATCAACGGTTCCGTTGGTCTTACCGTCGGCGGTCTTGACGTCCAGCGTCAGCTTGGTTGCGGTCTCGGTGCTCATTACTTGGCACCACCCTTCACTGCGTCGCGGACCACCACGATGCCGCCCTTGCGACCCGGGATAGCGCCCTTGATCAGCAGGAGGCCGGCCTCGGCGTCCACGCTGTGGACGGTGAGGTTCTGGGTGGTCACCTTGTCGTTACCCATACGTCCGGCCATCCGCATGCCCTTGAACACGCGACCCGGGGTGGCGCAGCCACCGATCGAGCCGGGTGCGCGGTGCACGCGGTGCGCGCCGTGGCTGGCGCCCAGACCGGCGAAGCCGTGACGCTTCATGACGCCGGCGAAACCCTTGCCCTTCGAGGTACCGGTGACGTCGACAAGCGCGCCCTCGGCGAAGACCTCGGCGGTCAGTTCCTGGCCGACCTCGTACGCGCTGACGTCAGCCACGCGGATCTCGGCCAGATGACGGCGCGGGGTGACCCCGGCCTTGCTGTACTGGCCGGCGACCGGCTTGGTGACCTTGCGCGGGTCGATGGCACCGTAGGCGAGCTGAACGGCGGTGTAGCCGTCCTTCTCAGCGGTCCGGAGCTGGGTGATCACGTTCGGGCCGGCCTGAATGACGGTGACCGGGACGACGCGATTGTTCTCGTCGAATACCTGGGTCATGCCGAGCTTGGTGCCCAGAATGCCCTTGCTGCTCTGCTGGTTGCTCATAATCTCTCGTCCCCCCGTCACTGAATGTTGACGTCGACGCTCGCCGGCAGGTCGATGCGCATGAGCGCGTCGACCGTCTTCGGCGTCGGGTCGAGGATGTCGATGAGTCGCTTGTGGGTACGCATCTCGAAGTGTTCGCGGCTGTCCTTGTACTTATGCGGCGAACGGATGACGCAGTACACGTTCTTCTCGGTGGGCAACGGCACCGGGCCGACCACGCGTGCACCCGTACGGGTCACGGTTTCCACGATCTTGCGCGCCGAAGCGTCGATCGCTTCGTGGTCGTAGGCCTTGAGCCTGATGCGGATCTTCTGTCCCGCCACGCTGTGTCCTCTTCCGTCAGTTGTTCTCGACAGACAAACACCGCGTGACCAGGAGCGAGACCTCTCGCCGGCTGAGCACATGACCACCGTGTGAGATACGGCAATCGACGCTGTTCATCTGTCGTTGTACGTTGGTTCGTCGCTGGTACGAACCTTGTCGCCCCGGCACCCGCGGTCGGGCGTGTCGGGTCCGTGAGCCGATATCGGCGCACGCGTTACACGCCCATTCCCCGTTTCCCGGGCTTGGGAGTCATTCACCGTGATCGTCGGCCGCAGTTCACCCGCGTCCGCCGGTCAAGGCAACCCGACAAGTATGCACCAGGTCGGAGGCTCGATCAAATCCGTGGTCGCGAGGGACGGAGGCGACCCTCCCGACGACCACCCGAACGGCCGGATCGGCATCCCCCGCCTCGTGTTCACCCGGCCGTCGAAACTCGGGGACGAATGTTCTTCCCCCACTTACGACGTTTCCCCTAGGTGCAACCAGGGGACGAGTCGGAACCTCGGGGACGAACATTCGTCCCCCACTTTTGGTCCCCCACTTTCGTCCCGCACTTTCGGTCCCCCAAATTCGTCCCCGACTTTCGGCAGGCACGGACCGACGACAAACGCCCCGCGGGTCACCGCGAGGCGTTTGGTGTCGTGCGTGAAGACTATGCCGCCGGAGCCGGGGGCTGCTGCCATCCGGCCTGGGCAGCAGGCTGCGGACGCAGCAGGAGGAACAGACCGCCGACCGCGGTCACGAAGGCCGCGAGCGAAGCCAGGAAGACGATCCAGAGTCCATAGCCTGCACCCACACCCTCGGTGTCGCCGGAACTGTCCCCGACCGCACCGGCCGGATCGGCGAAGAACACCGACGCCGTGATGAGCAGTGCGAATCCGACCAGCACCGAGGCCACCAGTCCCCACGGGAAGTACTTCTTGAGCGACCCGATGAGGAGCGGCAGGGACGCACCGATCAGCAGCAGGCCGAAGATGATGGTCCAGACACCGGGCGCCGACGTGCCTTCCTCGACGCTGTCGGTGTCGACGTCGATACCCTCGGTCGACACCGAGCCCAATCCGCTCACGCTGACACTCGCCGAGCCGCCACCCTGGCCGGCGAAACTGTGCACTTCATAGTCGGCCGACGCCCACGACAGTGTGCTGAAGATGACCAACAGAACGCCGAGGAAGGCGAGCACCGCACCGACGACGGTGAACTGCTTCTGCGCCTCCGGCGTCGGCGGGGTGAAGAATCGAATCAGCAACTGCTGGGTCGTCGTCAGGCCACCGGCGGGCTGCTGCCCCTGTTCTGCCATGGTCTCCCTTTGTTCGTGCGCGACGCGCAGCCGCACTGTCGTCATCTGGACTCTTGTCCAACCGGGTGAAGACTAACCGTCGATCCGTGTCCGGCAAAGCTATTCAGGACACCGGATTGAATGTCGCGACGAAGTCGGTTATGTGACCGACAAGGAACCCTGATGGCAGACAATCCATGACAGTCGACCCATGACAGACGACCCATGACAGACGACAACGGCCGGTCACCATCGTCGCGAGAATTCACGACGACGATGACCGGCCGAATACCAGTCGCGGACTAGCGGACGCGCAGGCTTACTGCTGGCCGCCGGGCCACTGGTTCTGTCCGGGGTACTGCTGATCTCCGTAGCCCTGCTGACCGGGCTGCTGGCCGGGCTGCCCTTGCTGGGGCTGCTGACCCTGCTGGGGCCATCCGCCGGGCTGCGGCTGTCCACCGGTCTGCGGCTGCCCGTAGGCGCCGTAGGACTGCTGCTGGCCACCGGCCTGGTAGCCGCCCTGCTGGGGCCAGCCACCCTGACCGCCACCGGGCGAACCGCCACCGATGAATGCGGGCTGGTTCGGCAGCAGCATCAGCACCGCGGCACCGACCGCCAGGAAGAAGGCGATCAGCGTCGCGAAGAAAACGATCCACAGTCCGTAACCGGCGTCGACTCCGTCGCCGTCGCCGCTGCTGTCCACCACCGCGCCTGCGGGGTCGGAGAAGAAGACGATGCCCATGATGAACAGCGAGAAGCCGACCAGCACTGCGGCCAGTACACCCCAGGAGACGTACTTCTTGATGAGCAACGGAACCGCAGCCGCGATCAGGAAGAGGCCGAAGATGATGGTCCAGACGCCGGGAGCCGAGGTGTCCTTCTCCGCAGCTTTCTCCTGCTTACTGATCTCGGAGCCGCTGGCACCGTCCGCGTCGATCGATACGGAGCCCAGTCCGGACACGCTGGTGTTGACCGAGCCACCACCCTGGTCGCCATAGCTCGGAATGTCGTAGCTCACAGTCGCCCACGACAGGCAGCTGAAGACCACCAGCAGCAGACCGAGGAAGGCCAGCACTGCACCGATGATGACGTACTGCTGTTCTTGAGCCTTACTCGGTCCACCCAGGAAACGTTCGACGATGGCCGGGCGCGGGGCCTTCGGGGCACCGTAGCCGGGCTGGCCGTAACCACCGGGCTGCTGGCCGTAAGCAGGCTGCTGCCCGTAAGCCGGCTGCTGTCCGTAGCCCGCAGCCGGGGGCTGCTGGCCGTATCCGGGCTGCTGCGGCTGGCCGTATCCGCCGGGCTGCTGACCGTAACCGGGCTGCTGGGCTCCGGGCCCGGGGGTACCCGGGTTCTGGCCGCCGGCCGGGTTGTTCCACCCGCCACCAGCTGGTGGTTCGTACGTCATGAGTTCCCCTTCGCTGCGGCATAACGAGCCACTTGAAATATTGACAAATCGGAGCATATCGAATGCGGTGTCGGCTGTATCTCCCCCGAATGCCCCAATCCGCTCGTCAGTATCGTTACCGGCTCCACCTGACAGCGCACCGCAACCCCGACCGACCGGCAACTGACCGTCCAGTAAGATCGGTGCGATGACAGGTTCTGAACGCACCAGTCCGACCTATGCCCTCCGCCGCCGCCTGCCGTCGAATGCACTCGGCAATGCACTGTTCTCGCTCGGAATGGTCGCGCGCGTCCCCTATTTCGGCACCGTGTTGCCCCTGGTGCAGGATATGGAGCCGGGATTCTGCCGGGTCACCGCGCCCAACTGGTTCGGCGTCCACAACCACATCGGAACGTTTCACGCGATCGCCGCGTGCAATCTCGCCGAGGCCGCGATGGGCATGTTGATGGAGGCGACGACGCCGACATCGCATCGCTGGATCCCGAAGGCCATGAACACCGAATATCTGGCCAAGGCGACGACGCGACTCACCGCGGAGGCACGCCTGTCCGGTGACATCGACTTCGACGCGATCACGGCGGGTTCCGACGTGGTCGTGTCGGTCCGGATCCTCGATACCCACGGCGTAGAGGTCGTCCACTGCGACATCACCACCTGGGTCACACCCGCCTGAGACCACGCCGGGCACCCGACCTGCCGAATCCCCATCGAGCCTGCCGGATCAGCGATCACCTCCTACCCTTGGGGAGATGACGTCCGGACTCCCCGAGCACGACGACCCCGCCGACGCGCCACCGAACGAGGCCTGAGCCATGTGCGGAATCTGCGGCGAGATCAGGTTCGACCGGCGGTCGCCGGAGCTGGCCGCAGTGGACGCGATCAACCGGGTGATGACCCCACGAGGCCCCGATACCGGCGGGGCCTTCGTCAAAGGGCCGGTGGCACTGGCCCACCGCCGACTCAAGATCATCGACCTCTCCGAACGCGGAAGTCAGCCGATGGTCGATCCCGACCTTGGTCTGGCCCTGGTCTTCAACGGATGTATCTACAACCACCGCGAGTTGCGGACGGAACTCGAACGCAAGGGGTACCGCTTCTTCTCCCACGCCGACAGCGAGGTGATCCTCAAGGCTTTTCACGCCTGGGGCGACAAATGTGTCGACCGCTTGCTGGGGATGTTCGCCTTTGCCATCGTCGACACCGACACCCATACCCTCACCCTGGCCCGTGACCGTCTCGGCATCAAACCGCTGTACCTCACCCGCGACGCGCAGCGACTCCGTTTCGCGTCCTCGTTACCGGCACTGCTCGCCGGTGGCGGCGTGGACACCGAACTCGATCGGGTGGCGCTGCACCACTATTTCAGCTTTCACGCGGTCGTTCCCGCGCCACACACGATCTACCGCGGCATCACGAAACTTCCCCCCGCCACCGTGGCCACCTTCGGCCCGGACGGACGAAGCACCGAACGTCGTTATTGGACACCGTCATTCGAACGCCAGGAGATCTACGCCGCCTGGGATGCCCGACGCTGGCAACATGAACTGCTGGATTCGCTGCGCACCTCGGTCCGGCGGCGGATGGTCGCCGACGTCCCGGTCGGCGTGCTGCTGTCGGGTGGCATCGACTCGTCGCTCGTGGTTGCCCTCCTCGCCGAGCAGGGCCAGACCGACCTGGCCACGTTCAGCATCGGATTCGACTCCGCGGGTGGTGAATCCGGCGACGAATACGCCTACTCCGATCTGGTGGCAGACACCTTTGCCACCGACCATCACCGCATCCACATCGGTACCGAACGACTACTGCCGGCGGTACCGGACGCGATCGCCGCGATGAACGAGCCGATGGTCAGCCACGACTGCGTGGCCTTCTATCTGCTGTCGCAGGAGGTCAGCAAGTCGATCAAGGTAGTCCAATCCGGGCAGGGCGCCGACGAGATCCTCGGCGGGTACTCCTGGTATCCGCCACTCCAGCGGGTGCCCCGCTCGCAGACCACCGCGGCCTACGCGTCGGTGTTCTTCGATCGATCCGACGCCGACCTTCGGGCGCTCTTGTCCGACGACTACCTTCCCGACGAAACCGACGATCCCAGTTGGACATTCGTACACGACCAGCAGTCCGCCCCGGGCGCCGACACCGCCGTCGACGCCGCCCTGCGCCTGGACACCACGATCATGCTCGTCGACGACCCGGTCAAGCGGGTGGACTCGATGACGATGGCATGGGGTCTGGAGGCCCGCGTCCCCTTCCTCGATCACGAGTTCGTCGAGCTCGCCGGAGCCTGCCCACCCGAGCTGAAACTCGCACACGGCGGCAAAGGTGTACTCAAGGACGCCGCCCGCGGTCTCCTGCCCGGCGCCGTGATCGACCGGACCAAAGGCTACTTCCCGGTGCCGGGCATCCGTCACCTGTCCGGTGGCGTACTCGACCTCGTGACCGACGCCCTGCGGTCGAGGGCGGCGCGCAACCGCGGTCTCTACCGGCGTGCCGCGCTGAAGCGGCTGTTCGCCCACCCGAACGACTATCGGACCCCACTCGGCGGCAACGAGCTCTGGCAGGTTGCCATCCTCGAATTATGGTTGCAGTCAATGGAAGCCCCGCGCCGGTGACCGCCATCCGATTCGACGACCACGGGCTGCACACACGGGGTGCCTCGGTATCACCGAACGGTCGCGCCTTCGCCTATGTCGTCGACGACGGCACCGGCGACCCACGGGCGACGCAGCGCGCGCTGTCACCGAGCGGGGTGGGACCCCGGCGTGACGTCGAGATCCCCGCCACCGGGCCGGTCCGCAGGCTGATGCACTCCGCCGACGGTCGCTGGCTCGCCGTCGAGGTGGCACCGGGCGGCGGTGAACACCATCAGGTCTGGGTCGTGACCACCGATCCCGACGACGACACCGCATTCCGCATCGACGGCGCCCGGCCCGACGCTCCCCCGTTCGCCACCATGACGCTGGTCGGCTGGGACACCGACTGGGTGCTGATCACCGCGACCACCGCAGACGGCACCGGTCACGGATTGCGGGTGCACCCGGGCACGCAGACCACCCAGACGCTCGATATCAGAGTCGGCGGATCGCTCATCGACTCGTGGAAGGGCGCCTCGCTGGTGTGCGCCGGCCCGCGCGGCTATCGGGACATGCTCCTCGTCCGCCGCACGATTCACTCCGAATCCACCACCGGGCAGCCGATGGCGACCGGCGATGTCGCACCCGTGGCAGTCGGCGCGGGCGACCTCGGCGCTCGCACGATCCGGCCGCTACTGCCCAACGATCCCGGGTCGGTGACCGATCGCGGCCGCATCCTCGATCAGGGTTATGACCATCCCTCGCTGGTCTTCGTCGGCTCGCCGCCGTACGGTGAACGCGACCTGGACTCGGTACAGGCACTGGTCCTCAGCGACGTCGACGCCACCTATCCTCGGCTTCTCGGCGTCGAGGTCGGCACCTACGGCATCCGCTACCGGGTGCTTGCCGAGCGTGCCGATGCCGGACTCGACGACTTCGCCGTCTCCCATGACCAGTCCACCGTCGCGCTGCTCTGGAATGTGCGGGGCCGCAGCGAACTACAGATCCTGAGCCTGCCCGATCAGACCCTGCTCCCGCCGATCCCGCTCCCCGGCGAGGTGGGCTCGGAGCTGTCGATCAGCGCAGCCGGGGCACTTGTCGCGCTGACCGTCGCCGGCCCCGATGCCCCGCCCCAGGTGCATCTGGTGACCACCGCGACCGGCGCGGTGACCTCGATCGGGCACGACGACGACGAGGTCGACGCCCCGACAGCCGGTCTACGTGCCGAGCCGCTGGACGTGACCGCCCGGGACGGGATGTCACTGCCCGGCTGGCTGTATCGCGCCGCAGGCGACCGGCCGCCCTGTCTGCTGTACTTCCACGGCGGGCCAGAGGGACAGAGCCGCCCCGATCACCAGTTCTTGTTCGGTCCACTCGTCGACGCGGGTATCTCGGTCTTTGCCCCGAATGTCCGGGGATCCGCCGGGTATGGCCGGATCTTCTCCCACGCCGACGACCGCTACGGCCGGTACGCCGGCATCGACGATGTCGCCGACTGCGCAAAGTTCCTGCGGGACAACGATCTCGCCGACCCCGACGCCATCTACTGTGCCGGCCGTTCCTACGGCGGCTATCTGACGCTGGCCGCGCTCACCTTCCACCCGGAACTGTTCGCCGCAGGGGTGGCGATCTGCGGGATGAGTGACCTCGAATCATTTTTCCGCAACACCGAACCGTGGATCGCGATCGCCGCGTATACGAAGTACGGGCATCCCGACTCCGACCGCGAACTGCTGCGGGATCTGTCCCCGATCCACCGGATCGCGTCGGTCCGCGCCCCGCTGCTGGTCGTCCACGGCGCGCATGACACCAATGTCCCGGTCAGCGAGTCCCTGCAGATCGTCAACGAATTGCGTTCCGGCGGATCACAAGCCGAACTGTTGATCTTCGACGACGAAGGACACGAGATCGTACGCCGCGTGAATCAGCGCACGCTGGCCGAAGCAGCCGTGAGTTGGATCCGGCAGGCCGATCCACGCGGCACCGTGGCGCGCTCCGGGGCCTGAGGGTCCAGTGCCACGCTCATCATCGGCGAAGTGCCGAGGTCAGTGCGACAATCACCGACGTGAACTCCCGAATGAGCGATCGGCTCCGCGCCCAGCTGGGGCTGAGTGAGTCCCACCTGAGCCGGGCCCATGCCACCGGAACCGATGTGCTCGGGGAGTTGCGGCGTCTGATCCTGTCCGGCGCGGCCCGGCCCGGCACGCCGATCCCGGCCGGCGAGGTGGCCGACGCCTTCGCGGTCAGTCCGATCCCGGTGCGTGAGGCCCTGAAGACTCTGGTCGGAGAGGGTTTGGTGGTTCACCGGCCGAACTCCGGTTATCGAGTCGGACAGATGTCGGCGGACGAACTACGGGAGATCTACTTCATCCGCGGCGTACTGGAACAGGCCGCGCTCACCGGGGCCGTCGCCCACATCACCGACGACGAGATCGATGTCGCGCGCGGCCATCACGAGCAACTGCTCACCGCGGCCCGCTTCCACGACGGCAAGTCCTTTCACGACGTGTCGCGTGAATTCCATCGCCGCCTGTGCCTGCCGTGCGGCATGCCGCGGCTGCTCACCATGTTCGACGCGACGTGGAATCTCACCGAACCGTTCCAGGTGATGCGCGCGGTGGACACCTACACCCAGCGGCTACTCAACGACGATCACGCGGCCCTGCTCATCGCCTTCGCCGACCGCGATGCCCAATCGGTACTTCAGATCGCAGGAATCCATCACACCCGGTTGGAGAGCGCCATCATGGCGACCGCCACCCGGCTCGACGTGCTGCCCGACACACCGTCCTGACCTGAGCCGCCCGCGCAGAATATATCTGCGCGGTAATCGTCGAGTAACACAACATTTCTAGGTTGTCTCCATCGGGCCCACCCCCATAGGCCCCGACCCGAGGAGACCCCCATGTCGGCATCCGACACCGGCGCCCCGACCAGCGGCCACAGCGCCGCCGGCGAGAGCGTCATCAAACCCGACTACGACCCCCAACTCACCAACGCCGATCTCGCCCCGCTGCGGGAGCAGAAGTGGAACTGGTACAACATCTTCGCGTTCTGGATGTCGGATGTGCACAGTGTCGGCGGATATGTGTTCGCGGGCAGCCTGTTCGCCTTGGGAATCGCAGCCTGGCAAGTGCTGGTGGTACTGGTGGTCGGCATCGTCGCGGTGAACCTGCTATGCAATCTGGTTGCCAAGCCGTCGCAGCAGGCCGGCGTGCCCTACCCGGTGACCACCCGAATCTGTTTCGGCGTCAAGGGAGCCAATATCCCCGCGATCATCCGCGGGCTCATCGCGGTCGTCTGGTACGGCATCCAGACCTACCTTGCGTCGGTGGCCTTTGGCCTGCTGGCCCTCAAGTTCTGGCCATCGCTGGCCGACTACGGCGAGGACGGCACCCATTCGTTCCTGGGACTATCCCCGCTCGGCTGGGCCGGCTTCATGCTCATGTGGGTCCTGCAGGCGCTGGTCTTCTGGAACGGTATGGACACCATTCGCAAATTCATCGACTTCTGCGGTCCCGCAGTCTATGTCGTGATGATCGCATTGGCGGGCTATCTCATCGTCAAAGCCGGTTGGGACAATGTACATTTCGACCTCACCGACGGTCCGGCCAGCACCGGTTGGGCTTCGGTCACCGCGATGATCAGTGCCTTCGCACTGGTGGTCTCCTACTTCTCCGGTCCGATGCTCAACTTCGGCGACTTCTCCCGCTACGGAAAGTCCTTCGCCGAGGTCAAGAAGGGCAACTTCCTCGGCCTGCCGGTGAATTTCCTGTTCTTCTCGATTCTGGTGGTGTGCACCGTATCCGCGGGAGCCACCGTCATCGGTCGTGACGCGGACGGCAAGATCATCACCGATCCGGTACACATCGTGGACCAGATCGACAACACCACCGCGGCCGTCCTGGGAGTGCTGACCTTCGCGATCGCCACCATCGGCATCAACATCGTCGCCAACTTCGTCTCGCCTGCCTTCGACTTCTCGAATGTCGCACCCACCAAGGTGTCCTGGCGGATGGGCGGCATGATCGCCGCAGTCGGCTCGGTGCTGATCACGCCATGGAATCTGTTCAACAATGCGAACGCCATCCACTACACGATGGACACCCTCGGAGCCGTGATCGGCCCGCTGTTCGGCATTCTCATCGCCGACTTCTACTTTGTCCGCAAGCAGCGGATCATCGTCGATGACCTGTTCACGCTGAAGCCGTCGGGCGCCTATTTCTACCGCAACGGCTGGAACCCGGTCGCGGTGATGTCGGTGATCGTCGCCTCGGTTCTGCCTATCTCCGTGGTCATCTGGGGCACGCCGTATCAGGCCAGCTTCACCTGGTTCATGGGTGCCGCCGCCGGCGGCGTCGCCTATTGGTGCGGTATGCGATTCCTCCCGCACTCGTTCATCTGCGGTGCCGCACCGTCAGCACACCTCACCACCGACATCGAAGTCGCCGCCGATGGCACCGAAACCCCGGTGACTAGCGCCGAAAAGGCCGATCTGGCTTGAGAATCTGCGTCATCAACCCGAACACCACCGCGTCGATGACCGCGCTGATCGAGACCTCTGCGCGTGCCGTCGCCCGCCCGGACGCCGAGATCGTCGCGGTCACCTCGGCCACCGGCCCCGCTGCCATCGAGAGCCACTACGACGAGGCTCTCGCAGTGCCGGGACTGCTGCGCGCGATCGAGACGAATCCCGGTATGGACGGCTATCTCGTCGCCTGCTTCGGCGATCCGGGCGTACACGCCGCGCGGGAGATCGCGACGGCGCCGGTACTGGGTATCGCCGAGGCGGCGATGTCGATCGCAGCCCCGCTTGGCCGAGGATTCTCCATCGTCACCACCCTGTCCCGAACGGTCGGCCACGCCTCGGATCTGGTGCACCACCATGGTTTCGGTCGTCGTTGCCGCGGCATCCACGCCTGCGACATCGGCGTACTCGAGCTGGAGTCGAATCCGGTGACCGTGGACATCCTGATCAAGGCCGCCGACGCCGCGCTGGCCGCCGACGGGTCCGACGCGATCGTCCTCGGATGCGCGGGGATGGCGGATCTGGCCGGTGAGATCGGTGCCCGGATCGGGGCACCGGTCATCGACGGTGTCGCGGCCGGGGTGGGCATGTTGACAACAATGGCGGCGATGGGACTGTCCACCGGCACCGCGTCCGGCGAATTCGCGCCGCCGTCACCCCAGCCATACTGCGGGGCACTCTCCGATTTCGGGATCAGCTCGTGACTCCAGGACCACTCACGTCCAGGTTCGCGATGACCCGGTCCGGGTCGATCCAGACCACGAGTTCGCCGGGTACCCCGTTACGCGCCCCGAACTCGGCGGCGCGTTCGGCACCCATGTAGCGGCTGCCGCACATCGCCGCGATCCGGGTCACCTCGTCGAGGTCCTCGCCGAGGATTGCACGACCCTGCACCTGCACGAAGGCGTACGGCGGACCGGCTAGGTCCACCGACATGGTCACCCGCGGATCACGGACCAGCGCACGACCTTTCGCCGTATCCGCGCCGGTGTTGAAGGCGATACGGCCACCGTCGAGGACGAACCACACCGGCGCGACGAGCGGCCTCCCGTCGCCGGCAAGAAACCCGAGATGCCCGGTCCGGGTGCCTGCGGTGAGAAACTCGCGGATGCGCGGGTCGTCGAGTGAGGTGGCGTTCATGTCCGATCTCCTGATTCGATAGTCGGCCTGATTCATCGCGCGGCGAGAACGTCTCCGATCCGGCACGCCATCATCATGATGGTGGCGTGCGGGCCGCTTCGGCCACCGGTGGGCAGGATCGAACCGTCCACCACCCGTAAGCCGCGAGTATCGACCACGCTGCCGAGTCCGTCGGCCAGCTCCCCCATCGGCAGACTGCCCCAGGCGTGCTGGGAGGTCCCGAAAGCCTCGGCGACCGTGATCGAATCCGGATCGGCGACGTCGGCGAAGGTCGGGTCGGCGAGCATCTCGGCGACCTCGTCGGCAGCTGCGCGCATGGAGCGGGCCGAGTCGGCGTCGACCTCGTCGAAGTCGACGGCCATCGTATGACCGTCCGAGCGCACCCAGCCGACGCCGTGATGCATGGCGGCCACCCCGATCTCGGCGAACGATCGTGGCAGACCATCGATATAGGCAGCCAGATCGTCACGGTAGCAGCGTATTTCGAGTCGAGCGTCGGTATGGACGACGGTGGGGAGCAGCGGACCCGGTTCGGCCGGACGCGGCCGGCGATAGGTGACGGCAAGACTGCGATGCTCGCCGATGCGCAGCGCGGTCGATCCTGCGAACCCGCTCAGGCCGCTGCGCAGCAGGATACCCGCGGTGCCGATCGTACCGGCGCACAAGATGACCTCACCCGCCCGAACGGTGGTGGACCCGATCTGTACACCGGTTACCGTGCGCCCGCCGGTAACCGCCAGGGCATCGACGGTGGAGTTCGCCAGGACCCGAAGATTCGGTCGGCCGGTCGCCGGGCGCAGATAGGCCTCTGCCGCGGTCATCCGCAGCCTACCGGCCCGGTTGCACGGCACCCGATTGAGGCCGACGATCGGCCATCGTTCGCCCGCCGGCCGGCTCGGCATCCGCGCCGACCAATAGGACTCGAATGCCATTGCGGTGTCGCCGATTTCACTGTCGTCCAGGATGTCTACACCCATCGCGCCACCCGGCCCGTCGAGTTCGGTGTAGGCGGTCTCGACCTCATCGCGTCCCCAACCGTCGGGCCAGCCATGAAAGTCCTCGACATGCCAGCGCAGGAAGTACCCGCCGTTGATGACCGACGACCCGCCCAGGCCACTGCCCCGCACGATCTGAAGTCCGGAATCGGCGGGGTGACTCACGGCATGCGCCGCGCTGACTCCGATCGGCAGCCGGCGCAGGTCACGGACCGAGTCGGCCGGCCAGGTGTCCGACCCCCGTTCGACCAGCACCACCGACCGATCGTGGTCGCGGGAAAGACGTTCGGCCAGGACACATCCGGCACTGCCGGCACCGACGATGACGACATCGGCCGGTTCGGTCCGGCCGATGGTCATGGCCGCAGGACCGGGCGCAACGCCGCCAGATCGCGGTGCTCGATAACGCCCTGCCACAGTCCGGCCCCATACGCCAGGTCGTCGAGGCGTCGCATGACCAGATAACTGATCGGACCGAGGGTCGGGGTGGCCGGATCAGCGATGAGCGCGCGCACCCAGGCGACGACCCCCTCGGCGACGGCCACCTCGACGGTCAACTTGCGGAAGCGACTGGAGATCAAGGCCAGCACAAGCGCTATCGGCCAGTAATGGCGACAGATCGCCCCGCCCGCCTGTAGCAGTCCGAAGCCTGCCGCGCGTCCGGTCATCTGTGCCGCCACCAGTGGCGCCGATGGCAGCTCACCGAGCCGGCGTTGCAGCCGAACGGCAACCTGCGTGAGGATCACCATCGCGATGGCCACACCGATCTTGGTTCGGCTCATCAGTGCGACGACCGCGGCCGCCATCGGGATCGACATCACCAGCGGGGCACTGCGCGCCCCATGCCGCTCGGCGAGGAAGGCCGCGCCGGTGCCGTAGAAGCGTCGCCGGGAGAGCACCGACCGCAGGTCGGTGCGATGGTCGTGGGACACCCGGGCGAGCGGGTCGTAGCGGATTCGCCAGCCCGCCATATGCGTACGCCAGCACACATCGACGTCCTCAGCCACCCGAAGTTCCTCGTCGAATCCACAGAAGACCTTGCGGCGCACCAGCATTGCCGCACTGGGAACATAGGCAACGGCAGTCGACGGCACCACGGCGGATTCCTCCGGACCCATATCGAGCGACGACCAGCCATTCTCATACCGTTCGGCCAGCGACTGCTTCTCCGCCGTGCCGCCGCCGGACGCCCCCGACCAGGTCAGTCCGACGATTCGCGGGGCGACGACCGCGACGGTCGGATCCGAGAAATGCGCGAGCAGGATCGTGAGCCAGTCCGGCCCCGGCACCACGTCGGAGTCGAGGAAGGCGACGTAGTCGGTGGCGGCGGCCGCCAGGCCCGCATTGCGCGCGGCGGCCGGGCCTCGATTCTCCTCGAACCGGATCACCCGCACATTCGGGGCGTCGCCGCTGATGGGTCGGCGCGAGCCGTCATCGACGATGATCACCGCAACGCCGCCGGCCGCCTCGATCAGCCGGTCCACCCCCGCCTGATTGTCCCTGACCGGCACCACGATCGTCACCTCGTCGGCGTGCGGCCCGAACATCGGCCGGGGGTTGGCCACCCCAGCGTCCATGAGGGATCGGGCCAGACGTCGAGTAGCCTTGTCGCACACAACTATCCGGCCGTCATCGGAGGTCATGGAAAGCGCGGCGTCGGACATCCGGAGCATCCGGGCGGGCGACCCGCCGACCAGGTAGCGCAGATCGTCGTGGCGCGCGCAGCGCAGATCGATCTGCACCTGGAAACCATCGGGCAACTCGTCGTCCTCCGGGGCGATGCGCACCGGATCCTCCAGCGCCGTCATCCCAGCCGCCCGTTCTCGTCGACATCCCACGCCGCGACCGCCGCAACCCCGCC
Source organism: Gordonia heveisoli (assembly GCF_030315745.1). Lineage (GTDB taxonomy): Bacteria > Actinomycetota > Actinomycetes > Mycobacteriales > Mycobacteriaceae > Gordonia. Next base: position 61,073 of record NZ_JASXSH010000015.1, on the reverse strand, counting down.
GTCGACCACCGCGTCGAAGAGCCCGGCACCCGCCGCGGCGGTCGCGGCCCGAGGATCGCCGAGCACCCCGGTCGCACTCACCGCGGCGACACCACCGGCGCGCATCGGCTCCAGCAGGGCGGCGACGGGCGTACAGTTGCCCGGCACCCGACGCTCGGACTCGGCCACGAGTTCAGGCGAGATATGTAGCAGCACAGACGTTTCGGTATATCCCGCGTGAGCGTCGGCATCGGCGAAGGCGCACGGGAACCAGGCGACATCCCGTCCCTCATAGCGCAGTCGGGACACCGCGGAGCGCAGGGTCAACGCATTGCCTCCGTGTCCGTTGACGAACAGCAGACGGGCCGCCCAGCGGCAGGCGCTGCGGCCGTACTCGACGAGGAGCGCCAACAGTGCCTCGTGACCGATGGAGACCGTGCCCGCGAATCCCTCATGTTCACCGCTCGCGCCGTAGGCCAGCGGGGGCGCGACGATCACCGACGCGTCGTCGAGCCGGGTACAGATCTGTTCGGCGACCGCCGCGGCGATCCGGGTATCGGTGTCCAGCGGGAGATGGGGGCCATGTTGTTCGACCGCACCCAGAGGAACCACCAGCGTCATCGGACGTCCATCGAGGTCTGGCCAGCTGCAGTGCCCCAGTGCCGCCCGATCTGTCATTCAGCCCATGCTAGCGAGCGCGCCGGGAACTGTTAACGGGGTCCGGCCAATTAGTGTCCGAAGAATCCAATTCGGCCCACTCGGCCGACCACACACCCCACCACCCTGACGAGCGTTCGCTCGGTTGTGTCATGCTATGCATTACGCGTGACGCCCGACACATCGGCGTCCACGGACTGGTACCGGGAGGACATATGAGCGCAGAGACGCACAACAGCGGAAAGAGCGGACCGCTCAGCGCAATCCGCGTCATCGAATTCGCCGGCATCGGCCCGGGGCCACATGCGGCGATGATGCTGGCCGACCTGGGCGCCGACGTCGTCCGGGTCCAGCGCCCCGGCACGCTACCCGCCGAGGGTCGCAACGCCGACGCCCTGCTGCGCGGACGCCGCGTCGTCGAAGCCAATCTGAAGGATCCCGCCGACCGCGACACGATCCTGGGACTCATCGCCAAGGCTGATGTCGTCATCGAGGGTTTCCGCCCCGGCGTGATGGAGCGGCTGGGCTTCGGGCCCGACGATCTGGAGAAGGTCAACCCGGCCCTCGTCTACGGCCGGATGACCGGCTGGGGGCAGGAGGGCCCGCGCGCGGATCTCGCCGGTCACGACATCAACTACATCTCGCTGACCGGCATGCTGCATGCCGTCGGCCGCCGCGGCGAGCGTCCGGTGCCGCCGCTGAACCTCGCCGGCGACTTCGGTGGCGGGTCGATGTTCCTGGTGATGGGCGTTCTGGCCGCGCTGCTCGAGCGCGGCGTATCCGGCCGAGGACAGGTCGTCGACGCGGCCATGGTCGACGGCGCTTCTGTTCTCGGACAGATGATGTGGGCCTTCCGCGGCACCGGCTTGTGGAGCGACGAACGCGGCGTCAACATGCTCGACACCGGCGCCCCGTACTACGAGGTCTATGAGACCTCCGACGGCAAGTACATGGCCGTCGGCGCCATCGAACCGCAGTTCTACGCCGAACTCCTCAAGGGTCTCGAGCTCACCGACGCGGATCTGCCCGACCAGAACGACGTGACCGGCTGGGACAAGCTCAAGCAGGTCTTCACCGAGACCTTCGCCTCCCGCACCCGCGACGAATGGGCCGCGGTCTTCGAAGGCACCGACGCCTGCACCTCGCCGGTGCTCACCTTCGCAGAGGCACCCCAGGATGCCCACATGGCGGCCCGTGCCAACCTCGTCGACATCGACGGCGTGACCCAGGCCCAGGTGGCTCCGCGCTTCTCGCGCACCAAACCGGAGACCCCGGCGGCCCCCGACCGTGTCGCGACCGACGCGGCCACCCTCTGGCAGGACTGACACCGGAACACCGCACACGCGAAAGGGGCCGATTCCCACCGGGAATCGGCCCCTTTCGCCGTTGCTGCTGCGTGCCGCCTCAGACCTTCGAGCTGCCCATGTCGATCTGGAACTCCGCACCGGTGACCGCTTTCGCCCCGGCCAGGTAGAGCACCGCGTCGGAGAGTTCGTCGACGGTGGCCACCGGGTAGTGGTCCAGCATCGACGGGAAATGCCGATTGTGCGTCTCGAAGACCTTGAACGCCGTCGTGTCCTGCACCCCCATCGGGGTGTCGACGGCATACGGATGGACCGTGTTCACACGGATATGGCTGTCGCCCAGTTCCTTTGCGACCGCCTGCGCCAGCCCGCGAAGTCCGAACTTCGACGCCCCATACCCGGACTGGACGGGCATCGCCTTGAGACCGGCACACGAGCTGATGATCGTGATCGAGCCGCCGTTTCCGGCCGCCAGCATCGCCGGGATGGTCGCCTTGAGGGTCTTCCAGGTACCGACGAGGTTCACCTCGATGACGTCGGTGAACTGTTCCTCGGTCTGCTCCCACGTGAGTCCCCAGGACAGGATGCCCGCATTGGCGACCACGTGGTCGATGCGCCCGAACTGCTCGACACCGTCGGCCACCAACTGCTGCTGGAAGGCGAGATCACGTGTATCGCCCTGACGCGCAAGGATCTTGCCGCCCGCTTCCTCGACCAGCCGGACCGTCTCGTCGAGGTCGGCGACGGTCGCAGGCGGATAGGTCATGTGGTCGGCGACGGGCGCGGCGATATCCATGCCGATGATGGCCGCGCCCTCGCGCGCGAACCGGATCGCATGACTGCGACCCTGCCCGCGCGCGATACCGGTGATGTAGACGACCTGACCGTCGAACTGTCCCATACCAAAACTGTAACACGTTCTAGTTGGGTGGAGACCCCTAGCCGCCGAACGCGCGGGTGAAGCCGTCCGGGATGACCAGATCGTCGCGGCTCAGTTCCTGAACACTCTTGTGCCCCAGACCCATTACCGCACCGTCGAGGCCCATGCGCAGCAGGTCGAGGACGTTCTCGACACCGGCCTGGCCGTTGGCCGCGAGACCCCACAGGTAGGCGCGACCGATCATGACAGCGCGAGCACCGAGCGCCACCGCCTTCGCCACGTCGCTACCGCGGCGGATGCCACCGTCGAGCAGAACCTCGATGTCGTCACCGACGGCGTCGGCGATGTCGGGCAGCAGACGAATCGTCGCCGGCGTGCCATCCAGGTTGTTGCCACCGTGGTTGGACACCGACAGTGCCGTGGCACCGATGTCGACGGCACGCTTGGCATCGTCGAGACGGGTGATGCCCTTGACCATGAACGGCCCGCCCCACTGCTCACGCAGCCACTGCAGGTCCTCCCAGGTGGGCGGCGGGGTGTTCATCCACTCGCCGTAGGCACCGAAGAAGGTCGGTCCCGGCTGCCCCTTGGGTGCGACGTTGGGGGCGGTGAGGTCGGGGATGGTGATCTTTCCGCCGTTGATCCAATCCAGCGCATACCGCGGCTTGACGGCGATCTCCGGCGCCAGCCGCAGCAGCGCCTTGAAGTCGACCTTCTCCGGGATCTCCGGGCTGCCCCAGTCACGACCGATGTTGAACACCCAGTCGGTGGTGACGATCAGACCCTTGGCACCGGCCTCCTTGGCGCGCATGGCACGCGCCAGGATATCCTCGCGCGACCCGAGCCAATAGATCTGGAAGAAGATCTTGTCGTTGACCGCGGTGACCTCTTCGACGGCGTGGCTGGCGAAACTCGACAACCCCATCGCGGTGCCACGGGCCGCGGCCGCACGCGCGACGGCGACCTCGCCATCGGGATCGACCGCCTGCACGCCGGTCGGTGAGATCATCACCGGGAACGGGAGTTCCTGTCCCATCACCGAAGTCGAGAGATCGCGCTCGGCCTGCGCCCCGACGACATGCGGCGCCCACCCCAGTTCACCGAATGCATCGGTGTTGTCGTTGACGGTCACACCGCCCTGGGTGCCTGCGATCAGCGACAGGTAGACCGATTTCGGCAGACGCTTCTTCGCCCGGCGCTGAGCTTCGGCGACTGATTCGAACCAGGGATTGCGGGCCCAGGGATTGGCAGGCATGTCTCGTCCTCTTCATTCGTCACGCCGACCGCCCCGACGGCGGTCGCGCGGCACTCGCCCCGCCGATCGCATTCGGCGGCGGGGCAAGCGCAGGTGTTTGTTGATCTCAGGTGGTGGGCACGAAACCCGCGAGCGGGTTCTCGTCACAACTCTTCGACGGCGGGGCGCCGACCGGCAGCAGATCGCCGTCCGGCCGCCGGGTCATCAGGGTCAGCGGCGTGCCACGCGAATGATCCTTGTTCGCAGTGGGTTTGGTGCGCTCACCGGCGAGTAGCTGTTCACCGTAGCCCTGCACACATTCCGGGTCGGGCCCCGCCAGTGGCAGTCCGGTGAAGAATTTGGCGGCCATGCAGCCACCGCGGCAGGCGTCGAAGTGTGCACAGCTCGTGCACGCGCCGGCGTTCTGCGGCTCGCGCAGCTCGCCGAACAGCTTCGAGTTCTGCCAGATCTCCTGGAAGCCACCATCGGTGGTGATGTTGCCGGCCAGGAAGTTCTCGTGGATCGCGAAGGGGCAGGCGTAGACGTCACCCACCGGATCGATCAGGCACACGACGCGTCCGGCACCGCACAGGTTCAGGCCGGGCAGCCCCCCGCCACTGTCTCCACCGAAGGCGGACAGGTGGAAGAAGGAGTCGCCGGTCAGCACCCGATCACCGTGTGCGACAAGCCAGTTGTACAGATCCAGTTGCTGCGAGGGCAGCGGGTGCAGATCATCCCAGACGTCGGCGCCACGACCGGAGGGACGCAGTCGGGTGATCCGCAACGTCGCGTTGTAGCGGTCGGCGAGCGCCTTGAACTCGTCGAGCTGCTCGATGTTCTGACGCGTCATGACGACACTGATCTTGGCGTCGGCGAATCCCGCCTCGTGCAGGTTCTCCAGCGCGCGCACCGCCATGTCGAAGGATCCCGGGCCACGGACCGCGTCGTTGACCTCAGCGGTGGCACCGTCGAGTGAGATCTGCACATCGACGTAGTCCGAGGCGGCCAGCCGGGCCGCGACGGCCTTGTCGATCCGAAGTCCGTTGGTGGAGAACTTCACCCCGACCTGATGGCTGGTCGCATAGTCGACCAGTTCCCAGAAGTCCGGGCGCACCGTCGGTTCGCCGCCACCGATGTTGACGTAGAAGACCTGCATACGCTGCAGTTCGTCGATGATCGCCTTGCACTGTTCGGTCGAGAGTTCGCGCGGGTCACGCTTACCCGACGACGACAGACAGTGCACACACGCCAGGTTGCACGCGTAGGTGAGCTCCCAGGTGAGGCAGATCGGCGCGTCGAGCCCCTTCTCGAACTGGTCCACCAGACGCCCGACCTTCGGCGGTGCCGAGGGGTCGGCGTCGGCGACGGGCAACGCGGTTGCGACGGGCGGTCGTTCGAGTGTGGTCATCGTGACACTCCTTGGGGCTGTGGTTGTTCCGATGCGGCTACCCGGCGGACGATCATCCCGGACGCGGCCAGTGCTTCCAGCGCCTGCAGGTAGAGCGGCCGTTGCGCAGCGGTGATCCCGGCCGCGGAGAGGGCTGCCTCCGCGCTCGCATGATCGCGCAGGGACTGCACGATGCCGACGACGGTCAGGTTCTTGAGGAAGGAGAGTTTGCGGGTACCGAAGTGGTAGAGCAGCGCGCCGAACGGCTCAGGTCGTAGCGCCACTTTGGGATTGAGTTCCCACGGCTGGGTCAGGTCGAGCGCCCCGGCATCGGCGACCACCTCTCGATGGTCGCCGATGGCGGGTGCGGATGCCGGGGAGGACATCAGTAGACCCCGCACATCCCGTCGATCGACACCTCTTCGACGAGCGATTCGGTCACCAGCTCCGCCTCGACATCGGCCGGGGTACCGCTCGCGACGGCCGCGTCCTGCGCGGACTTGATTGACTGATCAGCCATGATCCAGACCTCCTGGGTAATCGATAGTGATGCGGATCACGAGTCACTATAATTGCACTCGGTGCAACAATCCAGAGATATCTCAAAACCAGCCAACTGGACAGGTACGTGATGACCCGATCGGACCCCATGGCCACCCCGGCGAGAGCAGCATCGGGCAGGCGCCCGGCGACGTCTCGCGCCCAGCTCAGCGCGATTGCGATCGACCTGTTCACCGTGCGCGGATTCGACGAGACCAGCGTCGACGACATCGCCGACGCTGCCGGGATCGCCCGCCGTACCCTGTTTCGCTACTACCCGTCGAAGAACGCGGTGCCGTGGGGCGACTTCGACGCCCACCTGGTCGAACTGCGCGACCTGCTCGCCGAGATTTCCGCCGACCTGCCCATCGCCGACGCCCTGCAGCAGGCGCTCGTCGTGTTCAACCGGGTGCCACCCGAACAACAGGACAGCCACCGCCGCCGAATGTCGCTACTACTCGGGGTACCCGCGCTCCAGGCACATTCCATGCTGATGTACGCCGACTGGCGGCACGTCATCGCGCAGTTCTGCGCCGAACGCCTGCACCTCGACGAACACGATCACCTCCCCCAGACGATCGGCTGGATGTGCCTGGGCACCGCCCTGGCGGCCTATGAGCAGTGGCTCGCCGACCCAGCCTCCGACCTGGAGGAATTGATCACCATCGGCGCCCGTACGCTGGCGCTCGGGGTCGGGGCACTGTCCTGACCGGCCGGTGTACGTTAGACTGAATTAGAACGTGTTCTAGTTTCACGTTCCGTTTCCTCCGAGTGCCGAAAGCGGTGAGATGTCCGACCTGACACCACACGGTTCCCGCAGCGTGATCCTGACCGTCGCCGAGGTGATCGACGAGACCGCCGACGCCAAGTCCATCGTGTTCGACGTGCCGGGCACCAACGCCGAGGCCTTCACCTCCTATCGCCCCGGACAGTTCCTCACCCTGCGCATCCCCAGTGAGCAAACCGGTTCGGTCGCACGCTGCTATTCGCTGGCATCCGCACCGTCCACCGACGACCGGCCAAAGGTCACGGTCAAGCGCACCGCAGCGGGCTACGGCTCCAACTGGGTGTGCGACAACCTGGTCGGCGGCACCCAGGTCGAGGTGCTTCCACCATCAGGGGTGTTCACCCCGAAGTCGCTCGATGTGCCGCTCCTCCTGATCGCCGCGGGCAGTGGTGTGACGCCGGTGATGTCAATCCTCAAGGCCACACTGGCGCAAAGCGATTCCCCCGTCGTCTTCTTCTATGCCAACCGGCGCGCCGACGATGTCATCTTCGCGGCCGAACTCCGCGATCTACAACAGGCGCATGCCGACCGGCTGACCCTCATCCACTGGCTGGAGAACCTGCAGGGGCTGCCGTCGGCGCCCACGCTGGCGACCTTGTTCGCCCCGTTCGCGGCCACCCACACCGCATACATGTGCGGCCCCGGACCGTTCATGGACGCCGTCCACAAGGGTCTGACCGACGCCGATTTCCCGCACCAGAATGTGCACACCGAGGTCTACAACTCACTGTCGGGCGATCCGTTCGTCGACGTCGTCCACGAGGAGGTCAGCGAGGCCGAGGCCGCCGACGCGGCCACCGTCGAAGTCGAACTCGACGGGGAGACACACACTCTCAGCTGGCCCCGCAAGCGCACCCTGGTCGACATCATGCTTGCCGCCGGCCTCGACGCGCCCTACTCCTGCCAGGAGGGCGAATGCGGGTCGTGCGCGTGCACCCTGACCGAGGGTACGGTCGAGATGGAGAACGACGGCGCGCTCGATCCCGAGGACATCGCCGATGGCTACATCCTCGGCTGTCAGGCCCGCCCGACGTCGGATGCCCTGAAAATCGAGTTCTGACCCACCGGAAGGTCGCAGACATGGCCAGCCCGTTCGCCCGGCCGAGCAGATCGAACCCCTCCCGACTCGCCCGCGGACTGGCCGGCTTGCTGCTGGGGTCGGGCACGATGCATTTCCTGGTGCCCAAACCTTTTGACGACATCATCCCAGCGGAGATACCCGCCGACCCGCGTCTGCTGACCCAGGTATCGGGAGCAGCCGAACTCGCGCTCGGCGCCGGGCTACTCCTCCCCCGCACCCGACGCATCTCCGCAGTCGGCGCGGCGGCACTCTTCGTCGCCGTGTTCCCCGCGAATGTGAACATGGTCCGGCTGTGGCGGGACCGGCCATGGCCATACCGGGTGATCGCCATCGCCCGTCTGCCCCTGCAATTTCCGCTGATCTCGGCCGCCATCTCCATCGCGCGTACGCCGGCGGTCACGGCTGATGAGCCCGAGAGTCAACGCAGCGAACGGTAATGCGCGCGCTGATCGGGATCGAGATGCTCGATCGCGTAACGCAGCGCCGTGCGGCCCATCTGCGCGGCGTGTTGATCGAGATAGTCGGTCAGCACCGCGCGGTCGACCCGCTTTCCCGCCTCCCGCAGCATCCAGCCGAACGCCTTCTGGATGAGGTCACGCCGGTCGGTGACGACGATGTCGGCGATCTCCAGCAGCGGGGTCGGGTCGCCGTGTCGGATGAATGGGAAGGTCCCGATGATCCCGACCCGGCGCAGCCACAGGTCCTCAGCCGTCGCGAAGTCCAGCAGCGGCGTGTGATCGCCACGGCCGTAGAGGAATACGCCGAATATGGGATCGGCCGAGGAATCGACCAGATCCCAGTTGTCGATTCGGCCGGAGCGCAGCGCCGTCAGGTAGAGATCAATCCACTCGGCCCGCTCCGCGTCGGTGCCCGCATGGTCGAACTCGTAGCGCAACAGGAAGATGGCGATCAGCCGATGCTCGTGCACAGACGAGGTGAACAAGTCGGCGACCGCCTCCGGCCCGATACCCCGAAACCGTTTGGCGATCGTACGTTGGACCGGAACGGTGAGCCCGATGAACTCTTCACCCTCGCCGTATCCACCGGGGTGGGCCTGAAAGAACCTCGCCGCGTTGGCCGCCCGCTGGGAATCGGCCTCCGCGTCCGCGGCGGCACGGACCGCCGCCGCGGTGAACTCGTCGTCCCGAAACCTCACCGGTGCCACGGCGTCGGCGGCGAAGTCAGAGCACCTCGTCGATCGGGGTGGGAGTCACCAGCTTGGCCCGCGTCTTCATCACCGCGCCGACCTTGCCTGCCCCGGCCACCGCGGTGAGGATGCCGTCCCGGCTGTAGTAGGCCAAGAACTTCTTCCCGTCGTCGGCCGCGATGTGCACGTCGTCGGTGGGCCGCGGGCTGCCGAGCACCTGGATCTTCAGATCGAACTGATCGCTCCAGAAATAGGGCACCGCCGGGGTCACCGCGTCGCCGCCGACGATCTGATGGGCGACGATCGCCGCCTGTTCGACGGTGTGGTTCCAGTGCTCGGCACGATGCCCGACACCGTCGGCGTCCCGCCAGTTGGCCACGTCGCCGAGTGCGTAGACGCTTTCCGCGCTGGTACGGCCGTAGGCGTCACAGGCGATTCCGCCGCCCTCCGCACGTGCCGCGCAGTCGATTCCGGATCCGTCGAGATAGTCGGTCACCGGAATCGAACCGATGCCGACCACGACGATATCGGCGGGCAACCGCGAATCGTCGTCGAGCCGAACCCCGGTGACCCGGCCATCGGTACCGATGATCTCGCTGACCCCGGTCGCGGCGCGGACGTCGATACCGTTGTCGATGTGCAGGCGGGTGACCAACTTGCCGATCTCGGTGCCCAGAGCGGCCGCCAACGGGGTCGGAGCCGGCTCGACCAGACTGACCTTCACCCCGCGCGCCAGCAGGCTGGCCGCCACTTCACAGCCGATGAAGCCGGCACCGATGACGACCGCGTCGGTGGCCGCGTCGATCTCCGAACGCAGTGCGACAGCGTCGTCATAGGTGCGCAGGGTGTGCAGGCCGACGAGCGCATCGTCGGCACCCGGGAACGGCCGCGGACTCAGGCCGGTGGCCAGGACCAGCGTGTCGTACGCGACAGTCTCGGTCTGTGCCGGATCGCCGGCATCGGCGACGGTGACCGTGCGCTCGCCCGGAGCGATGGCCACCACACGGCGACCCAACTGAAGGTCGATATTCGAATCCGCGTAGAACTCGGCAGGTTTGAGCTCCACCCGGTCGTCCTTGCCGAGCAGCACCGACTTCGACAGCGGCGGACGGTCATAGGGCGCGTACGGCTCGGCACCGATCAACGTGATCGGGTCGGTATACCCGTTGGTGCGCAGGGTCTCGGCCAAACGGATCGCACCAAGTCCGGCGCCCACCACGACCACACCCGCAGATGTATCGGTCACAACCATTCCCTCCTCGCAGTTACACCCGGCGTCCTCGGCGGCATGGTGTCCACACATGCCCGACGACCTCAGCGGGTGATGTCGCCGACCGGTTGGAGGTCGGCGAGCAGCCATTTGCCGTCGACATTACGCATAACCGCCCACCGAGCGATAGAGGTGGGACGGCTTTCCCCGGCTCCTGATCCGGATCCGTCCGCTCCCGGACTTTCCGGTACCGACACCTGCTGATCGATGAAGGCCAGCACCTTCGCGGTGCCGTCGGCCTGACCGTGTAGCGCCACGCCGACCACCCGGGCGGTCACCGTCGCGCCCGAGGCGATCGCGCCGGGCAGCACGACGTCGGCGCCCCGCGACCGGTAGTCGAGCGCCAGCGGATCGGTCAGCGCGGCCAGTGTCGCGCGGGTGTCTCGGCCTGCGGTCCGCGGGGAGAAGTTCATCAGCCGGGTGAGCGCGGCCGCACTCGCCGACAGGACCGACTGCCGGACCGATGCGTCGGTCGTCGACGCCGGACGGTGAGTGGCATATCCGGCCGTGGCGGCGACCACGAGCGCGGCCACCACGACGATGGCTGCCGCGACGAATCGGCGCCTTTCGAACGACAACAGCTTGTGTGAGCCCGCCAGGCTGCCGGCCCCTTTCACAGGGACCTCGCCTGCGCGACCAGCCATTCGGAGCCGACGAGCTGCATGGTGACGGCGACCGTCAGCCTGGAGCCGGTCAGATCGCCGGTCTGAGTGCTTCCCACCTGATCCCGATCGGTCGGGGCCTGCCCCCCGAGCAGCGCCGGGTTGGTGGCGTCGGCGACGACGAGTACGCCCACCCGCGTCCCCGACTCGGCGTCGGCGGGCGGGTCATCGACAAGTCCACTCGAGACCGTCTGTCCCACACTCGGTCCCGACTGCGCGGCAACCTCCGCAATCAACGCGTCTCGGACCCCGGTAATGCGCGCTTTAGCAGCACCGGTGGTCACGGCCAACACCCGATCGACATAGCCACTCGCGTCGGCTGGGTCGGCGGTGAGCATCGTGGCCACCGCGGCTCCCGCCGCTTCGAGCACCGCCCGCCGGTCGGCCCGCTCCTGCCCGCTGGATCGATTGCCCAGCGCGAGAATCAGACTGGCGACCGCGAGTACGAGCACCACGGCTATCGCCGCGACCAGCGCCCCCCACATCAGCCGACTGCGGTGTGCCACCCGCACCCGGAGCGCGGGTGCGGCCGCGATCCGCGCCAGCCGCGCACGTCGCGTCGCAGCCACCACATCCGCCTCTGCGGCAACCAGTCTGGTCCTCGCCAGGTCGTCGCGTCCACTCTGCCCCGACCCCTCGGTGCGGCTCATCCGATCACCTCGGCGCGGTCGAGCAGCCAGGTGTCGTCGGCCCGCACGAAGTGGGTGCGCACCGATCGACGGATCGTGGTCGGGTCGGATGATCGGTCGGTTCGCGTGGTCACCGCCACACGCATCAGCACATCCCCATCGTCGGTGCCCACCGCAATCAGGCCGACCGATTCGGGCCGCCACTCGACGGCGACAGTGCCGTCGGCCGGCGGCCGATCCAACTGTGCGCCATAGTTGTCCAGGAAGGCGGGGGCCACCAGGGACCGCGCGTGGGCACGGTCGGCCTGCCACCGATCGCGATGTACCGAGAACACCTCACTGACAATGCGTCCGGCATGTTGCCGGAGTTCGGCGCGGTTATCCGCCGCGGCGTCGTCGTCCCGGGCGGTGTGAGCAGCGGAGATCGTCACCGCGACAACACCGGCGAGCACGGCGATCGCGAGCAATCCGAGCAGCACGGCACCGCGGCGCGTCAGCAGGCGGCTGGGCAATAGCGTCATGGGAGGTATTGCACCGCCCCGAGTTTCAGTTCACCGGCATCTGGTGTCAACAACACCCGCAACCGGAACCGGCGCAACACCTCGCTGCTCTCCGCCGACTGCGGCCGACCGTCGAAGACGACACTTGCGGCCACCAGCACGGTCGCGGTGTCGCCGACGCGGCCCGACACCCCGGTGCCGTCCACCCAGGATCGGGCGACCGTCCCGTTGGACCGCACGAATTGTGTGTAGGCGTCGGCGGATTGCGCGAACTCATCCCGGAACGCCCCCGTCGCCCCGGAGAGGATCCGGCGGGTCTGCTGGGGGTCGCGGAAGTCGGGGGCGAGAAGCAGACTCACCCGCTCCGCGGCCACCCGCTCGTAGTCGGCATCGTCGAAGTCGTCGTCGCGCCACCACGACACCACCGCCCAGACCGCCAACACCAGGGCCGCGACCACGATGATCGTGGTCAGCGCCCACCAGCGGCGCGCAAGCGGCCGCCGGGTACCTGCCGCCAGCTGTGCGGAGTGCAGCTCATCGACGGCCGCGGCCAGATCTGCCCGCGCGGCCCGGTCGGCGGCCAGCAGCTGCGCGTCGCCCGCGCGCCGCGCTCGCGTACCCGGCCCCATTCCTGCCCCCGCTCAGACGGTGTCTTCGCCGCGGATACGGGAGGTGTATGCCGCCCGGCCCTGCGAATCCGGTTCCAGGAACACGCGATCGAGCTTGGAGATCCTGCGGCTCGCACGCTTGAGGAACTGCGGCATGATCGGGCTGGCGTCGGCCCAGGACAGCGACGCCGGTGCGTAGGCCCGCACCCGCCGCCGGGCCACTGTCGACACCACGATCGCGGCCACCTCGTCGGGACCACAGGTCGGGATCAGCTTTCCGGTGTTGAGACCCGAGATCAGCCCGGTCCGCGTGAATCCGGGGAGCACCGCACTGACGCTGACTCCACTGGGCCCGAGTTCGGCGTTCAACGCCTCGGAGAATTCGATGACCGCGGCCTTGGCACCGTTGTAGATGGTCAGCCCGGGTGCCGGGATGCGCCCCGCGGTCGACGCGATGTTGACGATCTGGCCGCGTCCGCGCGCCACCATTCGCTGCGCGGCAAGCTGGCTGCCGACGATGACACCGATCACGTCGATCTCGTAGGTACGCCGGATGATGGTGTCGTCGTAGGACAGAAACGGACCGACCGGCATGATGCCGGCGTTGTTGACCAGCACATCGATCGGACCCAACCGCGCCTCGACCTCGGTCAGGAAGGCGTCGAACGAGGCCCGGTCGGTCACGTCACAGGTGAGGCCCTCGATGCCGAGGTCGGCGGCAGCCTTCTCGACGGCCTCCCCGTCGACGTCCCCGATGGCCACCTTCGCGCCGGCCTGGAACAATTGTGTCGCGGTCTCGAAACCGATCCCCCGAGCACCTCCGGTCACCACGACGACCTTGTCGCGCAACGCGGTACGAATCTCGTCATGCGAGGGTTTACGGGACAGCTTGGTGCGCAAGCTCATGGGCACAGCCTTTCTCAAGAAGACATCGTCACGTGGTCACGGTCGAGCAGCGCCGCCGTCGGCTTACCAGATCATCGGGGCGAGGAATTTGGTGGCGAACTCACGCACCGCCTCCGGCTCACTTCTCGTCTCGTCGGACATCGGTGTCTCGAGAAATGAGATCACCAGTCGGACATGGATCTCCACCGCCTGCAGAAGGTCGTCGACCGGCATCTGGGCGCCCTCCTCACGGAGGGTCGCGGCCACCCGTGAGGTGACGATGTCGACGAACAGCGACGTCATCGACGCGGTGATGCCCTTCATCTCCGGGTCGGTCAGCACGATCCGGCGAAGCAGTGGGTCCTCGGTGATCATCGAGGCGCCGATCGCGAAGGCCTCCACCAGCGCTTGTTTCGCCCCGAGTCCGCGGACTGCCCCCTCCAGCCTGCGCATCCCCTTCTCGTACACGTCATTGGCGACGGCGAGGAGAAGCGCGTCCTTGTTGGGGAAACGCCGATAGAGCGTGCTGCGACTGACACCGGCGCGCGCGGCTACCTCGTCCACATTCGCGCGCCGGACACCGACCGCGGTGAACTCCTCGGCCGCCGCGGCCAGGATCGCGGCCTCCTGCGCGGCCGGGCTCTCGGTGTTTCTGACCTTACGGGCCGGCGCATCCTTCGACTTCGACCTCGTCGCGTTGTCGGCCACCGATCACCGCCGACGCAGCTGAACCGGCAGCTTGTCCTTCGGCACCGGCAACGAGCTGTAATCCATCGGGATCTGGTAATCGGCAGGCACCGACCATTCGTAGCCCCGCAGCAGCTGGTGCAGGATCGTCTTGATCTCCATCTGGCCAAAGTACAGCCCGATGCATTTGTGCACGCCGCCACCGAAGGGCATCCACGCCATCCGGTGTCCCTTGTCCTCGGCCCGGTCCGGACCGAACCGCTCGGGATCGAAGATGTCGGGATTCGTGTAGAACTCCGGGTCGCGATGGTTGGTCATCTGCGAGACCGAGACGATCGTGCCCTTCGGGATGAAGAACCCCTGCACCGAAGTGTCCTTGATCGCCATCCGCGGCTGGGCCGGAACCGGCGGACACAGACGCAGCGATTCCTTCATGATCAGGTCGAGCGCGTCGAGTTTTCCGAGGTCGTCGTAGGTCAGTTCGGAATCGAGAGCCAGCGACTGCGCCCGCGCCCGGTCCTGCCATGATGGATGCTTGGCCATCCAGTAGGCCATCTGCGTCATCGTGATGGTGGACGTGTCGTGCGCGGCCATCAGCACGAAGATCATGTGGTTGACGACGTCCTCGTCGGTGAACCGGTCACCCTCGTCGCTCTCGGCATGACACAGCACCGAGAACAGGTCGGGCGTCTGGGTGGCACGTTTGGCGGCGATGTTGGCGTAGAAGAACTCTTCCAGGACCTTGCGTCCGCGCAGCCCCTTCCACCAGCGCCCGCCGGGCATCGGCTTACGAACGTAGGCGACACCCGCGCGCACGGTGTCGATGAATGCCTGATTGAGTTTGTCCGCTTCATGTTTCGGCAGTTCCATGCCGAGGAAGACCTCGAGCGCGACGTCGAGGGTCAGCTCTTTGAACTCGGAGAAGAGCTTGACCTTGCCCGTCGGGAAGGCGGCCACCCGCTCGGCGATGATCGGCTGCATCTCGGCCATGTAGCCCTTGAGGACCTTCGGGGTGAAGGCCTGCTGCAGGATGTGGCGGTGATGGCGATGCTCGTCGAAGTCGAGCAGCATGATGCCGCGGTTGAAGAAGGGGCCGATGAAATAACTCCACGCGGGCCCATTGGCGAAGGCCCGATCCTTGTTCATCAGGATCTCGCTCGCGGCGCGCGGACCGCCGGTCACCACCAGCTTCAGTCCCAGCGCATTAAGGCCGGAGATGTTGCCGTACTGGGCCATCCGCCGGTCGGCGTAGGCAAACGGATCCCGGCGCATGGCCATCATCTCCAGGACACCGTTACGGTTGGAAGACGGCACCGGACGCAGATTCGCGGTGCTGTGCTCGTTTCCGCGCTCGTCACCACCGTGTTCGGTGTCCACGATTCCGACCGACGTCATGACCGACTCCCTCCATACGGCAGGCCGGGCACCATTCGCGTCGACGTGGTCGACGCGTACCAACCCGGGCACCGACTGTGACCCATGTCGCAATCATACCGCATCTTGGAACAAAATCGCCAAATCGTCTCTAACTGACCTGGGCCGGTCTCACGCGCCCTCACGTACGAGAACCGCGTGCGCGCGGCGCAGGCGCGCACGCCACCAGCGATCCCGCTCGACCGGCGCGAGCAAACGATCAGCGGGCCGAATGAGAGTCGAGTCCGCGTCGAACCAGCGCGGCGTCAGCCTGCCGTGCACCGGCGTGAATCCGGGGCCGACGTCGTCGGCGAACAACGACCCCGTACCAAGACCACAGGCGCGCTCGAGTCCTCCGACCGCGGCCGCCGCGGCCACCCCGGCCGCGATGCCGACCACACTGTCGAGAGCACTCGAGACCACCACCGGCAGGCCGACCGCATCGGCCAGCGCGACGGTCGAGCGCATCCCGCCCATCGGCGCCACCTTCACCACGGCGATGTCGGCGGCCTCGGCCGCAACGACCCGAAGCGGATCACTCGCCTTGCGGATCGACTCGTCGGCCGCGATCGGAACGTCGACCTCACGACGCACCTCGGCGAGCTCTTCGACCGTCGCGCAAGGCTGTTCGGCATACTCCAGGTCGCCGATCGCGGCGATCGCGGCGATCGCCTCGGCGACCGTCCACTTGCCGTTCGCATCCACCCGGACCCGGTCGACGACCTCGCGTGCCGCGGCGACCCGTTCGACGTCGTCGGCCAGCGTCTGCCCTGGTTCGGCAACCTTGACCTTGGCGGTCCGCGCTCCCGGGTACCGTGCCAGCACCGCAGCAACCTCGTCGGCGGGTACCGCGGGGACGGTGGCGTTGATCTCCACCTCGGCCCGCACCGGGGGCGGCGGTCCCAGGTAGGCGGCCTCGATCCCCGCGCGTAGCCAGGCCGCCGCCTCCTCATCGCCGTATTCGACGAAGGGACCGAACTCACCCCAGCCCGCCGGACCGGCGAAGATCATCGTCTCGCGCTCACGCAGGCCGCGGAACCGGGTATGCATCGGCAGCCGGACGACATATGCCGTGGCGAGTAGACCTTCGACGTCGGGTAGTCCCCCGCGCGTGAAGAGTTCCCCGCCAAACCAATCACCCCGGCCCCAATCACCCCGGCCCCAACCGCCCCGGTCACCGTCGTGCACTGCTACCTCCGGTCTCGATGAGACAAATATTCACATACGTTCCAATATGCTCTATTCTCGCCTCATGTCAGTGAACCAAGAATTCGAACTCGGCATCCGTGAGGCCGAACCGAAGATCGTCGACGACACCCCGGAGACGGCCGGCGATCTGCCCTCACCCAGGCTCGGAGCCGACTCCCTGATCTGGAAGTTCTACGGCGACAACCGCGGACTGCTTGGTTTCCAGCGCCTGGCGGGCACGGAGAACTGCATCGAACAGCTCGGTCAGGCCGTCCTCGACCATTCGGTCATCTTCAGCGACTTCCTCGGCCGCGCCAAGCGCACCGGCCCGCCGGTGATGCGGACGGTGTACAGCACCGAGCCACAGAAGTGGGGCCGTACCGTCCGCGACTTCCACAAGGACATCAAGGGCACCATCAGCGACGGTTCGCGGTATCACGCGCTCAATCCCGAGCTGTTCTACTGGGCGCACGCGACCTTCGTCGACCAGGTTCTCTACATCACCGACACCTTCATTCGCCGGCTCTCCTATGCGGAGAAGGTACAGATCTTCGAGGAATCCAAGGTCTGGTACCAGCTCTACGGTGTCAGCGACCGGGGACAACCGCAGACCTATGAAGAGTTCCTCGAGTACTGGGACGCGATGCTCGATCGGTTCGTCGCGCACAAGACCATCGTGTACGCGACCGGCTACATCCGTCAGGGCCTGCCCGGACCCAAGAACATCCCCGCGGCGGTCTGGCGCGTGCTGTCGGCCCCGCTCAACGCCTTTCTGCGCACCGTCGTCGTCGGCACCCTGCCGCAGCAGATGCGCGATGTGTGCGACTTGGAATGGAACGACCGGCGCGAGCGAAACTTCCAGCGATTCGCCAAGGTCATGCGGGCCGCCAACCCGCTGATCAACCGACTGCCACTGAAGTGGCTGTACGTGCCGTGGGCCTACGAGGCATGGCAGACCGTCGGCGTCGATCCGCGACCGCTACACAACGAGCCCGCCTGACCTGTTGTTCAGCGCGGGACGGCGAGGAATTCCGCGGCGGCACTGAGGAACTCACCCCGAGCGTCACGGTGGACGCTGTGCCCGGCATCGATGGCCACCAGCCGCCCATCCGGCAGGGCATCGGCCAACGACTGAAGGTGTCGGGTCGGCAGGAAGCTCCGGTCCCCACCGGAGATGACCAAGGTCGGTGCGCTGACCCGTGCCAGATCGGCCCACCAGTCGGGTGCGGAGTTGTCGAACTGCGCCACGACCTGATCGGCCATCGCCCGGTCGAAGCGCAGGATCGGACGCGGATCCCGTGCCAACGCGAGGAGTCCGCGTACGCGCTCTCCCAGCGTCGCGGCCATCACCACCGGCTCGGCCAGATCCGAGGCGTCGCGGGCCATCGGCGGCACCTCTTCGAGAATCAGGTGATCCACCAGTTCCGGCCGGGCCATCGCCAGCCGCAACGCGGTATGAGCCCCCAGCGAATGGCCGATGACGTCGGCCCGTTCGATGTTCAGCGCGTCGACCACCACTTGGGCATCGGCGGCGAAATCGGCGAGCAGGTAGTTCGGGGTCCGACCGCTGTGGCCGTGACCACGAAGATCGAAACTGACCACCGGACGGCCACCACGCCGCAGCATCGCCGCGGTCGCCCGCCAGGTGCGATGATCGCCGCCCATTCCGTGGACGAGGAGCACCGGCCGGCCGGCGCTCAGATCACCCGAGACCCGGATGTGCAGGTCTGGTCCTGCCTCTCGCTGCAATGTACGCATTCACGCCACGATACGACCGCGACCCGCGTGACGGCGCCCACGTCCATCGCTGCGGCCGTCGATCTCGGTCCCCGACGGCTCAGCGATCGTGGAACCACTTGGCATTCTTGGCGCGCCAGACCATGTCCTGCCAGTATCCCCACTGGTGCGTGCCGATATTCGGGAAGTCGGTGGAGACCCGGATGCCCTGCAGGGCTGCGGCCACCTCGAAGGCCCGCGTCTGCGCCAGCGAGATGGCCTCGAGCGGGGTGCCCTTGACCGAGGCGACGGCGTCGACGTTGTAGGAGCCCCAGGTCGCCGACCCGGCCGCGACGCGGATCTTCATCCCCCGCATCCGCGGAAGCTGAACGAGCGCGTCGTTCTTCGACCAGCGCTCCGCCCACGGCGGACCCCACATGGCGTCGGCGTCGAACGGACCGACACCGGCCGAGATGCCGGCGTCGGCGAGGGCCAGCCGGACCGCCTCCCGCATCGTCGGTGCGGACAGGTTCAGGTACCCCGACATCGAGTAGACATGTGAGATGCGGGCACGGTGGTAGGCACCGTAGATCATCGCGGCGTTGCCGCCCATCGAGATGCCCATGATCGCGTACTTGCCCCACGGGCCTACCGCGAGACCACGCGCATCGAGTTCACGAACGATGGTGTTGAGTCGGCAGGTCCAGCGATAGCGGTACTTGATCTTGTTGCCCGGGCTGGCCCGTTCCCAGTCGGTGTAGAAGCTGGCGAGTCCGCCGACCGGCTCGACGACGTTGACGCCGGAATTCGCCAGCCGCGCGATATTCGTCTCGTGCCGCCAGCCACTCACGTCGCTTGTCGCGCGAAGTCCGTCGAGGGCGATGACGGTCTTGTAGTTGCCCCAGCGCGTCCATGTGTCGACCGGGGTTGTCGGCATGCCGCAGCCGCTGACATAGAACCTGCCGAAGCTGGCGGCATCGGCCGACCCGGAGGTCAACGAGGCGACGCCGGTGATACCGGCGAGGGTCAACAGGAACGCGATGAATCGTTGGCGACGGCGAATCGTCCGCGGCCGACCAGTACACAGGAGCACCGATGAACCGTAATTCGACGGATGTTCGCGATGCTACGGCTGTAACCACACAGGGTGGACATTGAGACCCGTCAGTTACCAAAGTTTCTGATGTGACTGATGGGGTGTATGGGAAAATTGAGGTCAGATAGAGGCGATGATCCGCTGCCGCGCGGCCTCATACTCGTCCCCGGTGATCGCACCCCGATCACGGAGGTCGGCAAGGTCGGCCAACCGTTGCGCCGTCGTCCGCGGAGCGGCTTCGGCACCGGCCGTCGCGGGCGGGGTCGCGCTCGACGCCGATACGTCGTCGGCCGACGTTCCGGCGTACTCGCGCACCACCTCCATCACCGCGTCACGCGCGACCGGATTGGCGCGCAGATCGATCGTGCCCGAGATGTCGACGTCGTGGTCGTTGAGGATCGCCAGGATCTTCGTCAGCGGTTCGACCTGTCCCGTCAGGTCGTAATCGCGGCCGTCTTCCGACGAGGTGAACCGAGCCGGCACCGAGCCGGCCAGCAATGCCGTTGCCTGCCAGTCGATGTCGAACTTCTGCGAGGTCGGGTCGACCAACACCGCAAGCCTCCGGGAATGCAGCAAGGCCTGCTGGAAGACCGGTACGACCGTACGGGTCTCGGTGTCGAAGGTGTCGATGCCGTCGCCGTGGATGCGCAGGCCCAGTTTCATCAGCGGTTGATCGTTGATCTCGATCGACGTCTGCGAGATCGACAGGACATCGGCGACCGCGGCCCGCCAGACCCCCCGATGCCGCGCACCATCCCCACCGCCCGACAGCAGCCCGACGCCGCCACCCCCGCGTGCGGCTCCCCACCCCAGCAGAACGCCAAGCACCACATCGATTCCGGTGACCAACAGGCCCGTCCACAGCAACCACCCCGTGTCTGGTTCGTCGATCACGAAATACATCACCAGGAAGATCGGTCCGACGATGCCGCACACCATCACGAAGAGGAAAGTGCCCAGAAACCGCCACACCCCACGGGGGATCTGTGGACCCGCCCCGGTTTCACCGAACATCGTCATGCGACGACTCTAGCCACCCGCCCCAGAGCTGGGAAGACCTCGAACAGCTCTGCGCGACCACCCGCAAACACAAAGGCGCCCGACCGCTTTCGCGATCGGGCGCCCTTGTCAGAATCGCCTGAGGTTGTCAGACTCGCCTGAGTCAGATCAGTGAAGTGACAATCACTTGGTGATCTTGGTGACTCGACCCGCACCAACGGTGCGGCCACCCTCGCGGATGGCGAAGCGCAGGCCCTCGTCCATGGCGACCGGCTGGATGAGCACGACGCTCATCTCGGTGTTGTCGCCCGGCATGACCATCTCGGTGCCCTCGGGGAGGGTCACGACGCCGGTCACGTCCGTGGTACGGAAGTAGAACTGCGGACGGTAGTTGTTGAAGAACGGGGTGTGGCGGCCACCCTCGTCCTTGCTCAGGATGTAAGCCTGGCCCTCGAACTCCGTGTGCGGAGTGGTGGTGCCGGGCTTGACGATGACCTGACCGCGCTCGACGTCCTCACGCTTGAGGCCGCGCAGCAGCAGACCGGCGTTGTCGCCTGCCTGAGCCGAGTCGAGCAGCTTGTGGAACATCTCGATACCGGTGACGGTGGTCTTCTGCGACTTCTCGCGGATGCCGACGATCTCGACTTCCTCGTTCACGTTGACCTCGCCGCGCTCCACACGACCGGTGACCACGGTGCCGCGGCCGGTGATGGTGAAGACGTCCTCGACGGGCATCAGGAACGGCTTGTCGGTCTCGCGGACCGGATCCGGGATCGACTCGTCGACGGCAGCCATGAGCTCCTCGATCGACTTCGCCCACTCCGCGTCACCCTCGAGTGCCTTGAGCGCCGAAACCTTGACGACCGGAGCTTCCTCGTCGAACTCCTGGGCGGCCAGCAGTTCGCGGACCTCCATCTCGACGAGCTCGATGATCTCGTCGTCGTCGACCATGTCGGCCTTGTTCAGGGCGACCAGGATGTAAGGCACACCGACCTGGCGGGCCAGCAGCACGTGCTCGCGGGTCTGCGGCATCGGGCCGTCGGTGGCGGCGACCACGAGGATCGCGCCGTCCATCTGAGCCGCACCGGTGATCATGTTCTTGATGTAGTCCGCGTGACCCGGGGCGTCGACGTGCGCGTAGTGACGCTTCTCGGTCTCGTACTCAACATGCGAGATGTTGATCGTGATACCGCGAGCCTTCTCCTCAGGAGCCTTGTCGATCTGATCGAACGCGAAGCTCTTGTTGAGTTCCGGGTACTTGTCGTGCAGCACCTTGGTGATCGCCGCGGTCAGCGTGGTCTTGCCGTGGTCGACGTGACCGATGGTGCCGATGTTCACGTGCGGCTTGGTCCGCTCGAACTTCGCCTTCGCCACTTGATGTCCTCCTGGACTGTGTTGCTCTGTTGGGGGGATCCCAACAGGGGTTTGATTCTTTTACGTTGTGCGCCCGCTGTGGTGGCCGGCGCTGGTCGCTGACGCGAACCGACTTACTCGCCGGTCGCCTTCGCGATGATTTCCTTCGACACGTTCGCCGGAACCTCGGCGTAGGAGTCGAACACCATGGAGTAGTTAGCCCGGCCCTGGGTCTTCGACCGAAGGTCGCCGATGTAGCCGAACATCTCCGACAGCGGAACCTGTGCCTTGACGACACGTGCACCGCTGCGCTCCTCCATGGCCTGGATCTGGCCACGGCGGGAGTTCAGGTCGCCGATGACGTCGCCCATGTAATCCTCGGGAGTCGTGACCTCGACGGCCATGATCGGCTCCAGGATGACCGGACTTGCCATCTTCGCAGCCTCCTTGAGGGCCTGCGAACCGGCGATCTTGAAGGCCATTTCCGACGAGTCGACGTCGTGGTACTGACCGTCGAGCAGGGTGACCTTCAGGTTGACCAGCGGGTAGCCGGCCAGCACACCGTACTGCATCGCGTCCTGGGCGCCGGCATCCACCGAAGGGATGTACTCGCGCGGGACACGACCGCCGGTGACGGCGTTGTCGAACTCGTAGGTCGCGCCATCCTCGGCGTCGACCAGCGGCTCGAGCTTGATGATGACCTTCGCGAACTGGCCCGAGCCACCCGTCTGCTTCTTGTGGGTGTACTCGTGCTTCTCGACGGCCTTGCGGATCGTCTCGCGGTAGGCCACCTGCGGCTTGCCGACGTTGGCCTCGACCTTGAACTCGCGCTTCATGCGGTCGACCAGGATGTCGAGGTGAAGCTCACCCATGCCGCCGATGACGGTCTGGCCGGTCTCCTCGTCGAGCTTGACCGAGAAGGTCGGATCCTCTTCGGCGAGCTTCTGGATCGCGGTGCCCAGCTTCTCCTGGTCCGACTTGGTCTTCGGCTCGATGGAGACGTTGATGACCGGGTCCGGGAAGCTCATGGACTCCAGCACGATCGGGGCAGCCGAGTCGCACAGGGTGTCACCGGTGGTGGTGTCCTTGAGACCGATCATCGCGTAGATGTGGCCCGCGGTGGCGTCCTCGACCGGCATTTCCTTGTTGGCATGCATCTGGAAGAGCTTGCCGATGCGTTCCTTCTTGCCCTTGGTCGCGTTGAGCACCTGGGTGCCCGCGGTGATCTGGCCCGAGTAGACGCGGACGAAGGTCAGCTTGCCGAAGAACGGGTGCGCCGCGATCTTGAACGCGAGAGCCGAGAACGGCTCGTCGGCCGACGGCTTACGCGACAGGGTCTCTTCCTCGTTGCCCACGG
This sequence comes from Gordonia heveisoli, assembly GCF_030315745.1. GTDB lineage: Bacteria > Actinomycetota > Actinomycetes > Mycobacteriales > Mycobacteriaceae > Gordonia. The sequence continues at coordinate 37,714 of NZ_JASXSH010000015.1, read as the reverse complement.
CGTGGCCCTCGACCGAGGGGACGTCGAGCGGCGACGGGAGATAGTCGATGACCGCGTCCAGCATCGGCTGGACACCCTTGTTCTTGAAGGCCGAGCCACACAGAACCGGGTACAGCTCACGGCTGACGGTGAGCTTGCGGATCGCGCCCTTGATCTCCTCGATGGTCAGTTCTTCGCCACCGAAGTACTTCTCCATGAGGGCCTCGTCGCTCTCGGCGACGGTCTCGAGCAGCTGCTCGCGGTACTCGGCGACCTTGTCGACGAGGTCCGCGGGGATCTCCTCGATGGTCGGCTCGGCACCGGTCGGCACGACGCCGCGCCAGGTGATGGCCTTCTGCTCGATGATGTCGACGACGCCGTCGAAGGCATCCTCGGCACCGATCGGGAGCTGCAGGACCAACGGCTTGGCGCCGAGACGGTCCTTGATGGTCTGCACGGTGAAGTAGAAATCCGCGCCCAGCTTGTCCATCTTGTTGACGAAGCAGATACGAGGAACCTCGTACTTCTCCGCCTGACGCCAGACCTGCTCGGACTGCGGCTCGACACCTTCCTTGCCGTCGAAGACGGCAACGGCGCCGTCGAGCACGCGGAGGCTGCGCTCGACCTCGACGGTGAAGTCGACGTGGCCGGGGGTGTCGATGATGTTGATCTGGTTCTTGTTCCAGAAACAGGTGACGGCGGCGGAGGTGATGGTGATACCACGCTCCTTCTCCTGCTCCATCCAGTCGGTGGTCGAGGCACCGTCGTGGGTTTCACCGATCTTGTAGTTCACACCGGTGTAGAAGAGGATTCGCTCGGTCGTGGTGGTCTTGCCGGCATCGATGTGCGCCATGATGCCGATGTTGCGAACCTTGTTCAGGTCGCTGAGCACTTCCTGTGCCACTTATTCGCCTCGCAATTTCGCTAGAGCTGTTGGGTTGGTGGTGCGAACCGGACGCGGGGACATCGTGTGAGTCCCCGCGTCCGGTTGTGGTCACCAGCGGTAGTGCGCGAACGCCCGGTTGGCCTCGGCCATCTTGTGGGTGTCCTCGCGACGCTTCACCGAAGCGCCCAGACCGTTCGACGCGTCGAGCAGCTCGTTGGCCAGACGCTCGACCATCGTCTTCTCGCGACGCTGACGGCTGAAGGTCACCAGCCAGCGGAGCGCCAGGGTGTTGGCGCGGCCCGGCTTGACCTCGATCGGCACCTGGTAGGTGGCGCCACCGACGCGGCGGCTCTTCACCTCGAGGGTCGGCTTGACGTTGTCGAGGGCGCGCTTGAGGGTCACGACCGGATCGGTGCCGGTCTTCTCGCGGGCCTGCTCGAGAGCGCCGTAGACGATGCGCTCGGCGGTCGACTTCTTGCCGTCCAGCAGGATCTTGTTGACCAGCTGGGTGACCAGCGGCGAACCGTAGACGGGGTCGTTGATCAGGGGGCGCTTGGGTGCGGGTCCTTTACGTGGCATCGCTTATCAGCTCCCCTTCTTCGCGCCATAGCGGCTGCGGGCCTGCTTGCGGTCCTTGACACCCTGGGTGTCGAGCGAGCCGCGAATGATCTTGTAACGCACACCCGGGAGGTCCTTCACACGACCGCCGCGGACGAGCACCATCGAGTGCTCCTGCAGGTTGTGGCCTTCACCGGGGATGTAGGCGGTGACCTCGACCGAGCTGGTCAGGCGCACGCGGGCGACCTTACGAAGCGCCGAGTTCGGCTTCTTCGGGGTGGTGGTGTAGACGCGGGTGCACACGCCGCGACGCTGCGGGCTCCCCTTGAGCGCTGCGGTCTTGGTCTTCGCAGGCTTGTCGTGACGGCCCTTACGGACCAGCTGATTGATGGTTGGCACTAGGTGTCATTCCTTTGGTTGTTGTCTCGTTGTGGTTGGTGCTCCGGGCAAGCGGTCAGGACCGAATTCGATTCTGGTTGCTTCCACAACTCGCCCCACCAGCACTCACGTGCTGGTCAGTACACTTATCGCTACCCCGAGGTCGGGCGTGTCAAACGCTCGACGACGGTCTCGCATGTCAGCCTGCGGCAGGGCACGCGGACTGGCCCAGCATGTGCCGGGCACCGCCGAAACACTCTACCGATCGAGTTTGCACAGGTCAAAAAAGCAATCCACTACCCCGCAGTCGGCTCGCTCACACCCCGGACCGAGGGGGCCGCGATCCGCTCGCCGATCGGCCCGAATGCCACGCGGCGAGCACTGCGGCAGCCGGATCCGACGTCGGCGGACCGCCGGGTTTGCGCCGGTGGGCGAACCAGGTGTCGACGGCGGTGGCCTGTTGTTCGAGATTGAGCCGGGCGCCGCTCCCGGCCAGAGGAGTCACCGCATAGACGTTCTCCCCCAGGCTGTAGCGCACCTGGAGTGCCGCCGCCTCACCGAGGAAGGCCGACGCCGAGGGGGCATATGCGATCTGCGCGGCATGGGCCAGTTCGTGGACGAGCAACCTCGTGGCCGCCGAGTTCGCCTCAGCCCCTGGGCCGGTCGGGCCGGCGGCAAGCTGAGTGAACCGGTCGCCGAGGTTGCAGTACACCCGGCCGTCGATCCCGGGCACGGTGAACGCCCGACCGTTCATCCCGGACAGGTCGGTGACGACCACCCGACCGAGCCAGTCGGCATCGTCGCCGAAGACGGTCCGCGCCAGCGCGAGTTCGTCGGCGGTCAGCGTGCGCCAGGTGACGGTGCGTCCGACGACGATCGCGGTGACCGTCGCCGACACCAGACCTGCGATCAGCGCCGGCGGTCCCATCCAGATCGACAGGACGACGATGTGTACGCCGACCACCACGCCGAGCGTGCGCGCCGGGCCGAGCGGCTTCCGGCGATCACCGACGATCCGCGCCGCGCAGGCGATGACCCAGCCGAGCACGCGTCCGTAGAGCCTCCCGACGGGTACAGCGATCGCGGCGAGACCGGTCATGAACGCAATCGTCCCCCTGCCCCACCCCTGAGGACAACATGACCTCGGGGTGTCCGCAGGGGGACGTGTGTAGAGCCGGCTGTCGACTAGGGCGTGTTCCACCAGTTGACGGCGGCACGCCAGGCGGCGCCGTGATTGCAGGTGGTGTAGCCGATGTAGGCACCGATGAGGCCGCCGATGATCCAGCCGACGATGACGAAGAAGCCGATGATCAGGCCCCCGATGACATAGGGCGCCGCGCACGGCCAGTCCTTGTTGAGCTGGTACATCATCTTCATGTACGCCTGCTCTTTGGTCATGCGCTTGGACTTCTTCTTGGCGACGGGCTGACGATCGAGCGCGGTGAACTTCGCCGACTTGCCGTCCGCGGAGAGCGCCGACGCGACGTGCACGACCTGTCCGTTGGCCGACTTGAGCGTCAGCGGCACGGTCTCGGTGACCTGGCCGCGCGCATTGACGACCCGGACTTCGTTCGCGGCCTGGTTGGGCACGAACTTTCCGTCACGCAATGTGACGGTGATGGATTCGCCGTTGGGTGCGATCTCCACGTTGGACGCGCCGGTGTTGACACTGCGCACCGGGCTCGCGCCTGCGGTGCCGACCGGTACGAGCAGCAGCGCCACGACGAATGCGGCCAGCAGGCCGAGCAGGGTCGTCACTTTCCTCATGATGTATTCCCTCCCACGCACCGCAGCGACTCTGCGGCGTTCACAGGAGAATCTAAGCATCGCCGGTACCGATCCGACAGATCGGGCGCCGACTACCGGGAAGTATTGGTTCGAACGTACGACTCTTGCACCCCGCGGCGGGTGTCGCGGGCAAACCATCTCCCCCGCAACGGAACTGCGGCGCTAGTGGCCGACCGACACCTTCACCAGGACGATGATCGCCGCGGCGGCGGCGGTGGCGAGGCCGGCGACCACCACCCGCCAGCCGGGTGGATTGCCACGAATCCGTTCGATGACGATCTGGATGGTGGCCATCCGGAGCACGACCAGGGCACCGGCGATGAGTTCGGCGAGTCTCGGTGGCAGCACGTCGACCCAGCCGAGCGCCAGCACCACCGCGGGCCAGATCGTCGACGACACGATCGGCACCGCGTCCCGGAGTTCGTCGAAGGGGGTCTCGCGGAGCGCCTGCGAACCGGCGGGGTCGGCGTGCTGGTGACCTTCCGGCAGCGCCGTGTAGGCCACATAGGCCGAAAAGACATGCGCGAGATAGGTGACGGCACCGGTACCGAGCACGATCAGCGTCGCCACCCCGTCCTCCACCGTGTGTACCGTCGCGACGGCGATGGCGGCGAGCACCAGGATGTTGCCGTACACATAGGCCGACAGTCGGGCCGCGGCCCGGTGCGCCACCAGGGGTCCGCCCCGACGTTCGGTGAGGATCCCCCGCCACCCCGGCAGCCCGGCCCGGCGCCGGGTCGCCGTCGCTTCGTGGTTCATATGTCGAATGCTGACACAGAACGAGCCTCGTGACGGGCTCAGTCGACCGAATGCGGCAGCTTCACCGTGGCACCGCCGCGCTTGGCCGGATTCGACGGCGGCGGGACGACCGGCCCGACGTCGCCGTCGGGTGCGGTGTCGATGTCGACGACGACCGGGGCGTGGTCGCTGGGTTTGGTTCCCTTGCGCGCCTTGCGGTCCACCCATGCCGCGGCCACCCGCCCGGTGATGTCGGCACCCGCCAGGATCAGGTCGATCCGCATGCCGAGGTCCTTGTGGAACATCCCGGCGCGGTAGTCCCAGTAGGAGAAGACCCGCTCGTCGGGCCATCGGTCGCGGACGACGTCACGCAGGCCCAGGTCGCCGAAGGCCGCCAGCGCAGCACGCTCGGGGTCGGTGACATGGGTGTGGCCGACGAAGGAGGCCGGGTCGAAGACATCGGCGTCGGTGGGTGCGATGTTCATGTCACCGCACAGCATCGTCGTCGCCGGGTCGGCGATACCGGCGGCCAGCGCCGCGAGCCACCGCAGCTTGTAGTCGTAGTGGTCGGAGTCGGGTTCACGACCGTTGGGCACATAGAGCGAATAGATGCGCAGCCCCCCGCACACCGCGGATACCGCGCGGGCCTCCGCGGTGCCGGGATCGGGATAGCCGGGCATGTCCGGGAACCCGTTGACGACGTCGTCGAGACCGACCCGGGAGAGCAGTGCGACGCCGTTCCACTGGCCCTGCCCATGATGGGCGACGGCGTATCCGCGTTCGGCGAGCGCCTCGCCGAGCACCTCGTCGAAGGCCTCGTCGGACAGTTTCGTCTCCTGGAGGCAGACGACGTCCGGGCGGCGTTCATCGAGCCAGGGCAGGAATCGCGGGATCCGCTGCTTGACCGAGTTCACATTCCAGGTGGCGATGCGCATGGGTCCACCGTAGTGGTCGGAACTCTCACCTCAGGCAGGCGGATAGAGCGTCGCGCGCAGCATTTCCGCCCAGGTCGCGACGACCTGTGCGCGGCGTTTGGAGTCGTCGGAAAGGGTGTCGGCCAGGCCGAGACCACGAGCGAGATCCAGGGTCACCTGCACCCCTCGGTGGGCTCGCTCGTCGTCGGGTTCGGCACCCAGCGCCGCCATCGTCAGCTGATGGGCAGCGGCACCGAACCTGGCTTCGAGCGGCAGGATCAGTGTGCGCAGCGCGGGATCGGAGGCCGCCGCGGCCCAGACCTGTAGCGCCGCCTTGAATTCGGTGCCCGCATAGATTTCCACGGCACGTTCGACGGCCACCCCCACCCGCTCCGGCCCCTCCGGCATGGTGGCCAGCATGACCGCCGCCGACGCGGTCAGGTCCTCGAAGAGTTGTTCCAGTGCCGCGGTGATCAGCGCCTCGCGGGTCGCGAAGTGATGCTGCGCCGCACCCCGGGAGACGCCGGCCTTCTCGGCAACGGTGGCCACGGTGGCGGCTGCCCAGCCCTGCCCGGCCAGTACCGCGATCGTGGAGGACAGCAATCGCTTCCGGGTCAGCCGCGAACGCTCCTGCTGCGGATTGCGGGTCGAGCCGGTCATCGGCGCCCCCGACCGTCGCGAATCGACTGCACGAGTGGGGACATGACCGGCGACCTCAGTACGACTTGGGCAGACCCAGGCTGGTCTGCGCGACGAAGTTGAGCACCATCTCCCGGCTGACCGGTGCGATGCGGGCGATCCGGGCCAGCGCGAGCATCGGCGCCAGGCCGTACTCACTGGTGAGTCCGTTGCCGCCGAGACAGTGCACAGCGTGGTCGACCAGCTTGACACACGCCTCGGCGGCCGCGAATTTCGCCATATTCGCCGGCTCCGCGGCACCCCAGTCATCGCCGGCATCGTAGAGGGTGGCGGCCTTCTGCATCATCAGCTTCGCCATCTCCAGCGCCACCTTACCCTCGGCGAGCGGATGCGCGATCGCCTGATGGGCACCGATCGGTGTCTTCCATACGGTCCGGTCGTTGACGTAGGAGACAGCCTTGTCCAACGCGAAACGTCCCATGCCGACCGCTGAGGCGGCAGCCATGATCCGCTCCGGGTTCAGCCCGGCGAACAACTGGCTGAGCGCGGCGTCCTCAGAACCGACCAGCGCATCCGCGGGCAGCCGCACGTCATCGAGGAAGAGCTGGAACTGCTTCTCCGGGTTCTGCAGTTCCATGTCGATCATCGTGTAGGTGAAGTTCGGAGCATCGGTCGGCACGATGAACAGGGCGGGTTTGAGCTTGCCGGTACGCGCGTCCTCGGTGCGCGCGACGATCAGCACGGCTTGCGCCTGATCCACCCCGGAGATGAAGACCTTCTGCCCCGACAGCAGCCAATGGTCGCCGTCGCGACGGGCCGTGGTGGTGATCTGGTGGGAGTTCGACCCGGCGTCGGGTTCGGTGATGCCGAACGCCATCGTGATGGTGCCGTCGGCCAGTCCCGGAATCCAGCGCTGCTTCTGATCGTCGGTGCCGAAGCGCGCGATGATGTTGCCGCAGATCGCCGGTGACACGACGAGCATCAGCAACCCGGTCCCCGACGCCGCGATCTCCTCCATCACGATCGACAGTTCGTACATCCCGGCGCCGCCACCGCCGTACGCCTCGGGCAGGTTCACCCCGATGAAGCCGAGTTTGCCCGCTTCGTTCCACATCTCGTCGGTCTTGCGGCCGGTGCGCGCACATTCCCGGAAGTAGTCCTGCCCGTATTTGGCGGCGAAGGCGGACACCGACGCGCGCAATGCGGCACGTTCGGGTGTTTCGGTGAAAGGGCTCTCGATGGTCGTCATCAGTCGGTCTTCCTGTTCGTCGGCGGGCGGGTGTCAGATGTCCGTTGTGCGCGGTGTCACGGCTGATAGCCCAGTCGCTTGGCGGCCAGGCCACGCAGGATCTCGGTGGTGCCGCCGCCGATGCCCAGGATGCGCATGTCGCGGTACTGCCGTTCGACCTCGGTACCGGTCATGTAGCCGAGCCCACCGAAGAGCTGAACTGCCTGGTTGGCCACCCATTCCCCGGCCTCGACCGCGGTGTTCTTGGCGAAGCACACCTCGGCGATGAGGTCGTCGGACGAGGTGACCTTTCGTTCGACGACGGCCCGCGTATAGGTGCGCGCGACGTCGATCCGACGTGCCATCTCGATCAGCGTGTCCTGCACCGACTGCCGCGCGATCAGCGGTTTCCCGAAGGTCTCGCGATCACGGGCCCACTGCAACGTGAGGTCGAGGCAGCGTTGCGCACCGGCGTACGCCTGTACCGCCAGCCCTGACCGCTCGGTCACGAAGGCGGTCGCGATCTGGGCGAATCCGGAATTCTCGGCGCCCACCAGATTCGTCACCGGGACCCGCACGTCGGTAAATGCCAACTCGGCGGTATCCGAACTGCGCCAGCCCATCTTGTCGAGTTTGCGGGTCACGGTGAATCCGGGGCTGTCGGTCTCGATGACGAGCAGCGAGACACCACCGGCACCGGGTCCGCCGGTGCGCACGGCGGTGACCACGAAATCGGCGCGGACCCCGGAGGTGATGTAGGTCTTGGAGCCGTTGACGACATAGTGGTCGCCGTCGCGCACGGCCGTCGTCCGCAGATGACCGACGTCGCTGCCGCCGCCGGGTTCGGTGATGGCGAGGCTGCCGATCATCTCCCCGGCCAGGGTCGGGCGGACCCAGCGGCCGAGTTGATCGGTGTCCCCTGCGGCGATCAGATGCGGCAACGAGATGCCATGGGTGAACAGGGAGGCGAAGACCCCACCCGGCGCACCCGCGTAGTGGAACTCCTCGGCGAGCACGGTGGTGTCGATGAGGTCGCCGCCCGAGCCGCCGACCGATTCGTCGATCCCGATGCCGAACAGACCCAGTTTGGCCGCCTCGCGGTGTAGCTCACGCGGCAGCAGGCCGCCGTCCTCCCAGTCGTCCACGTTGGGCAGGATCTGGCGTTCCACGAAACCTCGGACGGTCGACCGCAATTCGTTGCGTTCGGGGGTATCCCAGATCGGCGAACTGATCGGCACGGTCACTCCTGTTCGTCCGACCTTCGCGGTCGGCATCGGATGTTCTTCGGGAAACAGCGTTGTTCGAGTCGCGTACCGATCAGGCGCCGGCACGTCCGGTGCCCGGCGGCCCGGCGAAGCACTGGGCGATCGATGACCAGGCGTGCGCGTCGTCCCCGACGAACTCCAGCGCCAGTTCGTCGGGTGCGCGGCGCTGGGTCACGAGTTCACAGAAGTCGACCGCGGGTCCACGTATGACGTCGCGTGCCTCGTCGGGTCCCCAGGTCCATACCTCCCCCGACGGCGCGACGATCTCGTATCGGAAGGCGGTTGCCGGTGGTGTGCGGCCGTTGACCAGGTAGGCGTAGTCACGGGTGCGGACGCCGATGTGGACGACACCCTTGATCCGATCGGTGGCGGTGCGCTGAACCCCGAGGGCGTCGGCGATGTCGAGGCCGTGGGCCCACGTCTCCATCAACCGGGCCGTGGCCATCGACGCCGCCGACATCGGCGGGCCGAACCACGGGATCCGCACGCCATCGGCGACGGCCAGTAGCGCTCCGGCGAGCCGCCCGCGGGCCGCACGCCAGTGTTGCAGCAGGTCCGCGGGCGGCAGTTGCGCGCCGGCCGCGGCGGCTTCGTCGACGAAGTGCTCGGCGTTTGCCCCGGCCGCGGCGACCTGGCCGGCGAAGGCCTGCGGGTCGGTGGCCGCGGTGAGTGATACCTCGTCGGTCCACCGCAGGTGGGCGACCTGGTGGGCAATGGTCCATCCGGGCGCGGGTGTCGCGGTGGCCCAGTCGGCGTCGGCAAGCGGGGCGACGAGGTCGTCGAGCTCATCACCTTCCGCGATGAGGTCGTCGACCAACTCGTGCACGATCGGCATGCGAGGAGCGTCACACGCGGGGAAAGAAAAAGCAAGCGCGAATGATTGTTTTAGATCCAGCCAGCGGCCCGCCCGGCCCCGATTCCGCCGGCCCCGATTCCGCCAGCCCCGATTCCGTCAGCCGTAGTGAATGTCGGCGGTACCGCGGGTCAGCAGGGTGTCCCCGTCGGTCAGCGTCACCTCGAAGGAGCCGATCCGCCGTCCCAGCTTGATGGGCACCGCCTCGGCGACGATCTCTCCACCGTGTACCGATGGCGACCGGTAGAAACCGATCGCGAGATCGGCGACGGAGTAGTCCTGTCCGGGCGCGGTATGCGCCTGCCCGGCCAGCGACGCCGCCTGCCCGACGATCGTCGCGATGACCCCGCCGTGCATAGTGCCGAACATGTTGCCCATCCACGATTCGGTCCGAACGGTCAGCCGCAGGACGGCATCGCGCCCCTCCCCGGCGATGTCCACCCGGCCGTTGAGCAGCTCCACCAGAGGCCCGGGCACAAGGGTGCCGCAGGACAGGTGTTCGACGATGTCACGGCCGGTCAGCGAGGAATCGAGGGCGGGCGGCAACACGACCCCCTGTGCAGCTGCCGAGTCCGGGATATCGCCACCGGCCTCATCCTCGACAGAGATGGGCAGTTCCGCGGCCCGGGCGACGACGGTGTTGCGGGCCGTCCCGACGCAGCAGACACGGCCGGTCCCGGTGCGCACCTCGACGGTTGTCACACCCCACTGATCGTCGTGGGCGGCGAGCGTAGAGGTACACGAGAGCCGGTCACCGACGTCGATATGCCCCAGCTTGGACAGCGCCAGTCGCGACTGCAGGGTGAGGCCACCGGTGGGCAGTTGCTGGAGCAGATACGGAATGCCACCGAGATGGTCGAACACCACACCCAACGCGGGTAGGTCGATGCGTCCGCGGTGGTCGGCGAACCGCGCGGTCAGCTGCTGCTCCCCGACGACGCCGAGCTCGCCGGAATGTTCGAGGTTCCCGACCTGAAAGGTGGCCAGCGGCTCGCGAGGGGGTGTCATGGGTCGGTTGTATCAGTCGATCGTCCATTGACCGAAATCCCGTCCGCGGCGTCGATCTGGCAGGGTGGGTGCCGGGTCGGGGATCGGCCGCGTCGTCGTCGAGACCTCGACGTCTTCGACGACACGGCGTTGAGCAGGTCCTTCCACTCCGGTACTGTTCCCACCATTTGTTACCAAAGTGACAGGGGTAAACCAATGTTGCGTCGTATGTCCCTCCTGGCCGGAACCGCACTCGCTGCGGGCACCATCGCCGGACTGACCGTCGGCAGCGCCGGCGCCGCTCCGCAGGGCCTGGCCATCCAGCAGGCGCCGAATATCGGCATCACCGTCTCCGGCAGCCAGGTGACCGGCGGCTTCAGCGCTCTGCTGCAGGCCCTTCCGGCGGCCGACCAGGCCACCACGGTCTCCCTCGACACCACCAAGAAGGCGTGCGCCACCAACCTGCGCGACGCACGTGTCGCCATCAGCTGGCGCAACCCGAGCGCAGGCAAGGCCGGCAGCAAGGTGTTCCCCGCCTGCGGTCAGGCCACGCTCGCCACCGGACCCGGACGCGTGTCCTTCACCACCACGGTGCTCGGCAAGGGCGATCGCACCTTCACCGTCACCCCCGGTTCGGGCTCGTTCCTGCGCTGATCCGCCGCCGGGGTCGCTCCCGCGCGACCCCGGAATGCGCGACCGAGGGGGACTGAGTAGACAGTTCTCGAAATCTGTTCACACACGGTGAGAACAGGTTCTAGATTTGGCCGCATGGCCGACACTGTTACTCAGCTCCTCCTCGCCCGCGCCGATGACGACAACCTCGCCATCACCTATGAGGGTCGCGAGTGGACGTGGCGCGACTACATCGCCGACGCCCGGCGCACGGCCGCAGCGGTCCTCTCGGTCGCCGACCCGACCCGGCCCATGCATGTCGGCACCCTGCTCGGCAACACCCCCGACATGCTCATCGCGCTGGCCGCCGGTGCGCTCGGCGGCTACGTCACCGTCGGCGTGAACAACACCCGTCGCGGCGACGGTCTGGCCGCCGACATCGATCGGGCCGACTGTCAGATCCTCCTCACCGACGCCGAACATCGTCCGCTCCTCGACGGCCTGGATCTGCCGGGCGTGACCGTCCTGGACACCTCGTCAGCGCAGTGGGCCGACCTGCTGGCGGGCGCGGGTGAGCTGAATCCACACTCGGTTCCCACCGCCACCGACGTCTTCATGCTCATCTTCACCTCCGGGACGAGTGGGAATCCGAAGCCGGTTCAGTTCGCGCACATGCTGATTCCGTTCGCCGGTCCCTATCTGGTGGAGAAGTACAGCATCGGTCCCGGTGACGTCTGCTACCTGTCGATGCCGTTGTTCCACTCGGCCGCACTGATGGGCGGATACTGCGTGGCGCTGTGCGGGGGCGCCGCGATGGCCCCGGCGAAGTTCTCCGCGTCGACCTTCCTATCCGACATCCGGCGGTATGGCGCAACGTACATGAACTACGTCGGTAAACCCCTGGCCTACATTCTGGCCACACCGGAACAGCCCGACGACGCCGACAATCCGCTGCGGGTGGCCTTCGGCAACGAGGCCACCGACCGCGACATCGACGACTTCTCCCGCCGTTTCGGCGCCACGGTGTGGGACGGTTTCGGATCCACCGAGTTGGCGATCATCATCACCCGCGAACCCGGCACCCCGGCCGGTTCCATCGGCAAGGGCGCGGCGAATGTCGGCGTGTACAACGCGGCGACGCTCACCGAATGCCCCCGTGCCGAATTCGACGAGAACGGCGCACTGATCAACGCCGACGAGGCCATCGGCGAACTGGTCAACGTCGAGGGCGGTGGCATGTTCATGGGCTACTACAACGACGCCGACGCCACCAACGACCGCCTCCACGACGGGATGTACTGGTCGGGTGACCTGGCGTACAAGGACGCCGACGACTGGGTCTACCTGGCCGGCCGAACCGGTGACTGGATGCGGGTCGACGGGGAGAATCTGGCGGCCGGCCCCATCGAGCGAATCCTGTTGCGCATCCCCGAGATCAACCGGGTCGCCGTCTACGCCGTCCCCGACGAGCATGTCGGGGACTCGGTGATGGCCGCCGTCGTACTCCAGGAGGGCGCCGAGCTGTCCCCCGAATCCTTCGCCGAACAGCTTGCCGCGCAACCAGATCTGTCCCCGAAAGCCTGGCCCCGGTTCGTGCGGATCGCCCCCGACCTGCCCACCACCGCAACCAACAAGATCCTCAAACGCAGCCTCAAATCCGAGGGCGCGACCGCGGGTAACGGCCACCTCTGGGAACGTGCCGCCCGATCGAGGACATATCAGGACGCCTTCGCCGCCGGCGGCGTGCGGTAGCGCGGCGGGATCGTCGTCGTGGACCGGCTCACCGAACTCGGCTACTACGCACTCTCCCGACATCCGGTCACCCCGGCCGAACTCGTCGGCGAGGCACACCTGGCGGACAAGGCAGGCTTCGGCACCGCGTTCGTCTCCGAACGATTCAACGTCAAGGACGCCGCCACCCTGTGCGGTGCGGTGGCCGCGGCCACCACCGGTCTCGGAATAGCCACGGCGGCAACCAATCACCACACCCGGCACCCCATCGTCACGGCGACGATGGGAGCGACGATGAGTGAGCTCAGTGCCGGACGGTTCGCCCTCGGACTCGGCCGCGGGATCTCCGCCCAATGGCAGATCCTCGGTCTACCCAATGTCACCGGAGCTCAGCTCGCCGATATCACCGGGCTGCTCCGCCGGTTGTGGTCCGGCGAGATGATCGTCGGCCACGACGGTCCAGCCGGCAGCTATCCACTGCTCAACCTCGGTGTGGCGGTCGACCCGCCGCCACCGATGCTGCTGGTGACGATGAGTCCGCGCACCCTCGAACTCGCCGGTGCGATCGCCGACGGCGTAGTGTTGCACACCTTCCTGACCGCCGACGCCACACGCCGTGCAGTGGCTGCGGTGCGAACCGGCGCCGAACGTGCCGGCCGCGACCCGTCGTCAATCCGCATCTGGTCGGTGGTCGCCACCGTCGGCGACGAACTCGACGAGACCGACCGCCTCAGAAGGCTCTACGGCAGGCTCGCCACCTACCTGCAGGGGTATCCCGACCAGTTGATGGCGGCCAACGGCTGGGATCCCGCCGACCTCGACCGGCTCCGGTCGACCGCCGGATTCATCGGTGCCCGCGGGCCGCTCGACGCCACCGCGACGGACACCGAACTGGCCGATCTCGCCGCCGTCACCCCCGACCACTGGATCGCCGACTGCGCGACCGGCAGCGCCGCCGAGCGCGCCGAATCGTTGAACGCGCAGTTCGAACTCGGTGTCGACTCGGTCATCCTGCACGGCGCCACTCCGAGCGAACTCCTCCCCGTCCTCGACGCCTACCGCACCATCCGTCCGGCCGACCGGTCCGGTCCGGCCGCATTGCCCACCAATCCGGGGAGGATCCGATGACCACCGAGCTGCCCGTCGACATCCCGGTGACCCCTGAGGGACTCACCCCCGAATGGCTCACCGTCTTGCTGCGGACCCACGGTCACGACGTCGAGGTCACCTCGGTCGGGCACACCCCGGTCGGCACCGGACAAATGGCGGGAAGCTTTCGCCTCACCCCCACCTACACCCAGCCGAACGCGTTGCCGCCCACGCTGATCGCCAAGCTGGCGACCGGCCCGTCCGAGCAGCGTGCGTTCGCCTCCGGGGCCTTCCGCAACGAGGTCCGCTTCTACCGGGAGCTCGCCGCCCGGTTCGACGTCCCGGTGCCGGCCTGCCATGCCGCGACGATCTCACCGTCGGGCCGCGAATTCGTGTTGCTGCTCGACGATCTCGCCGACGCCCGGCAGGGCGATCAGATCGTCGGATGCTCCCCGGCGCAAGCGCGGTCGGTTGCTCTCGCCGCCGCCGGGCTGCACGGCCCCGGCTGGAACGACGATTCGCTGGTGGCCGCCTTCCCGCTGCCCACGGACGACGACCGCGAGGTGATGGACTCCGTTCTCGAGCCCATGGCCGCGGTCTACACGGACCGATTCGGACCGCAGGCTCGCGCGCGCGCCGCCGTCGACTGGATGGTCCGGCACGCGGCCGACTGGCTGGTCGCGCCGACCGAGAATGCCGCGCTCATCCACGGCGATCTCCGGATCGACAACGTTCTGTTCGGTGCGGACGGCCACGTCACGGTGATCGACTGGCAGACCATCACCACCGGGAACCCGCTGAGAGACATCGCCTTTCTACTCAGCACCAGCCTGTCGACCGCCGATCGCCGCACCCACGAGCGGTCCATCGTCGCCGACTATCACCGGGCCCTGCTCGAATTCGGGGTGACCGGCTACACGTCCGAACACTGTTGGCGCGACTACGTCGACAACCTCATCCAGGCACCCATGATCGTCGTCTTCGGCGCGGCGGCCGCTCAGCCGACCGAACGCGGCAACGCCATGTTCACCACCATGCTCGACCGTGCCGCGATCGCCGTCGACGATCTCGTCCCCGGAGGTCTCTCCGGATGAAACTCGTCATCGGCGGGAACGGCTTCCTCGGCGCCCACGTGGTGCGTGCACTCGTCGCCGACGGTGAGCCGGTGCGCGTGTTCAGCCGCACCACCAGCGACATGCGGTCGTTGTCGGGCCTCGACGTCGACCATGTCTCCGGAAGCCTGTTCGACCATGACGCGGTGGCCGCCGCCATGCGTGGCGCGGATGTGGTGTACCACTGTGCGGTCGACACCCGAGCATGGTTGACCGATCCCACCCCGCTGTACCGCACCAACGTGGACGCCCTCGGTGCCGTCCTCGATGTCGCCGCCCGCGCCGACCTCGATGCGTTCGTCTTCACCAGCACGATGGCAACCATCGGCCGACACCCCGATCGCGTCGTCGACGAGCGGGATTCCTTCAATTGGCGGGACACCGCAACCGATTACGTGCTCTCCCGGGTGGCCGCCGAAGACCTCGCGCTTCGGTACGCGCGGGAGGAACGGGTACCGGTGCGCGCGATGTGCGTCTCCAACACCTACGGTGCGCGCGACTGGCAGCCGACGCCGCACGGGTCCTTCGTTGCGGCGGCCGCGTTGGGGCGCATGCCTTTCGGTATCCGCGGCATGCGCGCGGAGGCGGTGGCCGTCGACGACGCGGCCGCTGCGTTGCTCGCCGCCGCCCGGCGTGGCCGCACCGGCGAACGCTATATCGTCTCCGAGCGCTACCTGGATCTCGGCGAGGTGATCACCACCGCGGCGACCGCAGTAGGTGCTGCCCCACCACGCCTGGTGCTGGGAAAGCCCGCGCTCTACGCCGCCGGAGCAGTCGGCAGTCTGCGCACACGCCTGACCGGCCGACCGCAGCGTCTGCGAATCGAGACGGTCCGGCTGATGCATCACATGTCGCAGATGAGCCATGCCAAGGCCGAGAGTGAACTCGACTGGCACCCGCGCCCGGTCACCGACGCGATAGCCGAGGGGGCCCGGTTCTGGCGCGACCGGCGCCGTCCTCGGGCAACCACCACTCAAGCCAGCAGCGAGGCCAGTTCGTCCAACGAATAGGGAGCGCTGTCCGCATGGTCGCGGTAGGCGACGAACCCGGCCTGCTGCGGCGGAAATCGACCGATGAATCCACCTGCCGCGCTGAAGATCTCACCAGATATATGTTCGGCGGCATCGCTGGCGAGGAAGGTGTACAGCGGTGCGACGTAATCCGGCGGAGCCGGGTCGAGCGCGGCGTCGCGGGTCAGGTCGTCGAGCACCCCACGCTCGTGCAGACGCTCGATATGCCGCACATAGTCCTCTCCCGAGGACAGTCTCGACTTGGCGCCCGGCATCACCACGTTGACCCGCACACCGTGGTGGGACAGGTCGCCGTGGGCGGCCAGCGCGAGCGCGTTGACGCCGCCCTTGGCCGCCGGGTAGCCGCTGCCCCCGAACAGGCCGAGCGACGCCGCCGATCCGGTCAGCACAATCGACCCCGACCGTTGTTCGACAAACACGC
Organism: Gordonia heveisoli; assembly: GCF_030315745.1. GTDB lineage: Bacteria > Actinomycetota > Actinomycetes > Mycobacteriales > Mycobacteriaceae > Gordonia. The sequence continues at coordinate 21,505 of NZ_JASXSH010000015.1, read as the reverse complement.
GCCCGGCGGCCTGCGTCAGATGAAAAGCACTCATCAGATGTGCGTCCACCTGGGCCCGGAAGTCCTCGGTGCTGATCGTCAGCACCGTGGAGAAGGGCGGCTCGGCGATGCCCGCGCAGTTGATGGCGATGTCGAGCGCGCCGAACTCCCCCAGCGCCGTCGCCACCATCGTCTCGGCGATCCCCTCATCACCCGCCGAGCCGCACACACCAACCGCGTAGGCACCGCCGCCGCGAATCTCGGCCACCGTGTCGTCGACAGCAGCCTTGTCCCGGCCGTTGACCACAACCGAAACACCTTGACCGGCGAGCGCATACGCGACGGCCAGACCGATTCCCCGGGTCGCGCCCGCGATGATCGCGACCCGGCCGGACAACCGGGCACTCACCGGCGGCCGCCCTTCCGCCTCGGACATCAGGCGGAACTGCCGACCGGTGTGATCGGAATCGACGGTCCCCGATCGGCGAAGACGAACGTCGCCCCCGAACTGAATCGTGCGATGGCCACCTCACCGGACTCCTTGCGGGACTTCTCCCCCAGCCGGAACCGCGCCACCAGACCGTCGTCGGTCGCCGACGCCACCACCTCCCAGCGATCATCGACGGCGGTACCCACCGCCTGCAACGCCTCGGTGTGATCGGCGTCGACCACGGTGAGCCAGCCACCGTCGGTCACCGCATCCGAGACGACCGGAATCGTGACCACGACCTCGTCGCCGTCGACCACCGCGGTCACCCCGGTGTACTCCACCGGGCCGAAGCAGGGATGCAGGCCGATGACCCCGGCCAGGCCGGCGGCGTCGGTCGGCAGATCGAGCGCCTGCCGGAGCCGATCGGCGGCCAGTCCGGCGATACCGGTGAGCTGCTTGCGGAAGATGTCGGTCACCTGCTCCTCCGACTCGGCGAATCGTCGGACGCTCCACAGGAATCCGAGCGAGAGTAACTGGTGCTGCAGCGCAACCTCGGCCGCGATGCGCACCAGCGCGGTCTTCGACCACTCACGGAACTGTAGGTCGTCGAACAGCGGTCCGCGATAGTCGACGTGACCGTCGGTCGCATCGGGATCGATCGCCGACAATCCGACCTGCGCGGCGCGCGTGCCGAACATGGTCTCGGCATCGGCGGGCAGCGGCAGTTCTTCGCGGTCGGGCTCGATGGTGACGGTCCACGCACAGTGCGGATGCCGGTCGGTCGGTATGCGCGGGGGTCGATGAATCGGCCGGATCCGTGCCCGCCGATTGGTGGCGATCGCGGTCGCGTCGAAGGTCGGGTCCTCGATGTCGTGGCACATGGTGGTGACGTAGTCGTCGCCCATGGGTTCCACATCCATCAGTGCGCCACAGTGATTCAGGACGAACGCACCGTGGTTACGGTCGGTGATCTCATACCGGAAATCCATGAACTGCGGCGGTGCGCCGATGTCGAGCTGGAGACATTTGAACATGTCCTCGACACCGTCGCCGTCGATCCCGAGGGCGGTGCGCATCCGGTGCGTGTACACCGGACTCGCGGCCATCCATTCCTCGATCGCGATCTTGCCCATCACATCTCGCCCGAAGGCGCCGATGAGGTGGGCCATCCCGCTGCGGTCGATCATCTGACCCGACAGCAGGAGTTCGGGTACGAGCGCGGCGAGTTGGCTCTGACTCAGACCTGAATAGGTCGGGGCTGGTTGAGTCATCGTCTCAGCTCACCAGAACGCGACCGGCGACTTGCCGTACGGATACCAGCCCGGCAGGTCACCCGGGGCCGACTTCTCGATGCGCTTGAGCATCCCGTCGCTCATCGCGTTGTCCTTGAGTAGCTCGATGAACAGTGCCGAGACATTCCCGAAGTCGAAGAAGTCACGCTGCCACGAGAACTCGAAGTTGCCGGCATATTTGAACCAGCTGCCCTGGATGCCGTCCAGCGCGTAGTTCGAGCCGTCCTCGCGGGTACGGTCGTAGACCTGCTTCCACAGGCCGATCATGTCACCGGTCTGCTCGTCGATCACCCAGGCCTGATACGGATAGGTCCACCCCTCCAGACCCTCCATCTCCTGTCCCAGCGCGAGATCACGGATCTCGTCGCGGCCGACGGCCATGAAGTCCTTCTCCGGACCGTAGTTCCAGCCGTAGGTGGCGTCGACGGTGTAGAACTCCGCCAGCGGCTTCCAGTCGCCGGCCTTCTCACACTCGATGTTGGCGGCGAGCCACCGCTGCTTCATCTCTTCCAGTTCGGCGCGATCAAAAGGCATGTCGTTCCTTCTCACTCGTCGTCTTCGACGGTCCGTAGGGCTTGGGTCGGGCAGTACTGAACCGCGGCCTTCACGGCAGCACGGTGTGATTCATCGGGATTGGGGTCGAGGATCTTGACGCTGTCACGTTGCGCCTCGAAGATCTCCGGAGCCTCCATCTCGCACATTCCATGCCCTTGGCACAGGTCGAGATCGACTTCGATGCGCATGGTGCTCAGCTCCTCTTCCGATACCGGACCTTGCATGGCTGAGCCAGCTGAACGACCATCTTGGAGTGGTCGTTGTGGTACGAGTCGGCCGGCTGCGCCAGCTCGAATTCGTAGTTCTGCAAGAGCACCGAGAAGATCGCCTTGAGCTGCATGATCGCGAACTGCGCACCGACGCAACGGTGCCGACCCGCACCGAACGGGATCCAGGTCCACCGGTTGATGAGGTCGTCCTGACGCGGCTCGATATAGCGGTCCGGGTCGAAGGCGGTGGCGTTCGGGAAGTCCTCGGGTAGCTGGTTGGACACCGCGGGTGAGACCGCGATCGACTGTCCGGCCTTGATCTCGAAGTCCTCGATCTGGATGTCCTCCTGCACCACGCGCATCAGGATGATGAGCGGCGGATGCAGGCGCAGGGCTTCCTTCAACGACGCCTCCAGCTTCGGGATCTGGCGCATCGCCGCGAAGCTGTACTCCGCCTTGCCCTCACCCTTGTCGGCGTAGATGTCGTCGAGCTCGGCGACAACCTGCTCCATGTACTGCGGGTTGCGCAGCAACTCCAACAGCGTCCACGCGGCGGTGCCCTGGGTGGTGTGGTGGCCGGCGAACATCATCGAGATGAAGATGCCGGTGACGGTGTCGGCGCTGAACATGTCGCTGCCGTCTTCGTTCTTCAACGACACCAGCACGTCGAGGAGGTCGCGATCCTCTTTGTTCTCCGGCGGGTTCTCGGCACGGCGCGCCATCACCCCGGCCATGAACTCGACGAGTTCGGCACGTGCCGCGTCGCGACGACGGAAGCTCTCGATGTCGGCGTGGTAGTCGACATAGGCCAGCGGGTCGGTGCCCTTCTCCAGATCGTGGTAGAGCTCGGAGATGTGCTTGGACAGTTCCTCACGGAATTTGCGGCCGATCAGGCAGGCCGACGAGGTGTAGAGGGTCAGCTCGCCGAAGAATTCCAGCAGGTCGATCTCGCCCTCGTCGCCCCAGTCGGCGATCATCCGCTCGACCTCGTTGGGGATGGTGACGGCGTGCTGCTTCATGTGGGCACCCTTGAGCGCCTGGTTGTGCAGCATCTCGCTGCGCCGTTCGGGGCTGGTGTCGAAGACGACGCCCTCACCGAAAACCGGTGTCATGAACGGATATGCGGCGGCCTGGTCGAGCACCTCGTCGGGCGCCCGGAAGAACTCCTCGTTCGCGGCCGCGCCGGACACGAGGACGACTTCGCGGTCGGCCAGCTGGAACTGCCCGACGTCGCCGCATTCCTCGCGGACACGCCAGAACAGCGAGATCGGATCGGTGGCCAGCTCGTCGAGGTGGCCGTGTTCGCCGTCGCCGCCCGAGACGCGTTTGGGCTTGGTGATCGCAGTCATATGAGTGGCTCCCTTCTATCCGTTGGTCTGTTCACGTTTGGCGCGAGGGATGGCCCCCTCGGCCTCGACCTCGACGACGCGCATATGCGCCCCGCGAGGCATCGATACCATGGCCGACACCGCCTGCGCGATATGTTCGGGCGCGAGGAAATTCCCGTGTCGGGCGAGGCCATGCTTGATCCAGTCGTTGAGCATGTCCTCGGTGGTCTGCTGATCCAGGTTCATCCCCATCCCGGTCAGCGTCTGACCGGGCCGCACCACCCCGGCGCGCACGCCGGTGCCCTCCAGTTCGAGCTGGATGGTGGCGACCAGGCCGTCGATACCGGACTTCGCGGCGACGTAGGCCGACGACCAGGGACGCGGGCGGATCGCCACATCGGATCCGATGAAGACGAAATCGCCTCGGGCACGGTCCATCATGCCGCCGATCACGGCTCGGAAGATGCGGTAGGCACCGTTGAGGTGAATGTTGATCTGGTCGGCGAAGGCCTCCGGGCTCGTCTCATAGGACAGCCCGACCGCCAGATCGCCGGCACCGGCGACGACGATCTCCAGCGGCCCGATGGCCGCCTCGGCCTTGGCCACGCAGTCGATCACCGACGTCTCGTCGGTGACGTCCAGCGGCACCGCGACAGCCTCGCCGCCCGCCGCGGTGATCTTGTCCGCGAGTTCCTGCAACCTCTCGACCCGTCGGGCGGCGAGTGCTACCGGATGTCCAGCCGCCGCAAGCCATTCCGCGGTGGCGGCACCGATCCCCGACGATGCACCCGCGACCAGGACCGGTCGACGTTCGGGATGTGGAAGAAATGCCATCAGCGAGCCCTCACCTTCACCGGGAGTTCGGCGAAGCCACGCACATTCACCGAATGCACCCGGACCGCCTTGTCGATGTCGATCTCGACCGAGCTGATCGTCTTGACCACCTCTTCGAGACCGATGTTGGCCTCGAGCCGGGCCAGATGCGCACCGAGGCAGAAATGCGCCCCCATCCCGAAGCTCATCAGTGCCTGACTGCAGTCGCGCCCGATCTGATATTCGTGGGCGTCGGGCCCGAAGACCTCGTCGTCGCGGTTGGCCGAACCGACCAGGAGCAGCGCACGCTGGCCGGCGGGAATCACGAAGTCGCCGTACGGCGCATCCTCGACCACGCGGCGCAGCACCATCTGCGTCGAGTTGTCGTAGCGCAGGGTCTCCTCGGTCCAGGCGGGCACCAGTTCCGGATCGGCCAGCACGCGGGCGAGCTGGTCGGGATTGCGCCAGCCCCAATAGAGGGCGTTGGCAAGGAGTTTGGTGGTGGTCTCGTTGCCGGCGACGACCATCAGAACCATGAAGCCGACGATCTCGTCTTCGGTCAGCTTGGTGTTCTCGCCGGTCTCATCGTCGACGATCTCGGCCTCGATGAGCGCCGACACCAGATCTTCGCCGGGATTCTTGCGGCGGTCGGCGATGAGTTCGGAGTAGTACTTGTGCAGCTCGATGTAGGCGTAGATGGCCGCCTCGGGGATGTCGAGGACGCCTTCCTCGCGATGCAGCAGCAGATCGGACTGGTGACGAAGATGGGCCCGATCAGCCTCGGGGACCCCCAGGAGTTCAGAGACCACGTCCATCGGGAGCAGGCCGGCGAAGTCGGCGACGTAGTCGAATTCGCCCTTCTCCAAACAGATGTCCCAATGCTGCTCGGTCAGCTGGTTGATGCGTTCGGCCAACTCGTTGACGCGCCGCGGGGTGAATCCCTTGGACACCAGCTTGCGGATCCGCATGTGCTTGGGATCGTCCATGGCCAGGAAGGACATCGACTTGTGGGCGTCGGGCCCATAGGACGACGGATCCATCGACACACCCCAGCTGTTGGACAGCCGGACGGTGTCCCGGAAGCCGTTGCGGACGTCCTCGTGCCGGGCGAGCGCCCAGAAATCCATCTCGGCGTTGTAGTAGACGGGCGCCTCGTCACGCAGGCGGGTGTACGTCGGGTACGGGTCTTCATGGAAGTCGTAGGCATAGGGATCGAAGGGCAGGAATTTCTCCATACCCTCAATGCCCGCTCCCCCGGTTCCCACCGTGGTTTCGGTCATCATTTCTCCATCAGTAGATGTGCGGCTGCGACAAGACGTTCGGAAGTCTGTTCGTAGGTCATGTGGCCCATCCCGGCGTGCACCAGACCGCCGGCGTAGATCATCTCCAGGGCATCGCAGAGGGGGCCGGGGTTCTCCGGGTCCACCTCGAGGGCTTCGGCGAGACGGCGGCGGATGAAGCCACCGATCCGCAGACGCAGGTGTTCGACGTCGGGGTCGGTGCCGAGTAGGGCCATCGTCACCGCGCCACCGAGCTGTCCCTCACCGGCCACGACCATCGACACCTCGCGCAGCACCTGCGCCACGCGTTCGCCGCGCTCGAGGGAGCGGTCCGGCTCGGCGACTCCCTGCGACAGGCGACGCCAGAACACCTCGGCGACAAGGTGACTCTTCGACGAGAAGTAGGTGTAGGCGGTGGCCGGCGCCACCCCCGCGAGCTTCGCGACCGACCGGACCGTGAGTCCGTCGAAACCGTCGGTGTTGAGGATCTCGACGGCCGCGTCGGTGAGCCGGGCGACCGTTTCCGCCTGCTGCCGGGTGAGGCGGCGGCGAGTGGATTCCTGCGATACGGGGCTGGACATGTGACCGAGGCTACACTAGCTTTAAACGTGAGTCCAGACACCTGTCCAGATGGAGTTCCAGTCACATGTCTCTTCGTCCTGCAGCCGCCTCCGATCTGCTGATCGACGGCAAGCTCATCCCGGGTTCCGGTGGAACCTTCGACGTCATCAACCCGGCAACGGAGGAGGTCATCGGCCAAGCCGCCGACGCCACCGCCGCCGACATGGATGCCGCGATCACCGCGGCCCGCGTCGCCTTCGACACCACCGACTGGTCGCGCGATCACGCATTCCGCGCCAGCTGCCTCCGCCAACTGCGCGATGCCCTACTGGCCCACGCCGACGAGTTCAAGGCGTTGGCCACCGAGGAGATCGGCGCGCCTTCCTTCCTCACCGGCGGCCCCCAGTTCCAGGGCCCGGCCGAGGATCTCGGCTACTTCGCCGACCTCGCCGAAAGCTATGAGTGGACCCGCGATCTCGGCGTTGCCAAGCCGATGGGCCTGAAGAATCAGCGCGAACTGCGCTACGAGGCGGCCGGCGTCGTCGGCGCGATCACGCCCTGGAACTTCCCGCACCAGATCAACTTCGCCAAGATCGGGCCCGCATTGGCCGCCGGGTGCACCGTCGTCCTCAAACCCGCCCCCGACACCCCGTGGGCCGCGGCTCTGGTCGGCAAGGTCATCGCCGAGGAAACCGACTTCCCGGCAGGCGTGATCAACATCGTCACCTCCTCCGACCATGGCGTCGGCGCCCAATTGTCGAGTGACCCGCGCGTGGACATCGTGTCCTTCACCGGCTCCACCGCGACCGGCAAGAAGATCATGGCCGCCGCTGCGGACAGCCTGAAGAAGGTCTTCCTGGAACTCGGCGGAAAGTCGGCGTTCATCGTCCTCGACGACGCCGACCTGGCGGGCGCCTGCGCGATGGCCGCGTTCTCCGTGGTCACCCATGCCGGTCAGGGCTGTGCCATCACCACCCGACTCGTCGTTCCCCGCGAGAAGCTGGCCGAGGCGATCACCGCAACGCGCGACGCGATGGCCGGTCTCCCCGCCGACGACCCCGCAAAACCCGGAACCATCTGCGGCCCGCTCATCTCGGCGGCCCAGCGCGATCGGGTCGAGTCCTACATCGCCATCGCCAAGGAGGAGGGCGGCACCGTCGAGATCGGCGGCGGACGTCCGGCCGACAAGGACAAGGGCTTCTTCGTCGAACCGACCCTGATCTCCGGTCTGGACAACTCCGCACGAGCCGCCCAGGAAGAGATCTTCGGTCCGGTGCTCGTCATCATCGCCCACGACGGCGACGACGACGCCATCGCGATCGCCAACGATTCCCCCTACGGCCTGTCCGGCATGGTCTACGGCACCGACGAGGATCGGATCAACAAGGTGGTCAACGGTGTTCGCACCGGGACCATGGGCGTCAACGGTGGCATCTGGTACTCCGCCGACGTCCCGTTCGGTGGCTACAAGCAGTCCGGAATCGGACGCGAGATGGGCGTCGCCGGCTTCGAGGAGTACCTCGAATCCAAGGCCGTCGCCCGTCCCGCCTGACCATCCCACCCCGACATTCACCAGCAACACCCAAACAGAAAGCAGCGCAATGAGTACCCGACGTTTTGACGGTAAGACCATCATCGTGACCGGCGCGGCCGGTGGCATCGGCGAGGGTTATGCCCGCGGCCTCGCCGACGAGGGCGCCAATGTCGTCGTCGCCGACGTCAACGACGAGTCCGGCGAGAAGGTCGCCGCCGATATCGGCGGTCTGTACGTACACACCGACGTCTCCGATCCCGAGTCGGCGGAGAATCTGGCGGCCAAGACCGTCGAGACCTACGGCAACATCCACGGCCTGGTCAACAACGCCGCGATCTACGGCGGCATGAAGCTCGACTTCCTGATCACCGTGCCATGGGACTATTACAAGAAGTTCATGAGCGTCAACCTCGACGGCGCACTCAACGTGACCCGCGCGGTCTACCCGCACATGAAGGACGGCGGCGCCATCGTGAACCAGTCCTCCACCGCAGCCTGGATCTACAGCGGCTTCTACGGTCTGGCCAAGGCAGGTATCAACAACTTGACCTTCCAGCTGGCAACCGAACTGGGCGGCAACAACATCCGCGTCAACGCCATCGCCCCCGGACCCACCGACACCGAGGCGACCCGTTCCACCACGCCCAAGGAGATGGTGGCCGACATGGTCAAGCAGCTGCCGCTCAAACGATTCGGCACCGCCGATGATCACGTCGGCATGCTGAAGTTCCTGCTGTCGGACGAGGCAGGCTGGATCACCGGGCAGATCTTCAACGTCGACGGCGGACAGGTCTACCGCGCATGAGTGCCCCGGCACCGGTCCGCCTCGGGTACGTCGGCCTCGGCAACATCGGCGGCCCGATGGCGGGTCGCCTGGCCACGTGGCCGGGCGGACTCACCGTCTTCGACCTTTCGCCGGACGCCGTCGCCAAACTGGTCGAACAGGGTGCCACCGCGGTGGATTCGCTCGCCGACCTCGGCTCGGCCGCCGACATCATCGGCATCTGCGTCGTCACCGACGAGCAGGTGCGCACCGTCGTCGCCGGGGAAGGTGGCCTGCTGACGACCGCGGGGCCCGGCACGATCATCACCGTGCATTCGACCATCGGTCCGGACACCGCGGCCCAACTGGCCGCAGTATGCGCCGAGAAGGACGTGATCCTGCTCGACGCCCCCATCTCCGGCGGCGCCCCAGGCGCCGAACAGGGCAGGCTGGCGATCATGGTCGGTGGCCCACGGGACGCCTACACCGCACTGAAGGAACCGTTCGCGCTCGCCGCCGACATGCTCGTACACGCCGGTGACGAGGTCGGTGCAGGCACCAAGATGAAGTTGGCCCGGAATCTGCTGCACTTCATCTCCTTCACCGCCACCACCGAGGCGGCACGGCTGGCCGAGGCCGCGGGCATCGACATCGCCAAGCTGGGGCGGGTCGTCCGGCACACCGACGCCATCACCGGCGGCGCCGGGGCGATCATGTTGCGCGACAACACCGCCCCGATCGAGCCCGACGATTTCTGGCACCCGATCTTCACCCACGTCCGTGGTCTCGGCGAGAAAGATCTGTCCCTCGCCCTCGCGCTCGGCCGCGAACTCGGCGTCGACCTGCCGCTCGGCGACATCGCCCTGCGCGACCTCGCCGCCGGTCTCGGCGTCCCACACACCGAAGGAGAATGACCGTCCATGTCCGATGAATCAGAGGCCCCGGAGCAGACCGACCAGCGGCGCCGAGGGCTGGAGATGATGACCCAGGTGTACGGCTGGGAGATGTCCGACGGTCCCGGCCTGCACTTCGCGCACACCGCCGATCAGCTGTTCGCCGAGGTCTGGACCCGGGAGGGACTCAGCGTCCGGGATCGTCGACTCATCCTGCTCGGCGCCCTGGCCGCGGCCGGCCAGGTCGACGTCGCCGAGATCCAGGCCGGTGCGGCACTGGGCAACGACGAACTCACCCCCGAACAGCTCGAAGAGATCGCACTGTTCCTCTGCTATTACGTGGGGTGGCCGATCGGGACCAAAATGAACATGATGTTCGGTGAGGTGAGCAAGAAGCACCGCAAGGCGCGCAAGGCCGCCCAGCAGCAGTGAGTCAGGAGCAGTACCGGCATGAGGTGGGAACGCAGATGATCTTCCGAAGGCTGTCCGGCGGCAAGGGATGCTCGCTGATGAGCGCAACCCCGGGCCCGGATCTGCACGCATACGGCTACCGCGAGGACGAATACGCCGTACACGGGAACGTCCGCGGACACACCGCGGGTGGCGAGGTCGACGCCGTCGACTTCGTCACCCGCATCCTGGTGCGCCGCCCGACCGATGCCGACCGCTTCAACGGGACCCTCGTCGTCGAATGGCTGAATGTCTCCAGCGGTAACGACGCCGCCCCCGAATACACCTACCTCGCCGACGAACTCGTCCGGGCCGGCTACGCCTACGCCGGGGTCTCGGCACAGTTCACCGGCATCGAGGGCGGATCGGGGTCGGTCGGACTCGGCAACCCCGCCGCCGCAGGCCTGGCCGGCAAGGACCCCGAGCGTTACGGCATGCTACGACATCCCGGCGATGCCTACTGCCACAACATCTTCGCGTCGATCGGTGAGTCCTTGCGGTCGGCTGCCCAGGACGCCGACCATCCGCTGACCGGCCTCCGTGTGCAGCGCGCACTCGCGGTTGGCGAATCCCAGTCGGCGATGGCGCTGACCACGTATACCAACGAATTCGCCCGCGCCCATGGCATTTACGACGGCTATCTGATCCACAGCCGCTCGGCGTCGGCGTTACCGCTCGGCGAGGTGGGAGCGGGCGTCGACATCAACGGCGCGTTCACCGGGGACCCGGTCACCATCCGCGACGATCTCGACACCCCCGTCCTGATCGTGCAGACCGAGACCGACGTGCTCACCAATTTTCGCTATCACCTTGCGCGTCAACCCGATACCAATCGGCTGCGCGTGTGGGAGATCGCGGGCACCTCGCACGCCGACCTCCACCAGATCGGGCCGTACGAGGATATGCTCGGCTGCCCGACGCCGGTCAATCGCGGCCAGCAGCGCTTCGTCCTGCGCGCCGGGCTGCGCCACCTGAACTCGTGGGCCGCCGGTGCTACCGTCCCCCCGGCAGCGCCGCCGCTGCACCTCGACCACGGCGATCGGACCGCCGAACCCGTCTTCGTCCGCGACGCGTTCGGCAACGTCCTCGGCGGGGTCCGCACCCCCTGTGTCGACGCCGCCACCCAAAAGCTCAGCGGCGTCGTCGAGCAGCCGGTGTCGCGGATCTGCCTGCTGTTCGGGTCCACCGAAACCGTCGCCCCCGATCTCCTCGCGGCGCGTTACGGCACCCGGGAGGGTTACGACAAGCACTACCGGGACGCTGCCGACGCCGCGATCGCCGCCGGCTTCATGCTGGCCGACGACCGCGACGCCATTCTCGCCGACGCCAACCCCGATCTCATTCCCTGACAGCGCCCGGAGGCCGACGCCGGGCGCCGAAAGTGGGGGACGAACACTCCTCCCCCACTTTCACGTTCATCCCCGCAATGCAACCAGTGGAACTCCCGAAAAGTAGGGGACGAACACTCCTCCCCCACTTTCAGGCGGCGACCGACGCCGGGCCACCGAAAGTAGGGGACGAACACTCCTCCCCCACTTTCACGTTCATCCCCGCAATGCAACCAGGGGAACTCCCGAAAAGTAGGGGACGAACACTCCTCCCCCACTTTCAGCCGGTGCCAGGCGCCGGACGCCGAAAGTAGGGGAAGAACACTCCTCCCCCACTTTCACGAACATCCCCGCGTTACAACCAGGGGAACTACCGAAACCTCGCGGAAGAACACTCCTCCCCCACTTTCACGTTCATCCCCGCAATGCAACCAGGGGAACTCCCGAAAAGTAGGGGACGAACACTCGTCCCCCACTTTCAGCCGACGGCCTGTTGTCCGCGCAGGTCTTCGTCGGGGCCGGGTGCCGACCGGAGGAAGTCATCCACCGCACGTCGGATCTCACCGGAGATCGCATGTCCGACATGGCTGCCCCGGTACCAGTGCACGCCGCCACCCCAGTGGTCGTGCAACCGGCTGGCGGCCGTCACCGAGGTGACCCGATCGTTGAGCGCCGCGACCACCATCCGCCGCGCAGACCGCGCGTAGGGTTCGACCGACAGCGGATCGACCACCGAGGAGACCGCACGCACCGCATCCGAACGCATCAGGGCGGCGAGTTGTCGGCCTCGCGACCCCGCACGGTCCATGTGATGGGCGAGGGTGCCGTGCATATCCAGCATCGGAACCACGGCGAGTACCGACGAGACACGCTTGTCCAACGACGCCACCAGCGCCGCGATCGGGCCACCCAGCGAGGTGCCCGCGATGGTGATGTCGATGGGGTCGTGCGCGGCGATCCACCCGATGAGCGACCGGATCTCGGCCACCGCACGCAAGGTCATCGCGACATTGAGCAGCGGGTCAAGACCCGGGTAGGCCACTTTGTCCCGACGTCGAGAACCGTGGGCGGGCAGCACCGGGAATGCGACGTCGTAGCCGAGGTTCTTGTGCAGATGCGCGGCCCGGAAGGCATACAGATCATCCGACCGTCCTTGGGCGGCACCGTGAACCCAGATAAGCCAGCGACGGCCGGTTCCACCGCGCGAGAGCACCCGCATCGACGTCAGGCCGTCCCGGTACGGGTCGTCGGCGGGGTCCAGTATCGGGAAGTCCGGCTGCACGGAGAAGTCGATCTGGTGGAAACCTGTTGTTCCGAACAACTTCCGGTCTCTCCCGAGGATGAGCGGAATCGGCGGATCGACGTTCATGCCGAGAGCACCCAGTTCGGTGAACCCGGCGGCCACCTCCGCACAACGGCCGACGCTGCGTTCGATCTCGTCGTTCGGCGGGATGTCGCGGATCACCGAGTTGATTGCGATGAAGAACTCGTCGATGACGGTCTCCCCGACCGCGCGGACACCGACGGGCGACGCGGGGATCCCACTCGCCGGATCGCCGCGACCGGCGTTACGCGCACTCAGCACCGCACGCGGGAGCACGGAGGCGAACAGTTCGGCCCGGGCACGGCCGGTTTCCCAGTCGGGCATCAACACTCCGCGGTCGTCGTGGATGTCACTGTTGCTGCATGCAGGTCGAGGGCGTCGGTGGCCTGTGCCAGCGACGTCTTGATCCGCCGGATGAATCCGGCTGGATCGGGCATGGACTCCGGGGTGGCGATGAGTCCGAAGCTGATTCGGCCCGCATAGCTGTACGCGGTGAGATTGACGTCCGCCGGGGCGATCGCCAACGCGAACGAGATCCAGTCGACGATCTCGATGTCGCCGACCCACCGGGTGGTGCGCGGGCCGGGCATGTTGGCGGTGGTGATGTTGTTCATCACCAGGGGCGCCCGGTGCGCGGCGAGACTGCGGAAGACCGGACCGACCCGACCCGTATAGGTGGCGATCTTCTCGGTGAGTTCGAAACCGATGGCCCGACGCCGGCGTACCGTGGCGTCACAGCTGGCCGCGGTCTGCACGATCCGGGCTACCGGATCATCCAGGTCGGTGCGCAGATAGGCGGCGGCGGTGGCGATCTCGTTGCCGAACGTCCGCGTCGACGTGAGGTCCCGACAAACGCCGAACACCGTGACCGACATACCGGGATCCTCGCCGCGCCCGAGGAGTTCGGCCCGCTTGGCGCCGGCGATGACGCCGTGCAGCGCGCCGTTGACCGAGGTGCCGGTGGCCAGCGCGATCCGCTGGATGTCGGCGAGCGGTATGTCGCCGCTGGCGCAGACCCGCTGCGCCCCGCTCCGGGCGTTGAAACTGTTGCGCCGCACCGTCATCGGTTTGGGGATGTGCGCGCCGGCCCGACGAGCACTGCGTTTGGCCTCCAGGGCACGGCCGAAACCGGTGACGACGCGGGGGATGTCGCACAGGAGCTGCCACGATTCCGCACGGGCAGCCTTCCACAGCGTGCGCTGGTCGTGCACCACCCCGACCGGAGCCGGCGGTGCTGGGACGATCACCTCGCCGCGTTCACCCGTCGAGGCCATGAAGGTGTTGAGCGCGGCCAGCCCGTCGGCCAGTGCGTGATGCACCCGCACGACCACCGCCTGCTGCCCTTGCGCCAGCCCATGGACCAGCGTGAGTGCCCACAGTGGCCGGTCACGGTCCAGTCGCGCCACGGCGAGTTCGGCCAATAGGGCATCGAGTTCGGTTCGCCCGCCCGGCGACGACAGGGTGACCTCGTCGAGATGATCTGCGACATCGAAGTATTCGTCGCGCACCCAGAACGGTCGGGCGGCGTAGCCTGCCAGATACTCCAGCCGCTGAGTAGCCCGCGGGAAGCGACCGAGGTAGTTCGGCAGTACCGCACGCAATTCGGCCAGGGTCACCGGCTCCCCGCGCCGGGACGGATCGAGGACGGCCACCTTGAGGGTGTGCATCGGTGTGCTCGCCGATTCCATGTTGAGCATCAGGGCGTCGGGCCCGGTCATACGTTCCACGTCACCCGTCCTTCCGCGGTCGGGTTGCGGATTCGACGGCGCTGGACCCGAGGATGCCGGGATCGCGCGGATCTCCGGGCACCAGTTCACGTTTGACGACCTTTCCGGTCGCGTTGCGCGGCAGTTCGTCGAGGTAGACGATGTCGCGCGGCACCTTGAAACCGGCCAGCTCACCACGCACGTGATCGCGCAGTTGGTCTGCCCCGACCTCGGCTCCCGGTGCCGTGACGACGAAGGCGGCGAGCCGTTGCCCGAACTTCTCGTCATCGACGCCGATGACCGCGACCTCGGTGACGCCGGGATGACCGCCGAGGACCTGCTCCACCTCGAGGGGATAGACGTTCTCCCCACCGGACACGATCATCTCGTCGTCGCGCCCGACGACGAAGAGCAGTCCACTTTCGTCGATCCGGCCGACATCGCCGGACACCATGTGCCCATCGGCGAAATCCTTGGTATCCGAGGTGGTGGTGTACCCGTCGAATCCAGAGTTGCTGGCGACGACGATCCGGCCGATCTGACCGACTGGGAGTTCCCGGTTGTCGTCGTCCAGGATGCGCACGCTGGTGCCGACGAGCGGCCGTCCGGCGGTGTCGGGGGCAGCGCGCAGGTCGGCCGGGACGGCGGTGCTGATGAGTCCGGCTTCGGTGGCGTTGTAGCTGTTGTAGACGGTGTCCCCGTAGCGGTCCATGAAGGCCAATAGCGCGTCGGTGCGCATACGGGAGCCGCTGGCGGTCACGAAACGCAGCGTCGGGGTCGGATGCGCGTCGAGTACGGGACCGGGAAGATCGATGATCCGTTCCAGCATCACCGGGACGACGGCCAGCCCGGTCGCACCGTGCTCGGCGACCATCTCCAGGGTCGCCACCGGATCGAATCTGCGTCGCATGACCATCGTGCAGGTCATCGTCGCCGCGATCGCCACCTGCCCGAATCCCCACGCGTGGAAGATCGGTGCCGCGATCACCACTGTCTCCCCCGACCGCCACGGGATCCGGTCGAGGAGCGCGGCGAGTGACCCGACCGCGGTCGATCCGCCCCGCCGCGCGCCCTTCGGAGTGCCGGTCGTGCCGGAGGTCAGCAGCACGATCCGTCCCGGACGAGGCGGCCGCGGGGCGCGTCGGCCCAGGTGGGCGTCGATGAGCGCATCGAGACTGTCCGGCGCCGGCGATGTTCCGGCCGCGTCACGTTCGGAATCCAGCCAGGCGCGTACTCGCCGGAGTCCCGGATTCCGCTGTGCCGCATGATCGATCAATTCCCCGAACTCGTCGTCGGCGATGACGAGGTCGACCTGCTCACGCGTGAGTACATCGGCCAGCTGGGGTCCGGCGAATCCCGTGTTGAGCAGTACCGCGTCGACCCCGAGTCGCGACAGCGCGGCCAGCGACTCGATGAGGCCACGATGGTTGCGGCACATGATCGCGACCGTGCGGACCGGTGCGCCGGGCAGCGCGGCGATGGCGGCGGCCAGCGCGTCGGCTCGGGCGTCGAGGTCACCCCAGGTGAGGCTGCCCGCCTCGTCGATGATCGCGGTCGCTCGCGGGGCGCGGGCGGCGGCCAGTCCGATGCCGCTGACCGGCGACGCCCCGCCGTGCCTGCGCATCGCCAGGCCCATCCGCGCGTAGCGGTCGATACGCGTGCCACCGAGGAAACCGGAAGATATGAGTGTGCGGGCCAGCCAGGCGGTACGCCGACCACGGGCGCGGAGGCCGACGGCTGTCTCCCGCACCCGGCGCGTTGCTTCGGACCGGCGTGAATCAGACACCGTCACCTCACCCACCCCGGGTTATCCGAGCACCGGGAAACGACGCGCCCGTGCCAGGTCGTCGAGGGCGTGCTGCATCCGCTTGCGCACCATCTCGTCGACGACGTCGTGATCGGGGTCGGAGCCGAACTCCGCGACGATGTCGATGGGGTCGAGGACCTCGGTGACCAGCTTTGACGGCAGTGGCAGATTCGGCGGGAAGCCGGGGGTGAGTCCGAAGGGGAAACCCAGGCCGAAGGGGGCGCTCTTGATCCGCAGGAGTTTGTCGATGCCAAGGAAACGGGCGAGGCCGTCGCCCCGGTTGAGGAAGAGCTGGGTCTCCTGTCCGCCGAGGGTGACGATCGGGACGATCGGGACACCGGCCTCGATGGCGGTGCGTACGTAGCCTTTTCGACCGTTGAAGTCGATGGTCGCGCTGTGCGAGGTCGGCCGCATCGCATCCCAGTCACCGCCGGGGAAGACGATGGTCGCGGCTCCCGACCGCAACGCGTGTACGGCGTTACGCGGGTGCGCGGGCAGGAATCCCACCTTGCCGAAGATCTCCTTGCCCAGCCCGTTGAACAGGATGTCGTGGGCGAGGGTGTACAGCGGCCGGGCGTCGCCGAACTGGTCGGCGAAGGCGACCGCGATCACCGGCACGTCGAAGGCCAGCATGCCGCCGGAGTGATTCGAGACGAGCAGGACTCCCCCGTCGGGCACCTTGTCCATCCCACGGACTTCCGAGCGGAAGTAGGTTTTCGCGACCAGCCGCAGGAGCGGGAGGACGCGGCCGACCCAGTTCTCGTCGCGATCGACGAGTTCGCGCTGTTCGGCACCCATCGGGTTCTGCTCCTGACACCTTTGCCACTGCCGGAGGTCGGGATTCGCCGCGACAAGTCGTCGGCGTTCGGCTGGTCCGGCACGCGGAGATCATGATCTTCCGCTAAATTAGAACACGTTCTAGAAATGCGCGCCACTTGTGGTCGCTCGACGACCGCCGATCACGACCGGGAGCCCCCGTGGAATTCACCATCGAAGACATCTCCGAAACCGAACTCGAACGTCGGCGTGCGGTCTACGCCCCACTTGCCGACAGCGTCCGCGAGCTGATCGACGCGGTGATCCGCACCGAGGTCCCCGACGAGCTGATCGACGACGCCCGGCGACGGATCGCCGATGTCGTCACCGACCTGCGGGCCGCGCAGATCGACGGCCCGTACGGCAACCGTTTCACCCCGGACGGTGCCGGCATGCCCTGGGGGAACGCGGTCATCGGAGTCCGCAACGCGATCGCCCCGCCGCTGGTGACCGAGAAGGTGGGCGACGGGGTGCGAGCCGAGTTCACCCTCGGCGCCGCCTACGAAGGGCCTGGCGGACATGTGCACGGCGGGGTATGCGCGATGATCCTCGATCACATCCTCGGCGAAGGTGCCAGCGTCGACGGCGTTCCCGCCTACACCGGCACCATCACCGTCCGTTACCTGCGCCCGACCCCGTTGGGTGATCTGGTCTGCCAGTCGTGGGTGACCGAACGCGGCGGCCGCAAGAAGATCGTGCGCGGCACGTTGTCCGACGCCGACGGCATCACCGCCGAGGCCGAGGGCATCTTCATCGAGCCCCGGCAGTGGTCGGGTGCGGTACCGCCGGGCGTCGTGGACTGACGCTCAGGACGCGATGTCGTCGGCGCCGAGGTAGGCGTGCTCGATGCGGCCGACGTCGCGGGCCAGTGTCGATGCGTCCTCGTCCAGCCGCACCTGGCCGTGAACCAGAACCATCGCGCGATCGGCGACGTCCAGTGCCAGCCGCACATGCTGTTCCACGATCACGATCGCGGTGCCGTCGGTCGCGGCCACCTCACGCAGAACGGGCAGGATCGACTCGACGATCACGGGTGCCAGCCCCATGCTGAGCTCGTCGATCAGCAACGCCTTCGGTCGCTGCACCAGCGCCCGGCCGATGGCCAGCATCTGCTGTTCACCGCCGGACAGCTGACCCGCATCGACCTTCAGCCGTTTGCGCAGCGACGGAAAGTGATCGAGGACCCGCTCGACCTGTTCTTTCCGGTCGCCTCGGGCACGGACCGCGAGAGCGAGATTCTGGGTGACACTCAACCGGCCGAACAGGGCACGATCGTCGGGGACCAGAACCACCCCCGCCCGCACCGCGGCGCGCGGGTTGCCTGCCGGCAGCGGCGACCCGCCGACCGCGACGCCACCGCCCAACGCGGGCAGCAGCCCGGCGACGGTGTTGAGCAGGGTCGTCTTCCCCGCCCCGTTCGGGCCGACCAGCGCCAGGATCTCGCCGGTGCGCAGCGACAGGTCAACGCCGCGCACACAAGGACTGTTCTTCCGGTAGCCGGCGTCGAGAGCGCGGCAGTCGAGCACATTCGTCATGTCGTCACCTCCTCATGGTGGCCGAGTTCGGGTTTCCGCGGTGCGGGGTCCGTCGGCTCCTCGTCGTCCTCGGCCGCCTTCGGAGTCCCGAGGTAGGCGCGGATGACCTCGTCGTCGGCCCGGATCTGCGCCGGTGTACCGACCGCGATGACACGACCCAGGTCCAGCACGACCACCCGGTCGCAGATACTGAGCACCAGATCCATGTCGTGGTCGACGAGCAGCATGCTCACCCCGGTCGACCGCGCCGCGAGCAAACGTTCACCGAGCCAAACGCTTTCGGTGGTATCCAGCCCTGCCGCCGGTTCGTCGAGCAGCGCGACATCCGGCCGACGAGCCAGCACCCTGGCCACCGAGACGAGTTGCCGTTGCCCCTGGGACAGATCCGCGGCCGTCACGTCGGCCAGCTCGGTGATCTCCAGCAACCCGAGGACCGCGGCAACCGTCTCGGCCGGATCGTGATCGCCGCCGACCGCCCCGGCCAGCACATTCTCCGCGACCGTCAGCTCGTCGTAGAGCTCGATGTCCTGGAAGGTGCGTCCCAATCCGAGCCGACTCCGGCGGAAGGCAGGCAGATGATGGACGTCGTTGCCGTTCAATCGAATCCGGCCGGCCGCGGGGGCGAATCCGCCGATCGCGTCGATCAGCGTCGTCTTCCCCGCTCCGTTGGGGCCGATGAGGCCGACGATCTCACCGGGAGCCACGGTGAAACTGACGTCCGCGAGGGCCCGGACCTGCCCGTAGAGAACTCCGACGTCACTCACCTCGAGCACCGGCGTATCACCGTCGACCCGGCCCGAGACCGGCGCGGCCACACTGATGTCGGTGGTGACGACCGGCTCCGGTGTCGAGCGCAGCAGTCGACCGAAAGGCAGGCGCGCGAGCGGTAGTCGACCCAGATGACCGACCAGACCGTCCGGGCTGGTGATCACGACGACCACCAGCATGATGCCGCTGATCAGCAGGTAGTAGTCGCCGAACGTCTCGCTGAACTGATCGAAGGCGGTATAGAGGATGCCGCCGGGCGCCATAATCCCGGCGAGCAACGCGCCCGAGATCGAGGTCACCCCGGCCACATAGAACACCGCGAACAGACCCAGGCCCGCGAAGACCGAGTAGGTCCCGGCCGTGGCCAGCGACTGCTGGTAGGCCAGCAACGATCCGCCGAGTCCGGCCAGGAAGGAGGCGACCGCGAAGGCGGCCAGTTTGGTGACTCCGACATTGATACCTGCGGCCGCCGCGGAACGTTCGTTGGCGCGCACCGCCAGCATCGCGGCACCGTGATTGCTGCGGCGCAACCAGGCCACACCCAGTACTGCGAGAACCAGGACGACCAGGCACAGCACACCGAAGACAACTCGCGGATATCCCTCGCCCGCACCGATACCCAGGTCCAGTCCGAACAGCGACGGCGCCTGCACGGGAGCTCCCTGTATCCCGCCGTTGAGCGAAGGATTGCGGAACCAGAACGCCTCGAGGAACACCGCGAGCGCCAGCGTCGCGACCATCAACGGCAGACCCCGGACACGCAGCGCGGGCAGTCCGACGATCACCCCGACCACTGTCGCGGCGAGCGCGGCCAGCAGGGGCGCGATCGGGAACGGGACGCCGAAGTCCTCGGTCAGCCGGGACAGCCCATAGGCGCCGACACCGGCAAGCGTCAGCTGGGCGAGCGACACCTGGCCGGCATACCCGGTGACCACCGTCTGCGACAGGGCGATCACCGCGTAGATCATCGACAGGATGACGGCGAGGCGGAAGTCACCGCTGGTCGCGACCAGCGCGACGATGCCGATGACCACGCCGAACACGCTCGGCGCCAGCACATGTCGTGGTCGTGGTGATCGTCCGAGACTCTGGCCGGCCACCGCACCGCGTCCGGGCAGCGGATTGCCTCGCGCAAGCAGGAAGCCCAGGATGAGCACCAGCGGAACCGCTTCGGCCAGACCGGCGTCGGGCATCCAGTCGACCATCGACTGGATGTTGGTCGCCTCGGCCTGCAGCATGCCGATGGCCAGCCCAGCGCCGACGGTGAGGGCGATACTCGTGAAGTTGCCGACCAGCGCGGCGGCCAGCGCGGGCACGATGAACATCGAGTAGGCAACCGGGTTCAGCGGGACGATCGGGGCGATCACCACACCGCCGATGCCTGCGGTGGCCGAGGACAGCGCCCAGTTGCTCAGCGCGATCCGGTCCGGCGACAGGCCGGTGACGAGCGCACCCTTCTCCGACTCCGCGGCCGCCTCGGTGGCAACGCCGAACCTCGTGTACCGCAACACGAGTGCGGCACACACACCCAGTGCGACGATCACCACGGCGAGCCAGATCCGGTCGGTGGTCACCGAGGTGTCGCCGATGCGGATGACGTCACGGGCGAAGATGGCGCCGACATTGGGGGTGTTCTCGCCGACCCGCAATGCGATCAGCGCCTGGATGACCAGCATCAGACCGATCGACGCGACCGCCTTGGCGAGCACGGGCGCACTGCGCATCGGACGAAAGACGATGAGGTAAAGCAGAACTCCGAGCGCGGCGGCGATGATGACGGAGATCAGGAGTGCCGGGATCACCTCGACTTTGCCACCGAGGTCGACCCGCGCCTCAAGGCCGGGAACAGGGTTGAGGAGATACCCCTGACGCAGGAAGCCGTAGGTGTAGGCGGCGTAGAGGGCGATGGCACCGGTGGCGAAGTTGACCACACCGGAACTCTTGAAGGTCATCACGAGTGCGAGGCCCAGGGCCGCGTACACCGCACCGTTGCCCAATCCCAGCACAAAGAAGGCGAGATGCTCAGACATGGAAAGCCTTAACTGACGAAGCGCACCGGGGGTCCGGCGTTCTGTGGGCAGTGGGGCGGGGGGGGGGGGGGGGGGGGGGGGGGGGGGGGGGGGGGGGGGGGGGG